>NZ_CP130886.1:6063410-6669751 GCF_030622045.1 Planctellipticum variicoloris | reverse complement strand
CGCCCGGTAATCGGGGGAGATGTAAAGCATGCCATGCCGGGCGGCGACGTCGCGGGCGGCCCGGCACTCGTCCCGGCCGTCCTTCGCGAACTGCCAGCGATCCGACCCGTGCCCGTGCAGCGCAATCAAAACGTCGTGCGTCGCGTTCTCGTCAAACTTCGCCGGCACGATCTGCACGTACCGCTGTTCGGAGCCGTCGCACTCGGCCTTGAAGGCGACGTCTTCGACGCGAGGTTCATCCGCCGTCGCCATCCCGGACAACGTCAACAGGCAGACCGTCGCGACCAGGACCCTTGGCAGACGCATCGTGGACTCCGCAGACTTCAGGTTTGCGACGGCGCATAGTCCCGCACCAGCACGCGGGCGCTGCGCAGACCGTCGACGGCCGCACTCACGATCCCCCCCGCGTAGCCGGCCCCCTCGCCGACCGGGTACAGCCCCGCAATGTTCTGACACTGCCGGTTCGCCAGGTCGCGATCGATCCTGACCGGCGAACTCCCCCGCATCTCGGGGCCGACCAGCATCGCATTCTTGAGAAAGTCGCCGCGGAGCTTCTGGTCCATCACCGGCAGCCCCTTGCGGATCGCCTGAGCGATCACCGGCGGCAGAAACTGGTCGAGAGCCAGCGGCCGGACACCCCGTTCGTACGAGCACTCGTACTTCGCCTTCGGATCCGGCGACCGCCCGGCGACAAAGTCCTTCGCCGGCTGGATCGGACAGTAGTAGCTCGCCCCCGCCAGCTTGTAGGCCAGGGCCTCGTACTTCCGCTGCAAGTAAACCCCCGCCAGCGGATGATCGCTGCCGAATTCGTTGGGCTCCAGCGTCACCACGATGCCGCTGTTCGCAAACGGCGTATCGTGCCGGGAGTTGCTCATGCCGTTCGAGCAGAACATCTCCGGCTCCGAAATGCTGGGAATGATCACCCCCCCCGCGCACATGCAGAACGTGAAAACATCCTTCGGCCCGCGGGCGTTCAGGGTGTAGTCGGCCGCCCCCAGCAGTTGCAGGTATTCGGGACGGCCGTACTTGTGATGATTGATCTGCGCCTGCGGCTGCTCGATCCGCACCCCGAGCTGAAACGCCTTCTGCACGATCGGCACGCCCAGTTCGTGCAGCATCTCATAGGTATCGCGGGCGCTGTGGCCGATTCCCAGAATCACATGCGTCGCGGGAATGTACCCCGACGACGTCATCAGCCCCGCCATCTGCCCGTCCCGGACGTCGAGCCGTTCGACGCAGCAGCCGAAGCGATACTCGCCCCCCAGAGCCTCAATCTTCCGCCGGAAATTCCGGCAGATCATCGGCAGCTTGTTGCTCCCCAGGTGCGGCCGGTTCTCATAGATGATCGACGGCCGGCCGCCGCACTCGACAAAGCGTTCCAGCGTCCACTCGACGTCGGGCCCTTCCAGCCGGCAGGTCAGCTTGCCGTCGCTGAAGCAGCCGGCCCCCCCTTCCCCAAACAGATAGTTGTTCTCGCGCTCGAACTCCCCCCCCGCGTCGAAAGCCCGCACGGCGGGAACGCGCTCCTTGACCGGCATCCCCCGTTCCAGGATCAGCGGTCGGTAGCCTTTGAGAGCCAGGTAGTACCCCGCCAGCAAACCCGCCGGTCCCGAGCCCACCACCACCGGCCGCTCGCGCAGCGGGGCCGTTCCGGGAGCCGGGTCCTCAAACCCCGGATGCTGGTAGGCCACCACGTCGCCCCGCAGCCGGCTCTGCAGCGATGACGACCCATACACCTCTTCGGGCAGATCGACCAGCGTCGTATAGACCCACTGCAGATCCACGGGGGACCGCGCGTCGAGGCTCTTCTTGAGGATTCGCCACCGCGTGAAGTCCTCGGGCCGCAGTCCCAGCTTCTGCGCCAGCCGGTCCGGCAGCACGTTTTCGGGAGCCTCTACCGGAAGACGTAAGTTCGAAATGCGAACGGACATAACGCGCAGACAACCAGCGGGCGGAAACGGAGGAAACCGAGGGCAAGCCGCCCATTATCGGGCCGGCGTCTCCGCCGAACAAGTCGCCGAGCGGACTTCGCGACCGGCATGACAGGGTGACTGCCGGTTTCTACAGTCAGTCAGAAGCCATTTCTGTAACAGGCTTCCAACCTCGTAAGGTCCGCTCTGTTTCGCGCAGACATCGGCGGCAAATCAGGTATGACTAAGAGGCCTCGCACTTTCACCTCTCTTGACGTCGCCCACGACGACTGCGGGTCGTCGTTGTTCCGCAGAACCTCCAGTCCGCCAACTCCACGACTCTCACTCACCGAGGACGATCATGAAACGCCGCCTGTTGAAGGGATTTGTCTGCGCGATGCTGTGCGTCGCGACGTTGCCTGCCCTGGCGCAAACCAACAACGGCGGCGGCAATAACAGCGGCGGCAACTCGGGCGGCAATAATAACAATAATAACAGGAGCAGCTCCGGAATTCGGATCGATGCGGCGGGGTTAATGACCGCCGTGCTGCCGTCCGATTCCGACGCCGCTCTCGACCATCGACGTCGGACAGCCCTGGCCAGGAAGTCCGAGGCGGGCGACTGGACGAAGCCGAGTGAATGCCGCAAGGTGTCGCTCAATCGCCTCGAAGAAGCCTATACCGCCGCAAAAAAGGCCGGTCAGGCTTTGCCGACCGACCTGACCCAGTTGGCCGGTCTGCAGCAGATCGACTACCTGTTTGTTCTCCCGGAGAGCCGGGATCTGGTGATCGCCGGCCCGGCGGAAGGCTGCGTCCCGGATGCCATCGGGCGGATGGTCGGCGTTGAGTCGGGACGCCCGGCGCTCAATCTCGAAGACTTCTGCGTGATCTGGCGAACGCTGGCGACGGCGCCCGTCGTCGGCTGCTCCATCGACCCCGAACCGGCCCGCCTCGCTCAACTGCAGAAGTTCCTGGCGCAGAACAGCACCGCGGCGACCATCAACGTCGTCGAACAGCGTTTTCAGATGATGCCGGCGATTCTCGGTCCGCAAAATGTCAGCGTAACCGGGGTTCCCGCCGATTCGCACGCCGGCGCCGTTCTCGTCGAGGCCGACTGGCGGATGAAGCGCATCTCGCTGGGGCTCGAAAATCACCGTGTCAAAGGCCTGCGGAGTCATCTGGACATGCTGACGACCGCCGGCGGCAACAGCATGCAGCGCTGGTACTTCGTTCCGCTCTACGACGAGCTCGTGAAGAGCCAGGACGGAATGACGTTCGCCTTTCGCGGACAGCGCGCCCAGCTCGTTTCCCAGGAAGAACTGACCGACGCCAGCGGAACACGATCGGAGGCCCCGACGACGCGCCTTTCGACTACGGCCTTTGCGAAGCAGTTTACGAAGCGGTTCCCCGATCTGGCGGCCAGGTCGCCGGTCTTCGCAGAACTGCAGAATCTCGTCGACTGGACGCTGGTGGCTTCGCTGATCCGCCGGGACGGTCTGGCGGAGAAGGTCGGCTGGTCGGTTGAAGTCTTCAGCGATCCGCTTCAGAGCGACTACACCCACGGCGCCGCACCACGGACCGTCGCGTCCCTGGTCAACGCCAAACGCGCCGGCAATACGGTCATCGGTCTTGTCGGCGGCGGCGTTTCCATCGGACAGAAGCGGCTGCTCGACGCCGGCGCCTGGCAGGCCGAGAACGGACAGCGCCTGGACGGACAGCGGACCACGGCCGTCGAAGGAGCTCGCTCCGCAGCTCACCCCTGGTGGTGGGACTGATCGGATCACAGGAAAAAGTCGAACGTGCGGCATGCTCGCCCGACTCCGGCGAGCATGCCCTTTACTTCAACGGCGGCCCGGCCACCGGCTCGCCGTTCGTCGTCAGCACCTGAATCTCGTGGGCCTTGTGCGGTCCGGTATACTGCCAGACCACCTGTTTCTCGCGGGTCACTTCCAGCACCTTCACAGACCCGCGCGTGCCGTAACTGGCAATCACCGTATTGCCGTTCGGCAGTCGCTGGGCGCCGCACGGATCGGCGAGCGGCGCTCCCTCCAGATCGTCGTTGGTCAGCTTCCAGACCACCTTGCCCGTGGCATCCAGTTCCACCACCTTGTTGCCGTGCGTCAGCGTGACCAGCGTATTTCCGTTGACCAGCCGGATCGCCGTGAAGGGCCAGTTCTCCGCAGCCCGGCCGCCAAGCTCAGGCAGATCGGTCGCGAAGGCGGAGACGACTTTCCCCTCGGGCGTGTACTCCTTGACCTGGAACGCCAGCAGGTGTGGTACGAGATAGTTGCCGCTCGTCAGCTTCCGGGCCATCCGCGTCTGCATATGCGCGTTGTCAGTCTCCGGCTGCAGCGGGAACTCCAGCACGATCTTGCCAGCCGCATCGACCTCCAGCAGCCGGGGCTTCGGCCCCAGTTCGGTCATCAGCGTCCGCCCGTCCGCCAGTCGCTCAACCGTCCCGATCTCCTTGTTCTCCGCCGACTTCTTGTAGGCGAAGATGACCTCCTTGCCGCGCGTGAACTCCTTGACCTCGTCGCCCCAGGCAATCAGCACATTCTCGTTTGGCAGCACGAATCCATCCCGCGCCGCCGGTCGGCCGGAGTCCCACTCCGGCTCGCCGTCCTCCCCGATGATCCCCGTGAACGTCGGCCCCGCGATGAAGAACGAGTGCCGCACTGCGGACTGTTCGGCCGCCAGCCACCGGACGGCGTTCTCGACCACCTTCAGCGATTCGGGCTGCTGATAGACGTCGAACGTCTCGTGCCCCGGACGATAATAGAAAACTTTGCCCCGGCCGATGTTCCAGACCAGCCCGCTCCGAAACGTCTCGCCCGCTTCCCACGACTCTTCAAACAGCGCCTCGTCGGCGGGCGGAACGTGGAACGGGTCGTTGTACATTTCGGTGTGCGGAATCACGAATGTCGCCGGCAGTCCCTGCGAAACCGGGTGGTCGGCCCTCAGCAACCTGATCGTGCTCGGTTTGCCATCCGGGCGGTAGTCCGGGAAGCAGCAGTTCGGCAGATCGACCCGCACGTGCAGCACGTTGCCGCCCCGCTTCGTCGCGTAGTACGCCGGCGTCTTCAGCGAACCCTGCGCCGGAACCGTATAGGCCAGCGGCGGCGCGACGTATTCGAACTCGACCTTTCCGCCGGCGGGGGCGGGAAACTGGCGGGCCGCATCCTGCCGCGTCCGTTCGTACATCGCCTCGACGAACGGCGTCGACCAGTGAGCCGAGTGCAGCGCGATCAGCGACAGCCTCCCCGCCTTGATCCGCGCCACGATCTCCCGACCCTTCTCGGCGGAGACTTCGCGATTCCGGACATGCCCCCACCAGACGAGGACCTGAGCCGAATCGAGCGTTTCGGCGGAGAGCCCCTGCTCGGGGGCGTCGAGCCGGACCGACGTCACCTCAATCCCCGGCTGCAGACCGAGGTACTTCGCGATCGCGTTGCCCAGGAAGTTGTCGTACGCCTGCTTCTGAGCCGGCTGTTGTTCGTCCCAGACAACCACTCGGATGGGATCGGCCGCCCCGCATGGCAGACTGGCGGCGAGCAGCAGCAGCAGCGTGAACGAGAATGGACGGATCATGAGAAGTTGCCCAGAGGGAAGTGCGACAGAGGAAGTGGCGGCGAGCCGAGCGTAGCCGGGGGCCGGGCGCGGAACAAGCGGGGGCCGCCCGAGTCGCCTCCAGCCATCACGCCTCTTCCGACAACGGCGTTCGTGCGATTCCTTCAAGACGTGGTTGAGAATCGCGTACGGATCTTGTGTCCATGTGTCGTCGCCGGTCCGTCGCCCAAACGCTGCAGAAGACAGGCGATTTCTGACACGAAATGATGCGTCCTTCGTACCACCGGCCTATCGCAGGACGGGTTGCGGAAATTGGCGGCCTCTCCTCTTTTCTTCGGCAGGAACACCCGTTACCATGTCGATAACGCATCCAGATGTGCTTACCTGAGAGTCCGTCGCACCCCGGCCCGCTGCCGTCTCGTTACCGTGCCAAGGATTGTCTCATGCCCGCCGACTTCGCCCACGCCCGCGGTCACCAGCTCGCCTCCGCGTTCTCCGCCTTTCAGCCCGCCCCGAACGATCTGTTCCGCGCCGGCTCGCGCCGCTGGTTTCTCCAGACCGGCATGGCCGGCCTTGGCGGACTCTCCATGGCCCAGCTCGCCGCGGCGAAAGAGGCCTCCGGCGCCGGTTCCGGCCGGAAAAAATCGGTCATTCTGTTCTGGCTCTCCGGCGGTCCCAGCCACATCGATATGTGGGACCCCAAGCCCGAAGCTCCCGCCGAAATCCGCGGCCCCTGGTCCGCGATTCCCACCAAGGTCCCCGGACTCCAGCTCTCCGAGCATCTGCCGTTGCAGGCCTCGATCGCCGACAAGCTGTCGTTCCTGCGAGCCGTCGACTGCCGGGCCAGCAACCATACGCCGATCACCTTTCAGGCCGGTAACCCGCTGGCCCGCCGGACCGACAACGGCCGGGACGGCGACGGCTGGCCCTCGATGGGCTCCGTCGTTTCCAAGTTCCGCGGCCCCAACCACCCGGACATGCCGGCCTTCGTCGGTCTGGCCCCGGCCTGGAAGGCCGACGTCTACGAAGCCGGCCAGCTCGGCCCCGCCTACGCTCCCGTCAACGGCCTCGATCTCGTCGGCAAATTCGGCCTGCCCAAGGGCGTCCAGGTCGACCGGCTGCAGGATCGCGAATCGCTGCGGGCGTCCTTCGACCGCATGCGCGACGACCTCGATCGCAGCGACGTGCTGAACAAGCTCGACCGCTACAACCGCCAGGCCTTCGAAATGGTCCTGGGAGGGAACGTCCAGCGGGCTTTCGACATGAAGGACGAAACCGACGCCACCCGCGACGAATATGGCCGCAACAGCATCGGCGAGAAGGCGATCCTCGCCCGCCGGCTGGTGGAAGCGGGTTCGACGTTCGTGCTGGTCAGCGGCGCGTGGGGCTACTTCGATCATCACGGCGACAACGTCCAGTGGGGCGGCATCGTCAAGGGGCTCACGCCGCTGATGCCCCACGTCGACCGCGCGCTCTTCGGCCTGGTCAACGACCTCGAACGCCGGGGCCTGCTCGACGACACGCTCGTTGTGATGATGGGCGAGTTCGGCCGTTCGCCGGTGATCAACAAGGAAGCCGGACGCGAGCACTGGACCAACGTGATGTCGATGGTTCTGGCGGGCGGCGGCCTCCGGCACGGTCAGGCAGTCGGCAGCACCGACTCGCGCGGTTACGACATCAAGGAAGGCCTCGTCCGCCCGCAGGATCTCGCCGCAACGGTCTTCCGGCACCTGGAAATCGACCTGCAAACCCACTGGATCAGCCCACAGGGTCGCCCGACCCCCATCGTCGTCGAAGGCGGCCGCCCGATCCCAGAGCTGGTGTAAACTCGTTGATGGTCGATCGATGATCGTCGATGGCCGGAGTTGAAGCATCGCTCGCCGCAACGTACGACGGACGTCCTCGTCCGTCGGGAACGTCATTCGTGCAATGCATGCCCGCGGAGCAAAGCGAGTCCCCCGCGGTGCGCGAGTTCTGGGTTGAGCGAGAATGGCTGAGGCGGGATGATCCCGTTCAGTTTCTCTGACCATCGACGATTCACCATCGACGACTCAACCCTCAAGGTTCGCATATGACCCCGCTGAAATCGCTCCTTCTCGCCACCCTCCTCCTCGCCCCGCTCTCCACCCCCCTCCACGCCGACGGCAAATACTTCGTCGTCGAGTACCCGCCATCTAAGGTTGAAGGCGAACTCCCCTACGGCGTGACCTATACACTGTGGGTGCCCGACGGAGTCCAGACGCTCCGCGGCGTCATCGTCCATCAACACGGCTGTGGCGAAGGAGCCTGCAAGGGGGGCGAAACCGCCGCATACGACCTGCACTGGCAGGCTCTCGCCCGCAAGTGGGACTGCGCGCTCCTCGGCCCCTCCTATCACCAGAAGGACGGCGAGAACTGCCGGCTCTGGTGCGATCCTCGCAACGGCTCCAACCAGACCTTTCTGCGCTCTCTCACCGACCTCGCCAGGCAGTCCGGCCACCCCGAAGTGGAAACGGTTCCCTGGTGCCTGTGGGGACATTCGGGAGGCGGCTTCTGGGCCAGCCTGATGCAGACCATGCACCCCGAACGGATCGTCGCCATCTGGTTCCGCTCCGGCACCGCCTACGCCACCTGGGAAAAGGGCGAGATCCCCAAACCGCAAATCCCCGCCGCCGCCTACGGCATTCCGATGATCCTCAACCCCGGGATCAAGGAACGGGACGATCAGCGCTTCGCCGGGGCTTGGACCGGCTCGATGGCGATGTTCAAAGCCTATCGGCCGCAAGGCGCCCTCGTCGGCTTCGCCCCCGATCCTCGCACCGCTCACGAATGCGGCGACTCGCGCTATCTGGCCATCCCTTTCTTCGACGCCTGCCTGGCGCAACGCCTCCCCGATCCGGGCGCCGCCGATCAGGCCCTCAAGCCGATCGACCCGAACTCCGGCTGGCTCGCCCCGCTCGAAGGGGACGCCGCCGTCCCCGCCTCCCAGTTCACCGGCAACTTGCTCGACGCGAGCTGGCTCCCCGGCGAAGCCTTCGCCCGCACCTGGGCGGAGTACGTCAAAACGGGCGTCACCAGCGACACGTCGCCCCCCGCGCCGCCGCGCGATGTCCGCCTGACGCGCGACCCCGACGGCAACGCCGTGTTGACCTGGGACGTGCAGGCCGACTTCGAATCGGGCGTGGGCGGCTTCCTGATCCGTCGGGACGGAAAAGACCTCGTCACGCTGCCGGAGAAGCCCGTCGCCCGCTTCGGCCGCCCGCTCTTCCAGGGGATGTCGTACCACGACACGCCGGAGAAGCCGGTCGCCGAGTTGAGGTACGTCGATCGGGCGGCGGGATCCGATCCGCAGCACAAGTACGAGATCGTGACAATCAACAGCGCGGGGCTGAAGTCGGAACCGGCACTCGCGAAGTAACCTGCTTCGGGTGTCGGGTGGCCCAGACGCCGCTTTGGGCGTCTGGGTGCCAAAGGCACATGACGTCGGGTGATTGCCACACTGGGCCAGCGAGTGCAGCGATCCATGGTTGTCACATCAATTGACTGGTCCGATGCGCTGTCGGCGCTGAACTCACTTCTGCCGAATAGCCGGGATTCCATCCGCGATAAGCGCGGCTTTCTTCCTGACAGGATCGCAGATGCCGCCAGTGCGGCCGGCCTGAGTTTTACGTTCCTCCCGATGAAAGATTACGAATCCCTTGATGACCTCGATATCCTGGCCCGGATTCTTCCGGAATCGCGAGTCTGTGGCGCAGATGTCATTGTGATTACGGACGAGTCATTCGTGCGTGGCGGTCCGTTTCGAACGGCCGCCGACTCATTGAACGAGTTCGCATCCTGGCATCGTTTGACGTTCGGTCGCTTCGTGTTCGACGGCGACGTGATTCTCTTGTTTCCCGCCCGCTCACAAATCGTGCTCTTTCACCACGAAGGATACTACGCTTCGATTGATTGCCTCTCGCATTAACAGCATTCGCTCCGGCCCGATAACACGGCCTGCCCGGCCTGACAGGACTCCCGCATCGTCGGTCGCTGGCCGGTGAACCACGCGAATTGCGACGCCATGAAGATGCTCAGCGTCAAACTCAACCCGGCGTCATCCCACGCAGGCCGACCCGAATCGCAACGGTAAGCAGAGGCCCGGAATTCGCGTGCTGCCCCGCCCCGCCCGTTCCGTTACCATGCCTCCACCACTCGCGATTCTCCCCCGAGGACCGACCCCATGCTCCGTCCCTTCTTTTTCGCTCTGCTCTGCGCCGCCACAACCAGTCTCTCCGCCGCCGACCGGCCCCCCAACATCTTCATCGCCATGGCCGATGACTGGGGCTGGCGGCATGCCGGCGTCTACGGCGATCCCGTCGTCCGCACGCCGACGTTCGACCGGCTGGCGAAAGAAGGCGTCCTGTTCGCCAACGCATTCGTCTCGTCCCCCTCCTGCACCCCCTCCCGTGGGGCGCTCCTGACCGGCCAGTACCACTGGCGACTGGAGGAGAACGCCAACCTCTGGAGCACCCTGCAGACCAAGTTCCGCACCTATCCCGAAATCCTCCGCGACGCCGGCTACGCCACCGGACACAGCCGGAAGGCCTGGGGGCCCGGCCGCCTCGAAGCCGGCGGCCGCAAAGAAGACCCCACCGGCCCCCTCTTCCGCAACTTCGGCGAATTCCTCAAACAGCGACCGGAGGGGAAACCCTTCTGCTACTGGTTCGGTTCCTCCGATCCCCATCGCCCCTACGTGGCGGGAACCGGCGTCAAGTCGGGCCTCGACCTCGGCAAGATTCGCGTGCCGGGCTGCTTTCCCGATCACGAAACCATCCGCAGCGACATCGCCGATTACTACTTCGAAGTCGAACGCTTCGACCGCGAAGTCGGCGAAGCCCTCGAACAGCTCAAAGCCGCCGGCGAGCTCGACAAGACCATCATCGTCATGACCGGCGATCACGGCATGCCGTTCCCCCGCGGCAAGAGCAACCTCTACGACCTGGGAACCCACGTGCCCCTCGTCATCCGCTGGCCGGGCCAGTTTCCGGCAGGCACAGTCGTCGAGGACTTCGTCAGCACGACCGATCTGGCCCCGACGTTTCTCTGGACCGCGGGTCTGCAGATTCCTGCGGAGATGACCGGCCGCAGCCTGATGGCCCAACTCACGCCAATGCAGACCGGCCAAAAGGATCCGAGCCGCGATCACGTGATCTTCGGCAAGGAACGGCACGTCCCGTCGCAGGAGCGGGGCAACACCGCCGGCTACCCCGGCCGGGCCATCCGCACCCGCGACTTCCTCTACATCCGCAACTTCCGCCCGGAGCTCTGGCCCAACGGCATTGCCGACGGGAAAGCCTCCGAAAAAGGAAACGCCTTCGCCGACTGCGACGACGGCCCGACCAAGAGCTTCCTCGTCACGCACCAGCACGACCCGGCGATCACGCCCTTCTTCGATCTGGCCTTCGCCAAACGCCCCGCCGAAGAGCTCTACGACCTCAAGTCGGATCCGGAGCAGCTCGTCAACGTCGCCGACCGCCCCGAGTTCCGCACCCAGCGCGATCGCCTCTGGCAGCAGCTCGAAAGCGAACTCAAAGCGTCGCAGGACCCGCGCGTCATCGGCGGCGCCGAGAAATTCGACGCCTACCCCTACCTGGGCGGACGCACCGGCGATCCCCCCAACCGCAAAAAGAAGTCGTAAGACGGGCCCTCGCCGAATCGTCTCTGCGAGTCCGTCAGGCTTTTCTCGCGCGGCCAACGAAAGCACCCTCCAGCATGAGACTGGAGGGTGCAGATTGAGCGAGAACTCTGTCGCCGGGTTACTTGTCGTCGAGCAGCTCGACCGCGACGAACTTCTTCCCTTCCAGCATCTCCAGGCTCGCGCCGCCGCCGGTGCTGACGTGCGTCACCTTGTCGGCGAGGCCGAACTCCTGGATCGCCGCCGCGCTGTCCCCGCCGCCGATGATGCTGACGGAACTGCTTTCGACGATCGCGTTCGCCACCGCCCGCGTCCCGGCGTCGAACGGCGGCATCTCGAACACCCCCATCGGGCCGTTCCAGACAACCGTCTTCGCCGACTTCACGATCTCGGCATACTTCTTCTGCGTCTCCGGGCCGATGTCCAGGCCTTCGAACGTGTCGGGAATCTGCCCCGCTTTGACGACGACCTTGTTGCAGTCGGGGCTGAAAGCGTCGCCGCAGTGGGTATCGACGGGCAACTCCAGTTTGCCGGCTCCGCTCGCCATCAGTTCCTTCGCCAGGTCAACCTTGTCCGGCTCGACCCGGCTCTTGCCCGTCTTGCCTCCCTGGGCGAGGACGAAGGTGTAGGCCATCGCACCCCCGATGAGAACCTTATCGCAAATGTTGAGCAGGTTCTGGATGACGTTGATCTTATCGGAGACCTTGGCCCCGCCGACAATCGCCACGAACGGCCGGCCGGGATTGGCAATCGCTTCGGAGAGGAACTTGATTTCCTTCTCGACCAGGAACCCGCAGACCTTGGGCTTGCCGGTCATCGCATTCGGGACGGCGACCATGCTCCCCTCAGTCCGGTGGCAGGTGCCGAACGCGTCGTTGCAGTAGACATCGCCGAACGAAGCCAGCACTGCGGCGTAGTCCGGGTCCCCCTTCTTCTCGCCCTTGTTGAAGCGAACGTTTTCCAGCAGCAGGACTTCGCCGTCCTTGACCGCTTTCGCCTTGGCCTGGGCGTCCGGGCCGACGGTGTCGCTGGCGAAGTGGACCGGGCAGCCGAGCAGCTTCTGCAGACGGTCGGCGACCGGCTTGAGGCTGTACTTCGCGTCGGCGGCGGGATCCTTTCCTTCGGGGCGACCGAGGTGACTCATCAGGATCACCCGGCCGCCGCGGTCGAGGACCGACTTGATCGACGGCAGCGCTTCGGTGATCCGGCGGTCGTCGGTGATCTGCAGCGCATCGTCGAGCGGGACGTTGAAGTCGCAGCGCATCAGGACGGCTTTGCCTTTGACGTCGACGTCGGCGATTGTCTTCTTGGCCATGGGAGCGTGTGCTTTCGAGTAACCGGAGTACGGGCGGCGGAACCCGACGGTCCCGAAGGAGTGCCGCCCGTCACAAATCGAAGTTTGCTGATGTCAAGGACCGTCAATTCTCCTAGATGGTAGGCCGCCTGTAGAACGGTGCCAAGTCCGTCGATACGGGCAGGCGGTCACGGCCGGAGCTCACGCTTCGGGCTTCTGCCAGGCCAGCGTCCAGTGGCGGTCGCTGGTGGCCCGCACTGCGTCGCCGGGAATGTCCAGGGGAGCGACCAGTTGCCGGACTTCGTCGACGGTCAACGCCGCATGGAAAGACTGCCGGAAGAGCTGCTGCTGATGGGGATTCGAGCCGCCGGCGTAGAGGGCGACCAGCCGTTCGACTTCGCCGTCGGTCGCCGGACGAAAGAGATCCCGGATGAAAAGCAGCCCGCCGGGACGCAGGATCCGGACCAGTTCGGCCAGGACGGCGAACGGTTCCGGGATGTGGTGGATGATGCTGTTGGACATGACGATGTCGTAAGCGCCATTGGCGTCTGCGATCCTCTTGCAGTCGACGAGAGCGGTGGTGATCTGTTGGGAAATCCCCGAGCGAGCGATGTTCTGCCGCGCGAGCTGGAGCATTTCGTCGGCGGCGTCGGCGGCGACGACGGAAAGGGAGCCGCCGCGACCGACCAGTTCGATCGGAATCAGGGCGGTGCCCGTGCCGGCGTCGAAGACGCGGTAACTGCCGCCAGAAAGAAGACTTAGCGTCTGTATTGCCGCCTGCAGGTCGTCCACAAACATGCGGTTGACCTGGGAATGGTCCATGGCGTCGTAGTCCTGGGCCTCCTCGGCGGATTCCATGACTTCGGGTTCGAGAACTCGGGGCAGCATCGGTGAGTTTCTTCTCAATGAAAGACGGAGAAAAGCCGTAGATCAGTCTGGCGGATTTTCGCCTCTGGAACCACAATCAGAAGGCCAGTGCAGGTCAAATGCATCTCAGGAGATGTCCCGGTGGCGAAGAAAAAATCGGTCAAGAAGACCGTCAAGCAGGTGGCCAAGGCTGTCAAGAAAGCGGCTGGAAAGCCGTCGGCGAAGAAGGCCTCCGCCGGAACGGCCAAGCCGAAAGCGGTCACGAAGAAAGCCACTCAGAAAAAGACGGCCAAGAAGAAGGCCGCCAAGCCGTCCAAACGATCGGCGATCGACCGGATCGGCGACGCTCTGCAGTTTCCGGATCTGTTCTCTGCGGAGGATGTCCGCCAGCCGCCCGCGATCGTGACCAGGCTGCTGAAGTCGATCGGCATCAGCGACCCGGCCCAGCTTGATCTGAACGGCATTGAAGAGGTTGCCAACAAGCTCGCCAGTCATCCGGAGTGGCAGGAGTTCCGCGCCGGCCTGCTGTCATACTTCGGGATGACTGGCGACGAATGGTATATGACGTTCGACGACGACCAGCCGCTGATGTGTTACGAAGTCAAAGTGACTCTCAAGCACACCAGGCCCGCGGTCGAACGCGTGCTGCATCTGCCGGAGATGTCGTTCGGCGAGCTGCACGACTGTATTCAGGTGGCGATGGGCTGGGAGAACTGCCACCTGCACGAATTCGACGTCGGCGAAGATCGCGTCGGTCCGGTGCCGGACGAAGAAGACGAGGGGGCGTGGGACCAGGATCCGGACGTGCTGCCCGAGGAGGACGTCGCCATCGGTCAGGCCTGGCAGGCGGGATATAAGAAGTTCCGTTACACCTACGATTTCGGAGACAGTTGGGAGCATGACATCACGCTGGTGAAGGCGTGGCCCGTCAACGACGAGCGACCGACGCCGAAGTGCGTCAGCGGCAAGCTGGCCTGCCCCCCCGAAGACTGCGGCGGCATTCCGGGATATGAGGAATCGATCGATCTCTTGAAGCGGCCGGCGGCGAAACTCGATGAGTTCGAGCTGGAGCGTCGCGAGTGGCTTGGCGATTGGAATCCCGAGGTCTTCGACATCGACGACGTCAACAACACCTTTGCCCAGTGGGATACGCCCGCGGCGGACGGCGCGTTGGATTCGGACGACGACGCCTTCCATTGAGCGTTCTGTCGCTCCGGGAAATGAAACACGCCGGCTCGGGAATCCATCCCCGGGCCGGCGTGTTTTTCGTTCCTCCCTGCCCCGGCGATCCTGCCGGGGCGAAATGGGGAGGCTGGTTTCAGGCCTGGATGACGAAGCCGTGATAGGCCTCGTTGCCATGTTCGCCGTGATCGAGCCCCTCGATCTCCTCGGCCTCGGTGACGCGGATGCCCATGATTGCCTTGAGGACCAGCCAGAAGCCCAGCGAGAGGGTGAAGACGAAGGCCGCGGTGAACCCGGCTCCGACAAGCTGAGTAATGGTCTGGTCCATGCCGCCGCCGTAGAACAGGCCGGGCTTATGGAGAGCGTTGGCACTGCGGGCGATCCGGTCCGGATGGCTGAAGAGCCCGACGCAGATCGTGCCAAACACGCCGTTGACGAGATGCACCGACGTCGCGCCGACAGGATCGTCGATCTTGATGCGGTCGAACATCATCACGGAGAGCACTACGAGGACGCCCGCGATTGAGCCGACGAGCGCTGAGGCTTCAACGGTGAAGAAGGCGCAGCCGGCAGTGATGGCGACGAGACCCGCCAGGCAGCCGTTGAGGGTCATGCCGACATCCGGTTTTCCAAGGAGCAGCCACGCAGTCAGCGTGGCAGTCAGCGTGGCGAACGCGGCCGCGGTGTTCGTGGTCACGGCAACTTCCGCGGCGACGGCGCCGCCGTCGCCGGAGACGCCCATGGTGCTGCCGGGGTTGAAGCCGAACCAGCCGAACCACAGGACGAGGCAGCCGATGAAGGCCAGCGACATGCTGTGGCCGGGGATCGCATTGACCTTACCGTCAGGTCCGAACTTACCGATGCGGGGGCCAAGGACGATGATCCCCGCAAGAGCCGCCCAGCCGCCGACGCTATGAACTTGAGTCGAGCCCGCGAAGTCGACGAAGCCCCACTTCATCTGCAGGTAGCCGCCGCCCCAGATCCAGTGACCGACGACCGGGTAGATCAGCATGGTCAGGAACAGCGAGAAGATAATGAAGGAGAGATACTTGATGCGTTCGGCGACGGCGCCCGACACGATGGTCGCCGCCGTTCCGCAGAACACGAGCTGGAAGAAGAACTTGGCCCACAACGGCACGCCGGTCCAGTTGATGGCGCCGTAGTCGCCGGTGTAGTCGGCGAGGGTGGCGGGGCTGTTGTCGGTTCCGCTGACGAGCCAGAGTCCGCTCTTGCCGATCCAGTCGTCGCCGTTGCCGAACATCAGGCCCCAGCCGAGGATCCAGAAGCCCACGGTCGACACGGCGAAGACGATGAAGTTCTTCGACACGATGTTGACGCAGTTCTTGGCCCGGCACATCCCCGACTCGACGCAGCCGAAGCCGAGATTCATGAAGAAGACGATCATCGCTGCGAGCAGGACCCAGACGCAGTCCACGGCGACAGTCAGCGTACCGAGCTTTGCGGTCAATGCCTCGACGGGATCGACGGGCGCCGCCGCTTCGGCGGGCTTCTCCTCGGCCGGCGTTGTTTCACCGGCCGGTGCGGCCGCGGCAGGATCGACCGGCGCGGCGTCCTGCGCCATCAGTGGTGCTGCAGTGAGACACCAGCAGAGCAGGAGCCCCGCCATTGAAGAGAGCCCGAGCAATCGCAACATTCGCTAGTCCTTTCCCCTGATAAAGGCTTTCCGCCGCATGTGTCCGCGTCCTCTAAGGACGACCTGAAATGTTTCCCTGAACGATCGTGAGAGGGACCCCATCCGATGCGGCCGCCTTGCGCCTGACGCAATTCCCACTGCGGACTCGCTTCCCGCAGCGCAGGGTCCCTGACGCAACTGGTGTGCCCACAAACAGGGCGAAGCCGGAAATCAGTTGCTAACGGTTGCAGGGGAAAGGCTTTAGGAATCGCGAAGATGTGGCGAGTGCGCGGAAGTTGGGCAGAATCCGAGAGTCGCTTGCGCGCCCTCTCAGCACTTATGCCCTCTCTCCGGGCTGGCAATTGCCTGAATCACGGCATCCCGCTCAAAACGCGCGCAACAGGCCGCGAGTCGTCGACATCAGGCGTCTGGCTCCCGATCCGGTCGGCCGTCCCGCGGCGGGAGTCTGGCAAGCCGGTCTGTCGCTGGATATGCTTCGTTTCAACCAAACTTGATGGGTGCGGCGGCGACCTGCCCGCCGGCTCCGGGGTTTCTGCGAAGGAGAGTGTCTGTGCTGGTCCAACGACTGTCCTGGGCGGTCTGTGCGCTGCTGGTGTGCGCCGCGGCAAATCTGAACGCCGCCGATAACGTCCCTCCCGAGGGATTCACCGCGATCTTCAATGGCAAAGACCTGACCGGCTGGTATGGCCTGGAACACTTCGATCCTCGCAAGCTGTGGGCGATGACTCCCGAGGAGCAGGCGGCCAAGCGCGAAGCGAATCAGAAGGAGTTCGAAGCCCACTGGACCGTGCAGAACGGTGATCTGGTCAACGACGGCTTCGGCCCCTATGCCACCACGCTGAAGGACTACCGGGACTACGAGTTCTGGATTGACTATAAGACGGTTGCCAAGGCGGACAGCGGCATCTACCTGAAGGCCTCGCCCCAGGTGCAGATCTGGGACTCGACCGACCCGTCCAAGTTCAATCTGGGCGCCGACAAGGGTTCGGGGGGGCTCTGGAACAACTCGCCCGGCGCGGCCGGCAAAGATCCGCTGGTGAAGGCCGACAAGCCGTTCGGCGAGTGGAACAGTTTCAAGATCACGCAGGTCGGCGCCCGCACGACGGTGGTCTACAACGACAAGCTGGTCGTCGATAACGCGCTGCTGGAAAATTACTGGGACCGCAAGGCGCCGCTGTTCCCGCAGGGACCGATTCAGCTCCAGACTCACGGCGGCGAGATTCGCTGGAAGAATATTTATGTCCGCGAGCTCTCCGCCGCCGAAGCGAACAAGCTGCTGGCGGCCAGGGGAAGCGAAGGGTTCAAGTCGATTTTCAACGGGAAGGATCTGACGGGCTGGGCGGGAAAGGTCGACGAATATGAAGTCGTCGACGGCGCCATCCGCTGCAAGCCGGGCAAAGGGGGCGTGCTCCACACCGCCGACGAGTACGGCGATTTCGTCGCCCGCGTGGAATTCAAGGTGCCGCCCGGCGGCAACAACGGCCTGGCGATCCGCTATCCGGGCGAGGGAAATCCCGCCTACGCCGGCATGACCGAGCTGCAGGTGCTCGACAACGAATCCGAGAAGTACGCGAAGCTCGACGCCCGCCAGTACCACGGCTCGGCGTACGGCATGGCGCCCGCCGCCCGCGGCTTCCTCCGCAAGGCGGGGGAGTGGAACTTCCAGGAAGTGACGGTCAAGGGCTCGACGATCAAGGTCGAACTCAACGGCAACGTGATCCTCGATACCGACCTGTCGACGATCACCGAGTACATGGCCAACAGCGCGCACCCGGGGAAGGAACTGACGAAGGGTTACTTCGGATTCGCGGGCCACTCGGACCCGGTCGAGTTCCGCAACATCCAGATCAAGGTGCTGACCGAGTAAATTCGGCGGTCCGATGAATTGATGCTTCGGCAGGGCGGGAATCTTCCCGCCCTGTTTTGTTTTCCAGATCCGAAACATCGACAGGGAGCAGACCCCGAGAGTGAAAAGCGAGTAGTGGGTACTGAAAAGTGCAAAGTTGTAAGACGGCCGGAGCGCCAGGCAGTCCGGCACTTTGCACTCATCACTACTCAATACTCACTTTTCACTTTCATCCTCTTCGCCGGGTCTCTCGTCACCCGCGCCGTCCCCGCGTATCATGTCTTCTCTGATTGACCGCTCGTTCGCAGGAAATCCGGCTCCATGTCTCAGGTTCGCACGCGATTCGCTCCGAGTCCCACCGGCTACATGCACATCGGCGGCATGCGCACGGCGTTGTTCTGCTGGCTCTGGGCGCGCCACAACAACGGCACGTTCATTCTGAGGATTGACGACACCGACCAGGGACGGAACGTCGAGAGTGCGCTGGGGCCGATCTTTCGCGCCTTCCGCTGGCTGGGACTCGACTGGGACGAAGGTCCGGACGTCGGCGGCGAGTTCGGGCCTTATTACCAGTCGCAGCGCACCGACCTGTACCAGGCCGAGGTCAACAAGCTGCTGGCGACCGGAAAGGCGTTCAAGGACTTCGACACTCCCGAGCAGATCGCCGCGGACCGGACCGCCGCAGAGAAGCGCAAAGAGACGTTCGTCAACATTCGCCGGTCGCTGGATCTCACGGAGGCGGAGCGGGCTCAGTTCGAGGCCGAGGGCCGACCGTACGTTGTGCGGTTTCTGATCCCGCGAGAGACCCGGGTCGCGATCGACGACGCCGTCCGCGGGCACGTCGAGTGGGACTGCGCGCTGATCGCCGACCCGATCATCATGCGCAGCAACGGCTCGGTCCTCTACAACTTCGCGACGGTCGTCGATGACGCAAGCATGGAGATCACGCACGTCATCCGGGCGGAGGAGCATCTGACGAACACGGCGGTGCAGGCGCTGATGCACGAGGCGCTCGGCAACCCCCTGCCCGTCTTCGCGCACATTCCGTTTATCACCGCACCGGGCTCGACGAAGAAGCTCAGCAAGCGGGATCTGGAGAAGCTGCGCACCAGCCCGCAGCTCAAGAAAATGTTTGACCGGGCCGACGAGGTCTTTCCACGGCTCGGGCTGGGGGACTCGACGACGCTCAACCCGGTGATGGTCGAATACTATGAGCGACTGGGGTATCTGCCCGCCGGGGTGCTCAACGCGCTGTCCCGGCTGGGCTGGTCGCTCGACGACAAGACCGAGCTGATGTCGCTGCAGTCGGTCGTCGAAAACTTCACGCTCGACCGGATCGTCAAGAAGCCGGCGGCGCTCGACATCGACAAGCTCATCAGCTACCAGACTCACTGGATGGGGCAGTTGTCGCTCGACGAAAAGGTCGACGGCTGCGTCCCGTTCCTGATGCAGGCCGGGCTGCTGCCGACCGATGGAGTTCTCCGGCCAGTGACCATCGCCTCGCCAGTTCCCGCCGAAGAGGTTCCACAACCGGCCGTCGTTCCTGCCGAGACGCGCGCGTACCTCGCGCAGATCGTCACGGCGATCGGGGACCGGCTGAAGATCTTCAGCGACATCCTGGACTACACCGAGTTCTTCTTCGCCGACGAGGCGCTCCCCGTGGAGGAAAAAGGATTCCGGCAGAAACTGGTCACGGCGCCGGAGTCAACCGGGCTGCTGCAGGGGATCCGGGTCGAGCTGGCGAGTTGCGAGTCGTTTGCGACGGCGGATCTGGATCACCTCGTGCACCGGTTTGTCGAGAAGCAGGGGATCAAGATCGGCCAGATCATCCACCCGCTGCGGCTGGCGACGACCGGGCGGACGGTGGGGATCGGACTGTTCGAGGCGCTGAGCCTGATCGGCCGGGAGCGGTGTCTGCGGCGGATTGACGTGGTGCTGGAGAAAGTGGCGGCGGCCGGGGCGGCCGACGCTGAGTCGGCGAAACAACCGGATGGTGGCCAATCTGGAACGTGAAAAGTGATGATTGAGTCGTGATGAGTGCAAATTGATTGAAAGCGGGTACGACTGACATCCCGGGAGACGACACATGCGGCAACATCATCGGCGGGACTGGCTCAAGCTGGCGGGTGCGGGACTGGCGGCAGGACTCTGGGGGCGGGGAGCCTACGCCGCGGCGACGATCGAGGACCGCCGGATCATCAGTTGGAAGCCGCCGCTCTATCACGGCTGGCCGACGCTGGCCCGGCGGAAGAATGGCGAGTTGCTGCTGGCGTTCTCCGGCGGACGGGAAACGCACGTCTGTCCGTTCGGTCGACTGGAGCTGATGCGGTCGAAAGACAACGGTCTGACCTGGGGCTGGCCGCAGGTGATCTATGACGGACCAATCGACGACCGCGATGCTGGGGTCGTCGAGACGGCGCAGGGCTCGCTGCTGATGACGACGTTCACGTCGCTGGCCTATCAGCCGATTCTGGAGAAGGCGGAGAAGATTCCCGCCGGTCAGCCGGGAGCGTGGGATCCGCACCTGCTGGCGGAGTGGCAGGCGGTGCACGGTCGGCTGACGGCCGAGCAGCGGCAGCAGGAACTGGGCTGCTGGATGCTCCGTTCGACGGACGGCGGCGTGAACTGGTCGGCCCGCTATCGCGTCCCGGTCGACAGCCCGCACGGGCCGGTGGCGCTGACGAACGGCGACGTGCTGTATCCGGGGGTGGCGTTGTGGACGCCCGAGCGGAAGGTCGGCGTCTGCCTGTCGAAGGATGACGGCGTCTCGTGGGACTGGATTGCGGACATGCCGACCCGGCCGGGGGACGATCCGCTGCAGTATCATGAGCTGCACGCGGTCGAGGCGGCGGACGGGACGCTGATCTGCCACATCCGCAATCACAACAAGCCGAACGCCCAGGAAACGCTGCAGAGCGAGTCGAGCGACGGCGGCAAGACGTGGTCGACGCCGCACGCGATCGGCGTGTGGGGGTTGCCGTCACATCTGCTCCGGCTGCGGGACGGCCGGCTGCTGATGAGCTACGGCTATCGACGGAAGCCGTTCGGCAATCAGGCGCGACTCAGCGAAGACCATGGGAAGACGTGGGGCGAGCCGGTCACGCTGTCGGACGATGGCGCCGGCGGCGACCTGGGGTATCCGTCCACGGTCGAGTGCGACGACGGCACGCTGGTGACGGTCTGGTACGAGAAGCTGAAAGATTCGCCGCTGGCCCAGTTGCGTCAGGCCCGCTGGCGGCTGGGGTGAGAATCGTTGATCGTTGAGGGTTGAGGGTTGAGGGTTGAGGGTTGAGGGTTGAGGGTTGAGAAGACCGTAGGGCCGGCTCCCGCCGGCCGGCGCGTGCCGGGTGGCACGCCCAGAGGCTCTGCGATGGGCGTGGGAATTCATGTCGCCGACCACCCAGCGTCTCAGTCGAGAACAGGCATCGCACCGCCGCCTTGTTCGGCGCGGAGCAGCAGTGTAAGGCTGTAGATCACGACGACCGAGACCACAGCGATGCCGAGCTGCAGGATGAACTTTCCCGTCCTGGGGCGGTAGTGGGCCACGATTTCGGCGATCGCGCAGACGAAGCCGACCATGAAGAACTTGAAGTAGATCATCCCCTTCAGACCCCAGTGATGCAGGAAGAACTGCGCGACGGGGTTGGACTCGTTGAAGTAGACTCCCCCTGAGTCTTTCGGCCGGGAGAGCAGGATCCAGGTCATCAGGATGTCGAACAGGCTGACCAGGATGAACAGCGAGATCTCGTGCTCGTGACGCAACGCCCCCGCCAGACGCTTGACGTCCTGCCAGACGGAGGCGGGGGGTGGTTTGCGGGAAGGCATGGGGGGAAGTTCCAAATCACAAACACCAAATCACAAACCGGAATCGCATTGTGACGTCCGTTCTGTGATTTGGTGTTTGGTGTTTGGAGTTTCTTCGGTCAGGCGTGAATCAGCTCTCTGAGCTGTTGAAGGTGCTTCGGCACCGCGACGAACGGGTCTTCGGCGGCTTCGTACTCCAGGACGACGTAGCCGCGGTAGTTGGCGTCGCGGAGGATTTTGACCATGCGGGCGAGGTCGGCCGGCTGCTTGGGGCCGTTGTTGGGCATGACCTCGACCTTGACCTGTGCGTTGATCGCGTAGGGGGCGATCTTTTCGAGGTCGCGATAGGGATCGTCGGTGTGGAAGTTCCCGCCGTCGAAGTTGATCCCGAACCACGGCGAGGATTTGACGCCGGCAACGATTTTCAGGAGCTGCTCCGGCGTCGCGGTGATTCCGCCGTGGTTTTCGAGGGCCAGGAAGACGCCTCGTTTGGCGGCGTGGTCGAGGGCCTGGTTGATGCCGTCGATGCAGCGTTCGCGGGCGGCGTCTTCGGAGTCCCCCTTGGGGACGTTGCCGGCGAAGATCCGGATGACGGGCGCTCCGAGGACGGCGGCGCGATCGATCCAGGCCCGGCAGTCGTCGAGCTGTTTCTTGCGGGCGTCGGCGGCGGCGACGCAGAAGTCATTGCCGATCGCGGTGCCGGAGACATCGAGCCCAAGGCGGAAGGTCCGTTCCTTCAGGCTGACCAGATAGTCGTCGTTCGGATCTTTGGGGAAGTAATACGAGGTCAGCTCGGTCCCGTCGAGCTGCTGCTCGGCGCAGAAGTCGATGAACTGCTCCAGCGTGAACTTGGCGCCGGTGATCTGCTCGGGGAGCCAGTTCTTCAGCAGCATCCGATTGAAGGAGTACGCCGCCAGGCTGAGCTTCATGTGCGACTTGCCGTTGCGGACGGGCGGGGTCGCGGCGAGGAGCGGCGAGGTCCCGGCGAGTGTGACCGCCGACGCGCCGGCGAATGCGGCTCCGAACCACTGACGTCGATTGAGGGAAGTGGCGGGGGTAGGAGGTTGAGCGGGGAATGACATCGGCATTTCCTGGTGGCGAGGTTGGAAACCGGCGAGGAGGATATTCTGGGCAGACCCGGCTCTGCGGGACAAGGGGCGGTGCGACGAGTTTGAGCCGGCGCAGACGAGCGGCCCGGTGTACGACTTCTGATGGACCGAGTCAGATGCGTGTGTACTTTCGCGTCGGACGGCGACTATAATCCTTCAGGAGCCGCATTGCCGTCGAGTCGCGACGCTCAGCAATGCCTGTTGCTGCAACAGGTTACGCAGGGTCGATGTCCGGGCGTGGTGTGGCTTTCCCGCCTGACTCCCCGCACGCTGGTGCGGCCTGCCGGCTGAGATTGGCCTTCCTCGACTTCCAGGTGATCCCGCCCCATGTGGATGCATCCCCGCTGGTCCGTGTGCCGTTTTTCCCTGGTGGCGATCGCTACGGCTGGCCTGTCGGCGGTTTCGAGCGGCTGCCGACCCACGGATGGGATCGCTCATTATGAAGTGCTGAAGCACGCCGAGCTGCAGAAGGAACGGGGCGGTACGGCCGCCGCGGCTGTTGCGCCGGAACCGGCCAAACCGGCGCGGATGCTGGGGGCGATTCTGCCGCACGGCGATCAGCTCTGGTTCTTCAAATTGACCGGCGATCCAGAACCCGTGGCCGGGGTGGAGCCAGCCTTTCGCGAGTTCCTGAAATCGATCACGTTCCCGACGCCGGAGGCCCCGACGTGGACGCTGCCGGAGGGCTGGCGGTCGTCGGACCAGTCGCACCCGATGCGGTTTGCGACGGTGCTGATCGGAACCGGTTCGCCGCCGCTGGAGTTGACCGTCAGCATGTTGTCGCAGGGATCCGGCGAGCTGCCGCAGATGCTGCTGGCGAACATCAACCGCTGGCGCGGCCAGCTCGGATTGCGCCCCGTCGCCGATGGCGAACTGAAACGGGAGTCCGAGGAGCTGGAAACCTCCGCCGGCACGGTCGTGCTGGTGAATCTGCTGGGTGAGAGTTCCGGCGGAGGGGGCATGGGAGCGGCGCCGTTCGCCGGAGGAATGGGTCGGGGATCGCTGCCGCCGACGGCGGCCGCCCCCGCAGCGCCCGCCATCAAGTATGAGACGCCCGAAGGCTGGCAGCCCGGCCGGGTGGGTGGCTTGCGGAAGGCCGCGTTCACGGTGACCGACGACGAGCTGGGCAAGGTCGAGGCGACGGTGATTGATCTGCCGCGTGAAGCGGGCGGGGACCGGCTGGCCAATGTGAATCGCTGGCGGATGCAGGTCGGCCTGAAGGAGATCGACGAGAAGGAGCTGAAGGAACAGCTTCAGTCGCTGGAGATCGGCGATCTCAAGGGGGATTACTGCATCCTGGTGGGCGAGCCGAGCGGCGGCCGGACCCAGACCATTCTGGGAGTTCTGCTCGATCGCGACGATCTGACGTGGTTCATCAAGCTGCAGGGGGATGCGAAGCTGGCGGAGCGCGAACGCGAGCGTTTCGAGTCTTTTGCGAAATCGTTGCGGTTCGAGTGAAGCACGAAATCCGAAACTCGAAATCCGAAGAGAACGGATGGTTTCGGGTGGCACGCCCAGAGGCTTTGCGAAGGGCGTGGATTTGAAATGACCACGCAGAGCGTGGTGGAAGAGCGTTCCCAGGCAGAGCCTGGGAACGAGGGAAACGAGAGAAGATTGAGAAACCTCGACCTGACCGTCGGGCGTCGCTGAGAAGATCGGGAGATTTGAGATGTCTGCATCGCTGGCAATCGACCCGGACGAAGTGGACCGGACCGATCATGGACTGCCGCCCGTCGTCGAGCAGATCCTGCGGCCGATCGCATCGCTGAAGCTGACGGTCGGGCTGTTCGCCGCGGCGATCTTCATCATCCTGGCCGGTACGCTGGCGCAGGTTGACGCCGACATCTGGCAGGTCATCAACGAGTATTTCCGGACGGCGATCGCCTGGATTCCGCTGCAGATCTTCTTCCCGCCCTCGTTCTTCCCCGGCATGCCGAAGATCTCCGGGGGCTTCTACTTCCCCGGCGGCTGGCTGATCGGCGCGGTCATGTCGTTGAACCTGTTGGCGGCGCACCTGATCCGCTTCCGCGTGCAGGCTTCGGGCGGGCGGCTGGTTTCGGGGCTGATCGTGCTGCTGGCGGGGATGGTGCTGACGTATGCCGTCATCCAGAGCGGTTTCAACAAGGATGGCGTCCAGGAAGATCACTGGCTGTCGTATCGCGTCGTCTGGATCGTGTTTCAGGCGAGTCTGTTCTGCGGGCTGTTCGGGGCGGCGGCGGGCTGGTTTATGACGGAGCCGTCGCGCAAGACAACCCGCTGGCTGCTGGCGGGCGCCACGGTCGTCCTGGGGACCGGGATCGCTGCGATGTTCTACGCCGGGCTGCTGAATCAGCCGGGGGACGCCTCGATGCGGATTCTGTGGCAGCTCACCAAGAGCGGCGCGGCGGCGGCGGCGCTCCTCGCCGGCTGCATTCTCGTATTCCGCAAGCGCGCAGGAGTCGTGCTGCTGCACGGCGGCGTCGGCCTGATGATGTTCGGCGAACTGCTGGTCGGCATGTCCGCCGTCGAAGGCCAGATGCACCTCAAAGAAGGCGAAGTCGTCAACTACGTGCAGGATATCCGCACGGTCGAGCTGGCCGTCGTCGATCCGTCCGATTCGCAGAAGGATCGCGTGACGGTCATTCCGAGAAACGTCCTCGCCGCGGCGGCGGACTCGAAGCAGCCGATCAACGACGAGAGTCTTCCGTTCCGGGTGCAGGTCGATCAGTTTCTGCAGAACTCGGACGTGCGTCGCGCCCGGCCGGCGGACGAGAAGAACCCGGCTACCGCAGGGCTGGGCAAAGAATGGATCGCCGATCCGGTGAAGGCCGGCACCGGTGTCGACACGGATTCCAAGGTCGACATGTCCGCGGCCTATGTGACGTTGTTGCCGAAGACGGGCGACACGCCGATCGGGACGTATCTGGTCGGCATTCTGTTTTCCAGCAGCGGGGCGGCCGACACGGTCGAAGTCGACGGCAAGCCGTACGAGATCTCACTGCGGTTCAAGCGGATGTACAAGCCGTATTCGGTCAAGCTGGTCGATGTTCGGAAGGACGACTACGTGGGGACCGATACGCCGCGGAACTACTCCTCCGACGTGCAGCTTGTCGATCCCGACCGGCATGTCGATCGCCCGGTTCACATCTGGATGAACAATCCGCTGCGGTTCGCAGGTGAGACGTTCTACCAGAGCGGCTACTTCAAAGACGCTTCGACCGGGGTCGAGCAGACGACACTGCAGGTGGTTTCGAACACGAGCTGGATGATTCCCTATGTGAGCTGCATGATCGTGGCCCTGGGGATGCTGGCCCACTTCGCGATTACGCTGATGCGGTTCCTGAACCGGGCGGAGCGCGCGCCGGGAGCGCCGATCGAAGTTTCCGTCGCAAAGAATCTGCCCGAAGGGGTGGCCCGGCCCAAGGCAGTTGAGCCGGTTATCGAAACGGCCGAGGCGCCGGTCTGGATTGCCTATGGCATCCCGGCGGTCGCGCTGGCGATCGGCCTGGCGGTCATCGCCGTCGGTCTGACGCCCCGTAAGCCGAAGGACGATCAGCTCGACTTGAGCCGGTTCGGCGAGATTCCGGTGATCTCGCAGGGACGGGCGAAGCCGCTCGACACGCTGGCGCGTCACAGCCTGCTGGCGACGTCGTCGCGAGAGACGTTCAAGGACGCCAACGACAAAACGCAGCCGGCGATTCGCTGGCTGATGGATCTGCTGACCGACCGCGAAGCCGTCCTGGACCATCGGACGTTTCAGATACCCAATCTCGAAGTCCAGCAATTGCTGGGGCTGGAGCCGCGCGAGCACTTCCGATACTCACCGACCGAGTTCCTGCCGAAGCTGAAGGAGCTGACCGAGGAGGCCGAGGCTGCCCGTGCGAAGCCGGCGGAACAGTTGTCGGTGAAGGAACGGAAGATCCTGGAGCTGGAGCGGAAGTTGGGGATTCTGGATCTGCTGTTCCAGTCGTTCACGATGCCGCCGATCCGGACGGACGCCGACCATCTCGCCCAGGATCTGCTGGGAGCGATTCAATCGCAGCAGCGGCTGCTGAAGCGGAGCACTCCGCCCCCGCTGGCGATTCCGCCGATGAAGTCCGCGATGGAGAAGCCGGAAGGCGAGCGATCCCCGCTGGATTCCGCCGAGTGGGAGACGTACGCCAACGCGGCGGTGAAGGACATCATCAAGAGCCAGTTCAAGAGCGAGTCGCGGAACCCCGCGTACGAAAAGTTCGAGGCGATCCTCGCGGCGTATCGCGAGAAGGACGCCAAGTCGTTCAACGCGGCGATCGACGACTACATGGCCTATCTGAAGGCCGGGGAGTACCCGGGGCTGGATCTGCCGAAGTCCGAGTTCGAGGCGTCGTTCAATCGCTTTGCCCCGTTCTTCCTGTCGCGCTGGCTGTATGTGTTTGCGTTCGTGCTGGCGGCCTTTGGCTGGCTGACGCTGCCGAAGACCTTCACGCGGGCGGCGGTGTGGCTGACGATTCTGATTCTGATGCTGCATACGTACGCGCTGGTGGGCCGGATCTACATTTCCGGACGACCGCCGGTCACGAACCTGTATTCGTCCGCGGTCTTCATCGGCTGGGGCGGAGCGGTGCTGGCGCTGATTCTGGAACGGATCTTCCGCAACGGACTCGGCGTCGTCGTGGCGACCGTCGCCGGCTTCCTGAGCCTGGGCGTCGCGGAACACCTCGCCTCGGACGGCACCGATACCTTCGCCGTGCTGCAGGCGGTGCTCGACACGCAGTTCTGGCTGTCGACCCACGTCGTCTGCATTACGCTCGGCTACTCGACCACGTACCTGGCGGGGCTGCTCGGCGTATTGTTCGTCGGCCTGGGAGTCTGCACGCCGCTGCTGAACGGCAAATTGTCCCGCGATCTCGTGCGGATGATCTACGGCACGCTCTGCTTCTCGATCTTCTTCAGCTTCGTGGGAACCGTGCTGGGGGGACTGTGGGCGGACGATTCGTGGGGCCGTTTCTGGGGCTGGGATCCCAAAGAGAACGGCGCGCTGATCATCGTCCTGTGGAACGCCCTCTGCCTGCACGCCCGCTGGGGCGGCATGGTGAAAGATCGGGGGCTGGCGCTGCTGGCGGTGGCGGGAAACATCGCCGTGAGCTGGTCGTGGTTCGGCGTCAACGAACTGGGCGTCGGCCTGCACTCGTACGGCTTCCGCGAGGGCCTGCTGATGTGGCTGGGCGTCTTTGTCCTGTCGCAGCTCGCCGTCATCGGACTGGGCAGCATCCCCCGCCAGTACTGGCTGAGCCGGAAGTCGGCGGACTGAGACCGGGGCCGATAGATCAGTTCCGGAACCGATGGTGAATTCGCCGGGTGGCTGGGGTCGAGTCTTCGAGCCCCCAGAAATTCGCGCATGGACCGGGGACGGCCCCAAGCGGCCGTCCCCAGTCTCCAGTCTTCGACTCGATCTGCGCGAGACGCTGCGCCAGATCCTTGTTATCGCTCCCATTTCCAGCCGGTGACGCCCGGCAGGTTGCGGATGCAGGGGGCGGGCCAGCCCCCCTGCGAGAGGGTGACAATCGTATTGGCGGCCATCGTCAGCGTGTCGCGCTGCGATTCGTGATCGAGGCCGGCGATGTGGCCGCTGAGCATGACATTGCTCATCGACAGGAACGGGCTCCCGGTGGGCAGCGGTTCGACGGCAAACACGTCCAGACCGGCCGCTCGTAGGTGTCCCGACTGCAGCGAGGCGATCAGGGCCGGCTCGTCGACCAGCGCGCCGCGGGCGGTGTTGATAAAGACCGAGCCCGGCTTCATCAGCGCGAACGTCCGGGCGTTCATGATCTGCTTCGTCTCCGAACTGACCGGCAGGTGCAGCGAGACGTAGTCGGATTGCTGGAGGAGATCCTCGAAGCCGACCATCCGGATGTCCCACTGCTCGGCGAACTCGACGGGCGGGAACGGATCGAAGGCCACGACCTTCAGGCCGACGCCGCGGGCGCGCGTGGCGACGGCCCGTCCGATGCGGCCGAGTCCCACGATTCCCAGCGTCGAGCCCATGATTCGCGGAGTCTCGCGCCGCGTCCACTTGCCGACGCGGACTTCCTGGTCGCGAACGGGAAATTCGCGCGCCAGACCGAAGAGAAAGGCGAACGTCTGCTCGGCGACGGCATGGTGGTTGACGCCCGGCGTCGTCGCCACCACGATCCCCAGCCGGTCGCAGGTCGGGACGTCGATCGCGTCGAAACCGACCCCCGTTCGGGAGAGGACCCGCAGCTTCGGCAACTGTTCGAGCAGGTGCGGCGGATAGGATTCCGAACCGGCGACGACGGCCTCGCAGTTCTGCACGACCTTCAGCAGGTTCGCCGGCTCGTACAGGTTCAGATCCCGCGGCGGATGCAGAATTTCAAAGCCCGCGGCTTCGAGAATCGGAATGTGCGGACCGGTTTCGGTATTCAACGACGTACAAAGCACCCTGGGCACGGCGGAAATCCTTGGTGAAAGCGTGAGAGACTGCGGCGTCGCAACGTCCGAAGGCGCAGCAAGCGTAGCGAACCGCCGATGCGTCGTCGAGGTTTCCGCATCCCGGCGGGCCGGCCCCGAACGCACGACGCACATTGCGCCCTGGCGGTTATCGGATGCATCCTGTGCCGGGAAAGTCGACGTTGTTCGTCGGCCGCCCTGCCGTTCAATCTTGCGCTGATGCAGCCGCGGGGCCGTCCGACCATTGCGGCCGCCTTGCAGGTGCTGCGGGACGACAGCGAGTATCGGAGCCTCGTGCGCTGATTGGCCATCAGCGCGCGGCGGTGAGCGTCAAACAGCAGTCATGCAGGTGAATTCAAATCCGGTGACCGGTTATCGGCCGATTGGATTCACGACTTCCCAGACACCCGCGGTAAAGAACAACAGCAGGCATTCGTCTGCCTTCCGAACCATCCGATCCGGATCGTACAAGAGCACGTGCGCCTGGATTGTGTCCTGCTCAATGTAGCCGAATTGGACCGTGCACGGGCTCGAAAGCAGGGTAAATGCGTCGGACCGCTGCGGGCTTCCAGCGGTGTGGAATGTCAAAACGAGAAAATCGTTCTCTGCCTCTAGGATTAGCTCGACTTCGAACTGCGACTTGAAGGCCTCGATGGCTGCGTCAAACTCATCCTGCTTTGCCGTTCCGAACAGCTCGATGTAAAGAACGTGTCCGTGGTAGAAACTGAGATTGCGGCGCAACAGGTGCTCAGACGCTCTCGCAGAACCAGCGTCAAAAAGCAACCGGCAAAGCCGTAGACACTCGTCATCAGATTCTTCGCCGCGGTTCATGAGATTGACCAGTCTCGCGATTTCCCTGGCTGCTTCAGGGTCTGTCTCGGCGAGCGCAACCAAGTCCGTTTCGCCGATGTTCGCAGCCGGGATCCCATGATCCATTCGGTCATTCATCCTTACGGTGCCCTCTGGTCGTATAAGCTCATTCTTCGCTGATCGTTGCGAGAATACTCGCCGTCGAGCGACTGTGGAATATACCGGAGGCGTTGAGTTCTGTCTCGCGAGTCTGGTCTCCACGGAGGAGATCCCGCGCGCTGATGGACGATCAGCGCGCACCCGCCAAATGTTAGCCTCGTGCTGCGAACATGCCGCGACCGCCATTCGCGAGTAACGCGCGTTTGTACTCCATCGAGTCGGTGTCGGGGCAGGTCAAGACGGCCCGCTGGAACTCCTCAGGTGGCTGATACCAATGAGCGGCGATGTAGTGTATTGCCAGCTCTGGCATGGCATAGATCACGCCGTCGCCCGGAATCAGAAGGTTCCGCGAGCCTCCGGGGCCATCAAATTGGCAGAGGTCGCACTGATGGATCCCCGGGATCGCGGCTATCTGGAGGGCCCGAGACGTGAGGACCTTTAGGCGCTCGAACAACGACTCTTCAACGTCACCCGTCGAGAACGGCTGGCCGCCCCTCAACCAGCCGATCGCTCGAAGAACGGATTTGTGCTCCTTCCCGAAGTAGTCGAGCGGCTGCAAGTCGGCGTAAAAGGTCATGTAGTTGCCCGGCTGACTCGGTTTTAGAACGTTCCTGCGTGTCTCGCTAAGGCCGAAGGCTTGCGGCGTAACGCACAGACAACTGGTCGTTGCAAGTCGCAAGTTTAGCAGGGAGTTTCTTCTCGGTAACAGTGTTTCGAAGTTGACGGGTCGCTCCCTTTGCATTCCCGATCGCATCTGGCCCCTGCGCGCTGATAGTTAATCAGCGTCGTTTCCCTCCCCCCGGTCGTGAGGCCAGGATCTCGTCCCCATGCGCGCTGATCGACAATCAGCGCGCAAAAGAAAACCGCGGGATGGCATCTTTGCGGCCCCGCGGTTGAACTCTCTCGTTTCGCGACCAGCCCAACAGAGCGTGGGGCAGGACCTTTCAACGTGGTTTCGTGCGGAATCAGAAGAGGCGCAGCGGGCCGCCGCGGTCAGTTTAACTTCATCCGCAGCGACTTGATCCCGATGTTCTGAGCGCCGTACTGCGGTGAGAACGTCCCGATCGCCACGTGCCCTTCCGAGTAGTTCGGCATCGCTTCGTCTCTGAAGACGTAGGCTCCTGCCGCCTGCAAGGAAATTGTCTTGTCCTTCACGCGGACTCGCAATGGGCCTTCGCCTGAAGCGTCTTTTGTCGCCAACCTCCGGACGCTGTTCGCGTCAAATTGGCCGCCAACGATTTCGACGACATACCAGAACGATCCGCTGACGCGGAGTTTCGTGTCGTAGATCATGTAGCCCGACTTCGATTCGATGTCCCAGCCGACGAGCATCAGCCAGCCGCCAGCCCCCTCCAGGCTGACAATTCCCTCCAGGTCAAAGTCTTGGGCCGGAGGCAGGTGCAGGAGGGCGGTATTCCCGAATTCGCGACGGAGATACCCGCCCCGCACGATGAACTCCCCGTCGGTGTTGAAGTCTCCGGGGTGATGCGCGTCGATCTTCGGACATGTGAACGAGTAGCCCTTCGGAAAGTTCCAGACCGGCATTTTCTCCGGAATCGGTCCTTCGCCGGTCGCTTTGCCGTCGAACACGACCAAGTTGGTCCATCGCTTGGTCAGCTTGATGTCAGGTCGCTCCGACTTGTCGTCGTCCTTCTGCTCGGCCTTTTTCTCAGGCGGCGCCGCGGTCAAGTCCGCCTGTCCAAGCGTGAAAATGCTCCCGAGCAAAGCGCCGACCGCGATGCTTCGTACGAGAGTACGTGTGCGGGGGTTCTCGAAACGTGAAGACAGCAACAGGTCGGACTTGATGGGTGAGTGTCGATCAGCCATTGAGAGACTCCTGCTGAGAATTCTGACAATTCCAGCACATACCACCAGACCAATGGACGCAGGTCAAGGGGCGCGCGTCGCTCCGACGTCCTGCCTCAGCCGAGGAGTCGTTCGACGCAGACTTCTGCGGGGACGGTAACAGCCGAGGAGCTGTACCGGGCGATTCTGTGTGCTCAGCAGCAGTTGCTGAGCGAGGTGCTGGATGTGGAGTCGTGGGCAGGGCGGCCGTTACGACGCGCCAATCCGACGGCTCATCAGCAGCTCGCCCGATTCGACGCTCCCACCGGGCCAGGCGTCTGTCGGAACCGGCGCGAATCCCAGACGCTCCAGCAATCCCCGCGAACGCACGTTCTCTTCCTTCAAGACGGCCCAGAACATCTGCACGCCATACTCGCCGACCAGTTCCTGAATCATCGCCTCGACCGCCCGCCCGGCGAAGCCCTTTCCCCAGCAGGAACTCGACAGCGCATAGGCGATGCCGGCGCTGCCATCGTCGCGGACCGTGGCCTGCACGTAGCCAATGGAAGGTCCCCCGGCGAGTCGGATCACCCAGTTCAGCCAGCGCTCCCGCCCATCGGGCGACCGCCGGGATTCGAGCCTCAAAAATCGCGCCCGCAGCCACTCCTCCGACGCCGGCGGCTCCAGCTCGTACTCGTAAAGCGCCGGATCGGAAAGGACGGCGAACATCTCCGCCGCATGCGCCGCAACCTGCGGCTCCAGAATGAGCCCGTCAGCATCGAGCGTCTTCATGCCGATCCCATCAAACGACAACCCCCGCAATTCCCTCGTTCCCAGGCTCCGCCTGGGAACGCACTCTTCAGACGCTCCGAGCCTGTGATTTTTTCCGCAGTTCGCTTGGCACGATTCTTCGGAGGGCGCGACAACGGGCGGCAGGAATCAGCCCGCGCCCCGCCCTCAGTCTGTTCACGGCGTCCCCCGGTTTCAACGCCGGTGCGGGACGAGGAGGCCCAGCGGGGGAAAGGACAGGGCCAGTTCGCTCCGAGGAAAGGGGACACGCCGGTCATTGCCCGCTGGCGGGAGGGGGGCGGCTCCGTGACGGTTGGGGGGAAAGGATCACAGACTCGGAGCGTCGGCGGCTACGACCTGGCCACCGGGAAAGAACGCTGGACGGTCCGGAGGATCTCGCGAACAGTCTGCATGACGCCGTCGGGCGGCGATGACGGCTGCCTGTATGTCGCCGGCGGGGCGGCCGGCGGGGACGTGGGAGGCGACCCGCTGGTGATCCTCCCGTTCGAGGAGATCATCGGGACGTCCGACAAGAATCAGAACGGCGGCTTCGAAGAAAGCGAACTGGGAAAGCGAACTGGAGTCGGGCGCGATCGAGCAGCGGTTTACTCAGATCGATCGCAACAAGGACGGTGCGATCACGCGGGAAGAATACGAGCACTTCCGCAGTCTGGCCGGAAGCGGCCGCAATCTGGTTCTCTCGATCCGCCCGAGTCCCGGAGGGGAAGCGACCGAGACGCACGTTCGCTGGCAGCAGGCGAAACTCGTTCCGTTCTGCGCTTCGCCGCGGCATGTCGACGGACTGGTCTTCACGGTCAAGGACGGCGGAATCGCCTCATGTCTGAGCGCGGCCACCGGTAAGCCGACGAAGCAGCGCCGACTCGAAGCGAACGGGAACCATTATGCCTCCCCCGTTGCGGCGGACGGCCGGGTCTACCTTCGCACGGCCAAAGCGCTCTACCCGCTGGGAAGCCGTTGATCGGCGTTCGCTGCCGTCGACGACACGGCGACCATCGGCGCCCCCTCGCGCTCCGACGGAGGAGTTTCGGGCAGGATCACTGTAATCGTGGTCCCTTCGCCGAGCCGGCTGGCGACTTTGACGGTTCCGGAGTGATTCTGGATAATCGCGTTGCAGATACTCAATCCCAGTCCATTGCCGCGCTGCTCCGGCCCGCGCCGCCGCGCGCGATCGACCTGATAAAATCGTTCGAAAATACGGGGGACATCGTCGGCGGGAATTCCGGCGCCGGTGTCCTGCACCTGCAATTCAGCGAGATCTTCGATCAGCGAACGGAGCCTCACGGTCACCGTTCCCCCCGCGGACGTGAATTTGATCGCGTTATCGACCAGGTTCGTCACGAGCTGTCGCAATTGGCGTTCTTCGCCCCAGGCGGTCACGTTCGAGTCGCATTGCGACACCAGGGAGACTCCCCGTTCCTCGGCGACCGGGCCGAACATTTCGACGGTTCGCTCGACGATTTCGTTCAGCAGGACCGGCGTTTTTCCGAGCTGAGAGACTCCCGCTTCGCTTTCGGCGAGCTGCAGCAACTGGTTGACGAGGAGCGACAGATGCCGACACTCGTCATCGATCGAATACAGCAACTCCTCGTACTCTTCCGGGCTGCGCGACTTCTGGAGCGTGACTTCGACGGAGCTCATGATCGCCGTCAGCGGCGACCTCAATTCGTGAGCCGCGTTGGCGAGAAAGTCGCGATTTCGTCGGATGTATTCGGCGATCTGGTCCAGGAACTGATTGATTTTGTAGGCCAGTTGATCGAGCTCGTCGCCGACGCCGCGGAGCGGAATCCGCTCGTCCATTCGACTGGGCCGGAGTCTCTCGGTGAGGCGGATCAGGTTCTGCAGCGGATCGATGGCCCGTTCGGCGAGCAGGAATCCGCCCATGGGCGCCAGGAGCAGAATCATCAGTCCGACCGGGGCCAGAACTGCCGTCAGCCGTTCGACGTCCTTGGTGACGAACGTCAGGGGCGTGCCGACGCGCAGATAGTACTCCGGCAGCTTCGAGCTCTTAAGCTTGCGCTCGACCGACATCATCGACTCGGAGGTCCAGACCGTGTAGTCGGGACCCGCCCGCAGCAGTTGCGGGAGAGGGGATTCGGCCGCATTGTCGCTGGCCCAGATCGTCCGGCTGCGTTTGACGTCGAGCCAGCGGATGTGCCAGTCGCTTGCTTTGTGGCCGTCGGCGATCCGCTGCAACTGGACGATGGTCTGCGCCTCGTCCGGATAGACGGCCTCGATCGCCAGCAGCGCAACTTTGGCTTCTTCGTTGAGGACGCTTTCAATCTCGTTCGTGAGGTAAAACCGGAGCCCTTCGCGTACGCCGTAGAGCGCGACCACCACGGCGATCAGCACAACCAGCGTGTTCCAGAAAACCAGCCGGGATCGGAGCGTGCGGAAGACGACAAACCAGGATTGGTCAGGCGGCCGGTAGGGCATATCCGCGACCCCGCACTGTCTTGATGAACGAGACGTCGCGTCCGCGGTCGAGCTTGTTGCGGAGCCGGTTGATGTGGACTTCGATCACATTGGTGGTGCCGTCCCAGTTGAAGCCCCAGACATGCTCGCAGAGCATCTTGCGGGTCACAACCTGGCCGGCATAACGCATCATCAGCTCAAGGAGGCTGAACTCGATCGGCGTCAAATCGACGTCGACGCCGCCGCGCGTCACTCGTCGCGTGGTCAGGTCCAGCGTGAGGTCGCCGACGGAGACGATCGCCGCGGGGCGGACGCTGGTCCGGCGAGTGACCGCGTGCAGACGAGCCAAGATCTCTGCGAACTCGAAGGGCTTGACGATGTAGTCGTCGGCGCCGGTGTTCAGGCCTCCAACACGCTCCTCGACCGAACCCAGGGCCGTGACGAGAATGACCGGGCAGAGGACTCCCTGGCCGCGGATCTCCTTAAGGACTTCCAGCCCGTTCTTCTTCGGCAGCATCTGGTCCAGGATGATGGCGTCGAACTGCTGCGAGCGCGCGGATTCAGAACCGGCCTGGCCGTCCTGAACCCACTCGGCCCGGTGCCCGGCTTCGGTAAAGCCTTTGACGAGCGCCCGGCCGGTCACCGCGTCGTCTTCGATGATCAGGACCTGCATCTGTGGTTTCCCGTCCAGGATCAGTTCCTCCACAACCTGACAAGAAGTGTAGCACAACCCGTTACCAGTGTAGTACCCCCGAGCGGCTCGTCTGCCCCGCTCGCCTCGCTTCTTCGCAAGGTTCTCGGACGGGGACCGCGCGGCAGCGGCGCCCAGACCGGTCCGCAGTTTGTCGGATGCCGCGGTCATCAACGCGAGCGGCCGGCGTGGAGTCGATTCCTCCGCGACCGGCCTCTCCGCACCGTTCCGGTCCGCGGGTGCGGCAGTTAGAATCGGGACGTTCCCCGATCGTCTTTCTGCATGGCTGCCGCAAGAAGAGAATTTTCCATGACCGAGTTTCGCACCGAACACGATTCAATGGGCCAGGTTCAGGTTCCCGCCGGCGCCTACTACGGCGCCCAGACGCAACGGGCCGTCGAAAACTTTCCCGTCTCCGGCTGGGCGTTGCGACCGGAGCTGATTCGGGCGATGGGGCTCGTGAAATGGGCCTGCGGCGTCGCCAACCGGGACCTGGGAAAACTGACCGGGACCGGCAAGAACCCGCTCAACGACGCCCAGGTCGCGCAGATGCTCGAAGCCGCCCGGGAAGTCGCCGGCGGAAAGTTCGACGGCGAGTTTCCGATCGACGTCTTTCAGACGGGGTCGGGCACCAGCAGCAATATGAACTGCAACGAAGTGATCTCGAACCGGGCGATCGAGTTGGCCGGCGGAGACCGCTTTCAGGACAAAAAGCCGATTCACCCCAACGATCACGTCAACATGGGGCAGAGTACGAACGACACGTTCCCGACGGCGATTCATGTCGCCGTCGCGATGTCGATTCAGAGCCGGCTGATTCCGGCCCTCGAATCCTTCCGCGACGTGCTGCGGGAGAAGGCCCTGGCCTGGGACAAGATCATCAAGATCGGCCGGACGCATCTGGCCGACGCTACGCCGCTCCGGCTCGGGCAGGAGTTCGGGGGCTTCGCACGTCAGCTTGAGCTGTCGGTCGACCGCGCCCACAAAGCGCTCAAGCCGGTGCTGGAATTGCCGGTGGGCGGAACGGCCGTGGGGTCGGGAATCAATACGCATCCGGAGTTTGCGGGACGGGTCTGCAAAGCCCTGGCGGACGAAACGCAGTTGGGGTTTTTCGAAGCCGAGAACCACTTCGAAGGGAACGCCCAGCGGGACGGGCTGGTGGAATGCCACGGGCAGTTGCGGACGATCGCCGTGACGCTGTTCAACGTGGCGAACAACATCCGCTGGCTGTCGTCCGGGCCGCGCTGCGGATTCTTCGAAATCAAGCTGCCGGACCGGCAGCCCGGGAGCTCGATCATGCCCGGGAAAGTGAACCCGGTGATGTGCGAGAGTCTGATGCAGGTGGCGGCGCGCGTGATGGGGAACGACCAGACGGTCTCCTTCAGCGGTGCAACGGGGGGACAGTTCCAGCTTAACATCATGATGCCGGTGATGGGGCACGCCTCGCTCGAAAGCGTGGCGCTGCTGGCCCAGGGGACGCAGGCCTTCGTCGACCTGTGCGCCCGCGAGATGGAAGCAAACCCGGAAGCCTGCGAGGCCTCGGTCGAGCAGAGTCTGGCGATGGTGACCAGCCTGAACCCGTACATCGGTTACGAAAAGGCCGCCGCCCTCGCCAAAGAAGCTTTCAAGACGGGTAAGACCATCCGCGAACTGTGCCGGGAACAGAACATTCTTCCGGACGACGAACTGGCGAAAGCGCTCGATCCCTGGAGCATGACCGAACCGCAGGCATAGGAGGCGGGCTTCGAACCTCGTAGAAGCCGACGGACTGTCGGGATTCGCTCAACACGCCGAGTTGTCGGCGGCTGGAACGTCTTCGCGAAACCCCGGTCGAGCGCCTGCCCAGCAAGGCAGGCGTTCTCGTCGGCTGCGTCAGACGGCAATCGGTTCGGCCGCCGCTCGCAGGACCGCAATCGGTTCGGCGATCGGATCGCTGTGACGAAACGTCCGAAGCTTATGCAGATGGTCTTCGGTCAGCTCGGTGCCGGATTTCAGCAGCAACAGGCCGCGTGTCGTCGCGACGTGTCCCGCAAGCACCATTCCCGCCCGGAGGTCGCGCAAACCGACCTCCGCCGGCTCCGGCGCGTCCAGTTCGTCCTTCAGATGCGCCTCTAGGGCCTCAACCAGACGCGGATCGAACTGTTCGCCGCCGTGGAGAACCACTTCAGCCAGCGCCGACGCAGGCGAAGACTGCGCAAACCGCGTCCGGCTGTTGAGCGCGTGGTCGTACGCATCGCAGACGGCGATGATGCGCGCGCCCAGCGGTATCTGACTCCCCGCGAGACGGTCCGGATAGCCGGCGCCGTCCCAGCGCTCGTGATGACCGCGGACCAGCGGCGCGGCGTCGCTCAGATTGGGAACCATGCCGGTGATCCGCTCCCCTTCGACGACATGCCGCTTGAGCATCTCCCGCTCGGCCTGATTCAAGGCGGCGAAGTCTCGCGAAACCAGTTCGGCTGGCAGGGCCGTCATCCCGATATCGTGCAGCAGCGCGGCCGCATAAATCGTAAAGACCTCCTCGCGGCTCAGGCCCAGCTCTTCGGCCAGCGCCTGAGCCAGGCGGGCGACCCGTTTGCTGTGGCTGCCCACCACGGGACTGTGCATCTCGCCGAGTTGAGCGATGACGAAGATCGACGCCGCAAAGCCTCGGCGCAGGTCCTGATTCAGTCGGGTGATCTCAGCCGTCCGTCCGGCCACGCGGGCTTCGAGATTCTCATTCAGTTCCCGCAGCTCCGCGTTCTGGCGCTGCGTCAGCTCCTGCAGCCGACGGTTCTCGGCGCGGAGATTGTAGCTGGCGACGGCGTCGTTGATCTCGCGACGCAGGACGTCGTCCTCCCAGGGCTTGGTGAGAAATCGGGAGACCGAGCCGCGATTGATGGCGTCGATCGCCGCGTCCTTGTCGGCATACCCGGTCAATGTGATGCGCACGGCATCGGGCGCAATGGACCGCGTCTGCTCCAGCAGTTCCGTTCCCGAAATCTCGGGCATTCGCTGGTCGGAAATGATCACCGCGTACTCCTGCGCCTGGATCGCCCGGAGAAGCTCGGCAGGCGACGAGGTCGACGTCACTTCGACGGGTTCGCGACGAAGAACGCGTTCGAGAGCCCGAAGCACGCCCGGTTCGTCGTCGATCAGCATCACGCGGTTGCAAGGCATCTCATTGCTCCTCACGAAGCGCGGTTGCCGATGCCTGAGGCGTCGAGCGGTCGGATTCGCCCAGTCTCTCAAGACGGCTGCGAATCTCGTCGGACTCGAGCGGCGGACGAAACGCGGAGCCGCAGCTCCCGTAAACGTGGCAGGCCTCCGCAACTTCAGCCGGCAGGTTCGAAGCCAGATCGTTGAGCTGTTCGAGCGTCAGCGACGATCGCAGCAGCGCTCGCAACGCCGCCGCGTCCAGGCAGGTATTGCCGCTCGCCCCGATTTCCAGCAGTTGCGCCAGGACATTGGCTCCCGCCAGCGCCAGGTCGATCGGCCCGTTCTGTCCCGGTTCGTGGTGCATCCGCACCACGCGGGTCAGCGAAGGCGGTAGGCCCCAGAGCTCGCAGAGCCGGCCGGCGATCTCGCCGTGATCGCAACCGAACGTCTCCCGTTCCAGCACCGCCGGGTCGCAATGCCGTTCCGCGGCGGCCGACAGCACCTGACAATACGTTTCGGCATCGATCGCCGCCAGGAACGGCTTTCCGAGGTCGTGAATCAGACCCGCGAGAAACGCTTCGTCGGCGTTGGCGGGGTCGAGGATCGTCGCGATGCGGCGCGCGGTGATGGCGACCGCCAGAGTGTGATCGAGAAAGGCGTAGTAGTTCAGACCGCTCGCGGCGGACAGCTTCAGTCCGAAGACCTCGTTCGCATCGGGATCGGGAAGCAGTGCCACTCCGACGGCCAGATTGCGGACCCCCTGAATGCCGAGAACGATCACCGCGTCCTTGATCGTCGACACCCGTCGACGGAGGCCGAAGAATGTCGAGTTGGCCAGCCGGACGATGCGGGCGGCGAGGACCGGATCGTACTCGATGAGATCGACGATCCGCTGCAGGGGAATGTCGCAGGTGCTGGAAATCGTCAGCAGCTCGCGGGCGACGCGCGGCAGCGGGCGGAGGCTGTGAAGCGCCCGCTCAATGTCCTCTCCAAGTCGACGTTCGCGAAGTTCGATCATCATCGACTCCCTCCGAGAATAATCAGACAGCCGCGAGTCTGCCCGTCCGAAGAGAGCCGCTGGAGAAAGACGTGAGCGTCGGCGCCGTCCGCCGGCGTTTCGAGCGACTGAAATTCAATCTCTCCCAGGATGCAACTGCGGGCGGCCGTCGCCAGCTCGGCCGGCAGAGATTGCACGAGGTCTTCGCCGGGAAAGATGTGATTCCAGGGAGCCGGCGCATCGGTCACGGCGTCGTTTCGCAGCGCCACCACGCCGTCCGAGCCGACCCCGATCACCGGCATCGGAATTCGGGAAAGGACTTCCTGAGCGAGCTGCAGGGAGCGGGTTCGCTCTTCGACGACTTCGGCGAGCCGCAGATTGAGCCGTTCGAGCTGCGAATTCTTGACCGCGATCTGCTCGGTCAGCCGGCTGTTCTGCCTGGCGATGTCGAACTGGCGGAGGCAGTCGCGGACGCCGTCGCGAAGGACTTCGTCATCCCAGGGCTTTGTGAGAAAGCGGAAAATGTGGCCGTGGTTGATCGATTCGAGGATGGTCGCGGCGTCCGCATACCCGGAAAGCACAACGCGAATGCTGTCGGGATGGAGTTGCTTGACCCGTTCGAGGAACTCCGTGCCGGACATCCCCGGCATCCGCTGATCGGAGATGATGACTTCCGGAGCGCAGGTCTGGAGGAGTTCGAGGCCTTCCTCGCCGCTCGAGGCCGTCAGCACCTGATAGTCCTCCTTGCGCAGCAGCCGCCGAATGGCGCGCAGGACGTTGACCTCGTCGTCCACGCAAAGAATGGTGGGGACGGTCATCAGGCCACCCCCTTTCGCGGCAGGATCACGGTAAAGGTTGTCCCTCTGCCAACCTCGCTGGCGACTTCGATGCGCCCGCCGTGCTTCTGGACAATTCCGTAAGAAATCGACAGCCCCAGGCCGGTCCCGGCCCCGACAGGTTTTGTCGTAAAGAACGGGGTAAAGAGCTTCGACAGGTTTTCCGGCGGAATGCCTTTCCCGGTATCGTTCACGGAGACGCAGATGTCGTCGTCATTGGACCATGTGGAAATCGTCACTTCGCCATGGTCGCCGATCGCCTGCGCAGCATTCATCAGCAGATTCATGAAGACCTGATTGAGCTGACCGGCGTAACAGCGGAGCCGGGGGATCTCGCCAAGTTTCAGCTTGACGTCGCACTTGTAACGCAGCTCGTTGGCGACGACTTTCAAGGTCGTCTGCAGGCTCTCGTTCAAGTCCGCCTCTTTGACTTCGGCCTCGTCGAGCCGGACGAAACTCTTCAGGTTCTGCACGATGTCCTTGACGCGCAGCAGACCTTCTCCGGAGTCGTCGAAAAGCTCGCCGATGTCGGCCAGAATCTCGTCGTAGCGTTCGCGGCTCTGGAAATCGCGGATTCTCGCGACGCTGCGGGCGACTTCCTCCCGATCGCCGGCGACGGCGGCCTCTGCCGTCGCCTGGTACCCCCGGATCACGGACTGAAAGACTTCGACGTATTCCTGCAGCGTGCCGAGGTTGCTGAGTACGTAGGCGATGGGATTGTTGATCTCATGGGCCACGCCCGCGGCAAGCTGGCCGAGCGATGCCATTTTCTCCGACTGGACAAGCTGAGTCTCCAGCTCCAGCCGCTTGGACACATCGCGGATGAAGGCGTTGATCAGCCAGACGTTTTCGGATTCCACGGCCGTCAGACAGACTTCCACGGGGATCGGCCGTCCTTCGTGATCGATGACGGCGGTCTGCAGCCGGCGCTGATGGGGAAATCCTTCCGGATTCCGACGGAACTGCTGCATCAGTTCGCCGCACGCGTCGCGATGCTGGGGAGGAACGATCGTGTCGAGAACATTGCTGCCGAGGGCATGGTCGCGGGGAAGTCCGAACATGCTCTCCGCAGAGCGATTCCATTCCATCACGGTGCCGTCGACCAGGATCGAAACGAACGCGTCCGGGTTCGAGTCGACGATCTGCCGCATCCGCTGCTGCGAACGGCGGACGGAATCCTCGGCCTCTTTAAGAATTCGGTCGACCTTCAATCGCTTGAGGAGCCGCTCCACCAGCGTCGGGAGCATTTCGCAGATGGCCCCGTCCTTGATCAGATAGTCGACGGCCCCGCGCTTCATCATGGAAACGGCGACCTGCTCGCTGCCGCGGGCCGTAATGACGACGAAGGGGGGAAGAATCCGGTCGGCCTGAAGACGATCGACAAGCTCTCCCGCCGAAATGTCCGGCAGCTCGTAATCGACGAGCACGAGGGTCACGGCCTCCGACTGCAGGATCCGCTCGGCCTCGGCCCCGTTGCTCGCAGTCAGGACTCGCACCGGCAGGATCGACAGACTCTGTCGCATGGCCTGTCGCTGCGCTCGGCTGTCCTCGATGAGCAGGATGGAGTCCATCCGCGGCGACGCGACGCGCTCCACCGTCGCCGACACGGGAGCCAGTGCAGTCATCGACGGCCTTTCGAAAATGCAGGGCGTCGACACGCCGGGGAGGCCCGCAGCAGAACCCGTGTGTCGACGCCCGCAAGAGCGGGGCGGAATCCGATGATTCGTTATGTTTTGGCGGGGAACTCGCGGGAAGCGTTCCGGTCTCGAGATCTTTGCCGATCCCCCGCGTCATCGCCGATCTGCGGAAGAAGTCTGCGGACTTTCTCGATCAGGGTTGAGTTGAGGAATGGTTTGCTCAGAAAGTCATCCGCCCCGGACTGCAACGCGCGGTCGATGGCGGACTCTCCCTCGCCCGACGCCACAAGCACGCGTGTGCTCCGGAAACGGGGCGAGTCCTTAAGGAACTCCAGGACTCCGAGGCCGCTCGTACCGGGCAGGTGCAGGTCCAGAGTGACGACTGCGGGCCGGAAGGTTCCCAGCAGGATGCCGGCGCGGAAACCGTCAGAGGCGACTTCGACCTCCAGACCCTGCCGCTCGAGAACGCGTCGCATGGCGCCGGCGACTTTCGGGCAGTCTTCCACAATCAGCACGCGCGAGCCGAGGGCCGAGAACTCGTGCGGGACCGGGAGCTCGTGCCGAAGCAGGAACTCCAGAAAATCCGTCACCAGAACTCGATTGTCCCCGCGCCCGGGGATCTGGTGGGCTTCCAGCTCGCCGCGCTGAATCCAGCGCAGAACCGTTCGAAAATGCACCTTGCAGTGCTCGGCAATTTCGCGCGCGGTGAGAGTTTCTTCGAGCGGCGTCAACGTAGACTCCTCGCTGCCACCGGCAACGTCGGCCAGATCCGAATTCCGATCCGGGGCGGGCGAGGCGAACCCGCGCGGAACCGGCATGCGTTCGAATCGACTGGAGCGCCGGGAATGATGAAGTATGTTCATCCCCCTGGTGAACGGTAGGTCGAAGCGAGAACTCGTCAAACCGTCGCGTCGGGAACGACGCCGTTTTTGTGACTTTCGTGACATCGGCGGGACATTCGGCCGGGCGCGTCCGCCACAACCCTCCCAATCGAAACTGGCGGCGTGACCCCAAGTTGCCGGCGCAGGGCCGGCTCGGGATTGGCCGTGCCGACCGTGAGGTCTACAATTCGCCTGAGCCGAGACGATACACTGCGAGCCCGGGATCTGCCGATGTACGCCATCACCGTCGAACTGGAATTCTGCTACGGTCACCGGCTGTTGAATTACGACGGCAAGTGCCGGTACCCCCACGGGCACAACGGCCGGCTTCAGCTCGCCATGCGCGGCGACCAGCTCGATTCGAACGGGATGCTGGTCGATTTCACGGTGCTCAAAAAGGACGTCAACGGCTGGATCGACGAAACGCTCGATCACCGGATGATCCTGCACGAGAGCGATCCGCTCGTCGCGTTTCTGCGGACGCAGAACGAACCGGTCTGTCCGATCCCGCATCATCCGACGACGGAGAACATCGCCCGGATGATTTTCGACTACTGCAAGTCGCGCGGGTACCCGATCGTCGAGGTCACGCTGTGGGAAACTTCGAAAAACTGCGCGTCGTACTCAGGCTGACGACGAGGGTGATCGCGGCGAGTGACGCGTTGACCGACAGACCGGGCTGCGCTTCTGGAGGCCTGCAGTTCGATGCTCCCGGCCCCCATCGAGCTCGGACGGAAAATCGGTTCTCCGTCCGATGAATCAACGGCCTCGGGGGCTCTCAGTCAGGCTTCATCTTCTTCTGCATCTCTTCCCACTTGGCGACCCACTTTTTCGGATCCTCCTCGAAGGCGGCTTTGCAGCCGGTGCAGCAGACCCAGTAGCTCTTGCCGGCATAGGAGACGGAAATCGTCCCGAGCCCCTGGGAAATCAGGCAGGTTTTGTCGCCGTAGTCCGTATCGCTGATCGCGAAGGACGTCCCTTCCCGCTGGGTATTGACGGTGTCGACGCGTTGAAATCGCCCGCTCCCCCGTTTGCGGTCGACTTCGACGATGTAGCGATTATTCTCCTGCTGGCCGATCGCAAGCTGCCACTGTTCGGGGGCGTCCTGCGGGACGACTTCTGTGAGCAGGAGCTTATAGGTCCGTTGCGGTTTCTGGTCGTCCCCCGGAACGTCCTGGACGGGTCTGGAGAAGACGCCGCGATAAACCCGGCGATTTCCCTCGCCATCCTTGACCGAAAACTCGTATTCCTGCGAGGCGGTCAGAAACGTCAGTCGGCCTTCGTGGATGTAGATTCCCTTGTCTGACGTGAGAACCAGCGCAGGCTGCCGCCGATCTGTCGTCAGATCCCAGACCCACTCCGGCTGATCGAGCACCGCTTTCCGCGACGTCCCGTTCCAGCGGCCCAGCAGAATCTGCAGCGGTCGCAAGGCCGCCATGACCGAATCAACGCGGGCCGCCTCGTCCACAGGATCAGCCGACGCTTCGCCGCCCGCCGACGTCAGATTGAGCTTGACCGGGGCCGCATGTCGACGGGAGGGAGGAGGAACATTGTCGTCGGCGGCCGCGACCGGTTCGGCGGCAGGCGCCGCCTGCTCACCGGCGGATTCTGCCTGTGGCGCCGTCGGGGTGGGAGTTGGCTGGCCGCAGCCTCCGAAAAGCAGCAGGCCCGCGCAGGACCAGTTTGCGACCGTTCGCAGGAGAATCCTCCGACTCATTGCCAGCTCCCGACCAGTCATCCAATTCACGGCCCCAGGTGACGCATCATGTTACACGGAGTTCGGCGGTCAGGGTTCGTCCGATTCCTGGAAGGAGGTTGAATTTTCTGCCGACGTTCCTCCTTCGGAACGCAACCGGCGTGCCGCAAAGCGGAGTTCTCCGAGAGATCTCCGGAAGTTGCTCAAAATGCTGAACTCTTGAATTCAGAACGAGATAAGTACGACTGGTGCGATCGTGTGAGTCCCTCTCAAGTCCGCTTGGCGAGTCTTCCGATCCCTCAGAAGCGGGCCAGGGTCCGTTTTTCCAACAGGGGTCGGAGTGGATGGCAGCCAGCGGATCGCAAGAGCAATTCCGGTTGGGATTTCTGACGGCCATTGAGGATCCGGAACGGGGCTACGTGGGCGGACTGCTGATCACCAACCGCTTCGGCCGGCCGCTGGAGTTCCAGTGCACCGCGCCGGTCAAACCCAACCGGACGCAGCAGATTCTCTACGGGCCAACCCTGAAGCCGTTCGTGCTCGGGGAGCTGATCGGCCGGACGCTGGTCGAAAAAGCCGGCGTGAAACCCCATCTCGTCCTGACGGAACACGACGACCTGCTCGATCTGCGGGACTATGTGTCCGTTCCCGTGGCGAGTTTGTCGGATCTGCCAATGGCGAAGTCCGGGGAATCCGGGCCGAAACGCCTCAAACTCGGGAACCAGTTGCTGACGTTCCACGGCGGACACGATGAAGACCGGACCGAAATCGAGCGGCAGGCGGCTCAGATTCCGTCGTCGGCGGATCTGAAGGAGCCGTTTGACCGGGTCCGCGAAGCGCTGACGGAGACAATCAAGGCAGCGACGGCCGCCCGTTGATTTGTCTGGAAACGTCGCACACGGATCGTGCGATCGATTGGGAATTCAGGAAGGCCCCCATGCAGCCGGAAACGACCGACTCGACGCGAATTACCGGCAGCGCCAACGAGGGAGTGCTGCGCGGCCCCCACATTCCGGCGGGGCAGTTTGCCGATGAAACGGCGCAGGGAACCCCCGGCGTTCAGCGGCTGGAGCTGGGGCTGAACTGCGACATCTACGCGGCAGGCCTCAACAGCGCTTTGCAACGGGCGCCCCGAATCGAGACCACGCTGATCGCGCTCCCCAAAGGAGTGACCCTCGGCCCCTCCTGGAAGCCGACTCGCCCGCGCGTTGTGACTTTTGGATTGACGTTTGCCGAAGGGACCGCCTTCCTCCCGCCGAAGTCTGAGAAGAAACCCGACGAAGAGCTCCGTTCGCTGGAGCCTCCCAAAGCGGACCTCCCGACCGTCGAGGAGGAGACCGGGGTCGAGGCGCCGAAGAAACAGGTCACGCGGATCAAGCCGCCAGCCAGCGCGATTTCGCTGGAGGACCGGTTGTTCTACGTGTTGCAGCCGCCGCTGCAGACCTGGCTGGCGGGCCAGGAACTGATCATGCCGTTCGAGCCCTTTCCCTATCAATACGAGGGGATCGGCTGGCTGTTTTCGCGGGATGCGGCCTTGCTGGCGGACGAGATGGGGCTCGGCAAGACGATGCAGACCATCACGGCGATCCGGCTGCTGATCCGCAGCGGCCAGGTCCGCCGGGTGCTGCTGATCTGCCCGAAGCCGCTGTTGCCGAACTGGCAGCGGGAGTTTCAGACGTGGGCGGAGGAATTGCCGTTCGTGGTGGTGGAAGGGGACACCGAGCGAAGGCGCATGACCTGGACGATGCAGGGGGTCCCGGTGTTGATCGCCAACTACGAGGCCATGGTTCGCGACTTCGCCTCGTTTCCGGAGGGCGAGTTTCCCAGCTTTGATCTGGTGGTCTTGGACGAAGCGCAGCGGATCAAGAACCGCGAATCGCGGACGGCCGTCACCGCCCGCGCCCTCCCCCGCAAGCGAAGCTGGGCTCTCACGGGGACGCCGATTGAGAATCGCCCCGAAGAAATGGGGGCGCTCTACGAGTTCATGGAGATCGTTCCGCCGGGCGCCAGTCCCGATCTGCGGCAGCTTCAGGCGCTGTCGAAGGAATTCGTGCTGCGGCGGACCAAAGACCTGGTCATGAAGGACATGCCCCCCCGGCTCGACCGGGACGCCCTGCTGGAGCTCAGCCCGGCCCAGCAGATTGCCTACGACATGGCCGAAAAAGACGGCATCGTGCACCTGAACGAGCTGGGAGACCAGATCTCCGTGCAACATGTGTTCGAACTGGTGCTGCGGCTGAAACAGATTACGAACTGGGACCCGCTGACCGGGGAATCGGCGAAGCTGGACCGGTTGCAGGCGGATATGGAGGAAATCGCCGCGAGCGGAGGAAAAGCGATCCTCTTCAGCCAGTGGACGCGCTGCCTGGACTGGCTGTACGAGCATACGAAGCAGTATGGGGCGCTGATCTATCACGGCGGCGTGCCGACGAAGAAGCGCGAACCCGTGCTGAAGAAATTCAAGGAGGATCCCGATTCGCACTTGATTCTGATGAGCTACGGCACCGGAGCCGTCGGGCTGAACCTGCAGTTCGCCGGCTACGTGTTCCTGTTCGACCGCTGGTGGAATCCGGCGATCGAGGACCAGGCGATCAACCGGGCGCACCGGATCGGCTGCAAGAGCCAGGTCATCGTGACGCGGTTCATTTCGACCGGCACGATTGAGGAGCGGATCGACCGCGTGCTGAACGAAAAGCGGGAGCTGTTCCGAACAATTCTCGGAGAGGGCGACAATACCAACGCCTCTCTGAGCCTCAACGCGTCTGAGATTTTCGGCCTGTTCGACCTGAAGGCCCGCAGCCCGAAAGGACCGCGGAGCATCGGGCCGAAGCCCCCTGATGCCGCCTAGCACGCCCGTTCACTTCAGCAAAGAAACGGGCAACATGCGGAGCTCGCGGGGTCGCGGAATCGAGACCAGCCCCGCCGTCCGTCTCTCATTATTGAGAAACCGTTCCGGCTATGTCGGTCCCGGGCAGATTCCGGCCCAAAGGGTTTCATGATTGCCGAACCCACGGGTCGCGCCGGCGCTTCACTGCGAGTTTCACCGCCTCAATCCGGTCGAGACTGACGGGTTCGCAAGCCGCGGAAGTCCTCTGCGAGTTGGAATTTATCGAGAGTGGGAAATCCTCGCAGAAGGTCGCAGTGGGCGTTGCTGTGTTGTTAGCAGAACTCTAGACTGCCGCGGTTGACGTCCCTCGGTTTCCTCAGGCTCCGCGCCCCGGGGAGCCGTTCTGGCTCCAGGGGCTGCACTTCGCGGCGAATGATTTGAGTCCAATATGAGACGGTTCCAATTCCCGACCTGGGTCGACCGTCTTCTGCCCATCGCTGGCGCAGGAGTCGTGTTTCTCGCACTCTATGTCGGTGGCGCGATTTACGTCGGCGATGCACCGGGCACGCTCGACGTCGGCTACATGCCGAAGCAGCCCGTGCCCTACAGCCACGCCATTCACGCGGGCAAGCTCAAGATCGACTGCCGATTCTGCCACAACACCGTCGAGGTCGCGGGCAACGCCGCAGTCCCCCCGACCGCCACTTGCGGCAAGTGCCACAGCGGCCCCGTCGACGGCGTCCAGGTCAAGACCGCGATCCACACGGCCAGCCCCAAGCTGTCTCTCGTGCGGGAAAGCCTCACGACCGGCAAAGCCATTTCGTGGGCCAAGGTCCATGACCTCCCGGATTACGCCTACTTCGACCACAGCGTTCACGTCGCCCGCGGCGTGAGCTGCGTCAGTTGCCACGGCCGCATCGATCAGATGGAAGAAGTCCGCCAGGTTGCTCCGCTGAGCATGTTCTGGTGCCTCGAATGCCATCGCAATCCCGATCCAAACCTCCGTCCGCGCGAACTGGTGACCCAGCTCGACTGGAAGCCCGACGAAGATCCCGCGGACCTCGGCAAGGCGCTGCGGACCGAGCATCACATCGACCCGAAGGTGAATTGTTCGACATGCCATCGGTAACCGAATCGAAAAAATACTGGCGCAGTCTCGAAGAGCTGCAGGACACTCCGGAATTCCGCGAGATGCTGCATCGGGAGTTCCCGGTCGCCGCCTCGGAATTTCCGTCGGGATTCTCGCGCCGACGCTGGATCCAGCTCATGGGCGCCGCCCTGTCGCTGGGAGGCGCCGCCGGCTGCCGCTGGCAGGCCGATCACGAAGTCACCTTCGCCGTGCGGCCCAAAAACCGCATCCCCGGCGTGCCGCAGAAGTACGCGACGTCCTACCAGGTCGCCGGCGTCTCCCGCGGTCTGGTCGTCACCGACTACGACGGTCGACCGATCAAAGTCGATGGCAATCCGCAGCATCCGCAGAGCCTCGGCGGCACCGATGTCTGGTCGCAGGCCCTCGTGCTCCAGATGTACGACCCGGACCGCAGCCGCCACATCCTCGACCGGACCGGCAAAGAACCGGTCGAAAAGTCCTGGGACGAATTCAAGTTCGCCCTTGGCAAGCTCGTCGAGGCGGCAGGCACATCGCAGGGCAAAGGCCTGCGCGTCCTGTCGGAAGCCAGCTCCTCGCAGACCCTGGCCATGCTGAAGGCCAAGCTGCTCGAAAAGCTGCCGCAGGCCCGCTGGATCGACTTCGACCCGATCAACCGCGACAACGACATCGCCGGCTCGGAACTCGCGTTCGGCAAACCCGTCCGGACGTTGCTCGATCTCTCCAAGGCCGACGTCATTCTCAGCCTCGACGCCGACCTGTTCGGCGATCACGGCTCAAAGCTCGTTAACATCCGCCAGTGGGCCGCACGCCGCGAACCCAAGGCCGACGGCGGCATGAACCGCATGTACGTCGTCGAGAGTCTCTACTCGACGACCGGCGCCAACGCCGATCACCGCCTGCCCCTGACGCCAAACAACATCGGCCCGTTCCTGGCCGCCGTCGAAGAACGCGTCGACGCCCACCTGGCCGGCAAGGAGCCCGCCGCCGCCGGCGAGAAGTATGACGGCAAGTTCCTGGCCGCCGTCGCCTCCGACCTCGTCGAAGCCAAGGGTAAGTCCGCAGTCGTCGTCGGCTCCCGGCAGCCCGCCGCCGTCCACGCCCTGGCGCACCGCCTGAATCTGAAACTCGAGAACCTCGGCCACGCCGTCCTCGCCGCTCCGGAAACGCAGGCGGGCGGCCAGCTCGCAGCCATCAAAGACCTGGCCGCGGAAATGGCAGCCGGATCGGTGGAAACGCTGATCATCCTCGGCGGCAATCCGGTCTACAACGCCCCCGCGGACGTGAAGTTCGGCGACGCCCTGGCCAAGGTCGCCAACAGCATTCATCTCAGCGAATTCGACGACGAAACGTCACACGCCTGCAAGTGGCACGTCAACCGGGCTCACGCCTTTGAAGCCTGGAGCGACGGCCGTTCTTTCGACGGTACCGTCACGCTCGCCCAGCCGATGATCGACCCCCTCTTCGACGGCAAGTCGGATCTCGAACTGCTGGCGACAATCCTCGGGGACGATCGCGACGGACAGACCCTGGTCAAGGCCGCCCTCGCAGACGTCCTCCCCAAGGACCGCGCCGAGAAGGCCTGGAACAAGCTGGTTCACGACGGCTTCCTGCCGGACTCGGGGCTCGCCTCCATCCGCGTGCAGCTCAAACCGGACCTCGAACTCGATTTCAAAGGGAGCGCGGCGGATTCGACCGATCTGACCGTCATCTTCCAGACTGACGCCAGCGTCTACGACGGCCGCTTTGGCAACAATGCCTGGCTCCAGGAAACCCCCGACATCGTCACCAAGATGGTCTGGGATAATGCCGCGTTGATCAGCCCGAAGACGGCCGAGAAGCTGGGGCTGAAAATCAGCGACCTGGTGGAAGTCGCGGTCGGCGGATTGAAGATCACCGCGCCGGTGTTCATCGTGCCGGGGACCGCCCAGAACGTCGTCGGACTGGCGCTCGGCTACGGCCGGACGCACGCCGGCCATGTCGGCGGCCTCGCCTACGAGAAGGTCGGCTCCGTCGGCTGCAACGCCTACGCGCTCCGGACGACGACCGCTCCCGATCACGCCGTCGGTGCGAAGCTCACGAAGACGGGAAAAACCTACCCGATTTCGACGACGCAGGATCACCATGCGATCGATCTGGCGGGTCTGGCCGAAACGTTCGGCCGGATCGGCCTGCTCGCCCGCGAAGGAACGCTCGAAGAGTACAAGCAAGAGCCGCACTTCGCCGAGCACAAGGTCCACCATCCGCCGCTCGAATCGCTCTGGACGGAACGATCGTCGGAAGGCCATGCCTGGGGCATGTCGATCGACCTTTCGAAGTGCGTCGGCTGCAACGCCTGCATGGTGGCCTGCCAGTCGGAAAACAACGTGCCGATCGTCGGCAAGGAGCAGGTCGGCCGCAATCGCGAGATGCATTGGATCCGGGTCGACCGGTACTTCAGTGCGGACCCCCGCGATCCGGACAGCTTCGACAACCCCCAGATGATCACGCAGCCGCTCCCCTGTCAGCAGTGCGAGAACGCCCCCTGCGAACAGGTCTGTCCGGTCGCGGCCACCGTCCACAGCCCCGAAGGGCTCAACGACATGGCGTACAACCGCTGCATCGGCACGCGGTACTGCGCCAACAACTGCCCGGTGAAAGTCCGGCGGTTCAACTTCTTCGACTTCAATAAAGAGTACGACAAGGCCAACACCGAACTGCAGCAGATGGTTCTCAATCCCGAGGTTACCGTCCGCGAACGCGGCGTCATGGAAAAGTGCACCTACTGCGTGCAGCGGATCCAGAACGGCAAGATCGTCGCGAAGCGCGAAAACAATCGTCCGCTGGTCGACGGCGAGATCCGGACCGCGTGCCAGGACGCCTGCCCCGCCAACGCCATCGAATTCGGGGATCTGATGGTCAAGGAGAACCGCGTCGCGGTCGCCCACGAGAATCCGCGGGCCTACGCCATGCTCTCCGAACTGAACATCAAGCCGCGAACCAAGTACCTGGCCCGCATCCGCAATCCGCATCCGTCGCTGGCCCCGAAGCTGGCCGACCACGGACACGGTCACGGACACGAAAAGAATCACGACGACGGTCACAAAGACGCTGAGCACAAAGACGACCACAAGGCCTGAAACGGGTCCGCGAAATCGGAGGGGCGGCCTGTCGGGCCGCCGGGAAAGACCACACGACTGACGCCGCCTGGTGCGGCTGAGCGAAGTACGACGCTTATGGCCACTGTCACCGCCTCACTGGTCGACAACTCGATCGAAACGCCGGGCCAGCGCGCACCGCTGGTCCTGGGCGGACAGGATTACGCGTCGGTCACCGACACGGTCTGCCGGATTGCCGAAGCTCCGCGGATGCCGCTCGCGTGGTACGTTGCGCTGGCGATCTCGTCGTCGTTGACGGCGATGCTGGGCGTGGTGGTGGCGTATCTGCTGGCGACCGGCATCGGGGTCTGGGGTAATATGAACCCCGTCTTCTGGGCGTTCGACATCGTCAACTTCGTGTTCTGGGTCGGTATCGCTCACGCGGGGACGTTGATTTCGGCGGTGCTGTTTCTGTTCCGCCAGAACTGGCGGACGAGCATCAACCGCGCCTCGGAAGCGATGACGATTTTCGCCGTGATCTGCGCCGGCATGTTTCCGGCGATTCACGTCGGTCGAATCTGGGTCATCTGGTACACGGCGCCGCTGCCGACTCAGAACTGGGTCTGGCAGAACTTTCGCAGCCCGCTGATGTGGGACGTGTTTGCGATTTCGACGTATGCCAGCGTTTCGGCGATCTTCTGGTACATGGGCATGGTTCCCGACTTCGCCACGTTCCGCGACCGGGCCACGAATAAGTGGAAGTACTTCGCCTATGGAATTCTGAGCCTGGGCTGGAACGGCTCCGCCCGCGCCTGGCACCGCTACGAACGGGCGTACCTGCTGCTGGCCGCCATGTCGACGCCCCTGGTGCTGTCGGTCCATACCATCGTGAGCTTCGACTTCGCCACATCTCAGTTGCCCGGCTGGCACACCACGATCTTCCCGCCCTACTTCGTGGCGGGAGCCATTTTCAGCGGCTTCGGAATGGTGCTGACGCTGATGGTTCCCTCGCGGGAGCTGTTCGGGTTGAAGGATCTGATTACGCCGCGGCACCTGGAAAACATGTGCAAGATCATTCTGGCGACGGGAACGATCGTCGGTTACTCGTATGCGATGGAGTTCTTCATTGCGTGGTACAGCGGAAGTCGATACGAGCAGTTCGCGTTCATCAACCGGGCGTTCGGCCCGTACTGGTGGGCGTACTGGACGATGGTCTCGTGCAACGTGCTCAGCCCGCAGCTCTTCTGGTTCAAGAAGTTCCGGACCACCCCCTGGCTGATGTTTATCGTTTCGATCTTCGTCAACATCGGCATGTGGTTCGAACGATTCGTCATCGTGGTGACGTCGCTGCACCGCGACTTTCTCCCGTCGAGCTGGGCGTACTACATGCCGACGACCATCGATATCTGCACGCTGATCGGCAGTTTCGGATTGTTTTTCACGCTGTTCCTGCTCTTCCTTCGATTTTTGCCCGTCGTGGCGATGGCGGAAATTCGGGGCGTGATGCCGCATCCGCAGGGCGAGGGCGAGCAGCACTAAAGTCCGCGGGATGCGGAGCGGCGTCGCCCCAAGCGGCAAAGCTCCGGTTTTTGGACATTCAGACACGATTTCCGGGCCATCCGAGCGGATGAAGACAGACCCTATGCACTACCACCACCAGCCCGATCTTCCGGCTCCGCAGCCCGTGTTGGCGGCCATGGTCGCCGAGTTCCAGACGCCGCGGGAATTGATTGAAGCCGCGCGGAAGGTGCGGGACGCCGGATATCAGAAATTCGACGCGCACAGCCCGTTTCCGGTGCACGGCATCGACGACGCGATGGGCATTCGAATGTCCAGGCTCCCCTGGTTTACGTTCGGCGCCGCCGTCTTCGGCGGGCTCAACGCGGTCGGCATGCAGTGGTGGATGAACACCGTCGACTACCCGTTCTGGATCAGCGGTAAGCCGTTTGCGAGCATTCCCGCGTGGATGCCGATCATCTTCGAACTCTGCATCCTGCTGGGATGCTTTACGACGGTGATCGTCATGTTTCTGTTGAACGGGCTGCCGCGGTTTGCGAGCCCTTTCAGCAGGGCTGTTTCGACTCTGCGGAGCAGTTCGGACCGGTTCTTCGTCTCTCTCGACGCACGCGATCCCAAGTTTTCGCTCGAAGGCTCCCGGCAACTGCTCGAGTCGATCGGAGCCCGACACGTCGAAGCCTGCTACATCGATCCCGCAGACGCCAAGTTTCCCAAAGCGCTCGTCTTCGGGGCCATCATGCTCGGCAGCGTGCTGGTCGTTCCGCCGGTGGCGATTGCCAAGCATCGCTGGGAGGAAAAGCGGATTCCCAAGGTCCACTGGATCCAGGACATGGATTTCCAGACCAAGTTCAAAACCCAGAAAGCCAACAAGTTCTTCGCGGACGGTCGGTCGATGCGGCAGGAAGTCGTCGGAACGATCGCCCGCGGCGACCTGGAAGACGACGACAAGCTGTTCAAGGGACTGGAACACGACGACGGTACGCTTGAAAGGCTGCTGAACGCTCCGCCGGCGGCGCCTGCCGCGCCGCAGCCTGCCCCGGCAGGCGGGGCGCCGGCCGCTCAAGAACCCGATCCGCTCGATGCGCTCCCCTGGGTCAAGACCGTTCCGATTCCGGTGACCCTGGAAACGCTCAAACGGGGCGAAGAGCGCTACAACATTTACTGCTCGGTCTGCCACGGCATCGCGGGCGACGGAGACGGCCTCGTGACGCTCCGGGCGATGGAACTGCAGCAGGGAACCTGGATCAAGCCGGTGTCGTACCACACTGAGAACGTCCGCAATCAGCCGATCGGTCGGCTGTTCAATACCGTGACGCACGGCGTCCGCAAGATGTCGGCGATGGGCGACGTGGTGACGGTCCAGGACCGCTGGGCGATTCTGCTGTACCTGCGGGCTTTGCAGAAGACTCGAACGGGCGATCCCGCCGACGTTCCGGCCGATGTGCTTCCCGAGCTGAAAGACGTGAAGTTCGAGTAGTCCGAGCGACGTCTGAGTCGCCGCAAGCTGCCCGACCCCGCGAGATTTTTGAGATCCGATATGACCGCCTCGACCCATACCGCTGAGCCCGCCGACTTCTCCAGCCAGACGCTGTCGGGGTGGGGTTCCAAGCCGCTGAACCTGTGCCTGACAGTCGGGCTGGGCGGACTGATCCTGGCGGTCGTGCTGGGCGTCGTTTCCGGAGGAATGCTCCGGGTGACGCTCGCCTATCTGCTGAGTCTGCTGTTTTTCCTCAGCCTCTCGCTGGGCGGCCTGTTCTTCGTCATGATTCACCATCTGACCCGCTCCGGCTGGAGCGTCGTGGTTCGCCGGCTCGCGGAATTCATCGCGTGCGGCGTCGCGCCGCTCGGAGTTCTGTTCCTGCCGATCGTCGTCGCCGTGCTGATGGGAAGCTCGATTCCCTTCATCTGGAACGACGCGCAACTCGTCGCCGGCGACCCGCTCCTGGCGGGAAAGGCGTCCTATTTGAATGCGCCGTTCTTCGCGATCCGCTGCGTCGGGTACTTTGCGATCTGGCTGCTGCTTTCGCGCCGGCTGCTGGGGATGTCGCTGCTGCAGGACGGGAGCGGCGACCCGGCGCTGACGAACAAGCTGGAGGGCCTCAGCGCCCCCGGGCTGATTCTCTTCGCCCTCACGATCACCTTCGCGGCGTTCGACTGGATCATGTCGCTGGATCCGCACTGGTTCAGCACGATTTACGGCGTCTACTATTTTTCCGGCAGCGTCATGTCCTTCATGGCGGTCCTGGGGATTCTGTCGGTCGGCCTGCAGCGGCAGGGGTTGTTACGGGACGCGATCACGGTGGAGCACCTGCACGACATCGGCAAGCTGATGTTCGGGTTCATGTGCTTCTGGGCGTACGTTGCCATGTCGCAGTACCTGCTGATCTGGTACGCGAACATCCCCGAAGAAACCGTGTGGTTCAAAGCCCGCCAGGAGCACGGCTGGCAATACGTCTCACTCATTCTGATTCTCGGGCACTTTGCGATCCCGTTCGTCGGCTTCGTTTCGCGATACGCAAAGCGAAACGCCTCCACCCTGGTCTTCTGGTCGGCGCTGCTGCTGGTGATGCAGTGGGTCGATCTGTACTGGCTGATTTACCCCAACTTCATCGACAAAGGGCAGTTCCAGTCCCCGCCGATTCCGTTCGTCGAGCTGGCGGCGCTCGTCGGAGTGGGGGGCGTCTGGCTGGGGGGCATTCTGTACTTTGTCGGCGACAAGCCGCTGATTCCGCTGAAGGATCCGCGTCTGGCTGAATCGCTGGCCTTCCATAACATCTGAAAACATCTGGCGCCTCAGACCGCCTCCTCGGACGGTCCCGTGCGGTGAAAGTAGATCATGGCCCGCTACGACGACATGAACAATCAGGTGATCGGCGTGATCGGCTTTGTCGCGGTCATGCTGACATTAGCAATGGTCTTTTTCTTCCAGGCCCTATACTACGGATATCGGGACTCGATCGAGGGACCGCTCGCCAACCGCGGCCCAAACGCCCCGGAGATCGTGATTCAACGCAATCAGCGAGCCAGACTCGCCGAGTACGGCTGGATCGACCGCGAAAAGAAGATCACGTCGCTGCCGATTGGCAAGGCGATGGAACTGGTCGTGCAGGAAACGTCGGCGAAGGCGCCGTAGACCGGGTGAAATGAGAGTGCGACGGGCGATTTGCGGAGTTCTCGTCTGGCTGAGCAGCGTCGGTGCGCTCTCGGGTCCGGTCGGGGCGGCTCCGTGGGAAACCACCCCCAAGGAGCTGGAGAATCTCGACGTCGCCGAGCACGTCGGGGAATCGCTGCCGCTGGAACTGATCTTCCGGGATCACCGACGGCAGGACGGACGGGTGCAGGACTGGTTCGAAGGACGACGGCCCGTCATCGTATCGATGAACTATTCCAACTGCCCGATGCTCTGCAACCTGCAGTTGTCGGGCCTGGTGGAATCGCTCAAGCAGTTGGACTGGACGGCGGGCAAGGAGTTTGACGTCGTCTCCGTCAGCATGGATCCGTCGGAGACTCCCGAGCGGGCCGGGCAGACGCGGCAGAGATATCTGGATTTGTACGAGCGGGCCGGGACGGGAAACGGCTGGCGATTTCTGGTCGGCAACCGGCAGTCGATCGAGCGACTGGCGGCTTCGATCGGTTTCAAGTTTCGATATGTCCCGGATCGGAAGGAATATGCTCATCCGGCGATGTTCGTGCTGTGCACGCCGGACGGGAAGATCGCAAGATACATGTATGGCGTCGATTTCCCGCCGGAGACGCTGAGGCTGAGTCTGGTGGAAGCGGGCGAAGGCAAGGTGGGGGGGACGTGGGAGCGGATCCTGCTGTTCTGCTTCCACTACGATGCGGAAAAAGGGCGATACGCTCCGGCGGCGCGCAACCTGATGCGGACCGGCGGGGTGGCGACGGTGGTGGTGATTGCAGCGTTTGTCGCCTGGCTGTTGCGCCGGGAGCGGCGGATGCGATCTCCGAAGACGGGTCCTGGCCCGGTCGGACCAGTCCCCGTCTGAATTTCGACATCGAGAGTTTGAAGATCTGGAATGCAGCGGTCGGCAGCGCCGAACGCGATGGAAGTTGTTGAGAACCGATCATGGATAAGTCGCAGGACACCGCGCAGTTCGTCGCCCCCCCGTGGGTGGAAGAGGGCTCGACGTTCTGGTTCCCCGTGCAAAGCTCCACCGTGGCCCCCCAGGTGGACTGGCTGTTCCACTTCATCCTGGGAACTTCCACCGTCTTCTTCCTGCTGATCGTCGGCCTGATGATCTGGTTCACGGTGCAGTACCGTCGTCGGCCGGGCGCCCCGCTGCTGGAATCGCCTCATCACAGTACCGCTCTCGAACTCACCTGGTCGATCATTCCCGCAATGCTGCTGATCCCCATGTTCTTCTGGGGATTCATCGGCTATGTCGAAATGCGCACTCCTCCCGAGGACTCGGGCGACAACGAAATCCGCGTCACGGCCAAGCGCTGGGCGTGGCTGTTCACCTATCCCCAGTTCGACGGCTTCGCCAGCGACACCCTCTACGTCGAAGAGGGGAAACCCTTCAAGCTGACGATGATCTCCGAAGACGTCCTCCACAGCCTGTTCATCCCCGCCTTCCGCGTGAAACAGGACGTCGTCCCCGGACGCTACGCGACGACCTGGTTCATTCCGACCCGCCCGGGCGAATACACGCTGTTCTGCGCCGAATACTGCGGAAAAAGCCATTCGGACATGCTGGCGAAGGTGGTCGTCTACCCGGCGGGCGAACGGGCCGAGAAGCTCACCCGCGTCATCGAAATCGAAGAGAAGGAAACGCCTCCGCTCGAACGCGGCCTCAAGCTCTACAACCGACGCGGCTGCGCCCAGTGCCACACGACCGACGGAACGGCCAAAGTCGGACCGTCGTTCAAAGGGACCTTCGGCACGCAGCAGAAGCTCGCCGACGGCTCCACGATCACCGTCGACGACAACTACATCCGCGAATCGATCCTCGAACCCAACGCCAAAGTCCGCGGCGGCTACCGCGCCCAGATGCCCAGCTTCAAAGGGCAGCTCAAGGACTCGCAGATCGAAGACCTGATCCTGTTCATCAAGAGTTTGAACGAAGACAAGAAATAGGTTCCGCGGCGGGTCGGGAAGTCCCGGACGGGGAATCGAGAATCATCGTCGTCACCCTGCAGAATGCAGCGTGGCGGCGCCAGACGGAGTGGGGAGCAGTCCCATGGCAACGGCAACCATCACGACCGAAAGCGGATCCGGCGGACACAGCCCCGGCCGCAACTACCTCAACGAGTCCAGCGGCATCCTGAGCTGGGTCTTCACGCTCGATCACAAGCGGATCGGCCTGATGTACCTCGTCGGCGTCATGTCGGCGTTTCTGCTGGGAGGCACGTTCGCGCTGGCGCTCCGGACGGAGCTGCTCACGCCGGGTCCGACGACCGGCATGACGCACGACATGTACAACCAGATGTTTACGCTGCACGGCGCGGTGATGACCTTCCTGTTCATCATCCCCGGCATTCCCGCGGCTCTGGGCAACTTCGTCCTCCCCATCATGCTCGGCGCGAAGGACGTGGCTTTCCCCCGCATGAACCTGATGAGCTTCTACCTCTGGATGGGCGGAGCGCTCTTCTTCGTGCTCACTCTCTTCCTCGGAGGACTCGATACCGGCTGGACCTTCTACACCCCCTACAGCATCGATACCAACACGAGCGTCGTCTCGGCGGTGCTGGGAGCGTTCGTCCTCGGATTCAGTTCAATCTTCACCGGGCTGAACTTCATCGTCACCATTCACACGCTGCGCCCGCCCGGGATGACCTGGTTCAAGATGCCGCTGTTCCTGTGGTCGCTGTACGCGACCGCGATCATCCAGATCCTGGCGACCCCCGTGCTCGGCATCACGCTGCTCCTGCTGTTCGCCGAACGGACGATGGGGATCGGCATTTTCGATCCGAAGCTCGGCGGCGACCCGGTGCTGTTCCAGCACTTCTTCTGGTTTTACTCGCACCCCGCCGTTTACATCATGATTCTGCCCGGCATGGGGATCGTCAGCGAGCTGATTTCCGTCTTCAGCCGGAAGGCCATCTTCGGCTACCGCTTCATCGCGTTCTCCAGCCTCGCCATCGCGCTGCTCGGCTTCCTGGTCTGGGGCCACCACATGTTCACGAGCGGCGAATCCAAGATGGCCGCCATCGTCTTCAGCGGCATCACCTTCAGCATCGCCATCCCCTCGGCCATCAAGGTCTTCAACTGGCTGGCGACGATGTACAAGGGCTCGATCAGCCTGGCGACGCCGATGTGCTTCGCCCAGTCGTTCATCGTGCTGTTCTCGATCGGCGGCCTGACCGGCCTGTTCCTCAGCACCCTCTCCACCGACGTCCACCTCCACGACACCTACTTCGTCGTCTCCCACTTCCACTACGTCATGGTCGGCAGCACGCTCACCGCCTTCCTGGGGGGCCTGTTCTACTGGTGGCCCAAGATCACCGGCAAAATGTACAACGACATCCAGGGGCAGATCGCCGCCCTGATCATCTTCGTCGGCTTCAACCTCGCCTTCTTCCCCCAGTTCATCATGGGCTCGCGCGGCATGCCCCGCCGCTACTACAACTACCTCCCGGAATTCCAGACCTACCACCAGCTCTCCACGTACGGATCCTACGTCCTCGGCGCGGGGCTGTTCCTGGCCCTCTGGGTGCTCGTCCAGTCGCTGCTGCGGGGCAAGCCCGCCCCCATGAACCCCTGGGGCGGCAACTCGCTCGAATGGCACACGTCCTCCCCTCCCCCGCTGGCCAACTTCGAACACACCCCCGAAGCCACCGACCCCTACGACTATCACGCCAACAAATACGATCCCGCGGTGGGCGGCTATGTCCCGATTCCCAAGGCGCAAAAGACGGTTGATCCGTATGGCGGCATCGAATAAGACCCCCGCGCCGACTGTTTATCCAGGCGTTGTGTATAACGTCCGACGAGGCTTTTCCGCATGAGCACGCTCGCCCCCGCCGCACTTCCGGCCGACGGCCATGACCACGGTCATGATCACGCCCACGGGCATTCGCCATTCCTGGCCCACCACTTCGAGAATCACGAACAGCAGTTCGACAGCGGCAAGCTGGGAATGTGGCTGTTCCTGATCACCGAAATCCTCTTCTTCAGCGGACTGTTCACCGCCTACGCGGTCTACCGGGCCAACCACCCGGAGATCTTCACGTACGGGCACATGTTCCTGAACCCCACCATGGGCGCCATCAACACCGTCGTCCTCCTCTTCAGCAGCCTCACCATGGCCTGGGCCGTCCGCTGCGCCCAGCTCGGACAGAAACAGGGCCTCGTCATCCTGCTCGCCATCACCTGGCTCTGCGCCCTCACCTTCCTCGTCGTCAAATACTTCGAGTACTCCCACAAGTTCCACCTCGGAATCTACCCCGCCAAATACTTCGTCTACGGCGAAGATCCCCACGGCGAACTCAAAGCCACCGGCAACGCCGCCGCATCCCACGCGAGCGACCCCCACGCCGACCCCGTCGACCACGCCCATGCCGACGCAAAACCGGCCGGCGACTCCCACGCCAAAGGCGAACACGCCGCCGGCGGCCACGGCGACGAGGGCCTCCCGACCCGCGCCGAACTCCCCAAAGACATCGGCATCTACTTCAGCATCTACTACTGCCTCACGGGACTCCACGGCATCCACATCGTCGGCGGCATGATCGCCATCGGCTGGATTTTCTGGCGCTCCCTGCGCGGCGACTTCGGTCCCGAGTATTTCGGCCCGGTCGACTTCGTCGGGCTGTACTGGCACCTCGTCGACCTGATCTGGATCTATCTGTTCCCGCTGCTCTATCTGATTCACTGATCGCGGCGAAACGGCTGGCGATTGAACTTCGCGGATTCCTCCCGGACGGGTTTTTGAAGATGTCTGACCACGCTCACCACGCCGACGCCCACAGCTACTCCCACCCGGTTCCGCTGTCGATCCTCATCGGCACCTTCCTGGCGCTCATCGTGCTGACCGCGCTGACGGTGGCGCAATCGACCGTGATTCCCGCCGCGGCGGAGTTGTACGTGGCGCTGTCGATTGCCACGGTCAAAGCGTCGCTCGTGCTGATCTATTTCATGCACCTGCGGCACGACAAGTCGTTCAACGTGCTGATTATTCTGTTTTCGCTGGCGTTCGTCGCGGTTTTCGTGGGGTTCTGTTCGATGGATTCGATCAGTTACCAGTCGGAGATCAGCAATCTGACTCTGGACAACAGCCCCGCCGCCCGGCCCTAGCAGCCGCCGTCCCCGCATCGGGGGAATTCCCATGCCCGCCCGCCGTGAACTGATTCAGAAAGAGTTCGGGCTCTATCTGCTGCTGGCGTCTCTGGGCATGTTCTTTCTCGGAGCGATGTGGGCCTTCATCCTGATGCGGAAAGGCGTTCCGGTCACGCCCGGACGGTTTCCGCCGGTCCTCTGGGCTTCGACGGCTGTGCTGCTCGTCGGCGGCATTTCACTTCAACAGTCGCTGAGGGAAGTCCGCCGCGAGCGGCAGCTTGAGTTCCGCCGCTGGCTCCTGACCGCCTTCGGCTGCGGATGCCTGTTCTGCATACTCCAGACAATCGGACTGACCGATCTGTTACTCGGTCACTTCGTCAACCTGCGGTCTGCTTCCCTTGAGCCGCCGATCTCGCGGTTCGAATCGTTGCGTGCAGTCCGGTTCTGGGGCTTTCTCTTTGTGCTCGTGCTGCTGCACGTGCTGCACTTCATCGGCGGCCTCGTCGTGCTGTTCCGGGTCGTGCTGGAAGCTCTGCGCGGTCGGTTCGATCACGAGTTCTACCCCGGCGTCAAACTGTGCGCCGTCTACTGGCGATTCCTGGACGTCGTCTGGCTGATGATGCTGGCCGCTTTCACGCTGACGCTCTAGCAGGATCTGGATTCGCATGAGCACCCGCCATCGGATCGCCGGCGTTGAAGAAGTCGCCCCCGGAACCGGCAAGGAGTTCGTCGTCGACGGCCGGATTATCGCTTTGTTCAACATCGACGGTCGGTTCCACGCGCTCGACGGAATCTGCCCCCACGCCGGCGGCCCCCTCGCGGAAGGATACCTGCGCAAGAACGTCGTGACCTGCCCCTGGCACGGCTGGCAGTTCGACGTCACGACAGGCCAGCACTGCCTCAACGCCAGACTCAAACACGCGCGATTCGAAGTCGCTGTCGAAGGAAACGACGTCTTCGTCGAGTTGCCATGATGGAGATTGGTCAGTTGTCCGTGGTCAGTGGTCCGTCGCGAAATGCGGTGCGTGCAAGGGGTCGTTGGCGAACTTGAGTTTTCAATCTGTGGTTCTTCCATTTTGCACTTTGCTTTTTTCACTTTTCATTTTGCACTGATCTTCTCTCCCCCCTTGTGAAACGCCCTCGTTCCACGAGCAGCATCCTCTTGACCCCGCCAATCCTCCCCGCCTAGACTTCGCCCCCCTGCGATCCGATCCGGGAGAGGCGGCATGCGACGATGGGCTCTGACGGTGATCTGCAGCCTGGCCGGCCTGGTCCAGGCCCGCGCCGAGTCCCCGTGGATCGACGAAGCCACGATCGCTCCGTTCGTATTTCGGTCCGAGTTTCCGCTGCGAGATGTCGACGGTCTCGTCCAGGAGCTCGGCGAACTTCAGGCCGATCTGCACGAAACGCTGGGGCTCGATTTTCGCGACCGGCCGGTGGAGATCCACCTGTTCTCCGGCAAATGGTCCTACCAGAAATACGTGTCAAGCAGGTCCCCCGGCGGCGAAAAACGTCAGGCCCTGTATCTGCCGGGACAGGACGCCGGCCGCGTCTATGCGTACCGCCATCGGGATCTCGAAACCGACGTCCGGCACGAAGCGACGCACGCCCTGCTGAGAAACTCCCTCCCCTACGTGCCACTCTGGCTCGACGAAGGACTCGCCGAGTATTTCGAGGTCCCCCGCGGCGCCCGGCTCAACGACAACCCGCATCGCAAAAGCCTGCAGTGGGCGATCCGTTTCGGCTGGAAGCCTCGGCTGGAAGCCCTGGAAGCCAAACGCGAAATGCTCGACATGGGCGGAAAGGACTACCGCGACGCCTGGGGCTGGGTCCACTTTCTGCTGCATGGCCCCCCCGAAGCCCGCGAGGAAATGGCCGCATACTTCGCGGAAATCGACTCTGGCCGAGCCCCCGTACCGCTCAGCGAGCGTCTGAAACGCCGGCTGCCGGACCTCGAACGACGCGTCATTCAACATCTGAAGTAGTGGGGCGAGTTATTGGGAATTGGTCAGTTGTCAGTTGTCCGTGGAATGGACTCGTTCTCTGGCTCTCGACTCTGGACTCTCGTCTCTCGACTTGTTCATTTCGACATTCGACATTTCTTCTCCGTCTGCTCTCCGCGCCTCCGCGGTGAATCCTCTTCGTATCTGGTACGATGCCCGACGACACACGGCAAAGGGCAGCGGGGAATGGCGGACGCGGCGTTTCTGGCGGAACTGAAGGAATGGGGGCCAGAGGCGCTTGCCGGACGCCCGGCCCCTTCGCCGGACGAGGCCCGCGCATTCTGCCGCAGACTCGCGACGAGTCACTACGAGAACTTCCCGCTCGTCTCCTGGCTGCTTCCGCCGGGGCTCCATCAGCACTTCTACAACGTCTATGCCTACTGCCGCTGGGCCGACGATCTGGGAGACGAAGTCGGCGACCGGGACCGGTCGCTGGAACTGCTCGCCTGGTGGGGAGAGGAGCTGGATGCCTGTTATGCCGGACGGACCCGGCACCCCGTCTTCGTCGCGCTCGCGGAGACGATCCGCGAGTTCCAGATCCCGCGCGAACCGTTCGCCGACCTGATCTCCGCGTTCGTGCAGGATCAGTCGGTTGCCGAATACCGCTCCTTCGCGCAGCTCCAGGACTACTGTCGACGCAGCGCGGACCCGGTCGGGAGAATTGTCCTCCACCTCTGCCGATGCGTCGGCCCGCAGGAGTTCGCCTGGTCTGACAGCATCTGCACCGGCCTGCAACTGGCGAACTTCTGGCAGGACGTCGCGCGCGACTACGCCATCGGACGGATTTACCTGCCACGGGAAGACTGCGAGCGCTTCGGCTACCGGCGGGAGGACTTCGATCGGCGGCTCCAGAACGAGGCCTTCCTGGAGCTGATGCGGTTCGAGGTCGACCGGGCGCGGGAATTCCTGACCGCCGGCCTGCCGCTGATCGGGCGCCTGCCGGGCCGGCTGCAGGTCGATATTGACCTGTTTGCCCGCGGAGGGCTTCGCATTCTTCAGAGAATTGCGCAAATCAGGTATCGTGTCTGGGACATTCGTCCCCAAGTCACGAAACGCGATGCTCTGCTTCTCCTCGGCGGGGCGCTTTCGCGGGCGGCGTTGCGCTTCTGCACGCGGCGGAGAGGATCGAGCAAGGCGACCACCGATCCATGTCCGGTCCAGCACTGACGCCGCTGCACGAATCCTACGCCTGGTGCCGCCGGCTCACGCGACAGACTGCTCACAACTTCCATTTCTCGTTCCTGACGCTCCCCCGCGACCGCTACGACGCGATGTGCGTGCTGTATGCGTTCATGCGCCTGAGCGACGACTTGGGGGACGAGCCCGGCCGAAGCCCCGAGCAGCGTCGCCGCGAACTGACGCACTGGCGGCAGGCGCTCCGCGCCGCGCACGCCGGCGTTCCCGCCGAGCACCCGCTCTGGCCGGCCTTTGCGGATATCTGCCGACGCTTCGCGCTGCCGCTCGAGGCGCTGGAAGCGGTCCTGGATGGAGTCGAACGCGATCTGGAACCGCAGCCGATTGCCACGTTCGCAGAGCTGGAGCAGTATTGCTACTGTGTGGCCGGCGCCGTCGGCGTCTGCTGCATCCACCTGTGGGGCTTTCGCGGCGAAGACGCCATTCCGCGCGCCATCGACTGCGGAACCGCGCTGCAATTGACCAACATCCTCCGCGACCTGTCCGAAGACGCCGGGCTGGGCCGCATCTATCTTCCCCGCGAAGACCTGCATCGCTTCGACTACTCCGAGGACGACTTGCGGCGCGGCGTCTGTAACGACGAGTTCCGCGAGCTGATGAGGTTTCAGGTCGATCGCGCTCGCAGCTACTATCGGCGGGCGGAAGAGTTGTTTCCGCTGGTCGAGCCGGTCGGGCGGCCGATCCTGCGTACCATGCTCAAAATCTACGGCGGCCTGCTGCACGAGATCGAACGCCGTCGATTCGATGTCTACCACAGCCGCGTGCGGCTGCCGCGCTGGAAGAAGCTGTGGTTTGCCGCGTCGTCCATCTGCGTCGCCGGCCGCCTGGCGGGAGAGCGGACGTGAACCGTGCCGTCCCCCCGCCCGCCCGCCCGTTCTTCCAGGCCGCCGCCCCGTTTTTCATGGCGTTGACCGCGCTCGTTCAAGCCGCCCCCCCGGCCCCGGCGCCGCTCGATCAGTTGCTGAAGGAGGGAGGCGTTGAGCTGGTCTTCTACGAACGCGCCGCAACCCCGCGCCGATTTCCCGGCCAGACGATATTCACGCTGAACACGGAATGGAGGTATCAGTTCAAGCACGATTTCCGGCGCCGCGGCCGGGACCTCGAGGCCACCCTGCGCATCGACATGCAGACCGCCCGATCCACACTGACTCATAAAGTCGAACTGCCGCGGGAGTACGACAGCCCGCAGCTCTGGGACACGAGCCTGGCGCGGCACGAGCTGGATCACGTACTGCTGAGTACGGACCCCCGAGCGCGCCTGCTGAATCAGGCCGTCCTCAAGTCGCTCAGCCTGGTCCGAATTCCGATTCCCTCCGGTCAGAAACCGACCGAAAAACTCCTCCGGGACAAACTCGACGCCATCTGCGACGAACGCCGAAAGGCCGTGACGGACCTGATGAACGCCCTCCAGCAGCGGCTCGACGCGCTGACTCGCAACGGGAACGTGGCGATCGCCGACCGCGGGCAGTTTTTCAGCGAAGCCTACGGCAAGGAAATGCTGGCCGAACTGAAATTCCCGTATCTTGAAGACGTTCTCAAAGTTGTCGACAGCGACGACTACGAGACGGCCGGACGCAAATACGTCGAGCGGTTTGTCCTGCAGAACTGACGCAAAGGGTGGCAGACGTCGAACAACCCGAACATGCTGTGAGCAGTGTTCCTGGGCCACTCCCGTGAGACTGCTCGATCGTGCCGCCTGACCCGCCCGCCCCCCTCGTCGAAGCGACGAACTTCCGACACGCCGCCGCGTCCGGTCGGTTCGCTCGACCGTTGCGCCGGCAGATCCTCCTCCCCGTCGCTGGACTGGTGCTGATCGCCGTCCTCATCAATACGATTGCCGCGGCGTGGCTGTCCTCGCGGCGAACCGCCCAGGCCGCCCTCGACCGTCAGCAGCAGATGGCGCAGGTCCTCGCCGAGGCCAACTACCCTCGATCGGGAGCGGTTCTCCGACAGTTGTCCCGTCTGACCGGCGACCACTACATCACGTGGGATGCCCGCCGCGGCGCGGCGCTGGCGACTTCGCTGCCCGACATCGACGAAGCCGATCTTCGACTGGATCTCCACGGAGACCCCGCCCGGCTCCTGCAGACCGTGCAGATCGGTCCGACGGAATACCGCGCTTCGGTTCTCTCGGTCGGTTCCGCGGCCCCGGATGAGCAGATTGTGGTTCTGACGTCCGTCGAGCGCTGGACGCGGTCGCGCTGGCTGGCCATCTGGCCCGCGCTCGCCTTTGGCGGCATGACGCTCCTGCTGCTGATTCCGCTGACGGTCTGGCTCTCCCGACGACTGGTCCGGCGTGTTCAGATCCTCCAGCAGCACGTCGCCGCGATCGCCGGCGGCGACTTCGGGCGAGTCATCGAGCTGTCGGGGCCGGACGACGAAGTCCGTCAGCTCGCGGACCGCGTCAACCGCCTCAGCCAGGAACTGCGATCCCTCCGGGAAACGCTGGTCCATTCCGAGCGAGTCCGCGTCCTCGGCCAACTGGCCGCCGGCGTCGCCCATCAGCTCCGGAACGGACTGACCGGCGCCCGTCTGGCCATTCAGCTCCACGAGCGACGCTGCGCGATGGCGACTTCAGACACCAGTCTGTCCGTCGCGCTTCGCCAGCTCACGCTCCTGGAAGAAGAAGTGCGGGGGCTGCTGTCTCTCGGGCGCCGCGAAGCCGAGGCCATGCAGCCCGTCGATCTGACGACGCTCCTGCAGAGCGTTGCCGAACTGGTGCGACCTGTGTGCGAGCACGCCGGCGTCCGCCTCGAAATCAACGTCGATCCGGAGCTGCCAATGGTCGCCGGGCAACGGGATGCTTTGCGAGCATCCGTGTTGAATCTCGCGCTCAATGGAATTGAGGCGGCTGGATCGGGAGGCGCGGTCTGGCTGAGCGCCGCCGTCGCTGGCGGGCGGGGCGTCCTGCGGGTCGAAGACAGCGGACCGGGGCCGGTCGGAGGCGTCGCGGGATCGCTGTTCGAACCATTCACGACGACCAAGCCGGAAGGGTTGGGGCTCGGGCTGGCGATTGCCCGACAGGTGGCGGAAGACCATCGGGGGGGGCTAAGCTGGAGTCGCACCCCCGGCCGGACTTCCTTTGAGCTGAGCTGGCCACAACACGAGAGCCCCCGCGATGAGCAGGATTCTGATCGTTGACGACGAACCCTCCATCTGCTGGAGCCTGCGATCGTTTCTGACCGACGAAGGACACGAGGTCGAAGCCGCGGCATCCGTCGAAGCCGCCGAACGGATTCTAGATCGGTTTCATCCGGAAGCCATGATGCTCGACGTCCGGCTCCCGGGCGAAGATGGTCTGACCGCCATGCCCCGGCTGCAGCAGCGCGCCGATCAGGCGCCAGTCATCGTGATGACGGCGTTCGGCGATCTGCCGACCGCCGTCCGCGCGATGCAGCAGGGCGCCTTCGACTATCTGGTGAAGCCCTTCGGCCTGGAACAGGCCGCCGACGCCGTTTCGCGGGCGCTCGCTCCCGCCCCCGCAGAAACCAGTCCTCCGCCGATCCCTCTCGCGGAATCGGGCGAACCCATCGGAGTTTCGCCCGTGATGCAGCGGGTCTTCAAGCAGATCGCACTGGTCGCCGGGACCGACGTCCCCGTCCTGATCACTGGAGAAACCGGGACGGGCAAGGAGCTCGTGGCGCAGTCAGTCCACCGGCACAGCGCGCGCCGCGACGGTCCATTCGTCCCTGTCTGCCTGGCGGCGCTCAACCCGGCCGTGATCGAAAGCGAACTGTTCGGCCACGTCCGCGGAGCCTTCACCGGGGCCGCGGAGGAGCGGCGGGGGCTGTTCGAGTCGGCCGAAGGGGGGACGATCTTCCTGGACGAGATTGGCGAAACGCCCCTCGCGCTCCAGGTCAAACTGCTGCGCGTCCTGGAATCGCGGCAGTTCGCTCCCGTCGGTTCCGGTTTACTCCGGCCGACCAACGTGCGAGTTGTCGCGGCCACCAACCGGAGCCTGTCAGAATCGATTCTCCAGGGTGAGTTCCGCGAAGACCTGTATCACCGGTTGCGGGTCTTCCCGATCGACGTCCCGCCGCTCCGCGAGCGACCGGAAGACATCCCCCCGCTGGTCGAGCACTTCCTGCAACTCGCCGTCGGAAGTCGGATGCCGCCGTTGACGACCGGGTTTCTGACGGCCCTCCGCGAACGCAACTGGCCGGGCAACGTGCGCGAGCTGCGGAATGCCGTTGAGTGTGCGGCCGTCCTGTCGCGCGGAGGTCCGCTGCAGGCAGAGCACTTGCCGCGTCCAGCCTCGACTCCGCAGAACGTCACGTCGATGACTGCAAGTCGGGGCCTCGACGCAGAACTGGTCGCGTGGGTCGGGCGGGCAATTCAGTCCGCCGATCCCGGAGAGACGGGCGATCTCTACCGGCGGTTCCTTCAGCTCGTCGAGCGGCCGTTGCTGCAGACGGTGCTGGCGCACACGCATCAGAATCGGACGGCGGCCGCGCGACTGCTCGGGCTCGATCGAGCAACCCTCCGCGCCCGGCTCAAGGCCGTCCTCGGCGCCGACGACACGGAGCCAGGCGGAACCTGACAGGCCCCGCTCAGGTCGACCAGCTCCGCCCCGAAGTCGGAGCGTCTTCGTACGCGGGACGCGCAGGCGCTCCCGCCGGCTGTCCCGCGCCGAGCTGAAGTCCCAGTTCGACCCAGGCCTCGCGATGGATTTCGAGGATGCCGATCGCGTCCCGAATGAGCTGCGAGTCCCGATCAAAATCGGCCTTCGCCAGATTCCGATAGACAAAGATGAACAGATCCTTCGTCGGATCGACCAGCTCGGGAGCGACATCGGGCTGCAGTCCCCCGATCAACTCCGACACGCAGTCGCGTGCCTTGCTGAGCGACTGGAACATCGACTCCCACGACTTCTCATCGAGCGCTTCCATGCCGCGGCGGGCGTGACGGAGAGCTGCGTCGACGACCATCAGATGCAGGCGGTGCGGTGAAGCAGTGAACACCTGGTTTTCAAGGTACGTCGCGGCCTGCTGCACGGTTCGGGCATCCTTCTCAAGGCATCCAGAATGTTGATCTTGAGTGCTGAAAGACACATCGTCCAATCGAGAGGAATTGCTGGTGCGCGGCTTTGAGCGCCGTTGCAGTCGTCATGAACCGAATCCGTTGTCCGACCGCCCTCCGTCTATCGGATCGGAAATCAATTCTCAGAGGAATTGGTGACCGCGTCGAACATCGCCTTGATGGCGTCCTGCTGTGTCTGCAATTGGGCAATGGCGTTATCCATTCTCTGGAACTGCCGGAGCAGAAAGTCCTGTCGGGTCTCCAGCAGCGACTCCAGATCGGCGATACGACTCGTCATCGAATCCGCGACAGTCCCCAACCCGTTAATCTCGACCGTCAAGGATCCTTTGGTCGAATCGTTGAGATTCGTCAAAGCGTCCAGAAACTTAACGCCGAAGCCGTTTTCGGCGTCGGTAAACAGCGACGTCACTTCTTCCGGGTTGCTCTGCAGCGTGTTGGCCAGTCGCGTGGAATCGACGGTCAGCTTCCCGCCGCTCGTCACCGTCACGCCGACATCCGCCAGCGATCGGACAGGGTCCCCCTGCCCCCCCCGGACGCGGTTGATCAAATCGGAAAAACGTTGCTGAATCCGCAGCAGAGTGCCGCTCCCCTGCAGCGCCGCCCGCGTGCTCGTCGCCGTGTCGTACTTGGAGAGCGTGGCGGCCGTGTCGACGTAGGAATTGTAGAGCGAGACAAAGTTGGAAATCGCGCTCTGGATCTTGCTCGTATCCTGAGTCGTCGTCACCGACGCGACCGAATCGCCGGTCTGCAGCAGCGACACGCTGATGCCGGACACGGCGTTGCTGAACGTGTTCGTATTCGACGTCACCAGGTAACTCGAAGGGGACGAGGCATTTCCGACGCGCAGGACCGCATCCTCCCCGGGCGTCTGCGTCGCGAAGTTCAGACCGAGCCCGCCGTCGTCAAATTTGAGCGAGCCCGCCGCTCCCGAGACGGTCGACGTCACGCTCAGTCGGAACGGATTCAGCGGAGAGCCGGTATTGACGACCGACGAGCGAAACATCCCCCCGGCGGAGTTGAGCTTCGTCGAAATCTGCGTCAGCGTGTCTGTCGCCTCAATGGTGATCACCGTCGACATGCGGCTGTCGATGTGATATTTGCCGTCGCCCCCCAGCGCCGCCGAATTGAGCAGCCGCAGGCCGGCGGCAGTCGTTCCCCCGATCTCCGAAACGACGGGCGTCCCGGCCCCCCCGGCGTCGTCCACGATCTCGAAGCCGTCCCCCGTGGAATTCAGCTTCGCCGTGACCTGAATTCCGCTGGCGGCGTTGATGCGGTCGATCACGTCGCCAATCGTCTTGACGCTGCTGGTGATGTTGATGACGGCCTGATTCCCCGCCGAGTCCGTAATCCGAAACGACCCCGTCGGGACCGAAGTCCCCTTTGGACCGTAGTTCGCCAGGCTCTGCGATTCCCCGATATACCGATGATAAAGGTTGCCGGAGCTGACGGTCGTCTGGGAGGCGCTCACCGCGATTCCCAGATCGGCCGCCACGGTCCCCCCGCCGACGTCGGCGATCACCAGGTCGCTGGCCGTCGCCCCGGACGTATCTTCAATGACGATGCCGGTGCCGTTGTCGTTGAGGCGGGCCGTCAACTGCAGCTTCACGTCGCCGACCGACGTCGCTGAATTGATGGCGCTCAGCACTTCGTCGAGAGACTCGGCGGCGCTCAAGTCGATGGTCGCCGTCGTTCCAGTCCGGTCCGTCAGAGAAATTTCGCCGCGCGTGGCGATCCCCTGACCGCCGCGGAGATTCCTCAGCAGCACGCTGTCGAGACCGGCGATCAGACGATTTCCGGTCAGCTCGTTTCCGCTGGCGGCGACGTCGAGTCCCAGCACGGTCGCCGCATTGCTCCCCGGCGCACTGGCGACAGAGAGCGATCCGCCGCCGCCGGTGTTGTCGGTGAGTTTCAGCCGGCCATCGACCAGCTCCGCCGTCAGTTTGCCCTCATTGCCGGTCGCGCTGTTGATCGTGCTGACGACATTTCCCAGCGTCGCCGCGTCGTCCAGATTGACCGCCAGGATTGAGCCGTCCTTCAGGGTCAGCACCAGGTCGGAGGAACCCGTGGACCGGCGAATGCCGTTGCCGTCGTCGAGCAGCCCCAGCGTGAAGTCGCTGTTGACGGTCAGGATGTCACTGCCGGTCAGCGAATCGGCGCTGACAGAGCCAAGAATTCCCAGGTTTGCCGCCGTCGTTCCTCCGCCGATTTCCGCGACCTGCAGATTGGTTGCGGTCGATCCGGTCGTGTCGGTCAGCGTCAGGCGACCACCCAGCGTGGAGGCGGCGACGCCGATCGAGGAGCTGTTGATCGCCGTGACGACGTCATCGATCGTGACGGCGTTTCGCAGATCGATACTGGCCGATGTCCCGCTGCGGTCGGTGATTTTGATCTGACCGCGCTGGACGCCGACGCCGTCATTCAGGAGTTCGAGCCGGAGCGGTCGATTCAGGTCGCCGCCGGAGCTGATGACGATCTGGCCGGCTCCGACCGTCTGGGTGGCGGTCGCGTACCCGCGCGACAGCGACTGATTGGTCGACGCCAGCCGCACGGACTGGAGCGCATAGGTGCTGGCGGTGGCGCCGGACTGCGTGGTAACTGAAAACTGAGACGGGCTGGAGTTCTGGACGGTGAGAGCTTTGAAGGTGCTGGAGGACTGGAGCGATACGGCCGACGTCGTCAGCGACAACAGGCTGGCCTGAATATTGCTGAGGGCGGTCTGTTGCGCCTGGATGTCCTTCAGGCGGGTCTCGAGCTGATCGATCGGCTTATGCTCAACCCCGATAATGGCTTTGACGAGCGCACCGATGTCGATGCCGCTCGCCAGGCCGGTCGTGGATTGAATGGTCGACATAAGATGAGCCCGGAGCTCCGCGAGGCGTTTCTGGGAATCCTAGATTGCCGACTGGGACTCCGCGGGGCGCCTGCATCCCCTTCGTTGAGATCGTCCATCTGGAATGTCCGTTTGGAAGGAAATAGCGAAGCGTTCGGTTGTAGCGACTGCGAAAACCCCGCCGGCAACAGAGCTTTTTCGACATAACTTTTTGTATACATATTCACGGAAGATTTCTTGACAATTTCGCGATTGCCGGGTGTAATTACTCGGTGAATTGCGGACTTCATCATCGGTTCGGGCAGGGGTGCCTGAATCGAGAGCTGTTCTCGACTGTGCCGCTGGGGTCCGCCGACGGGGTTCGTTGGCGGATGGTGCATCGAAAGAGGCGGAAGTCTGCAATTGACTTGGGTGTTCCTGAAATCTGGAGCAGTCTCGATCCGGAGTACGGATCGGGTCGTCGGGGTGGTTCCGTGGAAAGAGATTTCCTCGGAAACGTTTCGGCGGCATTGTGAGGCTGCTCTGCACGGCGACGCATTCGCAGACCGATAACAACAGAGACGAGCTGCTGAAGTCGCGGAAGCGACTTGGCGTCTCAGAATTGTGGTTTTGGCTGCATTTCCAAGCGGCGTAACGAGTTGCGCTGTAACTGCCGGCCTGGCGGAGTCCGAAGGATCTTAGGGCCGGGAGGCGGGGACCGCCGTCGGAAAGTGCACTGGGGTAGAAACCGCTCTCCGAGGGATGCCGGGGCGCGGGTTGCGAACAAGGTCAGGCTATGACGGCTCAGGCCGCTTTTCCCCGCGTGGTCGTCTCCGGAATCGGAGTCGTATCGCCGATCGGTATCGGGTGCGACCCCTTCTGGTCGAACCTTATTTCCGGTCGCTCCGGGATTGATGTGTTGTCCGCGTTTCCGGCCACGAATCTGCCTTCGAAGCTGGCTGCGGAGATTCACGACTTCGATCCGCTGCAGTTCATCCAGCAGAAGAAATTCCTCAAAGTCATGTCCCGCGACGTGCAGCTCGGGGTTTCCTCGGCGTCGATGGCCATGAAGGACGCGGGGCTGACCCGCGGCGATATTGACCCGGAGCGCCTGGGCGTGGAGTTTGGCGCTGGGCATATTTCCACCACTCCGGAAGAGCTGGCGGATGCTGCTCGCAAGATGCAGGGGTGCGTCGACGACGACGAGAGCTTCACCCGCTGGGGTGAAGACACGATGGGGCAGATCTGTCCCCTCTGGCTGCTGAAGCAGCTTCCGAACATGCCGGCGTGCCACGTGGCGATCGAACACGATGCCCGCGGGCCGAACAATACGATTACCGCCTGCGAGTCTTCCGCGCTGCTGGCTATCGCTGAGGCTGTGCGGGTGATTCAGCGCGGCCGCGCCGACGCGATGATCGTCGGCGCCTGCAGTTCCTATATTCATCCCCTGGAGATCGCCCGGCTGAACCTTTACGAAAGCCTGTCCCGCGGGGAAGATCCCGCGTCGGCCTGCCGTCCGTTCGATCTGCATCGCGACGGAACGGTCGTGGGCGAAGGGGCAGCGGCCTTCGTGCTGGAAAGCTACGAGCACGCAATTCGCCGGGGCGCTTCGATCTACTGCGAGATCGTCGGCGTCGGCGGCGGCTCGGACGGCGCTTCCGACCGGGAATCGGGCGTCGGCCTGGAACGCGCCATTCAAGCAGCCCTGCGGCAGTCGCAGATGACTCCCCGCGATCTCGGGCACATCAACGCACACGGCAAGGGAACGCGACGGGACGATATTGCAGAAGCCCGCGGGTATCAGCGGGCGCTGGGGCAGATTGCCGAAAAGATTCCGGTGACAGCGCTGAAGAGTTACTTCGGTCACTTCGACGCCGGCGCCGGTGCGGTGGAACTGGCCGGCAGCCTGCTGGCGATGCAGCACGGGCAGCTTCCGATGACCCTCAATTACCGGACGCCGGACCCGCTTTGCCCGCTGAATATCGTGCACAGCGAGCCGATGCAGATGAGCAATGGCATTGCGCTGAGCGTCAACCGGACTCGGATGGGACAGAGCGCCGCTGCGGTGATCCGGGCCGTCTGACGACTTTGGCCCGCCGCGGGCGTACAATTTTCCACATTCCGAGCGACCCCGGCCGAGACCATCGCCGGGGTCGCTCGCTTGCTGGACCGCACCCGAACCGCCTCCGCCAGACGCGGACAAGGAGTTGACTCCATGACAGCGACCGCCCCGCCCCCGGTGATTGGCTTTCTGGGGGCCGGCCAGATGGCCGCCGCCCTGGGCAAAGGGTTTGTCACGGCGGGCGTCGTCGGTCCGGATCACCTCTTAGGCTACGATGTCTCCGCGGATGCAATGCAGCGCTTTGCGGCGGCGACGGGCGGAAAGGCGGTCTCCGGCGTCGCCGAGCTCCTGATCGCCGCGCGCCTGATCGTCTTGTCGGTGAAACCGCAGCATATTCCGGACGTGCTGACGCAGATTCGCGATCTCGTCACTTCCGATCATCTCGTGGTCTCGATTGCGGCGGGGCAGTCGCTGACTCGCATCTCCGCCGGGCTGCCGCCTGGAACCCGACTGGTGCGCGTGATGCCCAATACCCCCTGTCTGGTCGGCGAAGGGGCCAGCGCATTTGCGATGGGTCCGCATTGCCGTCCCGGCGACGCCCAACTGGTGGAGATGTTGCTGTCGACGACTGGGCTGGCGGTGGAAGTGCCGGAGAAATTGCTCGACGCGGTGACCGGTCTGTCCGGCAGCGGTCCGGCGTACGTGTATCAGATCATCGAAGCTCTCAGCGACGGCGGCGTACGAATGGGGCTGCCGCGCGACGTGGCAACCCGGCTGGCGGCTCAAACGGTGCTGGGGGCCGCGCAGATGGTGCTCGCCACCGGGCAGCATCCGGGGCAGCTCAAGGATGCGGTCACGAGTCCCGGCGGCACTACGATTGCCGGCCTGCATGAGCTGGAGCGCGGCGGTTTGCGCGGAATTCTGATGAACGCCGTCGAAGCCGCCACAGAACGTTCGCGGGAGCTGGGACAAGGCTGATCCGGACGTCTCCGGCTATAACTCCAGCCGCACGAGTCGGCGATTGCCGGTGTCGCAGATCAACAGCCGCCCCTGGGAGTCGACCGTCAGTCCCCAGGGGGTCATGAGCTGGTTCTCCCCACCGCCCGGCGTTCCGAAGCGGCCGAGCAGTTTGCCGTCGAGGTCGATCGCCGTCACGCGACTGCCGCCATACTCGACGACGAGCAGCCGGTCGTCGGGTGTGAGAGCGACGTCGTAGGGGTAGTAGAGCGACGCGCCGTCCGCGCCGTCGGCGATCACCTTGACGAACCGGCCCTGTTCGGTAAAGACCTGGACGCGGTTGTTGAATGCGTCGACGACATAGAGCAGCCCGTCGCGCCAGACGATCCCGCTGGGACGCTGGAACTCTCCCGGCGCCGTACCGAAACTGCCGAACTCGCCGACGTACGTTCCGTCCGGCCGAAACATCTGCACGCGGTCGTGACCGCCGTACTCGCAGACAAACAGCGTTCCCGACGGAGACTGAATCACCTTCACCGGATAGATGAACTCGCCCGGCCCTTCGCCCAGTTTGCCGAACCGCAGTTGCTCGATTCCCTGCTGATCGAAGACGACTACACGGTGATAGTGCGTGTCGGCGACGGCGACGCGACCGTCCTGCAGGACGCAGACCCCCTCGGCTTTGCCGATGTCGTAGTCCGGCATCCACCACTCGCGGAGCAGCTCGCCCGCTTCGTCGTACACCAGCACCCGGCCGGCGTTGTCGAGGACATACAGCGTGCGATCCGGCCCGGGGCCGATGCCGCGCGGCGCCGGCATGCGGCCTGCGTGGGCGGGCAAGGACCAGGACTCAGTTTCATGGGCGGAGAGCGCCGGTTCGTCCGGCCCACTGCAGCCGGGAATCAGAGCCAGAACCAGGATGAGCAACCAGGGCAGCAGCCGGAGTCGGACTCGCCCGCCAACGTCGAGGGGCCGTTCGGGGACGCGGTGCAGCAGCCGGATTTCAAGATTCTGGCCGTCCTGCCGCATGCGGGATTCGCAATATTGCCCCAGCCTTTGACTGCCGAGAAGTTCGCAAGGGCCATCGCTTTCGGCTTCGACGACGAGCGACTCCGGACGAATGCAGGGATGACGCTCCGACAGCGAATCAGCCAGCCAGCGGGTCCGGCTGGAGTCGTCGAGCCAGTTGGCCGGTCCGAGCAGCTCCGCCAGGTCGAGCGAAGGGGGGCAATGGTAGAGCTCAGCAACAGAACCGGCATACGTCAGACGGCCGGCTTCCAGGCAGATCACGTGCGCGGCTTCCCGCAGGACGGCTTCCCGATCGTGAGTGGCAAAGACCAGGTGACTGCCGGATCGCTGCAGTTCGCGGCGCACCGCCTGCCAGAACCGAACCTGGCGACCGGCCTCGACATGCGACAGCGGCTCGTCGAGCACGAGGATCGAAGCCTCCGTCGCCAGCGCACGAACAACATTGAGCCGGGAGCGTTCGCCGAGCGAAAGTCTCTCGGGCCGCGCATTCACCAGCGCCGTCAGATCGAAGTCCTTGAGTAATCCATCAATGCGGTCCGCCGCCGTGCCGGCCGGCGCAACGGTCGTGAGATGCTCGCGAACCGTCAGATGCGGCCACAGCCCATCGTCGGGCGGTCCCCAGAAAAGATCGGCCTGTCCGGTCGGGGCAGGTTGGCATCGAATGATTCGGCCGGAGCCGGGCGTTTCGAATCCGACCAGCAGCGACAGCAGCGAAGATTTGCCGGCTCCCGAAGGCCCGAGGACCGCGGTCACGCCTGCCGGAACGTGGAGCGTGACGTCGTCCAGGCGGGGTTGAGGCCGCCCCTGCAACGTCACCCGTTCGAGTCGCCAGAGGTTGGATGCGGTCGTCATGCTGACTCAGGTTCCGCCGGCGGCTGCGAATCCGAAGGCGTGTTCGTTCGTTGCCGACGGGCAAACATCCCGCTCAGAAGCGGGACAAGTGACAAAACGGCCAACGCCCCGATCAGCGGCGTCAGCAGCAGCACGGCGGCCTCGGCAGAGAGAGCAGCCGAGCGACCGTAGTGCATGAAATTGTAGAGCCGCACGATCCCGGGAACCATGCCGGTGGGATTCAGGAGGTAGGCGGTGGTGACATCCAGGTAACCCCACCAGCAGACCAGTCCGACCGCCAGGCAGGCTGGTAGATGCTCCAGCCGCCAGACGAGCCCGCGACTGGCCGCGTTGCGTCCTGCCATCGCAGCGGTCATGCGGGCCGTATGAACGGGCGAGCCGGGCCTGATCCGTTGCAGCCAGACCTGCAGCAGCGCTGCGCGGGGCAGCAGGAGAATCGTCAGCCCCAGGATCCACGGGAGAGGGGTGTCATACGCGAAGTTCAGCCATCCGCGCTGAAACAGATTCACGAGCGTCAGTCCGACGACCAGCGAACCGCAGCAGCCCGGAATCAGCCACAACCAGCGGGCGGACCAGCCCGCCCGAGGGCGAATCTGGTCCGCCAACCACCACGCCAGTCCGCCCGCGCACGTGGCGACGCCGACGCCGCCCACCAGCTCGCGTCCGAGACCCGCCCACTGCAGCCGCTGCAGGAGGTGGGCACTGAGTGCGCTCCAGCTCGTGCGCAACATCAGGACAATGGGCACGACGCACACGAGAAGGATCGCCGCGGCAAGATAGCCCCGGCACATCCACGCGATCAACGGGTGCGGCGGCGGCGGGATTTCTCGCGACCAGCCGCCAGTGCTGCGAGTGACGAGGAGGAGGATCGGCAGGAGAACGACCAGCTCGCCAAGGAGCGGGAGCACCGCCAGTCGCCACGACGTCGAAAGCGGGAGGCCTCCGACCTGCGCTACGAACAGCCAGTCCGCCCAGGAAACCGTCTTGAGCAGAGCCGCCAGCTCAAACTCCTGAAACAGGACAAACCACATCAACCCCAGGGCCGGAACGGACCGGCGGACCGAGCGCTCCCAGATCCAGCGGAGGGGACTGCCCGGATTTCGACCAGTCCTGCGGAGCAGTTGGCGGAGATGCCAGGCGGACGCCGAGACGCCGGCGGGGGGGGCAATCAGCAGCGTCACTGCGCCGATCGGAATGATTCTCAGCCAGAGGAGGAGACAGCACAGTCCCTCGGCCGACCAGGGGAGGCCGGCGACCCACGGTGCATAGGCGTAACCGGTGACGAGCTCCGGAAACAGGAACGGTGCGAGCAGCAGCAGCAGGCCAAGGGATCGTCGAGGGCCGGGAATGTGCCGCAGATGCTCCGCAAGGGCCGAGCTGACCGGCCAGGCCAGCAGGGTCAGCAGCACGCTTCGAAACAGCGTCCACCCGCAGGCGGACAGCCAGGTCACTCGAGGTACTCCGACTTGAGCCAGGCGAGGCACGCGTCACGATTCGGGAGCAGATCCCGCAGGTCGTGCCCTTCCGCCGCCCGGGGAAGCAGCTCGCGGACTTCAGCGGGAACTTCGGCGTCGGGAACTTTGCCCAGCGGAATCTGTCGTGCGGTCGATCGCGCCAGCGCCAGCTCGGTCTGCGCCGACAGCAGGTAGTCGACCAGCAGTTCCGCATCGCCCCGGCGGCTTGTGCCGCGGATAATGGCGACGGTATTGGGAATCACGATCGTTCGCCCCTCGACCTTCAGCGGCAGCATCCGAACGGGCGCTCCGGCCTCCAGAGCCGCAAACGTGTCGTCGGTGTCGGTCCAACCCGCCGAGCAGGTCCCGGCGGCAACCATGTCCTTGACGAGTCCGTTGCCGTTCACCTCGCGCACGCCGCGCTGACGGACGTCGCGATGCCACGCCTTCAGTTGATCCGGCCCCCACAGTTTCCAGAGCAGGCTGTATTGCGTGAGGGTGGTGCCGTAGAGCGGTTTGGCGACCGCCAGCGTCCGCGGGTTGTCCGTCCAGAGCTGATCGAGCGAGGCTTCGGTGGCTTCCGGCAGCAGCCCGGTATTCACGATCCAGACACGCAGGCGGGCGCCGAACCCGGTCCAGTTCCCCTCGGGGTCGCGATACTGCTGCGGAATGCGTTTCCAGCCGGCGCCCCGATAGGGTTCCAGAACTCCCTCGGATTGCAGGTGGAGCATGCCGAGCAGCTCGTTGTTCCAGAAAACATCGCAACGGGGCCGTTCGCGTTCCTGCAGCAGCAGATTGATCAGCCCCAGCGACTTCGTGGCCTCGGTGTCGAAGCGGACTTCGACGGGGATCCCGAGCTCCTGTTCGAACTGTCGGAGGATCGATTCGGCATACACCGCATCGTGGCTGCAATAGACGACCAGCGGAGCGTGGCCGTTCACCGACCTTCGGCCGGTGCTCCAGACGAGGAGCACGAAGGCGGCGGCGATCGCAGGGAGCCACAACCAGTGATGTCGGGAAGCTGGCATGCGGACGGCCGACTCCGGAAACAGGGCTCAAATCGAGCGGGGAGCGCGAACGTCGGGAAACGCGAGAAACTTCAGCGGTCCGATTTCTGATCGGCTTCGAGCGCATCGAAATAGCGCTTGATGCCATCGACGTATCCCGGAGGAACCTGTTCCTGCAGGATGGCTTCATTGACTCCCTGCTTCACCTGCTGGACGGCGGCTTTGTACTGCACCTGCGCCTGAGGTTCGTCCTGATCGGGGGCCGCACGGGTCTTCATCGACATCAGCACTTTGCCGAGCGTCATCTGCGACTTGGACTCTTCGTCCTTGAAGCCGGTCTTCACGGAATCATCTTCAGGAGCCGCTCCGCCCCGGCCCATCCCCTCGTCGCCCATTCCTTCGCCCTCGTCATATTTTCCTTCGGCCAGGAGCTGGGCATAGAGCTCTTCGTAGTCGGCGAGAGACTCGCACTGACCGGCGGCCATTTCCCCGTCGAGCATTTCCTGCTCGTTGAGTTTCTTGGCCATCTGCAGCGTCTTGAGGGCCTGCTCGAGCTGCTGCATGTCTTTCATCGAGACCGCCAGCTCTTCGAATTCCTTCCCGGCGAGGTCCATCGATTCCATCGCCGCCTGCAGGGCTTCGGGCGTCAGGTCCTGCATTTTGGACAGGTCGAGCTGCTCCTTCGCCCGCTTGAGGGCGGCGCTCATCTCGGGGGACCCCAGTTTATCGCGGGCCATCCGTTCGAGCTTGTCCATCCGCTGCTTGAGCTCCTGCTCGACCTTCTGCTGTTCGGCGGGATCGTCGGTTTTCGCCAGCTTCTGAAGCGCGTCCTTCATACCCTCCAGTTCGCGCTTGAGACTTTCTGCGGACCCGTTCTTCAGATCCTCCATCATCTTGCGCAGCTCTTCGTCGCTGGCCATGCCGAACTGCTGGTCGGAGAGAGAGTCGCTGTTTTTGAGGAACTCTTTCAGCTTGCTCTCGCTGAGGCCACGCCACATCTCGCCCAGCTTCTTCTGCTCGGCCATCAGCGCCTGCAGGTTTTCCTTCTTTTCCTTCGGCTTGGTCTTGTTGAACGCGAACTGCAGGTCTTTGAGGGCGCCCTCGGTCGGGTCGGACTCTTCCCGTTCCTCGGCCTGCTTGCGAACTTCGGCCAGGCGCAGCGCGGTGGCTTTCTTGGAATCGTCGAGGCGGACCTTGCGCTGTTCGATGACGTTGGCCTGCGCGAGCTTCTGGAATGGATCGAGCTGCGGGAGGAAAACCCAGCCGAGCACGACGACCGCGGGCGCCCAGAGCAGATTCCAGTACTTCTTCTGCCACGCAAACGGCAGCACTTTCTGCGGCGAGACCGACCCCGCCCGCTGCTCGGCGGCCAGCAGCACGAGAGGCTGATACTCTCCCGCCGAGGTCTTGAGCATCGATAACGTCAGGTAGAGATCCTTGGTTCCCGCCCAGCCATCGACCGCCCGGGCGGCATCCACGGCCGTCGGCCGACGGAGCAGGACGAACGCCGCCAGCAGCGCTAAAGCCGGCAGGATCAGCAGGGACCACCACGTGAAGAGCTGCGGCCCGTAACCGGTCAGACGCGCCACGAGCAGTCCTGCGGCATACACCGCGCAGAGAACAAGCAGCGAGCGATACCAGCAGCGGCCCAGCGCGGCGAGAAACAGCCGGCGGCGGACGGAGGACAGCAGCCGCACGGAAAGGGGCGAATCGATCATGAGAGGGGCTCCTCGGAACTCGACATCTGTTAAGGCTATCGGACCGAGGGGAGCCGGGCAAGGAGATTTTTGCAAGGAATCGTCACTCTGGCCAACGACTCATCGGCAGTCTCTGTCTGCAAGTGATCGCGATATGGCGAGCAGAACGAGAACAGGGCCGCATGCGACTGCACGACGGCCCTGTTCTGGCGTCAGATAATGTCGTTGCGCAGCCTACTTGCTCCGCTTGACGGCGCGCCGGGCAAATGCCGCGAGCACGCCGATCGCTGCGAGCGCCAGGGAAGTCGGTTCGGGAACGACCGGTCCGCCTCCGCCAACAGGGTCGGCATTCAGGATGATATTGTCGAACGCAAACACTTCGGAACCGCCGTCGTTCGTACCGGCCGTGTAGCGGAGGGTGAGCAGATTGCCTGTTCCGAGGATTGCGGAGGTCCCGAGGGTGGTGAACGAGTTGTCGATGATCCGCGTCCCGAGATCGTCGGTGAGCTTCAGCGGATCGGCCAGGTTAACGACGAATCCGCCTTCCATCGTATACCCGAAGGTGTCGTTGTTGTCCCCATTGATGTTGAAGATCGTCGAGAATCCGCCGCCGTCGATTGCAACTTCGAAAATGTGGCTGTTATCGCCAGCTTCGAAGTCGCCCATCGCGCTGAAGAGAATCTGCAGCGACAGGTTGGTCAGTCCGGCGATGTCGAACGTCCAGGTTGCGGTGCCCCGTCCCCCCGGCTGGTCCGGGTTCAGGAGATCTTCGACGCCGAAGAATTTGTCTGTCTTTGCCGTTGGAACGACCCCGAAGCGATCTGCCGGAAACGAACCCGCCGAGTCGTCGGCGAAGTCGAAATTCACAGTTCGGTCGGTCACGCCAAAGACATCGAAGATGCCGTTCGGGAAGTGAGGGCTGCCCGTGGTCGGCGAGATGGAAAACGATTGCAGACGTGCGTCCGAGCCGCCATCGAAGTCATCGATGACCAGCGGAGCCGCGTCGGCGGAGCTGATGAGGCCCGCCCCGACGACGAGCAGCGAAGAGAGTTTTCGGAGGTAACAGTTCACGACGAAATCCCTGAAATCCGGAGGAACGTGGATGGCGACCAGCGAATCTTCGAATCGCCGATCGCGGTTATGCGGATTACAGGGAGTTTAGGAGAGATGCTGTGGATTAAATGAATGGTGTGCGAATGTTCGATGAGGCGACGGCATTTTTGTCAGCGCGGCCAGTCGAAAACACTGCAACCAATTACTGAGAAATCACTTACGTGACGATTCGAACTTGCGGGAATTCTCGATCAAACAACTGGGATGAAGGATCCATGTCCGATTTCCAGGGCCGATCTCGGCCTCGTCAAATCTTTCCTCGCTCGAAGCAACGCTTCGCGTTACGATCTCATCAATGCTTGCCAATATGTAATTACTCTTGTCTGGAGTAGCCGTCATGCCGACTCGCGGTCTGCTGATTCTTGCGGCTCTTTTCTCTATCCCGTCGGCAGTGACCCGCGCTGAGGACAAACCTCAGTACGAGTTCGGCGACATCAGGATTCCGCAGGCCTCGGCGGCGGAACCGGTCCGCAGCGAAGTCTCCGTCGAACATGCGCTGCGTTATCTCGACCAGGGGGCTGCTGCCTGGAACGGGGCGCGGAAATGCGTCAGTTGCCACACCAACGGGACCTATATGACGGTCCGCCCGGCTCTCACGCCGCAGCTTGGTGCGCCGCCAGAGGCGATGCGGGACCACTTTGTCGCTCAGCTCGCCGAGCTGGCGAAAGTCGAACTGCGCGATCTGAAAAAGTCGACGAAGCCGGCTCAGGTGATCTATACCGCCGCGGGACTGGCCGAGTGGGATGCGCACGTGTCGAAGACGCTGTCGCCCGAAACCGACCAGGCGCTCAAGCTGATGTTTGCGATTCAGCTCGACAGCGGGACGTGGGGAACGCTCGACTGCTGGCCGCCCTACGAGTCCGACGCCTTTCACGAAGCGACCGTCGCCGCGATGGCGATGGCCGCGGCCCCCGGCTGGCTGGCGACCATCAAGGACGAAGCGCTGCTGGCGCGCGTCGAGAAACTGAAGAACTACTTGCGGACCCAGACGCCGCCGCACGACTATGGCCGCACGCTCCTGCTCTGGACGTCGACCCGGCTGCCGGACCTGCTGGCGGACGACCAACGTCAGCAGCTCGTCGACATGCTCTGGAAGCACCAGCGGGCCGACGGCGGCTGGTCGATCCGGACATTTGCCACGCCGGAAACCTGGGGGAGCGGCAATCGAGCCGAGAAGCTCAAGGGGGAGCCGGAATTTGCCGATCCGCCCAGCGACGGCCATCAGACGGGCCTGGCGATCATCGTGCTGCGGCAGTCGGGCGTCCCGGCCAGCGATCCCCGGCTGCAGCAGGGGGTGAAGTGGCTCCGCACCCATCAGCAGGAGTCAGGTCGCTGGTGGACCCGCTCGCTGAACACCGACACCTGGCACTTCATCACCTACAGCGGCACAGCGTTCCCGGTCCTGGCGCTGGCCTTGTGCGACGCGCTGTAGTTCCTGACAGAGATCTCTCCGTCAATTCGGGGGGCATGCCCCAGAGGCTTTGCGAAGGGCGTGGTCTTCAGGCGACGAAGACACGCCCTTCGAAGACTCAGGGACGCGCCGCCCAGATTGACTCTCCCATTCCTGTCAACGCCGCCGAATGCGGCATCCACGTCCAACCCATCTCTGAGTCGGCAGAAGCCGGCCGTGCCGGTTAGCCCTGAACGGGGATTTTGCGGCCTTTGCCTTCGGCGGTTTTGGGGAGGGTGACCTGCAGCACGCCGTTCTTGTACGTGGCGTCGATGTGCTTTGCATCGACGAACGGCGGCAGGGTCATCGAGCGGTAGAACTCGCTGGTAGAGAACGACTCGTCGTCCTTGGCGCCTTTCTTCTTCTCTTCGTGGCGAGCCTGCAGGACCAGATTGTCGCCGCGGAGCTCGACGTTGAAGTCGCCGGCTTCGAAGCCGGGGGCTTCGGCATTGATCACGTAGGCTTCCGGCTGATCTTCGATGTCGAACGACCAGCGCAGGTCGAAGCGTTCGGCGTTCCAGATTGCGGGGACGTCGTGGAAGAGCTTGTTCCAGAGTTCGTCGAATTCCTGTCGCATGCGATTGAGGGCGGGGAAGCCCAGACCCTGCAGGGGTTCTCGCGACAGAGTCGTCTTCTCGCCGGTTTCTTTTTTCGGCTTGGTGACTGCTGATGTCATGGTCTGTCTCTCCGTTCGGGGCATTCGGAAATCCGGACGGCGACGATCACCCTCCGGGAACCTTCGGGCCGAGGCCCGCTGGGATCCAGAATTCAGTTGACGGAACCGGCCAGCTCAAGCTCCCGACGCGGCGCCGGGGCTTTCAGCGTGGTCGTTGGGACGCGGCGGATCGAGGTTTCCAGCGGGGCGGCGATCCCGAGCGTGACCCGGTTGCCCCGCACCGACAGCACGACGACTTCGATGCCGTCGCCAATGACAATCCGCTCGTTGATCTTGCGAGTCAGCACCAGCATGAGACTTCCTCCCTGAAATGGCGGCGGACGCCCGCAGGTTCCCCCCTACGGTTGGCGTTCCGCAGCGAAAACTGTCGATCATAAGACGGTTAACGAGCCGTCACTTCCAGTTGATTGTCGACTTCCAGCTCCGTCCCGAACCGGTCGAGCAGCAGGCTCTGCGCCATCTGCTTCAGATAGAAACTGGGAACCTGGCCGCTGAGCGCCAGCCGACGATCGACGACACGGCAGCGGACTTTGCGCAGCGCCGGGAATGACGATTTCCACAATTCTTCGCGTGCGGCCGATTCCGACGAGATCTCATCGGGATGCTGCTCGGTGGCGTCGACTCGCAGCAGTTGAATCTTCATGGACTTCCTTTTCGCAGCACTCGACTTCGAATTGTTCACGCGAACGCCGCACCGCCGCCGCCGATCTCATGCGATGCACTGCCGTCCCAGAACTGCCGGCCGGCGGATGCCGCGCGAACGGCGTCCCGCAGCACGTCCGGTTCTTCCCCTTTGGCGACCAGCCCCACCGCACCCAGTTCGCGACAGCGGCGGATGGTCTCCGCCCCGCTCTGAATCGTGTGCATCACCACGGGGAGAGACAGCCCCGCCGCCCGAATCAGTTCCAGGAACCGGTAACCGTCGGATTCCGGCATCCGCACGTCGACCAGCGCCACGTCCGCCGCGTGCTGCTGCAGTTTCTCAAAGGCTTCTTCGCCGCTGGCGGCCTCCGCAACAATCTCGATTCCCGAGCCCGCGAATGTCATTCGCAACCCCTCGCGAACGAGCTTGTGGTCGTCGGCAATCAGCAGTTGAACTCGCATGGATGCAGGTAATCGCGTCTCGGCGGATCTGTCGTACATGATGCGGCAGATTCTGCCGATCCGCGTCAAATCCGACTATCGGAGAACCCGCCGTTTTCGACTGGTTCGATTCCTGAAGGTGCGAGTGGTGAAACCCGCCATTTTCCGTAAGGAGTTTCACCAGCCCCTTGCCTTTGATCCGCACAGATTTGAGAATCGGTTGGCCCGAGTTGCTCCGGGGGTTGGCTGGCAGCCGCTTGCTGCGGTTCGATTCTGCTGCGGACGGGAATTCGGGAAATGTCGGATCTCGATCAGTTGCCTGAAACCGGAGGTTCGATTCATACCGCGAACTCGCCCCTCCACGACGAAATCTACGAGCAATTCATCGAAGCCGTTCACGACTACGCGGTCCTGACGCTCGATTCCGCCGGTTGCATCAGTTCCTGGAATCATGGCGCCGAACGCCTGTTCGGTCGCTCCGGGGCGGACGCTCTGGGCCGGCCGGTCGAAGAACTTTGTCCGCCTGCCGACCGCGCTGATCGCAAATTGCAGCGCTGCCTCAGCGCTGCCGACGCGCTCGGCCGGACTGATCTCGAACTGCGGCTGACGCGCGGCGACGGGTCCTTCGAGGCGCGCGTGGACCTCTCGCTTCTCCGCTCAGCCACCCATGAGGGCGGCGGTTACTGCCTGATCGCCCACGACCTGACCGTTTACCGACAACGTCTCCGCGAGTTGACCGATCAGAAGCGGAGATTGCGGTCCATCGTGGAAACGGCCATCGACGCGATCATCATCATCGACAACCGCGGCCTGATCGACAGCGTGAATCGCGGAGCCGAGCGAATGTTCGGATACGCTCAGGAGGAACTGCTCGGTCGCAATGTCAGCCTGCTGATGCCCGAACCCTACGCCTCGGAGCACGACGGCTACATTCAGCGATACCTGCAGACGGGAAACGCCAGGATCATTGGAATCGGCCGCACCGTCCAGGCCCGCCGCAAGGATGGTTCGCTGTTTCCCGCGGATCTGGCCGTCAGCGCTTTCGAAGACGGTCGTCCGTACTTCACCGGCATTCTTCGCGACGTCACAGTCCGCAAGTCGCTGGAGGCAGAAATTCTGCACATCGCCGAGACCGAACAGCGCCGCATCGGCCAGGAGCTCCACGACGACATTCAGCAGCAACTGACGGGGCTGACGCTGTTCGCGCGCCATCTGGCGGACGGACTCGGGGCCGTCGCCGGCGACGATCCGCGCCTGGCGTCGCTGCAGAAGATTGCGCTGCGGATCGCCAACGGCCTGCGCGAGACCAACCAGTCGCTACGGGAACTGGCCCGCGGGCTGGTGCCGCTGCACGTCGACTCCGAAGGGCTGAGTGCCGCGCTCGCGAGTCTGGCGAAGCAGGTCCGGGAACTGTATGCGATCGACTGCGCATACGCCGGCGAACCCACTCTGTCTGGACTGGATGCTCAGCAGACGACTCATCTCTACCGCATCGCGCAGGAAGCCGTCCAGAACATTCTCAAGCATGCGTCTGCCAAGAAAGTGTCTATCCGGTTGTTCGAGCGGGACGCGCAACTGGCGCTGGAAATTTCCGACGACGGCGTCGGCGTCGATCGTGAGGCTCAGTCATCGGGACGCGGTCTCCACATCATGGCCCACCGGGCGGACCTGATCGGCGCGGTGCTGACGGTTCGCCGCGGCGAACCGGATGGTACGATCGTCTGCTGTGCCTTGCCTTTTCCTCGGTCCGCTTAGCCCGGCGCCGCTTGCGGCGATATTCTGATGTCGACTCCTAAAACACGTATCTTCATCGTCGACGACCATCCGCTGATGCGCGACGGCCTGGCGCTGCTGCTCAGGGGCGAGTCCGACCTGGAAGTCGTTGGTCTGGCCGGATCGATCCAGGAGGCCGAACAGGCGATTGCAGCCGCGCCGCCGGATCTGCTGGTCACGGATCTGTCGCTTAAGGATGGTTCGGGAATCGAGCTGATCAAGTACGTCAAAGACCGCTTTCCACGCATCCGGATCCTGGTCCTGTCCGCCCACGAGGAACACCTCTACGCCGAGCGCGCACTGCGGGCCGGCGCCTCGGGCTACGTCCACAAGCAGGAGTCGGAAGAAAAACTCCTCGAAGCCGTCCGGGCCGTGCAGGCCGGCCGCCGCTACGTCAACGAAGAGACTCTGCAGCGGCTGCTGGACCAGGTCATCGCGGGGTCGGACGCAAATCCCGACGACCCCGTATCGCGACTGACCGATCGCGAACTGGAGATCTACCGCAGCCTCGGGCAGGGCGAGACTCCGTCGGACCTGGCTCGCCGGCTCCACCTCAGCCCCCACACGGTCGATTCCCACCGCGAAAACATCCGACACAAGCTCGGACTGAAAAACGGGCGCGAGCTGCTGCAGCACGCGATGCGCTGGATTCTCAGCCAGGAACATTGACCCCCAGCGTACTTCATGCGCTCCAGCCGCCCCTGTCGGTCGATTTTCCTGCGTTTTCCCACGTCCTGTTGCGAAATTCCTGTAGACATTTGCTCCACATCAACCCCATCCGCTCCGCAGCAGCGGAAGACTTCGTTTGCGTCCGGAATTCAGCAACCAGCGTGCTGCAAACAGGTTCCGGAACAATCCAAAACCCTCGGGCATCTCGCCGGCACGCATGTTGCTTTTCCTCCACGCCAGCCCTGACACGCCGTCAGGTCCTGAAAGAGAGGTTTGATCATGCACGCGAAGACGATTCGATACGGCTTCGCAACGGCGCTGCTGGCGGGGAGTACGGTACTCTCCTTAAGTGGCTGCGAAGAACCCAAGCAGAAGGTCCTCGACATCAAGGCGCCAGGCGTCGACATTGAAGTCGAGCGCTCGAAATCTGGCAGCGACACCAAGATCGAAACGGGAGACGAGAGCTCCGGCACCAAGCTGGAAATCGACTCCAACGCAAAGGATGGCTCGTCCGTGAAGGTGGAACCCAAGGAGTAACGGCAGCTCACGCCGCCGTCCGGGCCGGCCGATCAGGTCCCTGCGACCTGAAATGAGGCCCCAACCCTCCGCAAACTCACGAGGTCCATCATGCAACTGACCAATCGACGCACCATCGCCGTTCCCCGCAACCTGGGGACCCTGCTCCTGGCCTTCTGGCTCATTGCCGTGGGAACGGTTTCCCTGCTGAGTCTGGGCAGCCCCGTGCTGTCGGCCGTGCTGAATCTGCTGGCCGTCTTTGCCGGCGTCATGCTGCTGCTGGAACGCCGCTGACGCGAAATTCACCTGTTGACGCGGTCGGATCTGCGAATTCGACAGTCAATTTCCGGCTCATGTGAAGAGCCGCTGTATCGCTTCGCCGCCCGCTCCACGGGGACGCTGTGCGCTGTCCATTGCGCGCTGCCGCTCATCCCACGGCCGCGCCGTGGAGCGGGTCGGGCGAGGCGTCCCTCCCCCCGTATTGAAAGAGGTGCGACATGTTGTCCTGGGCACTGACGTTCATCGTGATTGCGATTATTGCCGGCATCCTGGGCTTTGGCGTGATTGCCGGAACGGCCGCGATGATTGCCAAGTTCTGTTTCGTGCTGTTCCTGATCCTGTTCGTCGTGGCGCTGCTGACCGGTCGCCGGCTCAGCGTCTGACCTGAGTCCTCACGAACCCGACGAGGGGAGATCATCATGATCAAAGCCGTTGTCCTGATCGCGATTCTGGTCGGCGTCATGGCGCTGCTGGGCTGGCTCAGCATCAGCAACAACGCGTCGCAGACGACGATCATGATCGACAAGAACAAAGTCCAGCAGGACGCCGGAAAGGCCGTTCAAAAGGCGAAAGACTTCGCCGAAGGGGTCGAAGACAAAGTCGACGACGCCGTCCAATACGGCGAGCCGATCACGCGCTGGCCGTCGGTGCCGTAAGACGGACACTCAACGAATTCTCCTGCGACTGCGGAGGGGCCCCGAGTCCGGCCCGTCGCCTCACGGCGGCGACCGGGCTCGGGTTCTTTTCGTTGGGGGGTAAGGACTGGCGCAACTTCGAACGTCAACGGTTCCGTTTCCGAAGCAGCCGGGTCAGCACCTGATCGAGCGTGGTTGCAAACGTATGCCGGTCCTTGGCGCTATAGGGAGAGGGCCCCCCGGTCATGCCGCCGGCCGAGCGGGTTTCTTCCAACATGTTCCGCAGCGCCAGCCGCTGCCCGACGGTGTCGGGCGTGAACTCCAGCCCCCGCGGGCTGATCGTGACGACCTGCTTCTCCACCAGGGCCGCCGCCAGCGGGACATCCTGCGTCACCGCCACGTCCCCCGGCTCCGCCTGGTCGACGATGTACTTGTCAGCCGCATCCGCGCGTCCTTCGACGACTACTGCGCTGACCAGCGGATTCCCGAGCGGCGGCCGGATGACCGTATTCGCCACCAGCACCACAGGAAGCTGCAGCCGCTTGGACGCGCGGAAGACGAGGTCTTTGACCTCCTGCGGGGCGGCGTCGGCGTCGATCCAGAGTTTCATGGAGGAGTCAATTCAACGGTTCATCGGGATGTCGAATTTCGTCCGGCGACAGCAGATCCTGCCCGGAACCGCGGACGTGCAGAACGTAGACCTTCGAGTTCTGAATCACAAAAATCACGCGATAATGATGACCGCGACGCGTCTTGAATTGAAGCTGATGGAGCTGCTGCGAGTGGTCGGCGCTCTCCGGCGCTTCGACGCAGCGGTCGGCCGACCGGCTCAGTTCATTCAGCATCGCGCACCATCGCCGATACCACGCCGTCGCGCCGGTCGGCGATCGTTGGAGAAGCCAGGAAACGATGATCTCCACGTCTTCATGTGCCTGCGGCAATACGACGACAAGATATTTCACAGTTCCGGGAATCCATACTTCTCACGCAGTTGTTTGAGATGCTCGTGAGCGGGAATCCCCCGTCCCTCAGCAATATCCTGCAACCCCCGGCGAATGATCGCGTTGATCTGGTCGCGATCACGGTTGTCGTACCACCGCTCCATCAACTCGCCGAATTCCAGCGGCGTCTCGCTCTCGCGAATCAATTCCGCGGCGAACCGATGAAACTCATTCAATTCGTCCAGTGTCGCCGGCATGACGATCTCCCGATAACAAAGCTCGCTGAATTCAGATTATCGCTTCTCCGGCCGTCTGGTCAAATGCTACCTTCTCTCCAATCCAGAATGCGTCAGACGAGCAGGAATCACTGATGCGCGCCATCGACCAGACTCCGCTCTTCCTCGGCCATGCCGGCAACGTGCGCAATCTCAGCTCGCTTCACGCGGCGGGAATCGAAATCGTCGTTGATCTGGCGGCCGAAGAATCGCCAGCGGTCCTCTCTCGCGATCTGGTCTACTGCCGGTTCCCGTTGCTGGACGGCGGCGACAATCCCGACTGGCTGCTGCGATTGGCGGTCGAGACGGTTGCCGATGCTATTCGGAATAATGTCCCCTGCCTGATCGGCTGCAGCGCCGGCCTCAGTCGGACTCCAGCGATCGCAGTTTTCGGACTGGCTCGCGGCCGATCTCTTTCGATCGAAGAAGCGCTCCACCGCGTGTCCGAAACCGGCCCGGTCAGCATCTCACCAGGACTATGGGAGCAACTTCGAAAGTTCTGCTGACGCGGCGTGCTACGCGGCCTCTCTTCCGATCTCCGCGTCCTCCGAGCCTCCGCGGTGAATCCTCTTCTTCCCGGCAAAGGGAAGACTCAAAGTTCCTTCCTACGCCCGCTCCGCCCCCGCCTTCCCGTCTTCCACCACGAACGAGGCCCGCGTCACCTTCGGCGCCCCCGGCTTGTCGACGTACTCCACCACCTGGTAGTCCGCCCGGTATTCCTTCGGCGTCAGCGTGCAGCTCACGTAGCCCCGTTCGGCATTGAAGAACTTCACGAACGGGTTTTCCTGTTCCATCCCCTGCGCCCGCGGAACCGTCTGGGACCCATTGCCTCCCGAGCTGATTGACGTCCCGACGAACTCCGTCGCCACCGTCGGCGAATCGGCTTCGCGGAAATTGACCTTCAGGTCGTTCACCCAGTTGGAATGAATGTCGCCGGTAATCACCACCGGATTGGAAATCTGCCGATCGCGCAGAAAGCTCAACAGCCGGGTGCGGGCGACGTCGTAGCCGCCCCACTGATCCATGCTCAAATGGACTTCCGGACCCGGCTCAAAATCGACCGGCGCAACCATCACCTGCTGCGCCAGCACGTTCCACCGGGCCGGTGAATTCAGCAGGCTGTTGTTCAGCCAGTGCTCCTGATCCCCGCCCAGCATCGTCGTCTGCGGATCGAGCACCGCTCCGGTCGCAGGCTTCTTCCCGTCGCCGTTCGGCTGGTCGCTCCGGTACTGCCGCGTATCCAGCACGGAAAACTGCGCCAGTCGGCCGAACTGGATGTTCTTATAGAGCCGCATGTACGGCCCCTGCGGAATGCTCATCGGACCGAGCGGCATGTGCTCGTAGTAGGCCCGATAGGCCCGCGCCCGCTGCTGGAGAAACAGCACCGGATCGACCCCCGACCTCTCGGAAATATCCCCCGCGCAATTGTTCTCGAACTCGTGATCGTCCCACGCCACAACCCACGGACATGCCGCATGCATGGCCTGCAAGTGCCCGTCGGTCTTGTACTGGGCGTGACGAATCCGGTAGTCGTCCAGCGACGTCAGCTTGGGCCCTTCGTGCTTGCGGACCCGTTTGTCCTTCCCTTCATACTCGTAGATGTAGTCCCCCAGGTGGGCGACCAGATCGAGATCCTCCTGCGCCATGTGCTCGTAGGCGGTGTAGAGGCCGGTCTCGTAGTGCTGGCAGGAGGCGAACGCGTAGCGCAGCTTTCCGGGCAGGACGCTCAGAGCGGGCATTGTGCGCGTCCGGCCGATCGGGCTGGCCTCGTTGCCGACGAAGAACCCGTACGAGTACCAGCGGTCCGGCTCCAGTCCGTCGACTTCCACGTGCAGCGAATGGGCGAAGAGGGGCGTGGCGATCGACCGGCCTTCGCGGACGACGTCGCGGAGCTGATCGTCTTTCGCGATCACCCAGCGGACCTCGACGTTCTCGGCCGGCATGCCGCCGTCGGGCGTCAGCGGCGACGGGGCCAGCCGCGTCCAGAGGACGACGCTCGACGGCGTCGGATCGCCGGAGGCCGCGCCGAGCGTAAACGGGTTGCCCGTGAACTTCTGCTGGTGCTTCACCAGCAGCGACGAGGCCTGAGCCCGCCAGGGGAGACCGGCGAGCGCCAGTCCCGACAGCACGAACGCCCGGCGGTTCAGTTCCCAGTTCGGCAGACGATGCATGGCAGAGGCCCCGGCAGATCGTGCGGTGGAATATTCGTTCCCTGCAAGATCGCCGGTGCGGCGACTGACTGCAACGGACAGATGGCGAAAGGTTGATGAATTGTCGGTGAAGGAACGGGCGACCTGCTGCGGCGATTACGTCCATGAACAGGCCGACACCCGCCGAACGCTCTTCACGTCCTCTGCGAAGCCCGAAGCCCGATACCCGAAGCCCGTCCGCTGACGATCGCACGAATTACGATTTCGTCGTCAGCTCGATCTGCACGATCTGGGCCGTTTCCGCGTCGCTGACCACGTCGCTGTGGCAGACCGCCTTCTGTCCCGTTTCCGCACCCACCGCCTTCTTCGTTTTGCTGGCCAGCTTGTGAATTTCCTCCGGACTGAGGACGCCTCGCTTGGCCAGGATTTCCTGCTGTTCCGGCGTCAATGCCGCGGAAACTTTCGCCCGCTGCCACTGGTAGTTCTCGTCCTTGCCCGACGTGAACTCGACGATCTCCTTGCTGATCCGCACGCTGCACCAGTCGTGGCCGCACATGGCGCAGAAGTCGGTGTCGACGTCGAGATCTTCGTCGTGATAGGCCCGGGCGGTATCCGGGTCGAAGCTCAGGTCGAAGTGCTTCTGCCAGTTCAGGGCGGCCCGCGCCTTGGTCAGTTCGTCGTCCCGGTCGCGCGTGCCGGGGATGCCCAGCGCCACGTCGGCCGCATGGGCGGCGATCTTGTAGGCGATGCAACCCTGCTTGACGTCGTCCTTCTTGGGGAGTCCCAGGTGCTCCTTGGGCGTGACGTAGCAGAGCATCGCCGCGCCATGGTAAGCGGCGGCCGTCGCGCCGATGCAGCTCGTGATGTGGTCGTAGCCGGGGAAGATGTCGGTCACCAGCGGGCCGAGGACGTAGAACGGGGCGCCGTGGCAGAGCTGCCGCTGGAGCTTCATGTTGTATTCGATCTGGTCGAACGGCACGTGCCCCGGCCCTTCGACCATCACCTGCACGCCCTTCCGCCAGGCCCGTTCGGTGAGTTCTCCCAGCGTGCACAGCTCAGCGAGCTGGGCCTGATCGGAGGCGTCGGCCAGTCCGCCGGGCCGGAGGCCGTCGCCGATCGAGAACGTGACGTCGTACTGGCGCATCACGTCGCAGATGCTTTCCCAGTGCTCGTACATCGGGTTCTGCTGGCCGTGGTGGATCATCCACTTCGCCAGCAGCGATCCCCCTCGGCTGACGATGCCGATCAACCGCTGGCGGATGAACGAGAGATGCTCGTGCAGCACGCCGGCGTGAATCGTGAAGTAGTCGACACCCTGCCGGGCCTGGTGCTCCAGCGTCTCCAGGATCATGGCGGGGGTGAGCTGCTCGATCTTCCGGCCGATGATCATCGAATAGATCGGCACGGTGCCGATGGGGACGGTGCTGTTCTGGATGAGGGCCTGTCGGCAGGCGTCGAGGTCGCCGCCGGTCGAGAGGTCCATGACCGTGTCCGCGCCCCACTTCTCCGCCCACTGCAGTTTTTCGACCTCTTCGTCGGTGCTCGACGAGACCGGCGAGGCGCCCATGTTGGCGTTGACCTTGGTCTTCGAAGCCCGCCCGATCGACATGGGGTCAAGGCGATAGCCCAGGTGGACCGTGTTCGCCGGGATCACCAGCCGGCCCGCGGCCACTTCGTCCCGGACCTGCTCGGCGGTCAGATGCGGCTCGCGCTCGGCGACACGTCGCATCTGGGGCGTGACGATTCCGAGACGGGCCGATTCGAGCTGCGTGATCGGCGCGAAACCTGCCGGGAAGGTGACCCGTCGCCAGGCGCCATCGGCGTGAGCGAAGACGCGCTCGCCCGGCGCTGCGACGGGAACGCCACTGGGCAGTTCTTCGGTTGACCAGCCTTCGGGCAGAAAATCCCAGGCGGTCTGATTCGACGGCGCCGGCATGCCGGGGGTATCCGGGGACGCGAACGTCCGGGCGCCCGCGACTCCCGGGAGGATCGTCGGCTTCAAGGCAAAGCTGCCGGGATTGGTCCCCTGAGCGGTGGTCGAGGGATTCAGCCCCAGAGCAGGCAACTGGTAACCACGGCTTCCCGGACGATCGATCATCATTCCACCTTCTCGCTCAACGTCCCCGGAAGGACGGATCTCGTAGGGCGGGCTGCGCCCGCCAATTCTTTGCAATGTCTTCCGCAGAATCGGGTTGCGTTGTCCAACCCGAATGCTTCATCCTAGTCGGCCCTCGGACGATTTCAAAGGCCGCCCGGCAGCCGGTCCGGTGACTTTCCCCGCCGCGAAAGGAGCGTGCCATGGGATTTTTCGGTCTGGGTGATTCCGCGATGATCCTTGGCCGGTTGCTCGGCAATTCGCCGACCTACCTCCTGCTCCTGATCGCGACGCTGCTGGCCGTCCGGAATCTGCGAGATCGCCCCCGCGAGGGCTGGACCGTCCTGGCCCTCGTGGGACTGTCTGGCTTCATGAGCTTCGGCCTGCCTCTCGTGGTCAGCCTGCTGCACCAGTTGGCCGGATTTCGATTCACGGCAGCGGGTGGTCCGGACGAAGCCCTCTTCTGGATCGTCAACCAGTTGCCCTACTCCATCGGACTCGCCATCCACTGGGGCCTGGTTCTCTGGCTCGTCTTCGGCCGCCCGGCAAAATCGAACAGCCGCTACCTGAAAGAAGAACCGACACCCTGAAACGCCCCTCGTCCCATCGCCGCCGAATGGGCCATCTACGACAAGCCCATCTCCAAGTCGGCAGCGGGGCCGCCGCCCGGCGGCTCGGCGGCTAGGCGGCGTTTTTTTCCGAGTTGTCTGTGAACTGGGTTTGAAAGACCCCTTTGCTTTCGATAATCGACTCCGCGTCAAAGCGTTTGCCGAAGTACAGCGCCTGGGCGTTTTCGTCGCGGAGAACCGTCTCCGCGTTGCCGCTGCAGAGGATTTTTCCCGCGAAGACGACGTAGCTGCGGTCGGTAATCGTCAGCGTTTCCCTTTCGCGGTGATCGGTCAACAGGATCGAAATTCCCGAGTTGCGGAGGTCCGCGATGATGTCCTGGATACTGTGAATCGTCACGGGATCAATGCCGGTGAACGGTTCGTCCAGCAGAATGAGCCGGGGCTTGCTCGCCAGGCAGCGGGCGATTTCCAGCCGGCGGCGTTCGCCGCCCGACAGCGTGGAGGCGATCTGCCTGCGTTTGTTCGTCAGCCCGAATTTGTCGAGCAGTTCGTCGAGTCGGAACTGGCGGTCTTTTCGAGAGAGGGGCAGAAACTCCAGCACCGCAATGATGTTCTGCTCGACGGACAGCTTGACGAAGATGCTTTCGTCCTGCGGGAGATAGCCCATGCCGAGCTGCGCCCGTCGATAGAGCGGCCAGTTCGTGACGTCCTGACCGTTGAAGATCACCTTGCCGGCGGTGGGCGTCACCAGGCCGCAGGTCATGCGGAAGCTGGTGGTCTTGCCGGCGCCGTTGGGTCCCAGCAGGCCGACGATTTCGCCAACGCCCACATTAAAGCTGACGCCGTCAACCGCCCGCTTGGACGGATACTGCTTGATCAATCCATGACATTCCAGCAGCGACATCGTCCAGTCCTCCATGACCTTGAGCAGCGAATAGGGAGTAGCGAATAGCGAGCAGCCAGAGGAAGATCGTGGATCGCTTATCGCGGATCGCCAGAGTCAAGTCGGCCTTGGCTTTTTTAATCTCAACTCTCAACTCTCAACTTATTCGCGTCTTTACGTTCCACTTTGCGCCGTTGCGTGAAATCTGTTCGCTTCCGTTTTCTCTCCGCTCTGCGCCTCTGCGGGAGATGTTCCTCGTCACCGAATCCGATGCATCCGCCAGAACTGCGGATAGAACGGAAACGTCACGCTCGGGTAATTCTCGACTTCGGATCGGGGCATGGTGGTGTGATTGAATAACGCGTAGCCCTTACCGTTGTTCAGGAACGGTACGCCGTGGGGCCAGAAGATGAAGAAAGCTTTGCCCAGGAGGGCGCTCCGCTTCACCGCCGGACGATTGACGGCGTCCCGACTGTTGGGCCACAGCCGGCTGTCCTGGCTGCGCGGACTGTTATCCCCCATCACGAAGTACTCGTCAGCCGCCAGAGGATCAAACTCCGCGGCCCGCGATCGCTCGCGGTACAGCCGAGCCCACTCCGTGGGATTCGTCAGTTGCTCGTTGAGATCGCGGGCGGAGATCTGCACCTCGGAATCATGTCCGCTGTAGCCGGTCGAGTCGTTGGAAACGCTCTCGGCCCGATAATAAATGTCCCGCTGCAGCAGCAGCTCGCCGACAGTCACCCCCAGACCCGACGCGGCAATTCCGACCGGAACCAAGTCCGCAATCTGTGGCGAAGGATCGGGGGGCGGCAGATACTCGGCGGCTTCCCCGAACGGGATCAGGCGGTCGTCGATCCACAGACAGACTCGATCGTCGACGTTCGCCAATGAAACCCGATACTTCCCGACGCCCGTGATCGGCGTCGCCGCCTTGCTCAGCTCGATTTCGCGATCGTCCCCGTCGCCGGCCAGGTCATCCGTGTGAGTCAGCGTCGCCGTTCCCGATGGCACGTCGATCCGCACCCGATACCGGCGTGCGCCTTCGACAAGTTCGAGGACCAGTTGCGCATTGGCTCCATTGACCTGTTGAATGTCGATCAAAGCATTGAGCGTCAGATCGCCGACCCAGAACTGATGATCGTCGGGGTCGGAGTTGGGAGTTCCGCTGGTGCTGTTGTAGCCGCAGTAATCTGTAATCAACGACGGTCGGGGCAGGCTGTGTGGAGCCTGCCCGTCGGCAACCGCTTCCCAGTCAAAACTGGTGGGAATCAGATGCTGATACCGCAGCCATTGCAGCTCCGACCCGGCGGCGAGCGAGTACGTCCGCTGGTCAGCTTCCCTGGACCAGCCGGCGGGGTCCGGAGACCAGCGGTCTACAGCCTCGGGAGTATCTTTCCGGACCAGCGGCTGCCAGCGCTCCGGCCAACCCTTTTCCAGGAGTTGGCGGGGGGGATGGGCGTCGTCGTAGACAAGCTGCTGCAGAACGCGCTGCTTGGAGGGGTCGTTCTTTCGCAGAATCCGGAATTCCCCCTGTTCGCCGAGCCGGGCGTAAGCATCTCCCCGCTGAATTCGCACGGTCTCCCCCGGCAGCCCGACCAGACGCTTGATGTAGTTGGTCTGGGGGTCCTCGGGATATCGGAAAACCAGGACATCCCACCGATCGGGCTCGCCGAACTCGTAGGGAAACTTATTGACCAGGATCCGATCCCCCTTGAAGGCCGGTTCCTGATACACATTCATCGTGAAGCGGCAGTTCGGGCAGGTCGCGTTGCGGACTCGGGCAATCAGAATCTGCTGCAGTTCCCGATCCAGTTCATCGCTGGCTCCGACGGTGAAATGGACGCCGCACTGAGAGCAGCAGACGTCCTTGTGCCGCCCCAGCAGCGTCGGCGCCATGGAACCCGTCGGAATAATAAACGCTTCCGAAGCGAACGCCCGAAATATGATTGCCAGGATCAGGGCGACAAAAATCGATTCGACCGGCTCGCGGAGTCCGTCCTGGTGACGAATCTGGCGTCCGGTGGTTTCGGCGCGGACAGTCGGCTTCGCAGCGGCGGCGCTGGCGGACATCTGTGATAAACCTTTGGCAGGCTTCATGTTTCTGTCGAGTCGGGGGCTGCCGCTCCAAACTATACTCGACGCAGCGTCCGACGGGAATCCGAACCCGAATTCGCCAGGTCCCGCACTCCTCTCAGTTCAACGGCGATGACGAATTTTGGTTCACCGCTGGCTGCCAGGCCGTTGACATCTGGCAAAATCGACTCGATTCCAGGTATCGTGGCAAATACCAGCGCAGATCGGTTCAAACGCTCAATCCGTGTCGAGAGCCGGTTTCATCCGCCAGTTCCCTGGGGGAGTCGATACCACGTTGGCGAGGGGTTTCTATGGCGACATCGGACTCCCGGATAACGAGTGGCGACTCGGTATCGACGTCAATCACGCTGCTGCTGAACAGCCTGAGGCAGGAAGATGCCGAGGCGATGCGGCAGCTCTGGGACCGCTATTTCGCCAGCCTGGCGGCCCTGGCCGAGAAAAAAATCCGCGGGACGCCGGTCCGCGGCAGCGACGGCGAAGATATCGCCGCCAGCGTGATGGAAAGTCTGTGGAACGGCGCCCGCAAAGGGAGATTCATCGACGTCCGCAATCGCGACGAACTGTGGTGGCTGCTGCTGGCGCTGACGCAACGCAAAGTGGCCAGCCATTTGCGCAGCGAGCAGGCCGCAAAACGCGGAGGCGGCAGTCGGCGACTCTCGCTGGATGAGCCTGTCGGGAGAGACGGCGGTCTGCTGAAAGATCTGATCGCCGTTCCTCCCCAGGAGTCTGACCTGATCGCCATAAACGATACAATTCAGCACTGGGTGGGACAAATTGTTGATCCCCGGACGCGCGAGATTGCGGTTTTGACATTACAGGGGTCGACGGCCGAGGAGATTGCTGCCGAGGTTGACGTGGCAGTCGCCACGGTTCGCCGAAAACTGAGAGTGCTTCGTCAACGCTGGGCCGAGGAATTGGATCGATGAACAATGTCAGTCATGCGCATCACGGCGTGGCGCTTGCCGAGGAAGTGTTGATCGACTCTGTCTGCGACCGTTTCGAGGATGCGTGGAAACACGGAGATAACCCCGAGATCACACGATTCCTGGCGACCACCACCGCGGTCTTGCGCCCCCGTCTCCTGATTGAGCTCGTCCGCCTGGATCGCGAATACCGGGTCAAGGCCGGTCAGACGGTGGAGCTGCAGGACTATGAAAGCAAATTTCCTGGCGATCTGGAGTCACTTCGCGCGATTGCCGATGAGTTTCAGTCTGCTGCGGCGTCACCGGCAACCGTTCAAGCCCCCCGCCGCGTTTTTGCAGCGAAAGACCGGGTTGGCGGGCTGATCCTGGTCAATCTGATCGGGGAAGGCGGATTCGGCGATGTGTGGATGGCTCACGATCCGCAATTGAATCGCGATGTCGCCGTCAAGATCGGGCGCACCGGATCCTCCCGCTCCATGCCGAACGCTCTGCTGATCCGGGAAGCTCAGGCGATCGCCCGCCTGAATCATCCGGGAATCGTGCATGTTCTGGCGACCGGAGAAGAAGACGGCATACAGTTTATCGCGATGGACTATATCGCAGGCCAGAATCTGCAGGACTGGCTCAAAGAGAATTCGCTGTCCCCGGAAGGCGCCGCACGACTCTGCCTGCAGATCGCCAGCGCCATCGATCATGCGCACCAGCGGCAGATCGTGCATCGGGACCTGAAGCCGGCCAACGTGATGATCGATCACGCAGGGAATCCTCACGTCACAGACTTCGGGCTCGCAAAACACTCTTATCGCGACTCCACGATTGGCCAGGACGGTGGGATTCTGGGCTCAATCGCCTACATCAGTCCGGAAATGGCCGCCGGACGAGGCCAGCAGACCGATGCGAGATCCGACATCTATTCCCTCGGAGTCATCCTGTATGAGCTGTTGACCGGCGCACCGCCGTTTGTCGGCGACGTTTCGCAGGTCTTACGGCAGGTGGCGGAGTCAGAACCAATCCCAGTCCGCAGGCGGAATCCCCTGATTTCCCCGGATCTGGAGAACATCTGCCTGAAAGCAATCGCCAAGCGCCCAGCCGACCGATATGCATCGGCGGGCGAGTTCGCGGCCGATCTCGATCGGTTTCTCGCAGGCCGGCCGGTGGTTGCACGACCGATCTCGCTTCCCACGCGCCTGGCCCGCTGGAGCTATCGTCATCGCTTTGCAGTCTTCCTGGGAACCGGTCTGTTCGCCGCCGGCGGCGCGGCGGCGGCGTTTGCAGTCGGGGCGATGAACGATGATCGGGTCCGCGTCGAGCTGCAGACAGAGCCCGCAGGAGCTCGGCTGGCCTTTATTCCGCTGGACTCGCGATCCGGAACTCCCGTTCCCGAAAACCTGCAGCAGTCCCGCTCCCCGGCCGACATCCGCCTGAAAGCCGGTGAGTACCTGGTCGTGGCCGCCCTTGAAGACGGACGGTTCCATGAGGTCTTCCGGAAAGTCCCCGGTCCCGGCGACGTCCCCCAGCCAGGGCTGCTCTTCCACAAAACGTGGACGCGGACCCCTTCGGGGACGGTCCGTCTGCCGCCGATTCAAATTCCGGCGGCGAACATCGCAGACTCCATGGTGCGAATCACCGGCACTGAAAATTTCGCGGCCGGTCTGCCGATCGCCCCGGTGCATTTTGCCGTGCCCGACTTCGATATTGAGCCCTTTGAACTCACTCCCGCCGACTATCGTCGGCTGACCGACCTGCCGCTCCCTCCCTCCGCAAAGGATCTGCCGCCCGATTTCGCCCTGCCGACATCGTGGGACAGCGCCGTTCGGATCGCCGAACTGCTCGGCAAGCGTCTCCCCGACGAGATTGAGTTTCAGTATGTGACAACCTCCGGCGGAAGTCACACGTATCCCTGGGGGGACCGCCTGCCCGCCGATCCCGCCGGGGCTCTCAAGGCGGCTCCCGTGGGGACTCCCGACTGGGACCGATTGCCCACTCAGCCACCGATCTACGGGATGTGTTCCAATCTGCCGGAGTGGACGTCGACTCGGGCGCCGGGACTGTTATTTCCCGACTTGCGGCCGATGGTGATTCCTGCGGGGCGGCTCGATGATCCTCTGCAGATGGGAGGCGATTTGAGCCGCAAGCGGATCGCGGGAGGAGCGGTTCATCTCGTGCCGACGGCGCCCACGCAGACGTTTCCATTTCCGAGACTGTCGACGGGTTGGCCGGTTACGGATTTAAAGGCGATCCGGCTGGTTCGGAGCAGCAGGGCGAGACTGACTCCTGCCGACTTCCTCCGGAGGCTGCCGGTCGCCAACAGGGCCGGCGATGGAAGGACCTATTGATTCCGCGATTCCGCCGCGCTGCGGACGGTTCAGACGTCGGGCGCCGCCGCCAAACCGGCAGCGACGCCCGACGCGGTGGAGTTCAACGCCGATTCGCGCGGGACAAGACGACTCGCTAACCGCCTGCAACAGCATTACTTCACCTGCAGCAGCAGTACCTTGTGGAGATCATTGCGGCCGTACTGCGTGCGGAGGATTCCCTTCGGAAGTTCGCAACGGAACGCGCGGGCGTCGTTTGCGTCGACGCCGCTTTCCGCCGGTTCCAGTTCGCCAATCCGATAGACGGTCTGGGACACCGTGGCCTCGGAACGCATTTCGTAGCCAATAAAGATCTCGCGTTCGAGCGGAAACTCGCGATCGGCTCCCCGGCTTTCGAGCGTCACTCGAACCCGGAAGCAGACATATTGACGCCCTTTTTCGTCCTTGAGATAGAATCTCAACCGCGAATCTTCTGCGGGCAGGAATTCCGCGAACTTCAGCGCCTCTGGCGAGACATCGGCCGACGCGCCATCGCCCGTCAGTCGCGGATCATGAGTCGGTTCGACAGCCTTCTTCCGCCCAGAAAACGTCGGGGCAACTCCGTTGCTGGCAACTCGCAGAGCCGGGACGCAGTCGGGGCAGTACTGAGGGCACGCATAATTGCCCGCCACCACTGTCGGGGTGCCAGGCGAAGTGCAGGGAGTCATCGCGTCGTAGTAAAGCGAGTAGTAATAGTACGAATTCGGTCCCTCCTGCCCGACGACCATCATCGGGCAGGTCTGGGGCGGAGAGACGAGGCTGCCGGCCGGCAGCGGTATTCGCGGCGACTGCGCCGCGGCATAATCCGCCATCAGGCTGGCGGCCAGCAACGCAACGGAACTCAGGACGGATTTCAAGACTCTCATAAACCTTGCTCCTGCAGGCCCGCAAAGGCAGTCACAATTCTCGGCCAGATCCGGCGCCAGATTGGCGGACGGGCCGTGTTCGCTGTTTCCAGGAAGATCGCCCGAATAGACGACGTGTCGATCACACAGGGCCGGTTCGTGTCCGGCGCATGCAGACCTGACATCTGAACGAGCTGATCGCGCGACTTGTCAGTCGTCCGTCGCATCAGCATTCAGAACGATTCTTGTTCAATTGTGCTCGCAAGAATCCTGGCGGACAGCGAAACCTGATTCGAGTCCATGACAAAGCCGATGTTTTGTCGACAGGTGTCGATTCTTCCCGTGGAATCGACAGATTCTCGCAATTCACCGAGTCTGGAATTCCGCAGCCTCTTCGAAGTCCGCGGCAAACGGCCACCAACCCGGACGCGCACGTCGGATCGAGTTCACCGGGAAGAGAGTGCTCCGAGGCGCGTCCCCGGCCCCTGGGACAGCATCACCAACGATCAAAACGCCGGAGGAATGCTGCGGACAGGCAGGGGCACTTACGCCTTGAAGACCTTCGGCAGATACCCACCGGGCTGAGGATGCTCAGAGGCCAGCTCCAGCAGACGTCCGACAATGTCATCGGGTCCCACTCCGTCCGCTTCTGCGTTGAAGTTCGTAATGAGACGATGACGCAGGACGGGGGCCGCAATCGCCCGGACGTCCTCGGTTGCGGCGGCGGGGCGGCCCTGCAGGATGGCGCGGGCTTTGGCCCCCAGCACCAGGTACTGGCCGGCGCGCGGCCCGGCTCCCCAGCTCACGTACTTCTGCACGAAATCCGGCGCGCCTTCCTGCCGTCGCGTCAGCCGGGCGAGTTGCATGGCATAGCGGACGACGCTGTCCGACGCAGGAACGCGACGGACGAGCCGCTGCAACTCCCGCCACTGGTCGCAGGTCAGAACGCGATCGAGCGTCGGGGGAACTCCGCCAGTCGTCTGGCGAATGATCTGAAACTCTTCGTCTTCGCTGGGATAGTTGACAAGGATCTGAAACATGAACCGGTCGAGCTGAGCTTCGGGCAGCGGATACGTCCCCTCCTGCTCGATAGGATTCTGCGTCGCCAGCACGAAGAAAGGATCGGGAAGCGAATGTCGTTGTCCGCCGGCCGTCACCTGCCGCTCCTGCATCGCTTCCAGCAGCGCCGCCTGGGTCTTGGGGGGCGTCCGGTTGATTTCATCCGCCAGCAGCACATTCGAGAAGACCGGCCCGGGGAGAAATTTGAAGTCGCGCTGACCCGTCGACTTGTCCTCCTGAATGACTTCGGTCCCGGTAATGTCGGCGGGCATCAGGTCGGGGGTGAACTGGATGCGGTTGAACGTCAGATCGAGAGTATCGGCGAGCGTCCGGACCATCAACGTCTTGGCCAGTCCCGGCACCCCGACCAGCAGCGCATGTCCGCCGGCAAGCATCGCGATCAGCATCTGTTCGATCACAACCGTCTGACCGACGATCACCCGACCCAGTTGACCGGTAATCTGACGATGGGCCGTCCGGAGCCGTTCGATCGCCGCCAGGTCCTGTTCGGATTCGGAAATGTCGGAACTGGTCACGCACGAGTCTCCGGAAGGGGCTCGGCCTGCGGATTGCCGAATCTGGTCTGGCCGCACGCCGTCGGCATCATCGGGGGTTCCGAGCCGGGTTGTCAAACCCGCCGTCGCATCACCGGTCCGCGGACTTCACGGCTTCCCGATCCGTTGCGGAACGGCGTGCGTACCGCAACTCCTCGGCCGCCCGGCAGGCGCCGACGAACGCCCGCACGCACAGCGCGATTGCCCCCAGTTCCAGAACGAAAGCAATCATGAAGGCGATCAACGGGAGTTGCGGTGAATCCGGTCTCAGGCCGAACGTCCCGAGCAGGGCATTCCAGGCGGGCAGTCCGACGTTTCTGGACGCTTCCGGGAAGTACCAGACTGAGAGGGAGAGAACGTCCAGGGCGATTCCGCGGAAAATCTGTCGGCAGCCGCGAGGATACCAGCCGATCAGGCGAAGGGCGAAGAATGCGGCCACTCCCCAGCCGACGGCGTGAATCGCGAGCAGAATGAGGCCAGGCAGCATCGACGGAACTCCGCACGAACGCGGCGGTCCTCCCGCTGACGAACGACGCCCGCTCGCATCAGTTTATGCTGCCTCTACGCCGTGAACCAGACCCTGTCACGCCACCCGCTGCTGGAGGACCGGAACGACCTCGGCCAGCACGCGCCGCATGTCGGCGACGATCCCTCGTTCGAGCTCGTCGGTCGAGATCCCCTCACAGGCGCGGACGCAGGCTTCAATCCGGCGGACCATCTCGCGGTTGGCGGGCGTGTCGACTCCCATCAGTTCTCCCTCGACAGAAAGGACGAACATGGGCGTGGAAGTCGAAGATTGCGGCCGATCCATTGGGCATCCTCGGGCAGAGTGGGCAAATCGCGGCACCGAAGACCGCCGACCGCCGAAGACTCGCGTGAGCATCGGTGGAAATCGGCATTCCCCGAGGCCGCCACGCAGGCGATTTTGCCGCCGACGCCATTTTTGCAGAACTGCGGACAGAACGGGGCGTCGAGGACGCATCGGCAGCGGCCGAAATTGAGCCGCCAGACTATTCCGTCGCGGTTTCCGGAGGGAACTGCAGTTCGTTGCGGACCGTCCTGACCCCCGGTTCCAGGCGGGCCAGATTCGCCGCCAGCCGGGCGTCTCGAGCTGTGGGGACAGTTCCGGTCAGCACGACTTCGCCATCAGCCCCTGGAGCCAGATCGATGTTCTGGAATTGCGGATATCGGCGGGAAATGCCGGTCAGTTGCTTCTGATAGGAAGCCTGAATTCTCGTTGGAGAGGGCTTCGGAAAGTCGAAAGCCACTCTCTGACGCGGACGAATCGCCGGTGCAGTCGACGTCTGACCTCCCTGGTTTCCCCCCCCTCCCGTCAGCAGATTCAGCAGATTCTGATTCTGCCCGCCACCGCCCCGGTTGCTGCCCCCGCGGTTCTGATTGCCTCCGTTGAAATTGCCCGTTTGCCCCTGGGTCGCTCGGCCGATGAAGCTGCCCGACGTATTCGCCCCGAGAAAGGAATTATTCCCGGCGCCCGCCTGACCCGCCTGTCCAAATCCGCTTTGACCGCCCCCCTGTCCGAATCCGGACTGGCCAAACCCCGATTGCCCGCCCGCGGATCCAAACGACGATCCGAAACCGCTCGCTCCCATCCCGCCGCCTGCGCCGCCGCCGGAGGCAGTGCCGAACATGTTGGAACCGACCCCCAGGCTGGTGGCCGATCCGGTCGAGCCCCGAGGCGCAGGCGTCGCCTGCGCCCACACGGACTGCTCAGCAACGAACAGAAACCCGGCAAGAACTGCAAGCAGCATTTTGGTGCGCATGGCGGACCTTCCGCGCGGCGGGAGGAATGGACTCTCTTTCTATTCTCTCGGCAACCGGGCGGACCGGCAAGCAGAATCTTTCCCGCCACGGCGTGAATCGACGGGGATCGTCAGACATTTCTGTCCCGGAAATCAATTCACCGGATCGACTGGATGATCGCCTCGACCTCGTCCTGATTCCAGACCGAATCCTCCAGTTCCAGCGTGAACGTCACCATTCCCTGCTTGCCGGTAAAGCTCCCCCGAACCTGATGCAGGGTCGTCTTCGAGCCCGCATCGTCCCCTTTTTCAAAGACAAACTCCGCTTCCTGCCCGCCAAGCTGAAAGGTTTTCGTCTCGCTCGACGTGTTGACCAGGGTGTGGAACTGATCCTGTTTCTCATCGAACGACTCGGCGAACCCCTTCTGAAAGCCTTCTTTGAAATCTTTCTCGTCGCCCATCCGGGGCAGGACTTCCATCAGCATCAGCCGGCCCTTGCCGTCGGTCCGCTCGAAGTGCACCAGCCGCATCAGCATCATGAAGTTGTCGATTTCCATCGACTGCCGACCTTCATAATCCGCCGGCAGCGTGATCTCGCAGATCTCGGCTCCCTTGGCGGCGACCTGCTGAGGATTGGTGGAGACATTCGGGGCAAAGCTGTAGCCGACGAAGCCGCAGACGCCGCAGCAGGCCAGCATGCCCATGCCGCCCACTATCCCAAAGACCAGCAGGAACTTCGAAAACGTGCTCATCCCCCGCTTCGGCTGAGCCGGCGCCTCGTCGTCCCAGTTGTCGCGGTCGTCCACCATTGCGGAAGTCCTTCACAAGTATTGGTCTGTCGGCCCGTGGCCGCATTGTTGGTCCGGCAGAGACAGGAGTCAAACGAGGCTCTGCCGCGCACGGATCAATGCCCCGCCGATTTTTCCACTGGCAAATCCATCCGCATGCCGCTCGCCCACTGGCGAAACCCCAGCTTCTCGTAATACGGAATCAGCGTCTCCGCGCAATCCAGAATCACCTTATAACAGCCGTGCTGACGGCTGATCTCGATCAGATGCCGGACGATCATCCCGCCGATGCCCCGCCCCTGCAGATCCGGATGCACGGCGACATCCTCAATGTGCCCGACCAGACCGCCGTTGTGCAGGAACTTGGGCTCGATAAACAGCGATGCAGTTCCGATCACCCGATCATTTTCCAGGGCGACAAACGTCGAAATTCGTGCCCGCAACCGATGCTGAAAGACGCCGATCGCCTCGTCCTCGGTCAACTGCAGCGCGGAAAACGCCGCCAGGCAGTCGAGGAAGCCCCGCTGCAGGTCGGTGGCGAACATCTGCCGAACTTCGATCGAACCGGCGGTTGCGGACATTGCGACGTGACCTGACTGAAGGGCGCTGCACGGGACATCAACAGACACACAATGTCGGCGCCCCCATTCCACCGTCAAGCGAATGCAGTCGCGCCGGACTCCGCATGGTCCTGTACGCGTTCGACGACGCCGTTTGGTTTCAACGGCGGGCCTGTTCGGCGCGCAGTCGGACGTAGTCAATGCCAACCAAGTACGACTTCGCCGCCTTGGCGTTGGCCCCGACGATCTGGAGCGACAGCACATGCGGACCGGGTTTCAGCGCCAGCTTGGAAAAAGTCAACACCCCCGTGGTGACGACCTGCGGATCGTAGAGATCAATCGGCTTGCCGAGCGGCTGCCCATCCAGCGCGAGTTGCACAATCCCATAGTCTCGCGCGCAGGTCAGGACAACATCCAGCTCCGCCGGACCGGCCTGCTCGGGCAGCATCACCTTCAGCGTGTCCCCCGGCCGGCCACCGGTCCAGAAGAGCTGTTTGCCGCCGCTCCACTTGTCGCCGGTAAAGCCGGTCATGGCCTGCGTCCCGACGTTGCCCGACGACGTCTTCGTCTTCAGCGATTCCCCTTCCAGAACCCCGGCGACTTCGCCGGTCGTTTCGTCCGGGGTCACCTTCGGCCCGCGGAGAGCTCTCGCTCCTTCGGCCGACGGCGCCGGCGGCCCCTGATAGCGTTTCGGCTGGGCGGCGTCCCAAGTCGCTTTGTCGACTTCAGTCCGGCGGTGCAGCAAAACGTGCCCCCCGACCATGCCGCCGACGACGATGTCCGGCAGATTGTCCTTGTTGAGATCAACCACCGAAATCTGCCGGCCGACGCCCGCCACGTCGTCGATCCGATACGGCGCCCAGTCCACGCCGTCCGGACCGCGGACGAGCCGGAACCAGTAGATCACCGCCCCCGCATCCCACATCGGGCTCCCTTTGTGGTGCGAATAGTAGGTCTTGCCGGTCACAATATCCTGCAGTCCGTCGCCGTCGATATCCGCCAGCGCCACCGAATGCAGCTCGCTGAAGACCAGCCCGTACCGGTTCTCGGCGGCGTGCGAGCCCATAATCAAGTGCGGCTTGAAGGCGATCTCGCCGTCCTGCTGAACCTGTTCAAACCAGGACAGGCCGAAGTCGTGGGCGGCCAGGCTGGTGATGACATCATTGTCGCCGTCGCCATCGACGTCGTAGGCATACATCTCGGCCCCGCCATAGGCGTTGGTGAAATCGGCGTCGTGCGACGGCCAGCGGGACGTCGTCGCAGCTTCGGCAGGCTGCTCGTACCAGCCCTTGGCGTGGATAATGTCCAATCGACCGTCGCCGTTGACATCGCCGATCCCGAGGCCGTGCCCGAACCGGTCGGCGGTCACCTTCTCGGAAATCTGGTGGAACTTCCAAGCTTCGAGCGGCTTCTCCCAGTCGATCGTCGCAAAGCCGAAAAAGCCTCCGCGAGTGCAGACCAGTTCGGGACGCTCGTCGCCGACCAGATTGATGAGCTGCGGCGATTCGTTGGCGACCGAATCGAACACCTGGTGCTTCTGCCAGTGCTTGTCGAAGGCACCCGCGCCGGGGTTCTGATAGACGTACGCCGGCGTCCCGGGAAAACCGACCGTGAAGACGTCTTTCCAGCCGTCGCCGTCGAAGTCGTAGATCCAGGCGAAGAAGTGATCGGAATAGCCTTCTCGGTTCTGCGGCCTGGGAGCATAAATCTCATGCTTCGTGGTGAAATCGGGGCCTTCGTACCAGTGCGGGCCGTAAACGGCGTCGCCGTGACCGTCGTGATTCAGATCCCCGCCGTTGGCCCCCTCGGAGTAGTATTCCGTCGTGAGCGGCTTCCGCTCGAACGTGTCGAGCGAATGCTTGTCGGCGGCGGACGCCGGAGTCGAAGACGCGACGGCCAACGCCATCAGCAGGCCGGTCAACAGAGCGGACAAAGCGCGGCAATTCACAGTCAACATCCTGGGAGTTCCTCGTGTGGCTCGAACGGCCGCTATGATGCCGAGTCTCTCCGCGGAAGGAAAGAAGTTTGTTCAGTTTCCAGCGATCACACTGGTTCCGGAAGAGCGTCTGGACGAGACTGCATGTCTGCGATTCGCGGGCGGGCCAAGTTGGCTGGTGATCCGACGACGGGCCGGCAGCGTTATCGATCTCTGCCAAAACTGACCGCAGTCGAGACAATCCTTTGCCAGGGCCGTTCAAAATGTCGTTTCCCGTTGCAACGCTGGCTCGACTGTGCGTTCTGACCGCTGTTGCGGCGGGAAGCCTGCTGCAGGCTCAGGATGCGAATCGCATCAACCTCGAACGACCGGGGCCGCGAGACTTTATCGTCGACAATGCGAACCTGATCAGCGAGGCCGACGAGCTGAAAATCCGGCAGCTCGCCGACAAGCTCCTGACCGACAAGGCCGCGCCGATCATCGTGGTCACCATCGAGTCGATGGCCGCGCACGGCGGAGCGGGTCTGCGGATCGAAACCTTCGCCCGGCTACTCTTCGACCAGTGGGAAATCGGGCCGGCCAAGCTGGGCGAGAATCCCTGGAACTACGGCATGCTGCTGCTCGTCTCGCGCGACGACCGCAAGGCGAGAATCGAGCTGGGAGCGGGCTGGCGGCACGACAAGGATGTCGCCGCCCAGAAAATCATGGATGAGCTGATCATTCCGCATTTCAAGGCGGGCGACTTCTCCGGCGGCATCGTCGCCGGCGTCGAGGGTCTCGACAAACTGGCGCGGGACCTGAAACTTCCACAGGCAGTCGCACCGCCACGACCGGCGTCGCACTACTGGATCGGCCTGGCATTCGTCGGGCTGTTGATTTTCACCGTCGTCTCGCTGATCCGGCGGGGATCGAGCGGCTGGGCGTGGCTCTTCTGGGGCGTCGTCTTCGCCGTGATCGGGACAATTCTCTATCAAATGGCCACCAGCCGATCCAGTTCCGGAGGCGGCGGTTACTCCGGGGGATCGTTCGGCGGCGGCTTCTCCGGGGGCGGCGGAGCATCCGGTTCCTGGTAATTGGCAACGGAGACGGGGCGAAACGTGACAGAACCAGACCATCGAATCAGCGATGCTGATCGCGAACGAGTCAATCGGGCCGTCCGGGACGCGGAGTCCGTGACCAGCGCGGAGCTCGTGCCGGTCGTGGCGCAGTGCTCCGGTCGGTACGATCGGGCGGAAGACGTCGTCGGGCTGTGGGGGGGCCTGCTGGCGCTGGCCGTCGTCTGGATGATGCTCCCCTCGACCGTCGCAGACAGCGGTAGCTGGGGGCATCCGTCGCCGGGCGGGCAGCTCGTCGCCCTGCTCGCGGCCGTCGTGGCGGGCTTTCTGGTCGGTGCCATTCTGGCCAGCCGGTTGCCGGAACTCCGGCGACCGTTCACCCCGTACCGACAGATGGAAGAAGAAGTCCTGCTGCGGGCCCGGTCGGTTTTCTACGACCAGCGCGTGCATCACACGGCGGGCGGTTCCGGGCTGCTGCTGTACGTGTCGCTCTACGAGCGGATGGCGGCGGTGATCGCGGACCAGAGCGTCCTTGAGAAACTCGGCCAGGACCAGATCGACTCCCTCTGCCAGGAACTGACACAGCAGCTCCAGCACCGCACGCCAGTCGATGCCCTGTGCGCCACGCTCGAAGTCGCCGGGCAACGACTGCGAACGGTCCTGCCGCGCAGCGAGGACGACGTCAACGAACTGGCCGATGCGCTGGTGGTTGTGGAGTGAGATGAAGTGGTCAAGGCTTTGCCGCAGGCAGCCGCCCTACGGTCGCCAGTCCGCCCTCTTCACAACATCTTTCACATCAATCGGCCCCTCGTCGCAAAGTAACGCATGGAGCTGCGGGTCCTGCAGCACTTCCGCGACCGCCATCGGCCGTCCATCGACGAGGAGCTCACTGGCCATCAACCGCACGCCGTGGCTGTAATCCAGATACCAGTCGACATGGCCGACATACAGAGTCTGGATCGGGCGGCCGTCCGGCTGATGCCAGCCGTAGATCGCCACCTTGTGCGGCTTCTCGCGCAGGCGATTGCTGAGCACCACATCTTTCTTGATCCCCGCCGTCAGCGGACCGGGAGGCTGCCCTTCGAACTGCTTCTCGATCAGCCACTGATGCTCGAAGAACGTCGCCAGGGCGTCGCGATTCTCCCTCAGCGGTCTGGGCGGAACTCTCCGCGACGCGGCGGCAAAGATGTCGTCCGAGATCTTTGTCGTGATCAGCGACGCCTGCAGCTTGCCGGCGAGGATCGCTCCCGTGTAAGGCGTCAGCGGCAGACGGAAGAAATCCGCGTCGGAACCGACGGCGAGATAGTCTGACGTCACGTAATAAACTGCCGAATGCGACTGGCCGGTGGCATCCGTCGCGGCCACTCGGATCGGTACCAGCCGGCGGAGAAACTCGGGGATGTTCCCGCGGGTGATCTCGCGGACGACGGCGGCTTCGCGAGCGACGCGATCGAGGTCGGCAACCTGCCGGTAGAACTCCGATCCGGTGACGGCATCCGCCGGACGGGGTGGCAGCGGCAGGCTGCGTGCGGAAACATCGTTCGCCACGACCGCCGCCGGGGGCTTCGCTTCTGCAAACGGGGCCGACTGAACCCAGGCCGTATAGGCGCGTGGTCCGCCGAACCGGCCCCAGGCATCCTCCCGAGGTCCGCCGACGGTCAGGCTCTGCAGCAGTCCGTTCATCTCGCCGACGAGAGCCGTGTGCAGGATCTTGTTCTCGGGATTGGGATGGACGAAGACTTGCACTTGGCCGTCGAGCGCAGTTGTCCGTCGGAACGGCCCTAACTCGGATTCCGTCAGCGGAGAATCCTTGCGGACATGGGCCAGCAAGCGGTCGGTCGCCCGGAACGTGCCGCCGTCCGGACCGACCACCTTTTTCCCGTTGAACGTGATCTCCCGATCGTCGTAGGCAATAACAACCAGCCGCCGCGAAGGACTCCCCTTGAGCCACGCCAGCAGCTTGTCGGCATGCTTCTCGTCGGAGTAGGAATAGTTCGCGTCGAGGAATGCGATCCGCTCAATCGCGTCTGGGATCGCGTCGACTGCCTCAATCCATCCATGCACAAAGGACCCGCCGCCGCTGTGGCAGGCGAGGTCGACGTGGTCTGCCGCGAATTCGCGGGTCAGATTCGCCACCAGGTCGCGAACGATCTCACCCGCCTCAGGCCGCTGCTGTCGAAAGGCGGGCCAGCTCAACTGGGGCGCCTGCACCACGGCGAGCAGAATGTCTTCGTCGGGTGTGACCTCCCGCTGCCGGCGAACCTGGGCGGCGATGTGCTGAATGTCGAAACGCCAGTCGAGATCCTTCGCCGCCGCACAGCCGAGCGTCTGCTCCAGAGTATTTCCGTTGGGCGTGGCGAAGATCACGAGCCGCCGTTTGCCCCTCTGCAGCCGGACCGGGGCGTCGATGAAAACTCGCACACCGGATGAAAGCCGGGTCGAGCGGACCTGCTCGTCGAACTGTTCGGTCCTGATGAAATCAGGCAGCAGCGTCTCCGCTCCGTTCACGGGCGCCTGACCGAGGACGAATACGCAATATCCGATGACTGCGAACAACCGAACCTGCATGGGGTGCTCCACGAGCCTCGGGGACTTGCCGGACGCGCCGGCGCATGCCGCGATTCACCGATATAATAGTGCTGCTCGGCAGCCGCCGAACCATTCTCCCGATCGAATTGTCCATCCGCGCATTCCGAACCCCTCCAGTCCCTTGCGAAAGACCCTCCATGTACGTCCCGGCGGCCTTTGCCGAGCACGACCTGGCGAAGTTGCACGATTTTATCGAGCAACACAGCTTCGGCCTGCTGGTCTCACAGGTGAACGGCGAACCGTTCGCGACACACCTCCCGTTACTGCTCGAACGCGCCGCCGGGCCGCAGGGAGCACTTGTCGGCCACGTCGCCCGGGCGAACCTGCAGTGGGAATCGCTGGCAGAGCAGGCAGTGCTCGCAGTTTTCTCAGGGCCGCACGCCTACATCTCCCCGTCCTGGTACGAGGCCGACAACGTCGTCCCGACCTGGAACTACTCGGCGGTGCACGTCTACGGCCGAGTGACGCTGATCGACGATCCCGACAGTCTGTTCGCGCTCGTCCAGGCGACGACCGAGGCCTACGAGAAATCCCGGCCGGTCCCCTGGGCGGTCGGCGAGCGAAACACCTTTCTGGACCGTCTGCTGGCGATGATCGTCGGCTTCCGGATCGACATCGAACGAATCGAAGGAAAATGGAAGCTCAGCCAGAATCATCCCGTCGAACGTCGCCAGAAAGTGATTCGGGAACTGCGAAAACGAGACCAGTCGGATGACTCCGAAGTTGCCCGGCTGATGGAGCAGATGCTCCCGGCGGATGAAGAAGTCTGACGCGGATGGTCGCCTCGGGCGCCAGTCCGAAATGCACGACGTCATTGTCGCGCTGCTGAATCTGTGGGGACTTCACATGGAGGCAACTGGGGAATGAGATCGAGTTTTCGAAACCTTGGCTCCTCGCCATCTGACACTTTCGACATTCCGCCTTCGTCATTCGACATTTCTTCTCACTCCCCCTTCCACACCGCCGGCCGCTTCTGCAGGAACGCCGCGATCCCTTCCTGCGCGTCGTGGGCCACCGCGTTCCGCGTCATCACCTCCACGGCATCGGCGTACGCCGTCGGCTCGTCGAGATGCATCTGCCGGTAGAACGCCTCCTTCCCCAGCCGGACCGTCAGCGGGCTCGATGCGACAATCGCGCCCGTCAGCTCGGCGACGACCGCGTCGAGATCCTCCGGCGCCGCGATCCGGTTGATCAGCCCCGCCTGCAGCGCCCGCTCGGCATTCAGCGGCTGGCCGGTCAACAGCATCTCCATCGCCAGTTTGGGAGTGATGTTCCGCACCAGCGGCACCATCGGCGTCGTGCAGAACAGGCCGATCTTCACGCCCGGCGTCGCGAACTTCGCCTCCGACGACGCCACCGCCAGATCGCACGCCGCCACAAGCTGGCAGCCCGCCGCCGTCGCCAGCCCCTGCACGCGCGCGATCACCGGCTGCGGAATCTGACGGAGCTGCTGCATGACCTGCGAACAGCGATCGAACAGCCGGCGGTACTCCTCTTCGCTCCGCCCGGACATCTCCGACAGATCGTGTCCCGAACAGAACACCGGCCCCGCCGCGCCAAGGACCACCACCCGCGCCGTGGTATCGGTCGCAATGGCCGACAAAGCCCCGCCTAGCTCAGTCAGCAGCTCCTCCGAAAGGGCATTGCGACGCTGAGGCCGATTGAGGGTGACGCGCACGACGCCCGCCGAGTGTTCGACGAGCAGATTGGGAGCAGCAGCGGATTCCATGATGGTGATTCCTGGGACATTGCAGCGATTGATCGATGCCAACGATTGTCTCAAACGTCAAGGAAAACGGACAGCCAACGCAATTCGGACGAAATACGCCACCCCTTGTCGTGCCGTCTCGACCCCGAAGGGGTCAAAGAGGGTAGCCAGGGGTTGAGCGAAGCGACACCCCTGGCGGACTGCGACGACGAAGTCGCCGGTTGAGGAGCGAAGCGCCCCCCCCGGCAATCCAGACTCGCCACTCCACCCCGGCACAAAGGTGTTGGCGGACGCTGGTGTTTCCGCTAGCCTGCCGTCGACGCTCGCAGTGAATTCAGTCCCCCGGAGCCCTCGACATGCCGCACGGATCGCAGCCACGCCACTTGTTCGGTTACGCCTCGCTGGCGATCCTGCTCCTCGCCGACGTCGCTCAAGCCGCCGACTGGCCGCAATTCCTGGGCCCCGCCCGCAATGGGATCTCCGCCGAGTCGGACCTGATTCTGCAATGGCCCGCCGATGGACCGAAAGTCCTCTGGCGCGTCGAGGGAGGCGCCGGGATGTCGGGCGTGGCCATCCTCAACGGCCGTGCCATCACACTGATTCAAACTGACGGCGACCAGATTGTCCTGGTCCTCGACGCGACCACGGGCAAGACGCTGCAGGCCGTGCCCGTCGCCCCGGAATTCGACAATCCCATGGGAGCCGGCCCGCGCGCGACGCCTGCGCTCGCCGGTGATCGCGCTTACGTCTACACGGGCGAAGGCATCCTGGCCGCCGTCGACGTTAAGGATGGCAAAGTCGTCTGGTCGCACGATGTCGTGAGCGAGCTGGGCGGCAAGCCTGCGGAATACGGCATGGCCTGTTCGCCGCTGCTGCTGGGCGACAACGTCATCGTTACGGCGGGGGCCTCCCGAGGGACGGTGGCCGCCTTCGATGCCGCAACCGGGAAGCCGGCCTGGCAGGCCGTGGCCGGGAATGGTCGGGACACCGCCGGCTACTCGTCCCCCGCGCTGCTCAACGTCGGCGACGAACAGCAACTCGTCGCATTCGAAGGGAAAGCCGCCATCGGACTCGCGCCAGCGACCGGCAAGCTGCTGTGGCGCTATCCCTACGTGACCGACTACGACTGTAACATCGCCACACCGATTTCGGTCGACGGAAAAGTCTTCATTTCCTCCGGCGAGAACCACGGCAGCACGCTCCTCGACATCGTCAAGACCGGCGACTCGTACAAGGCAACCGTCGCCTGGGAATCGCAGGGACCAAAGAGCGTCCTGCGGACCGAATGGCAGACGGCGCTTCTGCACGACGGCCATCTGTACGGCTTCGACAACGTCGGCAGCGCCGGACCGGTGACGCACCTCACCTGTGTCGAAGCGGCGACGGGCAAGAGAAAGTGGCAGGAACTGCGGTTCGGCAAGGGAAATCTGATCCTCGCCGACGGCAAACTGTTCGCCACGACGATGCAGGGAGAGCTGGTGGTGATCAAGGCATCGCCCGAGAAGTACGAAGAGCTGGGGCGACAGACGCTGCTGCGGTCAACCCGCCAGGCGCCGGCGCTGGCGAACGGAATGCTCTACCTCCGCGATGACCGCGAGATCGTGTGCGTGAACGTGAAGGCCGGCAACTGAACCGTTCGGCTGATCGACGCCGGGAATATCGCAGCAAACTCTCAGTCCGGTTCAACAACCGGCATCGCAATCTTCCGTCGCTTCCGCTTCTTCTTGCGCGGCGGATCGATCCGCCGTTCCAGCATCTGCAGCCCCATTCCGCCGGTAATGATGAGGGCCTCGACCACCAAACCGCCAATCAGCAGTCCCCGTCGCTCCGTCATCACATAGCCGATCACCCACGGCGCCGAGGGAATCTGCGCCACGCTGTGCCAGGCGAAGTTGCCGACCATCTGGACGGCAAACGCACGCGACGCAGCCCGCGGTCGCAGACCGCGCAGATCGATCGGATTGCCGTCTCGACTGGCATAGGCCGAGGCCGCGCAGCACCAGAATAAAATCGCCGCGACGATCGAGACGCCGATCGTCACCTGCGGGATCGACCAGTTTGCAGCGACAGGTGCGTCTTCACTCATGATCGGCCCGGCTCCCGGCAGCGATTTCTCTCGGGGGAACCCAGAGCGTGGGCAGCCCCCGGCAACTGCGGTATATTGAGTCCCGGCGTGCTCCGCCGTCCAGTGTTTTTTTCAGGATCTGCACCATGAGTGTTTCCCGACGTTCGTTCCTCAGCACGGCGGCCGCCGGCGCCGGACTGGCCGCCCTGGCGCCGCACGTTCATGCAGGGGCGGATTCCGCAGCGGATCTGAAATCGATCGGCAAGACGCCTCATACAAAGTTCGCCGTCAACTGCGAAATGTGGTGGACGAAGTTGCCATTTCTCGACCGCATCAGAAAGACGGCCGAGCTCGGTTTCCCCGGCTACGAATTCTGGCCGCTCGCCGGGAAAGATCTCGACGCCGTCGCGTCGCTGTCCCAGGACCTCGGCCTGGAAGTCGTGCAGTTCACCGCGTGGGGCTTCAAGCCCGGCATGAACGAACCGAAAAATCATCCCGCCGTCGTCCAGGCCATCAAAGACGCCTGCGTCGCCGCGAAGAAGCTCAAGTGCAAAAAGGCCTGCGTGGTCGCCGGCGACGATGTCCCCGGCATGACCCAGGCCGAGATGCACAAAAACGTCATCGCGGCCCTGAAGAGCGTGGCGAAGATCGCCGAGGACAACGACCTGACGCTGATCCTCGAGCCGATGAATATCCGCGTCGATCACAAGGGGCACTGTCTGTACGGCAGCGCCCCGGCAATTCACATCTGCCAGGAAGTCGGCTCGTCCCATGTGAAGATCAACTGGGACCTCTATCATATGCATATCACCGAAGGGGACCTGTGCGGGCACCTGCGCGAGGGGATGGCGACGAAGACCATCGGATACCTGCAACTTGCCGATCACCCGGGCCGGAACGAACCGGGAACCGGAGAAATTCACTACAATCGCGTCCTGAAAGAGGCCCATGACCTCGGCTATCGCGACTTCGTGGGTCTCGAATGTCGGCCGACGGAAGAAGTCGCCGCCGCCCGTCGCGTGGCCGCCGCGGATGTGTGGTGATTTCGCGAAGAGTCTGTGCAAAGTTCATGAACAGCGCGTCGGCGAATTGTCGCGTGCGGTCAGAATCGGTAGAGCTGAAGGCCGGCTGGCTTCAGCCAGGGAGAAGTCTTGATGCCTCGTTTGACTGTTGAGGGTGTGGGCGAATTCGAAGTCCCGGCGGGCAAACGCCTCGTCCTGGCCCTCACCGAAGACGCCAAAGTCGACCAGCTCCACGCCTGCGGCGGCAACGCCCGCTGCACGACCTGTCGCGTGGAGTTCGTCGCCGGCGAACCGCAGAACATCACCATCGCAGAAAAGGAGCTCCTCGCGGCTCGCGGTCTGTCTGGCCTGCGCCTGAGCTGCCAGGTCCTGGTCGATCAGGACATGACGGTCCGCTGCATCAGCCGGCTCGAAGGGAGCGGCCGGGCGAATGCCGGCGGCCAACCGACCCCCGAACTGCAGCCCCAGCCAGTCGCCTGGACCACGAAAGACTGATCTCTCCCCCCAACCATCCCGCCCAGCTCATTCAGGAAGCCGTTTCGATGCCTGCCCGCCCTCTGCTGCTCGCCTGCCTGACGGCCGTCATGGTCGCCTCTTCGCTCCCGGCCCAGGACTACATCCGCGATCTGCAGACGGCCGCCGTCAAGGCGAAGTCTGCAGACTTCGGCCATTGGGGTCCCGACCCGAAGAACTACGTCGCGTGGGGATCGCACTCGAACCGGCTGATTCCCGTCTACACGTTCGGCACGCTCGGGGCCGGCAAGGGTGTCGACCTCACGTCATACACGGGAGCGAACAGCCCGTATCGCAGCGAACAGGAGCTGAAACGGATTTACGGCAGACTGCCGTCGAACACGCTCAACCCGGAAGCGGAGTACCTCGACCAGACGAATCTGTACGACATCCAGAAGGCCGCCTTCGCCGCCGGCAAGAAACATGTCTTCCTCGTCGTCTTCGACGGCATGGACTGGGACACCACTCGTAACGCCGCGATTGACCAGCGGCAGAAGATCGAATACGACTCCGGCCGCGGAACCGGACTCCATTTTCTGGACTATACCGCCGGCGGTACGACGCAGTTCGGCTACATGTGCACCAGCCCGCACAACAACGGCACCGAGGTCGACGTCGACGCCCAGACCGTCAAGAACCCCGGCGGCACCATGTTCGGCGGCTACAGCGCCACCCACGGCGGCCCGAATCCCTGGACCCCCGGCAGCGATTCGCTCTACCCGATCTCCAAGGACCCGGACCCGGCGTTCCAGCACGCATATACCGATTCTTCCAGCTCGGCCAGCAGCATGACTGCCGGCGTCAAGATCTACAACAACAGCGTCAACGTCGATGCGACCGGCGCTCAGGTGGAAACGATCGCCCATCAGGTGCAGGCGCTGGGTTATGCGGTCGGCGCCGTCAGCAGCGTCCCCATCAGCCACGCCACCCCCGCCTGCACCTACGCCCACAACGTCGACCGGGACGATTATCAGGACCTCACCCGCGACCTGCTCGGACTGAAGTCGATCAGCCATCCGGACCAGCCGTTGCCCGGCCTGGATGTCATCATCGGGACGGGATGGGGAAGCGAACGGAAGAAAGACTCCGGGCAGGGAAAAAACTTCGTTCCCGGCAACGCCGTCCTGACCGACGCCGACCGGGACGCCGTCGACGTGAAGAACGGCGGGAAGTATGTGGTCTCGCAGCGAACGGCCGGCCAGTCCGGGGAAAACCGTTTGCTGGCCGATGCCGGCGCGGCGGCGGCGGGCGGACACCGCCTCCTGGGCTTCTACGGCGTCGCCGCGACCAGCCATCTGCCGTTCGCAACCGCGGACGGAGATTTTCGGCCCGCCCCGGGCCGGACCGACAAGATTGAAGAGTACACTCCCGCGGATCTGCTGGAGAATCCGACAATCGCGGATATGGCCACGGCGGCAATCACGGTCCTGTCGAAGAATCCGAAGGGATTCTGGCTGCTGGTCGAGCCGGGAGATGTCGACTGGGCCAACCACGACGACAACCTCGACAACTCCATCGGGGCCGTGAAGTCCGGCGACAAGGCCGTCAAAGCCATCACCGACTGGGTCGAGCAGCACAGCAACTGGCAGGAGTCGCTGCTGATTGTCACGGCCGACCACGGACATTATTTTGTTCTGAAGCGGCCCGACCTCCTCGTCGCTCCCGCGAAAACCGCGTCTCGTCGCTGAAGTCGTCCCTGTGGTCTGGAGACCTGCGCATGGCCCAGCCTCCCTTCGAAGTGGCGGTTGCTCACCAGTGGTTCGCCGTGGAATGCAACAACGATGCGTGGTCGCTGCTGGAGGCCGCCGCGCAGTCGACCGTTGAAAGCGAGCGGATCATCCATCTGGCGCATGCCGCCTGCCACCACTGGCTGCAGGTCGGGACGGTGCTCCATCACGCCCGGGCCCAAAACCTGCTCGCAAACGCGTACGCCGCAGCCGGTCGGGCCGAGCCCGCCCTGCATCACGCCCGTCGGACCCGGGAGTTGTTGAGCGAGGCCGCGGACGCCGCGGCCGACTGGGACTGGGCATTTGCCCACGATGCGCTCGCCCGCGCCCACGCAGTGGCGGGAGATGCTTCGGCGGCCGCGTTCCGGGCCGAAGCCCGGGCCGCCGGAGATCGAATCGCCGATCCGGAAGACAAAGCCGCCTTCGACCAATGGTTCATTCGAGAGCTTCCCATCTCTCGATAGCCGCTCGCCACGATGGCCAGCAACGCCAAACTTGAATCATTCTGCGGCTGACTCCCCAGCCAGCACAGGCGGCGAACGCACATCGACCTCCCTTGCCAGGTTGAAGAATCGGAGTCCGATTCACATCACGCTGTTGACTCTCCGAAACCACTGCCGAAAGATAGGCGCAATCGCCAAAGTCTTCCGAGAACCCCTGGAGTCTCGCGATCGGCGTCCGACTTTGCCCCTGACAGGTGCACGATGACTCTGCTTTCGCCCCGCCTCCTTGCCCGGCTGACTGTCGTCGCCGCCGCGTTTCTGGTCTCCGCCGTCGCCCCCGCCGCCGCTCAGACGCGGACGGGGTGGATCGAGCGCACATTGAAGGACGCGGACGGCGTCCACAAATACGACGTCTTCATCCCGCAGACCTACAGCGCCGACCGCACCTGGCCGACGGTGGTCTTTCTCCACGGGGCCGGCGAACGCGGCACAGACAATCGCAAGCAGCTTGCCGTCGGCCTGGCGCCGCACGTGGCGGCCCGCGCCTCCACCCTGCCGTTCATTGTCGTGTTCCCGCAATCCGAAGACACCGACGGCCGCCTCCTGGAAGGCTGGGCCGCGGGGACCCCCGACGGCGACCGCGTCGTGAAGATTCTGGACGACGTCGAGAGCCACTATCGCGTCGACAAGCGGCGGGTGACGCTCACTGGCTGGTCGATGGGAGGATACGGCGCCTGGAGCCTCGGCGCGGCGCACGCCGATCGCTGGAATGCCGTGGTCGCTCTCTCTTCCGGCGGCGATTCCACGAAAGTCGCCCCCCTCGCAAAGATCCCCGTCTGGTCGATTCATGGTGAACAGGACCGCCTGGTCCCCGTCGAGCGTTCGCGGGCGATGGTTGCGGCCCTCAAAGACGCTGGGGGAAATGTCACGTCCCAGGAGTTGCCCGATATGGGGCACGACATCCTCGGAGCCGTCTACGGCCGGGACGCCTTCTACGACTGGCTGGCGGATCCTTCGAAAACGCCGCCGGTCCTCAAGCCCAGCAACACGCCCGACAGAGTCGTGCCGAAGCCCGAGTTCCGTCCTGCGGTCAACATCCCTCAGGTCGCCGCCATCCGCCTCGGTAACGACTCGCTGAAGGCTCTCTCCTATTCGCTGGCCCAGCTCGTCCCTCCCAATCTCCTGACGGGCCGGCTCAACGACATGTACGACTCGACCTCCGCCGCCGGACGGTCCTTCTCCGTCCAGTTCTCCGGGCTCAGCTACACCGGTCAGCTCGAACGGGTCTACATCCAGGGCTGGCAGCCGGGCCGCCTCAGCATTCAGCTCGGCGTCCGCAATGTCGTGATGACGATCGGAGCCACCTATATCAACGGCGATCGGCACTCCGCCCAGGCCGGTCCGATCGGCATCTACATCGGCCAGAACGGCCCCGTCTGGCTCAGCCTGGACGTGACGCCTTACGTCGAAGCCGGAAAGCTCCGCCTCCGCCTCAACAACGCCAGCTTCCAGATTCCCGCCAACAACTACTCGGTCTCGTCTCCCGCGGGAATTTCGACCCAGGGCTTCGGCATGACCGAAGAGCGGGTCAACGACGGACTGATGAGCGGACTCTACGGCGCCCGCGGCCGGATCGAGAACGAAGTCCGTAATCTCGCCCCGAGCATCGTCGCTCAGCTCGAAAAACAACTGCAGGTCATCGACGTCGACCAGTACCTCGCCGGCCTGTGGCCGCTCCCCGTCTACCAGCCCCGCGTCCAGGTCTTCCCGGATCAGGTGACGGTCGACGCCAACGGCCTCTCCCTGGTGGTCGGGCTCTCTGCAGAAAGCCTCGATCCCGCCCACTCTCCCGCCACGCCGATTCAGGCGAAGCCGGCCGGTGCGAGCCTGGAATCGGTGGGGACCGGCGGCGACCTGTCGCTGGCGATCGCCCCTCAGCTCCTCGGTCCCCTGACGCAGCTCATCGTCGATTCCGGGCTGGCGAAGCTCGACGTCCTCGACATCCCCGAGCCGTCGTTCGCCAAGTTCGCCGACCCCGCCGTCCTGCGGGAACTGATTCCCGACTTGAAGCGCTACGGCGACGGGCTGCGGGTCCGCACCCAGTTCCAGATGCTCTCCCCGCTGGAAGTCGGTCCGTCCGCCGACGGCCCGCTGCAGTTCCGGCTCCCCCGCGGCCGGCTGATTGTCTCGATCAAGACCGACCCGGCTGAGAAGACCTGGCAGCCCTGCGCTCAAGTCGACCTGGAGATCCAGGAGCAGGTTTCCGCCGAACTTCAGAAGCCCGCCTTCGATCTGCGCGTCGTGCGCCTCGACTGGCTGCCGACCCAGCGGGTGGACGGCGTCGCCACGTTTGTGAAAGGCTATGAACCGCAGGACGCCGCTCTGAAATCCGACGAACTGGTCGAGCTGTTCCGCGAAAGCTGGGACGCGCTGACGAAGGACAAGCCGATCGCGGTCTCCGAAGTCCCCGACCTGGCGCTCGGCTTCACCCGGTTGCGGATTCAGGACTTCGGCTGGAAACCGTCCGTCCTGGAAGCGGTCTTCAAGCCCGCCGGGGTCAAGCTGACGAACCTCAGCGACGAGCCTTTCACGTACGAGACCAAAGGCCCCTACAGCGGCTGGGGCGGTCCCTATACCGTCAAGCCGGGCGAATCGCAGTTCTTCGATATCCCCTACCCGCTCACCTACCGTCGTTACGCCAAAGAGACCGGCTGGGAGATCTACACGCTGAACTGCGGCACCCACTCCGAATTCCGCGTCCCCCTGACCGGCGGCGCCCCCCGCCTCTTCCAGGCCCGCCGCCCGGTCGCCACCCCGACGGCTGAGCCGGCGAAAGAAGAAGCCGAGGCGAAGTGATGGGGGCTTCGCCCTGGACAGACTGCGGAGTGGCCCAGATTGGCCGCCCGCGGCCTATTCTGGGCGGCAAGGCCGCAGGAGGCTCACACGACCAACCATCTTGCTCGCCCTCCTGTCGCTCCGCGACCCTGGTTGCCATTGGAATGGCAACGGCGCCGCCGGCATCGTCTCGGATTGCTCGCCTCGCTAACTGTTGTTTATGAGTTGCCGAATGCTCTCGCAGTTTCTTTCAGCGATGGCGAGGCTCGTCGGAATGATCCTTTCGATTGATGCTCCCGCAACCTCGCCCGGCCGATACCTCACGGCGCCGATTTGACCTCGCACGTCAACGACATGCGCTTTGTCGCAGTTGCGCAGTTCAAGAGTTTCGATGATCTGCCGCTGCCAATCAGCGTCGTCTGGACGAGCTGGCCAATCGTCGTAGTCGATCAGCGGAATTCCGGCACAATGAAATACGGCAAGTACAAAAGACGCACACGTCAATCCATGCCGGGTCGGACCGAACAGCAATTGCCCGGTCGCCGCGTCGAACGCGTCGTTAGGATGGCTGAATCCGTAAGGCACCCGCTTACCATTTGAACGCCACACCTTCCGACCAATCGCTGCAACCTGGACGAGCCGCTCGTCGTCGACTCCCGGCCGAATCCACCAAACCGCGTCTTCGCAAGGTTCTTCCAGAAGATGAAAGTGCCATGCAAGATGCAGCTTTCGGATGGCCTGGGTGTCCGAGTCGCGATAAAGCAATCCGACGTGCTTGAGATGGCCGTTCTCAGTTTCAAAGAAGACTGCAAGAGCCCCCATTTGACGGACGGACGTGGAACTCGAAAGATGAACCCGCCGCATGCCGAGGTCCGTTGATCTTGAACGCACAGTCACTCACTGAACGACGTCTACAAACCTGCCAGCAACGACTCCCGGAATTCACCCCGGTGTCGTAGTTCGGCTTCGACGCGGGACTTTAGAGCTTCTCGCGCCGAACTCAGTTGGTCCCTTGCGGGCAATGTCGCCGTCAAGAAGCCAAGCATGACATGGATGGACATCTCGCTAACGTCTAACTCTTCCAGCAAGTCGCCAAGTTCAGGCAACTTTCCTTCGTAGAGCATTTCGTCGATGGCATCATACAGCTCATCCAGAGCCTTGTCCCGTTTTCCGGACGCTTCAATTGCGGTCAGGCGCTTGACCAGGCTGCTTTCGGCTGATGCTTTTTTCGCAGCGTTGACCGTGAGCCAACTGATGGCATTGGGGAACTGGCTTGGCCCCAACGGGTGACCGTATAACTCCCTGGCGCCGAGGAACAAGACAATCTCGCCGCCCTTCGTGATGGTGGCGGAGTTCAGCACACCTTCGACCTGCTTCTTCAGATTCGATTGAAGCGCCAGGAACCCTTCTTTGGAACCAATCCTCGCGGACGCTGCGGGAGAAAAAGCACGCTCAACATCCTTCCGCACGATCCTCGGCAGATTCTGCTGGACGTAATTGCTTTTGCTGCACTCGCGGGAAAGAGCGAACAACGCCTTGGAATCGTCCAATGACGCAATTCCCGGTTGCCGGACCTGCTTCCGATAGAAGTGCTCTTTTCGACATCGAGGATTCGCCGACGCACGGTCAAGTACGTTCGTCATCGTTTCACTCCCCGGTTATGAATGCCGCAAGATTCAGGGCAGCCATTTTGCCTTTAGCCGTGGCTCCCTTTTTCAATGCCTTCTCGCACTCCTGCTTCAGTTGTTCCACGTCCCGCTGATCCATCGCAAGGCTCAAGTCGTGGTCGCCGGCAACATTGTCGTAGCGTAGCCGAAGCGTGTAGGAAATGACGACGCCTTCAATGTCGTCGTTGGTCTGATTGAACAGAGGGCGTACGTCGGCGAGGATTCTGCCGCGTCGAAAGAGATTCGCGAAGTCGTAAGAGAGGTCAATGGCCTTTGCAGTCAATCGACAAGCTTTGGCTCCAACCAATCGCAAAAATGGTTCCCGCGAATTTCGCCAGGACCGTATGAATTCGGGATCGTCTTCTTCGTACGCTTCAATGGCCTTGTCAAGCCCTGAAGCCAGATCTTCGATTGCGAGGTTAGCCTGTCGCATCAGCCCATTCAAAGCGAGCGACTGCCGACAGACGCTTTCTGCGTCTGACCGATCTCCTCCCAGTGCTCCTTGAACCAGCACAAGAAGCTGGTCCGGCTGAAGCGGTAGCGTTCGAAGACCTTCAAGCACTTGCGCCACGGCGCTGAGGAGATCCGGACCGAGAAAACAAACTCGTCTCAGATCGGCAAGCTGTTCGTCGCCGATTTCGAATTGAGTCGCCATGATTGCCTCATTCGTGTTCCCGCAGGCCGGGAATCTCCGGTCCCGAACGAACAAGTGTAGGCCGTGCGAAGCCGAATTGCACCCGTTCAGTGGGGTCCTTGGCCCACCACTCCGCCGTACCCGATCCTGCGCAGTCTGCCGACGCCCAATGCCGCAAGCCCCTCACGCTACAAGGACTTGCTGCAAGCAACTCATCCACTTCGGGGTGCCGCTGAAGATCTGCCAGCAGGTTTCCACAACCCTACACCTCCGCCAGCCGCTCCGTCGAATCGCCGAACTCGCTCAGCGGCACGCCGAACTTGTCCAGCAGCGACAAATACAGGCTGCACATCTTGCGGTTCGGCTTGCCCAGGTAATCCAGCACCCGACCCGATTCCAGCTTGCCGCCGCCCCGGCCCACGACGATCAGCGGCAACTGCGTCGCGTCGTGGTGGCCGGTCATCATGCTCGAACAGTACATCAGGATCGAATTGTCGAGCGCCGTCCGTTCCCCTTCCTGGATGGCGTCGAGCCGGGCGGCGACGTAGGCCACCTGCTCCGCGAAAAAGCGGTTGACCTTCAGCCAGTCGTCGCCGTCCGTGTGCGACAGCAGGTGGTGGATCATGTAGTCGACGTTGAGGTTCGGAAACCGCAGCGACGAGTGGTCGTTGTTGAGCTTCAACGTGCAGAACCGCGTGGTGTCGGTCTGGAAGGCCAGCACCAGAATGTCGCACATCAGCCGCATGTGCTCGGCGATGTCCTGCGGCACGCCGTCCTTGGGGCGGGGAATATTCGGCTCGGCGAGCGTCGGCCGCCAGCCCTGGATCTGCCGTTCCTTGCCGGCCCGTTCAATCCGCTGCTCAACTTCGCGAACGGAGTTGAGGTACTCGTCGAGCTTCACCTTGTCCGCGCTGCTGATCTTGCCGCGCAGCGAGGTCGCCTCGGCCAGGACGGCGTCGAGGACGCTCTTGTCGTTCAGCGAATCGTCTTCCTTGAACAGCCGGTCGAAGGCGAGGGCCGGGTAGAGTTCCAGGGGCGTCGGCGTCGTCGGCGAGCTCCACGAGATGTGGGAGCTGTAGAGCATCGAGTAGTTCTTGTGAACCGCCGCCATCGAGTGTTCGCAGCCGAGGACGAGGCTGGGAACCTTCGTCTGATGGCCGATGTGCTGGGCCAGCACCTGGTCGATGCTGGTGCCGGAGCGAATGGCGCCGCCCGCGGCGAGAGGAGCCCCGGACAGCAGGTTGCCGGTCTGCGAACTGTGGATATTTCCCTTCAGGGCCTGTTCATTGTAAAGCCCGCGGATGAAGGTGAGTTTCTCCTTCGTCCCCTCGAACGGCTGGAGGACTTTGCCCAGCTCCATGTCCTTGCCAGCCCCCTTGGCCCACCACTCCTTGCTGTGGAAACCGTTGCCGGAGAAGAAGCAGGCGAAGCGGACGGGGGCCTGGCTGGAGGGCTCCTTGCCGACGGACTCATCCCCCCAGACGCGGAGGGATTCCATCCACGGGAGCGCCATCGTCACGCCCAGACCCCGCAGGAAGGTCCGGCGGTCAAAGGGATGCATCGTCAGCGGCGAAAGGTGGCGAGTCATCGAAGCACTCCACGCAGGTGAGGATTCAGGTTTTCAGACAAAGTCGCGTCGGATCTCAAATCGGTCAGCGGGCGCCGACTTCTTCCAGCGGGGTCTCGATCCCCCGCGTCTGCCGGAACTGCCGGCTGTCCAGAATGGCGTCCAGCGCCGCCGAGAACCGGTAGTCGTTCTCCTGCAGCTTCCGCTGCATCTCCTGCAGCAGCGGTTCATCGCTCAATTGTACTCCCCGGCCGAGGGCGTAGCCCAGCAGTTTGCGGCTGAAGTGGTGCAGGAAATCATCCCGGCGATGCGTCAGGATGTACGCCCGCAAGCCCTCGATGTCGCCAAACTTCACCCCGTCTGGAGTCTCGACCTGCGTCTCAATCGCGCGTCCGGCGAGATCCTTCGTACGACGGCGACCGATGGCGTCGAAGCCCTCCAGAGCGAAGCCGAACGGGTCGATCTTGCGATGGCACTTGGCGCAGGACTCGATGCTGCTGTGGGCTTCGGTGATCTGACGAACCGTCAGGCCATCGGTCCCGAGCTCGCTTTCCGGGAGCAGCGGCACATTCTTCGGCGGTTTGGGAAGTTTTTCGCCAAGGAACGTCTCGATCAGCCAGTTGCCCCGGAGGATCGGGCTGGTCCGCGACGCGCCCGACTGCTTGGCCAGCAGCGTCGCCATGCCGAGCACGCCCCCCCGATGATGGGCCTGCACCCCGTCAACTCGGCGGAATTCCGGTCCTTCAATGCCAGGCAGTTCGTAGAACTTCGCCAGCGCGTCATTCACAAACGTATGATCGGCGTTCACGACATCCAGAATGGAACCGTCGCGGGCGAACAGATCCATGAAGAAGCGGACCGATTCCTCATACATCGGGCCGCGGAGCGCCGCGAACTCCGGGAAGACCTGCTCGCTCTTTTCGTTGTGGGTATCGAAACCCCGGATGTCGATCCACTGGCAGCCGAACTCCGTCGCCAGCGCGCGGGCCTTCGGATCCTGCAGCATCCGCCGGGCCTGGGACTTGAGAACTTCGGGCTCGTGCAGCTTCCCGGCCGCCGCAAGCTGGCGCAGCTCGGCATCGGGCATGGTCGACCAGAGGAAGTAGCTCAGCCGGCTCGCGAGCTCCCAGTCGGAAACCGGCTTGGGCTCCGCACTCCCCGCCGGGGGTTCGCTCCGGTAGAGGAACGACGGAGCAACCAGAATCCGGGCCAGCGTCAGCCGGAAGGCGGCCTCGTGATCGAGATCCTGTTTCCGCAACTGGCCGTAAAGCTGCCGCAGGCCGGACTGTTCGTCGGCAGAGAGGGGCCGTCGGTAAGCGCGGTCGGCGAAGTCGACCAGTGCATCGATCTGCTGCGCTTCCGCAGCCAGCAGCCGCGCGCGGAACGCATCGGCCCGGTCCTTGATCGGCTTGCGGAGCGGCTCGAAAATCCGCACGTCGCCATCCTGGGTGACGTACTCCATGAACTGCACGTAGGCCTCTTCAACCTTCAACGCGTCCTGGCTGACGAACCGGAGCTCATCCCAGAGGCGGTCCAGGCGGCGCTGCTCTGCGTCGTCGAGCATCAGTCGCATCAGCGGCTCGTCTTCGCGGTGAAACAGGACCACCGTGACCACTTCGTCGACGGGGACGATCTGACCGTAGCAGAGGGCCGCGGGGAAAATTCTGCGGAAGTCCTCAAAGCTCTGCACGATTCGGGCTTCCGCCGGACTCCCCTTGCGGACCAGCACGGGACTGCCGGCGAGCATCCGGGCGGCAGCCGGCGGTTGATCGACCAGCACCTGCGCCTGGACGGCCGCCTGCGGACCGGCGTGTCGATCGACCGCCGCCGTGACCACGAACTCGCGTCCGCCGACCAGATCGGCCGGCAGCCGGATCTCGACCACGGACGGGGCTTCGGTCACAAAGCTGCCAGCGGGGAGTACCTTCCCCGACGGATGCCGACCGAACAGCCCGGGTTCAATTCCATAAGTCGAAGGAGCGGAACGCGCCTGGCCCGTCGCAGTGGCAAGCTGGCCGAAGTCGAGCGCGCCCAGCAACGGGCCGCTCAAAGCCGTCAACTGGCGATGCAGAACGGCATCGGGATGATCGGCCGCTGCCGGCGGTCCATTCTTGATCAACTCCTGCACCTGACCGGCCAACTTCATCCGTTCGCCGGCATCCGCCTCGTCGCGCCAGCGGTCGAGCAATGACCCGGCAGGGAGCCCCGCAAATGCAGCGCTGGCCGCCGCGGTGATCGGCTCGTGATAGAAGTACCAGACCTCGCGGTTGCCGAGCGAATCGGCGTGCGGATTGGCGGCGAGGAGATCGCTGGAGACGTCTTTCCAGAGCGACCACTGCCGCTTGTCCCCTTCGAGTTCCGTCAGCGTGAGGTTGGCTTCGGTCAGGTCGCACGTATGATCCGTGCCGCGCGGACCGACCAGCAGCGAGATCAGGTCGCCCGCCTGGACAGTCACCGAATCGATCGGAGGAATCGTCGCCGCCTGAGACCGTTCGATCTCTCCGCCGGCCAGGCGACGGCGCTCGCTGCCCCGTCGTCGTTCGATCGCCCAGGCGACGCCGTTGCCGCACTCGGGATGGGCATGGGCGACGACCGTCTCGATCCGGATGCGGCCCGCGATCGGACTGCGCCAGCCGACGGCGACGTTCTCCGTCGGCGAGGGATGGACTGCGACGCTGTGCGGCTTCATGATCCCCGGCACGCGGACCTGCTGGTCCGACGAGTTCGCCGAGATGATCGGCGTCGCAGCCGGTCCCAGGGACTTCACGAAATCGTAGTCGCCGCTCTTTTCCTGCTTCTCCGTGAAGAGCGTTTCGACTTTCAGAGTCGGCGTGCCGGCGACGCCCAGGTAGTCGAACCAGGCGGTCAGCAACTGCGGATCGAGCTTCCGCTGCTCGGCGAGCGTGGCCGCGGCGAGCGGAGTCGGACTCTGCCGGGCGGCGTCGACTGCGGCCAGATAATCGGCCGACACGTTGAGCAGATCCCGCTTCGCAGCGAGCTGCCGAAGACCGGCTCGAATGTCTTTCAGCAGAATCGCGGGGCGGCCGGGCGCTTCGAGGCGCGGCTCCTGCCATTCGACCCGGTCATCGGGCGAACCTTCTCCCGCGGATCCGGCGGCGAGAGACAGGACCACCTCTTTCGCCTCGGGCGCAGGAGACAGTTTGATCCGGAATGTCTGCGACTCGGCCACCGGATTGACCGGTTCGAGCCACTGTTTGAAGTGGGCGACGCTGTTGAACTTCGTCAGGGCAGCCTGCCACTGGCGAATTTCCGTGGCCAGTGCGGAAACGTCCTCCGGCTTTGCCGAGCGCCAGCGGTCGCGCAGCGCGTCCAGGAGCGGAGAAGGCTCGCGGCTCTGCAGGAGATTCCAGAGGAGGCCCAAATACTTCGGGCTGAGCTGAGTCTCGTCGGCGATCGCCGAAACGGTCTTCCGGCCGGCGATCAGCGCATCGCGATCGGCGACCAGCGGCTTCAGGTAAGCTTCGAGGGGAATTCGTCCGCCGGTGTCGGCTTCCCAGACGAGGCCGTGCAGATGGACCGCGCGGGCCCCTTCGGCGCTGGAGTGCTGACGGTAGAGCTGCTGGATGTCTGCGATGAGTGCGTCGCTCCAGTCCCGCGGCGTTGCCTTGGGAGAGAAGCGAAAGCCGTCCGGCAGGAGCACCGCATGTGTGGCGATCTGTCGGGCGGCGGCGAAGTACTTGTCGAGCATCGCGGGGGACATGACCAGGGCTTCGCCGACGTTCGTAAAGCCTTCGCCGGCGGCGCTGTCCGCCGGGAACTCGCGGGCCGGCTGCAGGTCGACGCCGGTCAGGTCGCGGATCGTGTTGTTGTATTCGACGTTGCTGAGCCGCCGGAGGACGACGGGGCCGGGATCGCCGGCGTTGGCGTGGGCTTCGGCGTCGAGATAGGAGCGGGTCCACTTCAGCAGTTGTTGTTTCTGCTCGGCGCTGAGCTGGGGGCTGTCCTTGGGAGGCATCTCTCCCGTGACGAGTTGCTCGACCACCTTCTGCCAGACGCGCGGCGACTTGCGGACGTCGCTCAAGCGGGCGAAGCGTTCGAGGTCGAGCTCCCCCTCCTGATCTTCCGTCGAATGGCAGCCCAGGCAGTAGTGTTTCAGCAGCGGGAGCGCCGCCTGGTCGTACTCGACGCCGAGCTTCGTGAAGGCCGCGGGCTCGGCGGCCGCCAGCGAAGCGCAATTCAACAGCAGAACGGCAGCCCAGGTGCTCAATCGGTGGTGCATGAACTCTCTCCGAGTCGATCGCGGTGACTCTCGATGTGGTGTCGCAGTTCGGCGGAGGCCCGTTCAATATCGCCGTCCCGCAGCGACTCGATGATCAACTGATGGCCGTCGAGGCCTATTTTCCATTCGGCCTTTTTGACGCTTTCGCGGAATCGCTGAAAGAAGATCGCCAGCAGGTCTCCGAAGGCCAGCAGGGGGGACAGTCCGCTGGCTTCGATCAGGCCGCGATGGAAGGCGATGTCGAGCTCCAGCCAGCGCTGAAGGCTCCGCGTCCGGCGGAGCTCGTCGTTGATTCCGGCCAGGCGTTCGAAGATCGCGGGAGAGGCCTGCATCCGCCGGGCGACGTGCGGCAGCACTCCCGTTTCAATCAGGACGCGGGTGTCGATCAGCTCCTCCGGGGCGATCGAATGGAGCGCGGGATGAAACCCGAGGTATTCAGTGACCCGTTCCATATTCACGGCCCCGACCGTCAGGCCCCGACCCGGCCGCGCTTCCACGATCCCCAGAAACTCCAGCGCTTTCGTCGCTTCGCGAAGACTGAGCCGACTGACGCCGAACTGGGCGGCGAGCTCGGTCTCCGTCGGCAGCTTGTCTCCGGCGCGGAGGTTCTCCGTCACGATGTACGACTTGAGGCGTTCCGCCACGACGTCGCGAAGCTTCGGACGGCCGATGGTCTCCAGCATGTTCTCCCTTTTGGGCAGGTTGCGTGCGGTCTCCGACCGGGATAGATTATCTGACAATCTGATCTTCGACAAGATTTCCTCCGTCATTAGTCACTGCACCTTCCCCGGCGCCGCGAAGACGGAGTGTCTCATATCAACGTCACATTCGCACTCTCGAATCTCAGCCGACCGGCTGAACCCGCTTCCGAACTGCACCTGGAACCCGCCATGAAAGTCGCCGTCACGGATTTCTCGTTTCCGTCGCTGGAACTCGAAGAGGCAATTCTCAAACCCGCCGGCGCCTCGCTGCTCAGCGGTCAGTGCAAGACCCCCGAAACGCTGATCCCGCTGGTCGCCGACGCCGACGCCGTCATCACCCAGTTCGCACCCCTCCGTCGCGAAGTCATTCAGGCCATGACCCGCGCAAAAGTCATCGTCCGCTATGGTATCGGCGTCGACAACGTCGACCTCGAAGCGGCCCGCGAATGCGGCATCCCGGTCTGCAACGTCCCCGACTACTGCATCGACGAAGTCGCCGACCACACCCTCGCCTTCATCCTGGCGACGACCCGCCAGGTCGTACCGAACTGCCTGCACGTCCGCGACGGAAAGTGGGGCCTGGCCACCCCGCTCGACAGCCTGAAGGCGCTGAATCACGTCACCGTCGGCCTGATCGGCTTCGGACGCATCGGTCGCGAAGTCGCCGACCGGCTGAAGGCGTTCAAGTGCCGGGTGCTGGTCCACGATCCCGTGACTCCGCCCGCAGACATCGAAGCCGCCGGCTGCATCCCGACCGATCGGACGGCGCTGTTGACTGAGTCCGATATCGTTTCGCTGCATTGCCCGTCGACGCCCCAGACCCGCGGGATGATCAACCGGGTCACGCTGGAACACATGAAGCCCGGCGTGGTGCTGATCAACCTGGCGCGCGGCGATCTGGTCGATTCAGACGCTCTGACGGCGGCGCTGCAGCAGGGGAAGGTGGCTGCCGCCGCTTTGGACGTATTCGCCCCCGAACCGATCCCCGCCGACCACCCGATCCTCAAGCTGCCCAACGTCATCGTGGCGTCGCACATCGCCTCCGTCAGCGTTCCCGCCGTCCGCAAACTTCGAGAAACCGCCGCGAAACTGGCCCTGGCCGCTCTTCGCGGTGAAGATCTGCCCAACATCGTCAATGGCGTCACGCCGGGGCGGAAGTCATGAGTCGATCCACCGCACTGGTCACCGGCGGCAGCGGCTTCATCGGAACCTGGGTCCTGCGGGAACTGCTCCAGCAGGGGATGACGCCGGTCGTGTATGACGTCCGGCCCAACGCCCGCCGCTGGAGCCAGGTCCTCGGTTCCGACGCCGCCCGAGTGATTTTTGTCGAGGGAGACCTCCTGGAGACGGAACGTCTCCGCCAGACCTGCCAGCAGCACGACGTGCAGCACCTGATTCACCTGGCAGCCCTGCTGACTCCCGCCTGCCAGCAGGATCCCTGGGCCGGCTGCAAGGTCAATGTGCTGGGAAGCGTCGCCCTGTTCGAGTTGATTCGAACGGCCGGACTCCCGATTCAGGGACTCTCCTATGCCAGTTCGTATGCGGTCTATGGTCCCGAAGAGGATGACGGCCCGCAGGCCGATGACGCGGCGCAGGACCGCCCGCCGACCTTTTACGGCGCTTTCAAGCTCGCCGTCGATCTGATCGCCGAGCAGTACTGGCGGCATTTCGGCATCGCATCGGTCGGCGTCCGCCCGCACGTCGTCTACGGCCCCGAGCGCGACGCCGGTCTGACCGCCGGTCCCTCGCTCGCGGCGAAAGCCGCCGCCCTGGGGGAACGCTACACGATCGGTTACACCGGAGTCGTGAGCTACGACTATGTCGAAGACGTCGCCCGCGCGTTCGTGCAGGCCGCTCTGGAGACGCCGCGGGGAGCCCATGTCGTCGACCTGCCGGGAAACCCTGCGACGACCGAAGACTTCGTGCGGGAGATTGACGCGGTCATTCCCGGCGCCGCCGGTCGCCTCAGCGTCGACGGGCCGCTGATTCCGTCAAACATCCCGCCCCACCCGCACTACTTCACGCAGCTCTTCCCGGACTGGCGAGTCACGCCGCTGGCGGAGGGAATTCGGAAAACCATCGACTTCTACCGCGTCGGGCGGCAAGATCCAGGCTCAACACACCAGCCCTGATCGCGTCCGGAAGGAACATTGATGCGAGTTCCCGTCGAATCGCTCCGCAGTTTCTGTCTCGCCGCTCTGAGGCAGGCCGGCCTGAATGAGGCCGACGCCGACGTCACCGCCGACGCCCTGGTCACGACCGACACAATGGGCGTCTTCACCCACGGAACCAAGCTGCTGGGGGGATACCTCAACCGTCTCAAAGGCGGCGGCTACCGCGCGACCGCCCGGCCGCGCATCGAACGCGAGGGACCCGCCTGGGCCGTCATCGACGGCGAATCGGCCCTCGGTCAGGTCGGCGGCGTCTTTGCGATGCAGACGGCGATCGACAAAGCCCGGACTGTCGGCGTCGCCTACGTCGGCCTGCGCAATACCGGACATATTGGAGCGGCCGGCTACTATGCCGCCCATGCAGCCCGGTCCGGCCTGATCGCGATGGTCGTCGGAAACGACGTTCCGAGCGTCGCCGCCCCCGGCTCGCGCGCCGCCGTCCTGGGAAGCAATCCATTGGCCTACGGGATTCCGGTCGAAGGGAACGAGCCGATCCTGCTCGACATGGCCACCGCAGCCGTCGCGGGGGGCAAGGTCTATGCAGCGCACCAGCGCGGCGAACCAATTCCCCCAACCTGGCTGATCGGTCCCGACGGCCAGCCGACGACCGACGGCGCCCTCTATCCCAAGCACGCGGCCCTCGCGCCGATGGCGGGCCACAAAGGCTACGGAATCGGCCTCTGGGCGGAGATTCTGGCCGGCGTCCTGCCGGGCGGCGCGATGACCTGGCAGGTGGGCACCTGGATGTTCGATCCGCCCGACAAACCGTCGCAGCACAATGCCGGCTTCATCGCGATCGACGTGGCGACGATTGCGCCTCCCGAGGACTTCGCCGCACGGATCCAGCATCTGATCGATGAAATTCACGCCGCACCCACCGCGGCCGGCATCGACCGCGTCCTGCTCCCCGGCGAACGAGAATGGAGCCTTCGCCAGCAGTCGCACGCCGCAGGGATCGACTTGCCCGAGGACGTCCGCGCCAAGTTGCGGCAGGTCGCCGCCGACTATCAACTGACTGCAGACTGGCTGACGTAACAACTCCCGAAGAACCCCACCTGGAGCGACCTCATGAGACAATTGCCGTTGTGGTTGATGGCCTGCTCTGCCAGCCTGCTGCTGGCAGCGCCTGGCGAGGCCCAGGTCTCGTCCGCCGACGTGAAAGACCTGACGCTGGTCGTGGCCCGCGACCTCCCCTGCGTCTGGCCGGTCGGCATGACGCCCCTGGCGGTGGTTCCGACGCGGACGATCGGACTCTCCCCCTACCACCGCGACCTGCTGGTCATCGACGAACACACCGGCACCCAGTGGGACGCCCCGGCCCACTTCGTCCCGCCGCCGGACTCGGGTCTCCCCGGCGCCGGACCGAACGGACTGATCACCGGCGAGAAGGTTCCCGTCTGGCAGTTCTGCGGCGAAGCCTGCGTGATCGACGTCACCGCCCACTGCGACGATGCTCCCGCCGGCAGCAGTTTTCTCATCGGTCCCGAGTTCGTCAAAGACTGGGAAGCGAAACACCGCCCGCTGCGCTTCGGCGACGTGGTCCTGTTCCGGAGCGACTATACCGACCGTTACTACCGGGCCTTCCCCGCCGGAGAGCGCTTTGTGTCGGACGCGCTGGCGAAGAAGTCCCCCGGCTGGCCTGCTCCGAAACCGGAAACGATGGCATACCTCGCCGACAAGGGGGTCCTGACGCTCGGTCTCGACGGCGCAAGCATGGGGCCCTTGCCCGATCTGGCGGTCGCAACGCATCAGGCGGGGGGCAAGCGGGGAATGATCTGGACCGAGTGCGCCACGAACCTCGGTTCGCTCCCCACGACCGGCGCGTTCTACGCCATGCTCGCCGCCAAGCACGCCGGCGGTTCCGGCGGCGAGGTCCGCTGCGTGGCGATTACGGAACCGAAGCTCGCCGCGAAGCTGATCGACAGCGCCCGCGGAAAGCGCGTGGTCGATCTGTCGGTCACGCTGCAGGAAGACCTGCCGATCACCTGGCCGGGATATGGTCCCGGCGAGGAGGCGAGCCGGTATGTTTCGAAGACGCTCAACGCCTTCTCTACGACGCGCGGCCCCTACTTCGCCATGACCCACCTGCTCGACAGCTTCGCGGGGACGCACGTGGTCCTGCCCGGCTACTCCCTCCCCCGTCCCGGCTTCGACGATCAGCAGTACGCCGCGCCGATTCGAGAACTCTTGAAAAAGTACGCATCCCAGTTCGGTCCTCGCGGAACGAGTGCGCTGACGACCGACCAGGCGCCGCTCGAACAGATGATGGGAACGGCCCACGTGATCGACGTCCGCAGTCTCGTCGGGACGACAAAAGAAGCCGACTGGCCCGCCTCCCCCCGCATCACGCTCGACCTCATCCGCAAGCACGAAGCCCGTGGCCGGCCGATCCAACGAGGCGAGGTCGTGATTTTCTCATCCGGCTACACCGACGATCACTTCCAGCCGCTTCCGGACGCTCCGACCCTGGACCGTCTGTTCGCCGCTCCGCTGGCGGGCAAGGCGGAAGGCTGGCCCGCCCCGACTCCGGAGGTGATCGCCTACCTGGCGGACAAGGGCGTCCGCTGCATCGGCACCGACGGCCCCACGCTGGGAGGCGTCGATCGCGAAAACGCGCTCTTCGTCAACTGGCTCGCCGCCTCCCGCGGGATCTTCGCCGTCGAGTTCCTGACCAACGTCGCCGACCTCCGCGACAAAGACGCCTTCTTTCTGTTCGCCCCGATCAAGATCGAAGGAACCCGCGGCGGCTATGGCCGGGCCATCGCCTTGTACTGATTTCCGAATGTTCCTCTACGAAGAGTTTTCGACATGAAACTGATCCGCTACCAGGACCCCCAGGGACAGACCCACTTCGGCCGCCAGCACGCCGATGGCCAGGTGACCCGCATCGCCGGCGACATCTACGGCAGCTACCAGGACACCGGCGAAGCGGCCACCGTCCAGAAGCTCCTGGCTCCCATCGAGCCGCGCGACATCCTCTGCATCGGCCTCAACTACCGGAAACACGCCGCGGAGGGGGGCCAGGCCATCCCCGAGCAGCCGATCCTGTTCATGAAGAATGTCGGGACCGTGCAGAACCCGGGCGACCCGATCGTCCTGCCGCGCAAGCTGCGCAGCGACGCGGTCGATTACGAATGCGAACTCGCCGTCGTCATCGGCAAGGCCTGTCACAACGTCTCCCGCGCGGATGCATTGAAGTACGTCCTGGGCTACACCTGCGCCAACGACGTCAGCGCCCGCGACTGGCAGCTCAAATGGGGGGGCGGGCAGTGGTGCCGGGGCAAAACGTTCGCCACGTTCTGCCCGCTCGGCCCCTGCCTGGTCACCGCCGACGAGATCCCGAATCCGAACGCCCTGGGAATCCGGACCGTCCTCAACGGCCAGACGATGCAGGACTGGAACACGAACGACATGATCTTCGACGTGCCGGCGCTCATCGAGTTCCTCAGCGGCAGCACGCTCCTGGTCCCCGGCACCGTAATCCTCACCGGCACCCCGCACGGCGTCGGCGGCGCCCGCAAGCCCCCCGTCTTCCTGCAGCCGGGAGATACCGTCACCATCGAGATCGACCAGATCGGAGCGTTGACCAATCCGGTGGTCGAGGAGCATGTCTGACCGGTGAAAACGACGAGGGGCGGCCAGGACAGACGTCGCTTCTGCGCTGACGTCGAAGCAACCGGGGCGGCTCCTGTGCCGCTACCGCCTCGCCTGACTGACAACCCGCGCTGACGCCAACTTCGATTGACCCTGCACCATGTCGCAACCGCCATCGCCGGACAGCCGTATTCCCCCGTGGGAGATCGCCGACCTCCCGGAACCCCAGCCGCTCCGCTGGAGCAACTGGACCCGTTTCATCGGCCCCGGCATCGTCATGATGGGGATTCAGATCGGCGGCGGCGAATGGCTGCTCGGGCCGGAAGTCACCGCCCGCTACGGCGGCAGCCTGATGTGGATCGCCACCGTCGCCATCGTCCTGCAGGTCTTCTACAACCTCGAATGCGGCCGGTACGCCCTGTATTGCGGCGAGCCGATCTTCACCGGCTTCATGCGGACCAGCCCCGGCCCGCGATTCTGGATGAGCGTCATCCTGCTGCTCAACCTGAGCGCCCTGATCCCCGGCCTGTCGACGCACGCCGCGGCGATGACCGCCGCCCTGTGGCTCGACCGCCCGCCGCTGGACGCGGACCGGGGGCTCGTGACCGTGCTGGCCTACGTCTATCTGGTGGCAGTTGCGCTTCCCGTCCTGATCGGCGGCAAGGTCTACAACATGCTGCAGCTCATTATGACCCTGAAGGTCGTAGTGGTCCTCAGCTTCTGTCTCGCCATCGGCGTCTTCTGCGTCAGCCCCGCCAACTGGTGGAGCGTCTTCAGCGGCTTCGCGAAGTTCGGCTCGGTCCCGACGATCGTCGACGGACGCGACAGCACCGTCAACATCTTCCAGTACTGGTGGACCGACGGCGGCTGGCCGATGGTCTCGCTGGCCAATATCGCCGTGCTCGGCGCATTTGCCGGCTATGCCGGCGGCGGAGGGCTCGCCAACGCCACCTACAGCAACTTCGTCCGCGACAAGGGCTGGGGTATGGGGAGCGTCGTGGGGGCGATCCCCAGCGCCGTCGGCGGCCACAACGTCACATTGAGCCACGTCGGCAAGGTCTTCGAGATCACGCCCGAAAACCGCCGGCGCTGGAGCACCTGGTGGCGGTACATTCTCGTCGATCAGGTCTACGTCTGGGCCCCCGGCTGCTTCATGGGGATGGCCCTTCCGGCGCTCCTCTCCCTGGAGTTCGCCCCGAACTCCAGCCTGACCGGCGTCAAGCTCGACTGGTCGCAGTCGCTGATCACCGCCGACGGCATTCGCCATGCCCCGCAGTTCTCCCCGAAGCTGGCCAGCGCCCTGTGGATCGTGACCGTCTGCGTCGGCATGCTGGTGATGCTCCCCAGCCAGATGTCGATCGTCGATGACTTCAGCCGCCGCTGGACCGACATTCTCTGGTCCGGCAGCCGCCGCATCCGGGGCAACCTCCGAGGGAACTCCGTCAAGCGGATCTACTACGGCATCCTCGGCATGTACGTCGCCTGGACCGTCGTCGCCACCTACCTTTTCAGCACGTACGGCACGCCGAAACTGATGACGCTGGTCATCGCCAACCTCAACAATCTGGCGCTCGGACTGACTGCCTTTCACCTCCTCTGGATCAACAGCTCGCTGCTGCCTCCGGCGCTCCGACCGCGCTGGTATCACCGGCTGGGTCTCATCGGCTGCGGCACGTTCTATCTCGGTATGGCGTGGCTCGTGTTCGCCACGAAACAACTGCCGATCCTTCGAGAATTACTGGGAGTTTAATCCAACGTAGGGTCCGCTGTGCGGACCGCAGTGTGTAACTGGTGTGACATCAATTGGTCCGCACAGCGGACCCTACGGCCTTGGGAACTTTTCGCACATGACCAGCCAACTCTTCGACCTGACCGGCCGCGTCGCGGCCATTTCCGGCGCCGCCAGCGGGATGGGCCGGGCCGCCTGCCTCGCCCTCGCCGAACATGGCGCGGACATCGTCCTGTTTGACCTCAACGCCGACGGGGCCGAGGCGACCGCCGGCGAGATCCGTGCTCTCGGCCGGCGCGCGCTGCCCGTCATCTGCAACGTCTCCGAACCCGACCGCATCCGCGAAGCCTTCGCCACGATTGACCGCGAGTTCGGCCGGATCGACTTTCTCGCCAACATCGCCGGCGAGGGCCTGCGCGTCTCGCCCGAAGACATCACCCAGGAGCAGTTGCTGCGGGTCTTTCAGAACCTCGTCTTCGGCCGCTTCTGCATGTGTCAGGAAGCAGGCCGCCGGATGCTCGCCGCGGGGAAGGGAAGCATTCTGAATATCGGTTCGATCGCCAGCGTGAGCGCTCTCGGCCGGAATCACATCGCTTACAGCATGGCGATGGGAGCCGTCGTCCAGATGACCCGCGAACTGAGCACCGAATGGGCCAGCCGCGGCGTTCGCGTCAACGCCGTCCTCCCCGCCCAGACCATGAACCCCGACCTCGCCAAACGAATCGGCGCGAACCCCGCCATGGAGGCCAAATGGCTCAGCGGCATCCCCCGCGGCCGGTTCGGTGACCCGAGCGACTTCCAGGGGCTCGCCGTGCTGCTCGCCTCCGACGCCTCCTCCTGGATCACCGGGGCGATCATCCCGATGGACGGCGGCAACCTCGCCATGAACGCCGGCGGAACGATCGGCGGCGTGGGAGTTGCAGGATAACTCGAATCTTCAGTCGGGCGGGCCGAGTCCTCGATCCCGCCAGTACGTCACTCCGTCTCAAGCCTCCGATTCAGAAACCCATCCATGCCCACCGAACACCCGCATCTGCGACTTTATCGCACGATGCTGACCATTCGCCTGACCGAAGAAGAACTGGCCCGCTGCCATCAGCGGGGACTCATTCACGGCGCCTGTCATACCTACGTCGGGCAGGAGGCCATCGCCAGCGGCGTCTGCGCTCACCTGACGCACGAGGACACCGTTTTCAGCACCCACCGCGGACACGGACACGCCCTTGCCAAGGGGATGCCCCCCCGCGAACTGATGGCCGAGCTGTTCGGCCGCTCGACCGGCTGTTCCCGCGGTCGCGGCGGGAGCATGCACCTGTTCTCCCCCGAAATCGGCATGATGGGGACCAGCGGCATCGTCGCCCCCTGCATCCTGCAGGCCTGCGGCGGCGGCTACAGCTCCAAACTGATGCAGTCCGGCCGAGTCTCGGCGGCCTTCTTCGGCGACGGCGCCGTCAATAACGGGGCCTTCCACGAAGGCCTCAACATGGCCAGCATCTGGAAGCTGCCAGTCCTGTTTATCTGCGAGAACAATCAGTTCGCCACCGAAGTCCCCTTTACGTACTCCAGTGGCATCCCCGACGTCGGCCGTCGGGCCGCCAACTACGGCCTGCCCGGCGTCGAAGTCGACGGCAACGACGCCCTCGCCGTCTTTGCCGCGGCCGAGGAAGCGGTCGCCCGTGCCCGCTCGGGAGGGGGCGCCACCCTGATCGAATGCAAGACCTACCGCACACGACCCCACGCCGAGGGGATGGGGGACTTCGGCTACCGCACCCGGGAAGACGTCGACGCCTGGAAGAAACGCTGCCCGATTGCTCTGTTCCGGCAGCGACTCATTACCGAGTTCGGCGTCGCCGAAGCGACCTTGCAGCAGATCGACGACGAAATTGCCGCGCTGGTCGCGGAATCGCGATCATTCGCCGAAGCGAGCCCGCCCCCAGAGCCAGCCACCGCGACGACGCAAGTCTATGCGGCGCCGCGTCCGGTTTCGCAGCCCGAGCCGACGCCGAGTGCGGATGACCGGCAGCTCAACTTCACGCAGGCCACGCTGGAGGCGCTTTCTACAGAAATGGCGGTCAATCCGAAGATCTTCGTCATGGGCGAAGGGATCGGGAAGCGCGGGGGCAACTTCATGACCACCGCGGGCCTCTATGACAAGTTCGGCCCGGTCCGGCTGTGCGACACCCCGATCTGCGAACGGGGGTTCGTCGGTCTGGCCTGCGGAGCAGGGATGACCGGGACGCGACCGGTGATCGATTTCATGTTCGCCGACTTTGTCCTCGATTCGTTCGGCGAAATCGTCAATCAGATCGCCAAGATGCAGTACATGTCGAGTGGCCGGCTGAAGATGCCGGTCCTGCTGCGGGGTTGTATCGGGATCGGTCACTCCGCCGCGACGCACCACTCCGGCAGCTACTACGGGATCTACGCCCAGGTCCCCGGCCTGTGCGTGGTCGTCCCCTCGTCGCCGCGGGACGCCAAGGGACTGATGCTGCGGGCGCTTCGGGGCGATGATCCGGTGATGTTCCTCGAACATCGCGAGATCCTGACGATCAAGGGGCCGGTCCCCGAGGGGGACTATGAGATCGAATTCGGCCAGGCGCGGATTGTCCGGTCCGGCGAGACGGTGACCGTCGTCGCACTGGCCCGGATGGTGCACCAGACGCTGGCGGTCTGCGAGGAACTGGCGAAGGATGGAATCTCCGTCGAGCTGATCGACCCGCGCACCGTGGTCCCGCTCGATATTGAAACCATCCTGGCTTCGGTCCGAAAGACCGGGCGATTGCTGGTCGTGGACGAACCTCCCGCATCCTGCGGATTCGCGGCCGAGATTGTCGCCCGTGTCGCCGATGCCGGCTTCGATGACCTCGACGCCCCCATCCGCCGCTTGACCGGCCTCTTCGCCCCGACGCCCTACGCTCCGTCGCTGGAAGCGGTGATGGTGCCGGGACCGCGCGAGATCGCCGCCGCCATCCGCGAACTGGTGGAGGAATAACCATGCCTGCTGAAATCCGCGTTCCGCGTCTCGGCTGGTCGATGGAAGAAGGAACCTTCGTCGACTGGCTCAAACGGGACGGCGACCGCGTCGCCGTCGGCGAAGCCCTGTTCGAACTCGAAGGCGAAAAGGCCCTGCAGCCGATCGAGTCGCTCGACGCCGGAATCCTGCGCATCCCCCCCGATGCCCCGAAGCCGGGGAGTGTCGTCCCGGTCGGCGGCCTACTCGGCTATTTACTGGCTGAGGGCGAAGCTCCGCCCTGGGAAGGCGGGGACAGCGCTCCACCACTCACGGCTCCATCGGTCGCCGCGCCGGAGCAACCTCCCGCAGCCCCCTCCGTCCGACGGAAGGCGCGGGAACTAGGCGTTTCGCTGCATCTCGTGGCCGGCTCGGGCAACGGCGGCCGGATCGTGGCGGCCGATGTGGAGCGCGCTGCGCGTCCGGCCGTAGAGATCCGAGTCGCCTCAACCGGTCCGTCGACCCCGACGGCGACGCCCCGCGCCCGTCGCGTCGCGCGCGAGCTGGGCGTCGACTGGACCCGGCTGACGGGCACCGGACGGGGGGGGCGGATTCGCGAGCAGGATGTCCGGGCCGCATCGGCGACGTCGACGATGGTCGGAGCCGCGCGCTCGATCCCCATCACGCCGCGCCGTCGGGCGATTGCCGAACGGATGCTCGCCAGCTCGCGCGAGACAGCGCCGGTCACGCTGACGACGCGCGTCGACGCGACGAACCTGGTAAATCTGCGGAACCAGTTCAAAGCGGCGGGTGCGACGCCCGTGCCGGCGTTCACGGACATCATCGCCAAACTGGCGGCGCATGTCCTGCAGGAACATCCGCGGCTGGCGGGTCGCTGGGCCGACGATCGGATCGAGCTGCCGGGCGACACGGGTTTCCATATCGGCGTCGCCGTCGACACCGACGACGGTCTGCTGGTGCCCGTGGTTCGCGACGTCCTCAATCGGCCGCTGCTGGAGATCGCCGCCGATTCGAGCAAGCTGATTGACCGCACTCGCTCGGGACGATTGACGCTGGCGGAGATGACAGGCGGAGTTTTCACGATCACGAATCTCGGCAATTTCGGGATCGACGCCTTCACGCCAGTGATCAATCTGCCGGAAACGAGCGTCCTGGGGCTGGGGGCGATCCGCAAGGAACCGGTCGTGCTGCCGGAGGGGGCCATTGCTGTCCGAGAGTTGCTGACGCTCAGCCTGACGTTCGACCACCGGGTGATCGACGGCGCCCCCGCAGCGCGGTTCCTGCAGGCGCTCGTTCAGGCCCTGGAAAATGCCTCGGCGAGTTTGTTAATGGCGGGTTGAGCAGGGAAGTCGTTCAGTCCGCCGACTCGGCCAGGCTGCGGATCGTCTCCGCGATATTCGAGGACTGCCAGCCCTGCAGGAGTTTGCCGTCGCGGGCGTGAATCCAGGTCATCCCCTGAAACGTCACCGGCTTGCGCGTCGGGCTGATCCCCATTCCGGTTCCCGTATGGGTCCCCGTCGCCGTCCAGCGGACCACGGCCTGGTCTCCCACGCCCAGGATGTCATCGATGGTGACGCGGACATCCGGAAACGCAGCCAGCAGCGGGGCGTACATCTGCTCGCGGAACTGGACGTGGCCGATGACCGGGCCGCTTTCCCCGAAGCAGACGCTCTCGGGCGACAAGAGATCTTCGATCGTCGCTTCCCGACGTTCGTTCCAGACTTCCTCGAACCAGCGCCGCGCCAACTCAACAATGTCCTGCGCCATGTTCATCCCCTGACTTGAGCCCGATCGATGCCGCAGACGACGCGACTGCGCGCCCCGGCGGTCCTGGCTGACAACCGGAAAAGTGTACATTCGATTCCACGGAACTGTCGAGATGTGGGAGTTCCGATTGGCAGGCAGGGTTGACCCCCTCTAAAATGGAGAGTGCCCGCCGCAGGCCCGCTTCCCTGCAAGCGACCCCTGCAAATCCTCCCGCCCGAGCCTGCCATGAAGTCGTTCCTGACCTGTCTCATCGCTTGTGGAATGTGCGCAACCGCCGCGCACGCCGCCGAACCGCGCACCGGCGAGCAGATCTACCAGCAGCTCTGCGCCAACTGCCACGGGCCGAACGGCGAAGGAACCGAGGAGCATTACCCGCAGGGGCTGGTCGGCGATCAGTCGATCGGGCAGCTCGCCTCCCTGATTACCCGGACGATGCCGCTCAAGGCCCCCGAGAAGTGCGTCGGCGAAGACGCCCGGGCCGTGGCCGAGTACATCCACCACGCCTTTTACTCGCCAACGGCCCAGGCGCGGAACAAGCCGGCCCGGATCGAACTTTCCCGCCTGACAGTGCGGCAGTATCAGAATTCCGTCGCCGATCTCATCGGCAGCTTCCGCCCGACCATCCAGCGCGACGCGCAGCAGGGGCTGAAGGGGGAGTACTTCAAGTCTCGTCGCCAGCGAAAAGAAGACCGGCTGATCGAACGCGTCGACCGGCAGGTGCAGTTCGACTTCGGCGAAGGTGCGCCCGGCAACGAGGGATTCGAAGCGGAGGAATTTTCCGTCCGCTGGCAGGGCGCCGTCCTGGCGCCCGAGACCGGCGACTACGAGTTCATCCTCCGCACGGAAAACGGCGTCCGACTGTGGGTCAACGACCAGCGCCAGCCGCTGATCGACGCCGGTGTCAAATCGGGCGCCGGCGTCATCGAACTGCGAGAGTCGATCCGCCTGCTCGGCGGCCGGGTCTATCCGCTCCGCCTCGAACTCTTCAAATCGAAACAGGCAAAAGAGAAGCGGGCCTCCGTCGCCCTGCTCTGGAAGCCGCCTTATCTGGTCGACGAACCAATCCCCGCCCGGCTGCTGTCGCCACAATGGTTCCCCGAGTCGTTCGTCGTGACGACGCATTTCCCGCCCGATGATCGCAGCATCGGCTACGAACGGGGGACGTCGATCTCCAAGGCCTGGGACCAGGCCACGACCGACGCCGCCTTCGAAACTGCAGCCTACGTGGCCGACCACCTTCCGGAACTGGCCGGCGTGAAGAATGATGCGGGGGACCGCGCTGAGAAACTGAATCAGTTCGCCGGCAAGTTCGTCGAGCGGGCCTTCCGCCGGCCCCTCAGCGATGACGAACGCCAGCTCTACATCGAACACCAGTTCGCCGAGGCAGGCGATCTGGACCTGGCGATCAAGCGTGTGGTGCTGCTGACGCTGAAATCGCCCCGCTTTCTCTACCGCGAAATCAGCCGCGGGTCCGCCGATGACCACACGATCGCATCGCGACTGTCGTTTGCGCTCTGGGATTCTCTCCCCGATCCTCCCCTGCTGCAGGCCGCCGCGAAGGGCGAACTGCACTCGCGCGAACAAGTCCAGCGCCAGGCCGAGCGGATGGCGACCGATCCGCGAGTGCACTCGAAACTTCGCGAGTTTCTGCTGCAGTGGCTGAAGGTCGATCAGCCGCCCGACCTGTCTAAGAGCACCGAGCGCTTTCCGGAATTCAACGCCGCGATGGCCGCGGACCTGCGAACCTCGCTGGACCTGTTCCTGGACGATGTCGTCTGGAGCCCGGACTCCGACTTTCGTCAGTTGATCCTGTCGGACGACGTTTATCTCAACGGCCGGCTGGCCGAATATTACGCTCCGGACCTTCCGGCGGACGCCACCAATCCGGGGAATGTCGAGTTCCGGAAGGTCACGTTGAATCCGGAAGTCCGGGCGGGAGTCCTGTCGCACCCATATCTGATGGCGGGCTTCGCCTACACGGCGACCAGTTCGCCGATTCACCGGGGCGTCTTCATCTCCCGCAGCGTGCTGGGCCGGTTCCTGAAACCGCCGCCGGAAGCGGTGGCGCCGTTGCCGCCGGATCTGCATGCCAACCTGACGACCCGCGAGCGGGTGCTGCTGCAGACGAAGCCGGAGGCCTGCCAGTCCTGCCACAACCTGATCAACCCCCTGGGATTTACGCTGGAACAGTTCGACGCCGACGGTCGATATCGAACCAGCGAGCACGGGAAACCGGTCGATCCGACCGGCGACTACGTCACCCGTTCGGGAGAAACGGTCAAGTTCACCGGCGTCCGCGATCTGGCGACGTTCCTGGCCGCCAGCGACGAAACGCAGGAAGCCTTTGCGGAACAACTGTTCCACTATCTGGTCAAGCAGCCGATTCGGGCGTATGGTGAAGGGACTCTCGACCGGCTCGAAGCCGACTTCGCCCGCAATCAGTTCCATATCCGCAAACTGGTGGTCGACATTGCCGTGAATGCCGCGCTGACCGCTGGAACGCAACAGACCGCCGCCGCAACAACACCACCTGCCCGCTGACATCGAAGACGTTTCCCTTGCCGCTGGAGACAGACTGTGGCCCGCTTTGCAAACCGCCGCGAATTCCTCCGCGACCTCGGCCTGGGCGCCGCCGCGCTGCCATTCGTACTGAACCTCCCCAGCCTGGGCTTCGCCGGAACTGGCCTCCGCAAGCAGCGGCTGGTCGTGATGTTCAGCCCGAACGGCATCGTCCCCAAGAATTTCTGGCCGGACGAAGAGGGAGACAACTTCGCCCTCAAGCCGATCATGGCGCCGCTGGAGCAGCTCAAATCGCGGACAATGGTCCTCAACGGCGTCTGCGACAAGGTCCGCGGCGACGGCGATAACCACATGCGCGGCATGGGCTGCCTGCTGACGGGCGTCGAGCTGTTCCCCGGCAACATCCAGGGGGGCTCGCACACCCCCGCCGGCTGGTCGAGCGGAATCTCGATCGACCAGGAGATCAAGAACTACCTGCAGGCCAACCCGGAGACGCGAACCCGTTTCGGCTCGCTCGAATTCGGCGTGATGGTCCCCGACCGGGCCGACACCTGGACCCGCATGGTCTACTCCGGCCCCAACAAGCCGATCGCGCCGATCGACGACCCGTACCAGATGTTCGGCAAACTCTACGGCCGGCAGAAGGACCAGGCCAGCCTGCGCAGCATCCTCGACGACGTGCAGGCCGACCTGAAGAAGGTCGAGTCGCTCGTCAGCGCCGAGGACCGCCAGCTCATCGAGGAGCACGCGACGTTCGTCCGCGAGATGGAGCAGGAACTGCGGAACACCGGAACGGCGGGCCTCGACCATCCGACGCCGGAGCTGGAGCCGGGCGTGAAGGAAGAGAACGATAACATTCCCCGCATCAGCAAGATGCAGATCGACCTGATGGTCAACAGCTTCGCGTCGGACTTCGCCCGCATCGCAACGTTCCAGATCACCAATTCGGTCGGCCAGGCGAAGATGCGCTGGCTCGGCGTCGAAGAGGGGCACCACGAACTGTCGCACGAGCCGGACTCGAACGAGTCGGCCCAGGAGAAGCTGACGCGGATCAACACGTGGTACTGCGAGCAGATGGCGTACCTCGCCGAACGGCTCGCGGCGACGCCGGAGCCGGGCGGATCGGGAAGCCTGCTCGATAACACGCTGATCGTCTGGACCAACGAGCTGGGCAAGGGGAACTCGCACACGCTGGACAACATCCCGTTCGTGCTGGTGGGGAACGGCCTGGACTTCAAGATGGGCCGTTCGGTGAAGATGCCGAAGGTGTCGCACAACCGGCTGCTGCTGTCGCTGGCCCACGGATTCGGGCACCACATCGAGAAGTTCGGGAACGCGGACTTCTGCGGGGATGGACCGCTGACCGGGCTGGTGTAGACGGTCGGGGCTTCTGCGAGTGTGATTTGAGCGCGGGGCCGGGGCACTCAATTGAGTGTCCCGGCCCTGTTTCGTATCGGGATTCGGGATTCGGGTATCGCAGACGGAAGAGCAGAAGACGCGGTGCGTCCAGCGAGGGATCAGACGTGTCTTGACGAATCTCGCTGGCCTGTGAACAATCCCACAGGTTTTGGACGCGGCCGGAATGAGACCCGCGTTTCAGTGCCGTCTCCGCGGGTGTGAGATCGTAAGTCGGCGCCCGCGGGATACGCCGCTTACGGGACTTTTCGTCCCTGGCTGCGCGACGAGTTCGACTTCCGCTGCGTCTACTGTCTGCAGCGAGAGACGTGGGGGCAGGTGACGTTTGAGTTTGAACTCGATCACTTCGAACCGCAATCGCTGAGTCCACAGTCGAAACTGGATTATCAGAATCTCGTCGACTCCTGCCGGCGCTGCAACGCGGTCAAGCGAGACCAGTCCGTCGCAGATCCGTTTCTGCTGCTGCGGGCGCCCCGAGTATCGACGCTGCCAGACGGATCGCTGCGAGCCGGCGATTCGAATGCGCAACGATTGATTCGCCAGCTCGATTGGAATTCTCCACGGTTGAAATCCTGGAGAGTCATGTGGCTGCGGATCGTCGCACTCGCAAAGGAACGCGACTCGGACTTGTTCCGTCAACTCGTTGACTTTCCGGATAATCTTCCCGATCTCTCCAGGCTCCGACCGCCGCGGAACGCGCGCAGCGAAGGGCTGTTGCAATGCCGGTTCGCACTCCGTGAGCGGGGCGAGCTCCCAGTCGAGTATTGAGATCCCGTCCGAACTGAGTCCGAGTGATCGCGCCCAATCTGCCGATGGGGGAGTTGTCTCGGGGTGTTCTGAAATACCAGCCGACGCACGCCCGACTGACGAGTGCAGCCACGACTCCTGCCGGCAGCGTGATGATGCCCAATACCAGCAAACCGAAAACGGCTCCCTGCAGAAGATCAGCCAACGTCAGCAACTCCCCAGAAGGAATACTCATCAGGAGGAAGTTGATCGGGTGAACGAAATCACCGGCATCGATTCTGAAACGGTCCGTCGGTTCCTCTTGTCCCCTCTCCCGCTGTCTTCAGTGGGAGAGGGCCAGGGTGAGGGTCTTCGAAGATGTCAAAGTGCCATCCACGGAGAAAGGACGGCGCGCCTCAAATTCGCGGCCCGTGAACGAGAGCTCCGCCCACAATTCCGGCGGTAACGGCTCGCCATGCCGGACGAAAACATCGAATGCCTCTTCCAAGGCTCCGCCTCGTCTTCCCTCGGTCAAATCCCAGCCGGAAAGAGGACCCGGAGCATCCAGGACCAGCACCACGCAGAAGCCTGGGAACGAGCAAATGGCCGCACCCCCCGCTCTCCTCAGCCCCGCAGGGGCGATCCAACGCCCCCGTTGACCGCATCACGTGCTTCGATCACGGGAATTCGCACAGGCGCCGTGCCGCTGGCGATCACGATCCACACCACGCATCGTCACTTCACCCCTCCCCCCCGACCCCCACAGTTCGGCCGTGCCGGATCACTCCCGGAATCGCCGACGGCGTCTCCAGCGGCAATCCCCGCAGATAGCCCGGCCGCCCCTCAATCGGCTGCTGTTCCAGCCACTCGCGATACCGCGCCCATACCACCTCCCGTCTGCCGAACCGCCGCGACAGCGTCATCCACGAATACGCCGCCAGCCGCTCGAACGCCGCCACGCTCGGAAACTCCCCGCACAGCTCTCCCACCCGGCTCAGCTCTTCAAACAGCTCCTCGTCGGTATAAACCACCCCCCGCCGGATCTGCTCCGGCAGTCCCGCCGCCGCACGCAACTGCGCCATCCCGCCCCACCGCCGCCGCACCATCATCGCATTGATCCCCGTCGCCGCCTCAAACCGCCACAACGTCACCCCCGGCCCCTCGACCGCCGCCAACCGTACCAGTTCTCGCACAAGATCTTCCCGAGTAACCATTTGCAATCTCCAGTCTCAAATCGAGAAATGTCGCCAGCGGCAGCCATCTTCTTCACTAGCCACGAATCACTAGCCACGAGCCACCTCTTCATCCCTCTCACTCTAAGCCGCTTTGTTGCGCAGAATTCACAATCCCCCCCAGGCGATGTCCTGAGCCCCGGACGGGGCGACGGGCTGTAGCCACGGGTGAAACGAAGTCCGCCGCCAGGCGGACGGAGTGCAACCCGTGGACCTCAACACCCTCCTGCCCGCACAGCCTCCCCCTTCCCCCAGCGTCCCGTACGGTGGACGTCCTCGTCCGCCGACGCACCCATCCACACCCTCGTACCCACGCTCCCGCACTCTGCGAATTCGCGAGGCCAAGCCAAGGCGCCCCGAGCGCCAACACACACAGCTCACGCTCCGGCGAACCGCATTCCGTCTGATCCGGACGCTCCAGAACCCCCCAGGAACCAACGAAAAAAGCCCAGGACATAAACCCCGGGCAATCTCTGGCAAACGACTGACGACTGACGACTGACGACTGACGACTGACGACTGACGACTGACGACTGACGACTGACGACTGACGACTGACAAATCACCAAACAAAACAACCGCCGCGGGAAATCCCGCGGCGGTCGCAACTTTCAACAGATCGTCTTCGGCGTCAGCTTACGGCAGCGTGCCCCACGAGTAAGGAACTTCGCCGGTGATCGAGCCGCCCCAGATGAATCCCGTGTACGGGAACGGCGTGTCGTCGATGAAGAAGCTTCCGTCTGTCGTATCCACGCGGAACGTGCTCGCTCCCACGCCCGGATACAGGAACGACGTGCCATTCGGCTGGCTGTCAGCATCCGGGAAGGCCCCAGCCAGGCGAGTCGCATTGCGGCGACGCGTGGCCGACGTGAACGGCCCCTGGTTGGCTCCGGGATTAGTCGTATTCAGACGTGACTTAAACGTTCCTTCCGAATTGTCGTAGAACGCTACGTTCGTCGGGTTGGCCGTCGAGATTCCCGAAGAGTTGTTTACGTCCTGCGACTCATAGGCATTGTTGTCGAAGTACAGATCGAGCCGGGACAACGGATCAGACTGGTACGTTGTCGGACCCACCGTCGGATTCTGAGTGTCCCCCCACGTGCCGGCCGTGGCCGCAGGATCGCCCGTCGAGACGAACGAGGCAAACTGAATATCGTTGCCGAAGTTGCCGCCGAACGTGTTGTCGTACATCGAGGCGATCACGCCGCCGGCCAGGGCGTTCTCCGAAAGTGCGTTCTGTCCGAATCCACCGTCGCTGACAAACGAGCCGGGTGTTGTCGAACTGCTGCTGCCGCCGCCACTCGTACCAACCCGCAACCAGAAGCCGGTTGTTGAGGCCGGGCTGTTGATACCGTTGGACCGCACTTCGTTGCCGTTAAACTGCAGTCGCAGGATCGGGTTGTTGAAAATCGACCCGTTGGTCAGCAGAGCCACGTTGCTGGAATCAAACTGGTTCTGCGTCGTCGACGCCGTGTTGATGATGTACACGCCCTCCAGGCCGTTCGAATTCACCCGGTTGCCGGAGATCTCGGCGTTGGTCACATTGCTGGCCCGGTTGATCAGGTCAATCCCGCGACCGGCATTGCTACTGATGACGTTGTCAGTAATTGAGACCCTTGAGAAGAATCCGGAAAAGCCCGTCTGCATCCCGTACTGCACGCCATCACCGCGATTGTTCTCAATATCGTTGTTGACCAGCGTCACATCGCTGAAGGGACGCACGTTGATGTAGACGCCGGCATCCTCGTTCGCCGTTCCCAGCTCGGAGAGCGTCCCGTTCTCCATGATCAAGTTGCTGCCGACCGTCACCGTTCCCGGACCGGTGATATGGACGCCGCTGGCCGCATTGAGACCAATGGCGTTACCCTGCAGCTGATCCGACAGATCCCCGATCAGCAACCCGCCATAGTTACCCATTGCGGCTTCCAGGAAGATGCCGTTCTGGCCGTTGCTCGTGATGGTATTGCGAGTCCAGGTACCGTCCACGCTTCGCAGGTCGGCGCCGGCGTTGACCTGCTCGATCGTATGAATGCCGTTCAGACCGTTGCCGCTGATGACGTTCAGATCCATGTTCGCGTCGATCGCGGCATCAGCCCGCACGTCGAAGAGCACGCCGTCCCGCGCGTTGCTGGAGAAGCTGTTCGAGTTGATTGTGTAATCGTCGATCTTATTGGCGTTCGCAGCCAGGATGTACAAACCATTGCCGGTATTCCCGGTCACCGTGTTGTTCAGGATCCCAATGAGGTCGATCTGGGCATCCGCGGTGCGGAGCACGCTGATGCCGTTGCCGACCCCGCCCACTCCGTTCCCGGTGATTGTATTCCCCAGATCAGGGGTCAGGCCGCCGATCGTGAAGTCCGTGATCGTGGAGAAAACGCCCGCATTGTTGCCGGTCGCGTTGAGGTGAACGCCGTCGCCGGCGTTGCCTGTGATCGTCGAGCCGGCGAGAGAGCCGGTGAGCACGCTTTGGCTGCGAAGGATCGCTTTGAAACCTTCTCCGGCGAAGTCGACGTCTCCGCCGTCCGTCGTTCCAGTGAGGCTGAGTCCCGTCATGTTGATCGTGGCGCTGGTGCTGCCGGTCTGACGGACTCCGATGCCGGCGTCGACGTTCGATGCAAACGTTGAGTTGGCGATCGTCGCGGTGCTGGCCCCGCTGCCAGCCATCTCCAGCAGCAGGCCGGGGCCGCCGTTGTTGCTGAACTCGTTCGCCGTTCCCGTCCCGCCAACGTTGAGCGTATAGCTGCTGGCGCCGGCAGTATTGATGAGAACGCCGGCTCCCCCATTACCGTTGATCTGGCTGTGCGTGAGGCCAGAGACTGGGTTCGGCGTGACATTGTCGCTGGTAATCGTCAGCGTACCGGTCGTTCCGGATGCCACGCCGTTGTTGGCCAGATTGAAGTTGATCCCCTCCTGACCGTTGTTGGTGATCGAGTCGTTGGTGAACGAGGCCGTGACGTTGGTCGCGTTCGGACTTCCGGTCAGGTCGATGTTGACGCCGCGCCCGCCGGTGTTCGAATCGATCGTGTTCCGGGCGAACGCCAGGTCAATGGCGTTGCTGGTGTCGCTCGGTCCCACCATGCGGAATCCGTCGCCGTTCGCATGGTCGCGGATCTGGTTCTCCGTCACCATCGTCGCCCCGAGGTCGCTGCTACTCACCAGCAGCTCGACCCCGTTCGTGCCGTTGGCGGCGATCACGTTTCCGTCGATATTCAGGTTGGCGATGTCAGACCCGTTGGTCTGATTCACCCGCACCCCGTCCAGTCCGTTGTTCGAGATGCCGTTCGAAGATGCCGCGAAAGACTGCACAATATCGAGCCCCGAGGACGTCAACACCCCGCTCACAGTTCGTCCATCGGCCAGCGTGACCGTCCCGATGGCTCCGGCGAGCGTGACGCCGCTCAGCCCGCTGCCGGTCGTCGTGGTCGGGAGCGCGTGAGACAGGCTGTAGTTGAGCTGTTCGCCCGGATTGAAATCGTTGAAATCCAGCGTTATGACCTGGTCGAACGGATCCGTGGTGGCCAGCCCGCCTCCCGGAATCACATTGTTGAAGATGTCTTCCAGCGGGTCGGTTCCCGCCGTCACCAGCGTCCCGTTCACCGCAGTCAGACCGACCGTGACGTCGGATCCGCCCTGCGGCTGGAAACCCTGCGCCACCAGCGGAGTCAGGTCCGGCCGCCAGACCTGCCCCGTCGGCGTCAGGTCGATCGACACCGAAGCGATGTCGACCGTCGATCCGGCGTTGTTGTCGACGAGCGTCGTCCAGATCAGATTGTTGAAGCTGAAGTCGAGCGTTCCAGCCGCAAAGCTCTGGCCGACGTTGTTGTCAATAATGTCCACCGATGCGATCGGCGCGTTGTCCAGTTCGAAGTTGATCCCGTTGAGGGCGTTGTTCGAAATGGAGCTGTTGCTGATTGTGATGCCGCCGGTCACCCCGCTGTCCGTCAGATCGACCAGCACGCCATCGCCGGCCCGATTGTCGGAAATTTCGCTTCCGTCGATCAAGACGGTCGTGATCGCGGAGCCGTTGACTCCGCGAATGACCAGGCCGTTGTCGGCATTCGTGATCACGGAGTTCTGCAGCATCTGGAGGGCGGCGATCGTCGCATTGTCCAGGCTGACCAGCACGCCGTCCGAGGCTCCGTCGCTGACGGCGTTGTCGCTGATCGAGTTCACGCCGCTGAGTTGAGCACCGCCATCCAGCGCGAGCCGAATCCCCTCGTTGAGCAACGCCCCCTGCACCGTGTTGCTGTCGATCCCCAGGTTGTAGTTCGCCAGATTGGTCAACTCGACGGCGATTCCCGTGTCTCCCGGAGTCGTGACGGTGTTGTTGAAGATGTCCAGCACCGACGATCCCCCGTCCGCGGTCACGATAATGCCGTTTTGCGTCATTTCGCTGAGCTGGTTGTCGTGAATCGAGATGAAGGCGGGCGTCGAGTTGTTCGTCAGGTTGACCTGGATGCCGTCTTCCATGTTCGGATCGATGTTATTGCTGATCGTAATCCCGCCGGTGCCGCTGACGGCGTTTCCGATCACGATAATCCCGTCCTGTCCCGGATTGGGGGGGCTGGTATTGTTGATATTGTAGCTGTCAATCAACACCCCGTTGGCGGTCGGCGCCGCAACCACGGTGTTGAGGGCCATCAGCGCCGGCGCCGGCAGGCAGATGTTGTTCGGATCGTTGTCGGTCAGGCTGAGGACGTCGACGTTGCCGGCCGCTCCGCCGACCAGCCCCAGAACCACGTTCGTCAAATCGACCTCGACCCCGTCGTCGCCATTGTCGGTCATCGTCGTGAGCGTCGTCGGAATTCCACGCAGATCAACAGCCGCAGCAGTGAAGATGTCCTGCAGAGCGACGTGAATGCCATCCGCACCGTTGTTGCTGATCGAAGTGTAACCCGTCACGCTCACGCCGGCTGTCGCCTCGTTCTGAATGCTGATGTTGACGCCGTTCCCGGCGTTCCCGTCGATCGTATCCGTCGTCCCGTCGCCGGTGAGGCTGACCAGAGCCGTGCCGGTCCCGTCGCCGGTGATGGAGATATTGACGCCGTCTCCGCCCGAACCGTTAAACGATCCGGTGAGAGCCGCCACCGCGTCGCCCGTATTCGTGAACGCAAGGTTGTAGTTTCCGAGCGTATTTCCGGAAACTGAGTTCGCGCCGCTGGCGGTTTCCGTAATCAGGTAGGCGTCGGTGCCCGCCCCGGTCGCGTTGAAGTTCACGCCGTACCCCGCATTGCCGGTGGCGGTGAACGCATCCAGCCGAGCGGACATGTACGCGCCGTTGCCGGCGACGTAGCTGAATCCGTCGTCGCTGTTCCCGCTGGCGGAGCTGTTGGAGAACAGGGTCAACGCCCGACCGCTGTTGTCGGCCGTGATCAGCACGCCGTCGGAGGCCGCGCCGAGTCCGTTGCCGTCGAACTGAGAAGCGACCGCTCGCAGGCGGAGCTCGCCGAAGTTGTCGGCCGTCCCCGCCAGCCCGCCGAGCTGGCTGCCGTTGACCTGGACGTTGTCGAGATTGGCGGAGATCAGCGAAGACGTCATGGCGTCGACGCCGTCGGCGAGCAGAGTCATGCCGACATCGCCGCTGCCGTTGAACGTCGTGTACTCCAGGCACATGTTGAGCGTGCCGCCGTTCTGGGCGAGGCCGTCGAAGCCGTTAACGCCGGCTCCGTTGAAGCTGGCCGGAACCGCGCTGCTCCCGGTGACCTCAAGGTTCACCGTACCGCCGTCGGCCACGGCGTGGATGCCGTCGTTCCCCGCGTCGGAGCCGCCAGTGCCGGTCAGACTGACATTGGCGGTTCCCAGGGCCGTGCCGAGAATACTGACGGCGTCGACCCCGGCATTGTTGAAGTTGCCGTTGGTCACGTTCGCCGTCGCGGTGCCCGCGTTGGCCGTGACCATCAGCCCGGAATCGTCGTTGGCGTTCGTGGTGAAGCCCGCTGGCGTATTGCTCATGGTCAGCGTCACGTCCGCCCCCGCCAGAGCGCTGAGATCGACCGCGGCCGCGCCGGCGACCGTCTGGCCGCTGTCGGTCAGATTGTTGCCGATGACCGAGACATCGACGACGGTCCCCGCGCCGGCGCCGGTGATGAACAGCCCGTCGTCGCCCGAGCGCTGCGTGCTGCCGCCGCTGAGGGCGACCCCGATCTGCGCGGCGTTGGCCCCGGAGATGGCGATGCCGCGGCCCGCGTTGTCGTCGGCCAGCAGCCCGTTGACGGGAGTCAGCGTGGTGCCGACAACGGTGGTGCCGCCGTCGCCGTTGATCTGCAAACCGTCGCCGGCGTTCGCCGAGACGTCGACCGTGGTCATGGTCGCCGCGAGAGTCGTGCCGCCGGTCTGGTTGAGCTGGATGCCGGCACTCGAATTGCCGCGAGTTTGAACGTCGTCCAGGATAACGGACAAGTTGCCGTCGTCGGCCGTCAGTTGAATGCCGACCGTCTGCGTGCCGGGCGCAGCCGCGTTCATCGAGACGCGGGTGATGTCGAGGTTGAGGCCGTCGGCGCCCGTGTCGATCACGATGCCGCCGCCAGCGTTGTTGCCGACGCCGATGGCGGGGGGAGTGTAGCCAGGGACGACGTTGCGGTTGATGTCGGCGATCAGGCCGCCGGAGATGGTCTGGCCGTCGAGGGTGGCGCCGCCGGTGCCGACGGCGTTCTGGAGAACGATGCCGCCGCCGACGTTGCCGGCGATTTCGAGGTTGTTGAGGTGGAAGCCGCTGACGCCGTTGCCGGCGATTCCGGCGCCGGAGGCGTTCTGGAGGACCATCGCGGAGACTTCGTTGTGGCTGGCGAGAGTCACGATATCGCCGGCGGGATTCGACAGGAACGGATAGAGACCGCTGTTGCTGAATCCGGGGAGGACGGTGTCGTTGTAGACCTGCGAATAGCCGCCGTAGTTGACGTAACCGTCGAAGATGTGGGCTTTGCCTTCGCCGAGCATGCGGGCGTAGTCGACGAGCTGAATGTTGCCGGTGTAAGGCGCCGCCTCGGTCGACTGACCGCGCTGGACAAGCACCAGGTCGGTCTGGTTGGGAACCGTGCCGGGCAGGTTGTGGTACGGGTTTTCGGCGGTCCCGTCGCCGGTTCCGGCTCCGGTGTTGTTGCTGTCGATATGGACGACAAAGTACGGCTGGTCATCGCGCGGATTGATGACCGGGATATCCTTCGAGATGAGGTATTGGTCGGTCGCGATTCGCCAGTTGCGCTGCACCTGGGTCAGCATGCGCTCCTGGGTGGTCCAGTTGGGGAAGTAGCGGGTGGGCAGGAAGCCTGAGAAGCGGAAGTCGACGACGGCATTGAGATTCGTGCCGTAGACGTTGTCGTGGGTGACGTTCAGGCCGACGAGCAGGTCGTTGCTGATGTTCGCGTCAATGCGTCCGCGGACGCCGACGGGGTCGTGTCCGTCGCCGTCGTAGAAATAGGCTCCCGCGAAGGCCCGAAGCCACGGGGTGCTCGGCAGGACGGGGACGCCGAATTCGACGTCGCCCCCCTTGAGGGACTGTTCGATGAGGTCGTAGCCGCGAACTGCAAGGCGGTTCTGGATGTAGTAGAGGGTGGAGTCGAGGCCGGCGGGGCCCATGTTGTTGGTCTCGCCCCCCGTTGGAAGGTAGACGTTCCCTCGCACGTCCAGCCACTCGCCCAGGGTTTCGAAGCCGAAACCGACCTGGTTGTAGCGGTTGTTGAGGTACGACTCGTCAAAGTCGTAGAAGAGGTTGGCGCCGATGATCCGGTCCCAGTCGCTGACGTACCGGCGACCGACGAGACCGAGGTTGCCCCCGATGCGTTGCGTGTCGGTGATGATCAGCCGCGCCTGAGGAGCGATGAACCAGTCATCGGAGCCCCAGAGCGGGATGAATCCGCCGACCTGCGTATAGCCGTTGCGGTACCCGACACCGCTGCCGGCCATATTCCGGACATCAATGTAGGCTCCCTGGCCGAGGGATGCGGTGCCGCTGAAATTGTCTTCCAGCGAAACCACCCCCGCGCCATTCGGGGACACGTCGTTCGTCTGCGCAAGGGCTGCTGAAGCTGCGAACAGCCACAAAACACTTGCCAGACTGAATTTCGCACGTTGCATGGACGTCTCTTTCCAGCGGTGCTCGAGAAAACTGGGCCCACCATCCGCGCCAGATCTTCCCCCCGGGAAGACTTCATGGGCGGACAGTGACGGATTTATCGCGTCTTCTGAATATTCGGCGGACAACGGACGTAGGGATGAGTCAAAATCTGCGGGTTGTAGCGGAAGTGAGGCGGCAGATGGGATCATCCGTCCCGCGCTCCGCTCGGGATCGGCAAAGTCTGCCGGTTCCAAGCTGTCCGAAATGCCAGCGTGTTGTCGTCGGGAGCCTGAAAGTCGTCAACGACGACTGCGGCCCAGGCGGCCGTAGCGGCCGACAAGAAATTCGAAGTCGCCCGATCAGCGGCAAGAACTGCCTGAGCGAAATTCCACGCCCGCTGCCAGAAGGGGGTGACTACGGCGGCCGGCGGCCGGTAGCGTAGGTCGTTGCGGGCGATTCCATCGGACGCCCGATCGATTCCGCCGTGGAAATTTCCCTGGAGCAGCAGCATGACTGGCAAACGAATCGGACTGACGACGGTGCTCTGTCTGGCAGTCTTCGGTCTGGCGGAGGTGGCTCGGGGGGATCTGGATTCCGGACCGACGGTGGGGGAAGGGGTTCCGAAGCTGAAGGTCACGATGGTGACCGGCGACCAGGCGGGACAGGAGGTGGATGCGACCGAGGTCCGCGGCGAGAAGCCGACTGTTTATCTGTTCGTCCCGGCGGACCGGTTTGATCGGAGCGTCGCCGGGTATCTGAAGAAGATTGACGAAGCTCTCGGCAAGGAGGGGAAGGAGAGTGGTGCGGTCGTCATCTGGTACTCGGACACGCCGGAGGCGACGCGGGATTATCTGACCCGCGTGCAGATGTCGCTGAAGTTTGCCCATTCCGCGGTGGGGGTGTTTCCCAGTCTGGCGACGCCGCCGGACGGCTGGGTGCTGCACCAGCGGGCCGTGATGACGGCGGTGGTGGTGCGCGGCAGGAAGGTCCGGGCGAAGTTCGGCTATGGATCGGTGAATGCGACGGTGGCGTCCGAGGTTGTGGACGCGTTGAAGAAGTCACTGGCGGAGTGAGAGCGATTGCAGAATGCTAATCGCCAAACGGACGGCAGGTCTGGTTCTGCGCCGATCGGACGGTGCGGATGAGTCGGGTTGGCGAATCAGAACCAAGGCGGAGACCTGGACCCGAACGTGGATGAGCGAGCGCCACTCTACGCCGATAAGTCTTTCTGTAGCCGCGGCCCAATTCACGACTTGGGGAAAGTGGCTGAAAACCGGAGATTTCAGAACTCGACGGTTCTCGACGAGGATGGAACCTCGGCGAATTTGTGGTCGTTTCCACCGCTTTGCAAGCTCTTCGCAAACGCAGTTTCGTCGACAATCCCAGAAGTTATGCGTGCGAGAATCAAGAGCTGGGAAAGGGGTTAACGGCGTCGAGCGCCACGGCTGTTTCCTCTGTGCGCGCGATCCAAAACCCCTGAATCAAAGGGCGGCTGGGGGTTCGCGTCTTCGAGCCCCCAGCTTCTCACGCGTTGACCGGGGGCGGCCCTGAGCGGCCGACGCCGGGCAGCGCCTGCGGCGTCAGGGCGAATTCGCGGCCACAGCGGGGGCCTCTGCGGACTCGATCACGTACAGCGCGTTGTCTGCCCGCAGGTTCGCGAGTCGGGCGTTGGGGACTGCGGTCCCTCGAATAATCGGGACCTCGTCGATCACGCGGACCCGCAGATTCTGCAGCAGGTCGCGGAAGTCGAGCATCGAGAGCAGGTGCAGGTTCGGCGTGTTGTACCAGTCGTACGGCAGCGACTGGGTCACCGGTGCGCGCCCCGTCAGCAGGAGCTGCAGGCGGACCCGCCAGTGGCCGAAGTTGGGGACGACCACCACCGCCCGGCGGGCGACGCGCAGCATCCGCTGCAGCAGATCCTTGGGATGCAGCACCTGCTGCAGAGTCTGGCTCAGCACCACGTAGTCGAAGGCCTGGTCGCCGATCTCGGACAGGCCTTCGTCCAGGTCAGCCTGAATCACCGGCACGCCCTTGGAGATCGCCTCGACGACCTGCGGAAGATCGCGCTCGATGCCCTGAATCGATACGCCGTGCTCGTCGCGCAGCCGGCAGAGGAGCCGGCCGTCGCCGCAGCCCAGATCGAGGACCCGGCTGCCGCGTTCGATGTGCGCCATGATCAACCGGTCCATCAGCGCGGACTCAAGATCGGGCAGGCAGTAGCGGCGTTGGTTCATCGTGATGGACTGACTTACGAATGGAAACGGACCCTTGACGTCGACCTCAACCGGGCAAGCACTCGCTTCACTGCCTGCCCACTACCCGTGCTGATACGTCTGATCCAGAAACGGCACCAGCAGTTTTTCGAGCTGCTCGACTTCGATCAGAAACGAGTCGTGGCCGAAGACGCTTTCGAGTTCAAGATAGGTGGCATGCCGACGGGCGCTGACGAGCGCGTGGACGATCTCCCGGCTCTGCGACATCGGAAACAGCCAGTCGCTGTGGTAGGACGCGACAAAAAACCGGGCCTGGGTCCGTCCGAGAGCGTTCTCCAGCGAGCCGTACTTCGTCGCCAGGTCGAAGTAGTCCATGGCCCGAGTCAGATAGAGATAGCTGTTGGCGTCGAACCGCTCGACGAACCGCTGGCCCTGATAGTGCAGATAGCTCTCGATCTGGAACTCGGTCTCGCGCTGGAGCTGGTAGGCGAGCTGGTCGCTGTGCTGCAGTCGACGGCCGAACTTGTGCTCGATCGACAGTTCCGACAGGTAGGTGATGTGCGCCAGCATGCGGGCCAGCGCCAGCCCGAATCGCGGACCGTCCTCGCCGAATCGGCGAGAGCCGTCCGGGCCGCGCTCGGCCATGTAGTAGTCGCCGTTCTGAAAATTGGGATCGGCATAGATCGCCCGGCGACCGACGGCGTTAAAGGCGATCCCCTGGGCCGACAGGCGCGAGGCGGAAGCGAGGCAGATCGCCGATCGAACGGCTTTCGGATGGCGGGCGACCCATTCCAGGACCTGCATGCCGCCGAGGCTGCCGCCGATGACCGCCAGCAGAGTCTCGATCCCCAGGCTCTTCACCAGCGCCTGATGGACTTCGACGATATCCCCGACGGTCAGGAACGGGAAGCGGAGCCCGAACGGCTTGTCGGTTGCGGGGTCGATGGAGCTGGGGCCGGTCGTTCCCTGGCAGCCCCCCAGGACGTTGGCGCAGATCACGAAGTACCGGTCGGTATCGAGCGTCCTGCCGGGACCGACCAGGCTGTCCCACCAGCCGCTCTTCCTGCTGTCCGGCGAGTGCCGACCGGCGACGTGCGCGTCGCCGGTCAGGGCATGGCAGACGAAGATGGCGTTGTCCGCGCGGGGGGAGAGTTCGCCGTAGGTCTCGTAGGCGACGCGGATCGGACCCAGTCGTTCTCCGCTCTCCAGCACCAGGGGAGCGGGGGGTTGAAACAACTCGGCATATTGCGTCTGGACGATGCCGACGGAGCGGTCATCGGCGACAACAGGTTCCGCGATCTCGGAGGCCATACAGGCAGCACTCCGGCAGGATTGAGGAGGACTGGGCCGTCAGGGAAATGGACACGTTCTCCATCATAGTGACGGAGCGGGGGAAGTTCGAGTCGGCAACCCCCTCCTGGTTCGGGGGGGCAGTCGGCGGTTAGCATTTCGCCAAAGCCGACGTCCGGGCCGTTCTTCGCTGCGCCCGACCCGTAACTCGTGGATCGGTCCCGAACGATATCCGAGGAACCGCCGAGGGGCGAAGGAACCTGCGCCCCATCGCTCGACTCACCGGCCTGCCCCTCCGCCGCCCCATCCGGGGCGGTTGAGAGTGTCGGGCGTCGTTTTCCACGGGTTGCACTCCGTCCGCCTGGCGGCGGACTCCGTTTCACCCGTGGCTACAGCCCGTCGCCCGCTTCGGGGCTCAAGACGCAAGCGGACGGCATCCAGGTTCACGACGCTGGCCGTTCAACAATCAGCGGTTGCCCCCGCACCGAAATTCTCGGTCCGCGAAAGTTGCTCCGATCCTTCGAGTTCCGCCGCAACTGACGACTCACCGACAGCAAATCACCAAGAACCAACCACGAATCACCCCTCCCAGAACCGATGCCCCGTCCGCAGGATAAAGACGTCTTCCAGCGTCGGGCGGGCGAGGGAGATGGCGGTGATCTGCGCGGGAAAGGCGGCCACGAGATCCCGCAGCAGTTCGTGGGCCGCCAGGGCCTCGACGCGTAAAGCGTCCCCCAGGCGACGGGGTTCGAGAGAGAAGCGCTCCCGGATCTGAACCGCCAGTCCGTCCGGATCGGGAGTCTGAATCGTCAGGCAATCGCCGCCGACCGTCTGCCGCAGTTCGTCGGGGGTCCCCAGCGCGACAAGTTGACCCCGGTCGAGGATTCCCAGGGAGTCGGCGTGCTCGGCCTCTTCCATGAGGTGCGTCGTGACGAGGATCGTGGTTTTCGCCGAGGTTCGCAGCCCGGTCAGGTATCGCCACAGATCGTGCCGGGCGCCGGGATCGAGTCCGGTGCTCGGTTCGTCGAGGAGCAGAACCGCGGGCCGATTCAGCAGGCTCTTGGCGATCTCGACCCGCCGCTTGAGTCCGCCCGACAGCGCCCCCGCCAGATCGCGCCGCCGGTCGCTCAGGGCGAGCGCCTCCAGCAGCTCGTCGATCCGCCGGCTGAGTCCTGCTCCCGACAGACCGTAGAGATGCCCCTGGTGGACCAGGTTCTCCCGCACCGTCAGTTTGTTATCGAGACTCGGCGACTGAAACGTCACGCCAATCTGCCGCCGAACCTGCTCGGGCTGCCGGGCGACGTCGAGCCCGGCAATGGCGATCTGCCCGCTCTGCGGCGGCAGCAGCGTGGCCAGCAGCCGGAACAACGTCGTCTTGCCGCCGCCGTTTGGACCGAGTAGTCCGAAGATCTGCCCGGCGGAGACTTCAAACGACACTCCCGCCAGCGCCTGATGAGCACCGTACCGGAAGGCCACGTCTGACACGACAACGGCAGACATCCCTCTTGCAGGGTGGGCCGAGTTTTCGAGTCCCACCGCATCTCCTTCACGAGGAATCACGAACCGGGCAGCCCGGCCGCAAGAGGCCGCCGTCGGGCTCTCATCAAACCAGGACGCCCGCCACTGCGATGCCGCTCCAGCGGCGACCGCTTGACGCTGTGCGATCCGCCCACAGGGCCGGACCGCCCGAACTCCCTACGGATGATGTTCGGCGGCGGGCGGAGCCCCCTCGGCCTGCTGCCGCTCATATTCCTGGGTCTGCGGGACATCCTGGAGGTAGTAGTGCATGCCGATATCCGGCGCAAGGGCCAGCGGCAGCGAGATCGCCAGCACCATCGTCGGACCCAGCAACAGGTACTTCCAGGCCCGTTCGAACTTGAGATGCATGAAGAACAGCATCACGCACAGCGCCTTCGCCGTCGACACGGCCATCACGATCGCCACCAGGACGCGGTGGTCGGCGAGGTGCAGCAGATCGGAGACGACCGACACCGCCGTCAGCGCGCAGAGCGCCAGGAAGACGGTGAAGTAGGTCGCGGCATGAGAATCGTGGTCGTCGCTCATCGCGTCAGGCCGTTCGGGTAAGTGTCGCTGCAGATCGTCAAACGATGTAGATCAGCGGGAACAGGAAGATCCAGACCAGATCCACGAAGTGCCAGTAGAGGCCGATATTTTCGACGTAGTCGGCGCTGGAGGTGGTCAGCCGCCACGGACTGAGCACAACCGTGAGGAACAGGGCCAGGCCGATGACCACGTGAATCGCGTGCAGTCCGGTCATTAAAAAGTAGTTCGAGGCGAACAGATTGCCGTAGAGAATCGGCACGGCGGGGTGACAGTGTTTCAGGAGCGGTCCCAGTTCGGGATCCTGCTGCAGAGTCGCCAGCTTCTCGTTGACGTCTTTGAGTTCCAGCGGCGCCTGCGGTTTGGCGCCGGCATCGAGTCTGAGCTGATTGATCTCGTCGGCCGTTGCGGTCAGCGTGACGCCGTACCGGGCATGTTCGCGAAGGCCGTTCGTCTCCTGGTTGAGTCGTTTGACCGCGGTCAGGCGCGACTTCACGTCCTTCGAGACTTTTTCGTCGGCGAGCTTTTCGTCGAGAACCGCGAGCCGATCTTCCCGACGAATCTTCTCGGGGGCGATCTGCTGGAGCGAGCGAGTCACCACGGTATCGAGCTGGTTCACGACGTTGTCGATGGCCTGCCGGGGGGATTCGGGGATCTGGCCGGGGAGGATGCCGTGGTCGAACTTGCCTTTGTACTCGACGGACTTCACTCCCAGAAACACGCAGCCGAGCAGCAGCGCCAGAGTCAGAAAACCGCGGGCTTTTCCGCCCTGGTTCTTCAGGATCGCGTCGTGCGCGACGACGACGAAGTAGCTCGACACGATCAGCACGAACGTGTTGAAGCCGCCGAGCCAGATATTGATGTGCGTCACATGCACGTCGGTGGGCCAGCCGGGGGAGCCCAGCCGGGTGACGATGAACGTGCCGATGAACGCGGTGAAGAACATGATTTCGGTGCCGAGAAAGAGCCACATGCCGAGCTTCCCGTTGGGAATCGGCAGGCCCATGCGTGGCACGTTCGTCGTGGCGGGGGCGGTCATCGGCGGAGAATCCGTGAGGCGACGAAGTCAACTTCGAGAACTAGAACGTCTGCAGCGACCAGTCCAGCAACTGGAAATGGTCGACCGTCAAAGCCACAAGCAGGAGCGGCAGATACACGAGCGAAACCAGAATCACGCCGCGAGCGGTCTGCGGCGTCTCATTCCACGCAAAGCGGATCGCGGACATGAGGTACATCGTACCGAGCAGGATCGCGGCGGCGGCGTAGGCGCGTCCGGCCAGGCCCAGCGAGGCCGGCCAGAGCGAAACTGCGAGGAGACAGAGCGCATAGCCGACCGCCATCAGGCCGGTGATTCGCGGCCAGGGTCGCACCGCGGGGAGCATTCGCAGTCCCGCGGCGGCATAGTCGTCCTGGTACTTCCAGGCGATCGCGAGAAAGTGCGGGAACTGCCAGAGGAACAGGATTGCGAACAGCGACAGCGCCTCGGCGTTCAGGGCGCCTCCCGCCGCCGTCCAGCCCAGCACCGGCGGCAGAGCGCCGGGAACGGCGCCGATGGCGGTGCAGAGCGACGTGTATCGTTTGAGGGGCGTATAGACACCGGCGTAAAGGACCATGGTCAGCAGCGTCAGCAGCGCCGTCAGCGGGCGGACGTTGGCCCACAGGTAGGCGGTCCCCAGGACGCCGCACGCCAGGCCGAACAGCAGCACTTCGGCGGCGTGGAGTCGACCGGCGGGGATCGGACGATCGATCGTCCGTTGCATCAGGCCGTCGGTTTTCTGCTCGAACCACTGGTTGAGGGCGGACGATCCCGCCGCGACGATCGTGATCCCGATGCAGGCGTGGACCAGCGGCGCGAGCTGCCAGACCCCTTGGCTGCCGAGGAGATAGCCGACGGTGACGGTCACCAGGACCATCAGCGAGATCCGCGGCTTGCTCATTTCCAGGTAGTCGGCAAGCCGGGCCAGCACGAGGGACGTCCAGGTGATTTGTCCGACGGGGGGACAGGTCGAAATTGGAGTGGAAGTGCTCATGACGCGGCCCCCATCAGAGGACCGGTTGTCGGAGAGGTCGTCCGGGCGACCACTGCTGAATCGCGAGATCTGACGCGCAGCACGCGCACCACCATGAGGACCGAGGCCATAAAGGTCAATGAGCCGACCACTTTGTGAACCGAGCGCGAGGCCGAGTTGAAGGACGTTTCCCGCAGCCCGACGATCCCCCATTCCGGAAAGCCGAAGTGATAACGCCAGGTGAGCAGTCCCAGGGCGGTCTGCACCGCCATAAGGGTCAGCAGCAGCACGGCCCACCGGCTGAGATAGACGTTTCCGGATCGCTGCGTCAGCACCACCAGGGCCAGGCCGCAGACCAGCACGACGATCGCAAACCACGGATGGACCAGCCACGCGAACGGCAGAAACAGATGCCGCAGCAGTCCGCCCAGCAGGTACTGAGCAAAGAGCGTCAGGACCGTGACCACCGACAGCGCCAGGAGTCCGCCTCCCTGCCCCGGCGGCAGCAGCGGCCGGTTGCGGAGCCACTTCTTGCCGGTGACCATGACGAGCGTTCCCATTACGGCGAAGACCAGCGCCGCGAGCGTGCCGTGCAGCATGGCCAGCAGTCGTTCGTCGGCCAGGACCCGCCAGCCCCCGAGCAGTCCCTGTCCGACCACCCCCAGCAGGACCAGCCCGCCGACCGCCTGGACCCAGCCCCGGCGTTCCTGGGCGAGAACCAGCCCGGTCAGAATCAGGGTGACAAAGCCGACGAGCATTCCGGCGAGCCGGTGACTGTGCTCCCAGAACTCGTCGCGTCCCGCTTTGTGCAGCGGATACTCGAGCATGCCGACGCCGTTGGAGGTCGGCCAGTCGGCGAAGGCCATGCCGGCGTCGATCGTGGTGACCATCGCTCCGACGCTGATGGGCAGCAGCGTCAGCAGCACGGTCACCCAGGCGACGGCGTGCAGCCACGGGCGATAGAGGTTGTCATTTAACATGGCTTAACCGGGTCCGGCGCGGGTTGCGCCGGCCTGAAACGTCAATGAGCGTCGACCTGCCGGCGCTGCGCCAGCGGCACGTATTCCGTCTGAGGAAGGTAGTCTTTGTCTCCCGACAACGGCGAACTGTATTCGTAAGGTCCGTGGTACACGATCGGCGGCACGTCGAAGTTGCCGTGCGGCGGCGGCGACGGGGCGAACCATTCCAGCGAATTGGCATGCCACGGATTCCGCCCCGCTTTCGGCCCGAAGAACATGCTCAGGAAAAAGTTCCCGATCAGCAGAATCTGGGCCGATCCCATCAGCATCGCCGCGTACGTCATGAACTGATTCATCGGCCCCAGGTGTTCCAGGTAGGGGAGATGCAGGTAGTCGGCATAGCGCCGGGGCATTCCCGCGATCCCCAGCAGGTGCATGGGGAAGAACGTCAGATTGAAGCCGATGAACGTCAGCACGAAGTGGCACTTGGCGACGGTGTCGTTCATCATCCTGCCGAAGAATTTCGGGAACCAGAACTGAATCGCCGCGAACACTCCGAACAGCGTCGAGCCGAAGAGAATGTAGTGGAAGTGAGCGACGATGAAGTAGGTGTCGTGGATGTAGACGTCGACGGGGACCGCGGCCATGAAGATGCCGCTGAGGCCGCCGATGACGAACATCGACACGAAGGCCACGCAGTTGAGGAGTACGGCGTTGAACTGCAGCCGGCCGCCCCACATGGTGCCGATCCAGTTGAACGTCTTAATCGCGGAGGGGAGGGCGATCATGATGGTGGCGACCATGAACGTCATGCCGAGGGCGGGGTTCATGCCGCTGGCGTACATGTGGTGGCCCCAGACGATGAAGCCCAGCCCGGCGATGGTCGCCATCGAGAAGACCATCGGCTTGTAGCCGAAGATCGGCTTGCGGCACATGCAGGCGAGCATGTCGGAGACCATGCCCATTGCGGGGAGGAGCATGATGTAGACGGCGGGGTGCGAGTAGAACCAGAACAGGTGCTGCCAGAGCAGGGGCTGACCGCCGCCGACGGTCGGGGCGGCGTTGTTGACGATGACCCCGGCGGGGATAAAGAAGCAGGTTCCCAGCAGGCGGTCGGAGAGCTGCATCAGTCCCGCCGACGTCAACACCGGCAGCGCGAACGCCTGGAGGATGGCGGTGATCAGCATGGCCCAGATCGTCAGCGGCATGCGGAACAGCGTCATGCCGGGGGCGCGCATGTTGATGATGGTCGTGATGTAGTTGATCGAGCCCATCATCGACGACACGCCGACAAAGGTGACGCCGAAGAGCCACCAGGTCTGGGCGTCGCGGGAACCGGGGGCGGCATCCCTTAACACGGAGAGGAGCGGATAGGAGGTCCAGCCGGCGGCGGCGCCGCCGTCGATCACCGTGGCCATGCCGAAGCAGACGATGGCCGGCAGGAAGAACCAGTAGCTCAGCATATTGAGCTTGGGGAAGGCCATGTCGGGCGCGCCGATCTGCAGCGGGATCAGCAGGTTGCCGAAGGCGCCTCCCAGGATCGGGATCACGACGAGGAAGGTCATCACCGAAGCGTGCATCGTGAAGAGCATGGTGTAGGCTTCGGGGGAGATCTGGCCCCCTTCGCCGGGGAAGAGCTTGTCGCCGTAGAACGGCATCCGCTCCCAGGGCCAGGCGAGCTGCCAGCGGACGCCCAGCGCGAAGAGTCCCCCGACCAGCATCATGAGCAGGGTGGTCATGAGGAACTGGATGCCGATCATCTTGTGATCGGTCGAAAAGAGATACGTCCGCACGAAGCCGAGTTCGTGGTGTCCGTGCCCCGCGTGCCCGTGCGGGCTGGCGTGATCGAGACTGGGATTGAGTGTGCTCACCGGCGAAACCTCGCGATGGTCAGCCTCTGCATGAGGCAGAGGATTATTCGGCTGTGTTCGGGGTCTGGTTGCTGTCCGGTGCTGCGGCCGTCACACCGTCGGTGAACTGCTCGACCGCGATCTGTTTCTTCCAGGCCTGAAACTCGTCTTCGGGCATGGCCAGGACGCGGGCTTTCATTTTGTAGTGTCCCCAGCCGCACAGTTCCGCGCAGACCAGGTCGTATTCCCCGGCTTTCGTCACGTGAAACCAGACCGGAATGACTTTGCCGGGCACGGCGTCCTGCTTGATCCGCAGATGCGGCACGAAAAACGAATGCTGGACGTCTTCGGTCCGGAGATTGATCGAGACCGACCGGCCGACGGGGACGCGCAGATCGTTGACGGTATGGACGTCGTCGGGCTGCGGGCGCAGTCCCAGCGGCTTCCCGGCCTGCGGGTAGCGGATCCGCCACTCGAACTGACGGGCGGTCACTTCCGCCACGACTTCGTTCGCTTTGGGAATCATGGTCTTGATGCGGTATTCGGCCCAGACGTCCATCTGATAGATCGCCAGGAAGAGCAGGATCGCCGCGGGGATGATCGTCCAGATGACTTCGAGCGTCGGATTGCCGTGCGAGAACTGGGCGGGCCTGCCGGTCGTGGCCGCCTCGGCCCCCTTCCAGAGGACGTAGCCCAGGGCGAGCTGAGTGCCGATGAAGACGACCACGACAATCCACAGGATCAGCATGAACAGGCTGTCGATCTTCACGCCGATCGTCGTGTAGGCCCGACCGTCGCCGGGAAAGCCGACGCCCAGCAGCGGCCCCGCGAACGTCGCGGCGAGCGCCGCGAGCGCGGTCAGCATGAAGAAGAGTGCCCAGAGTTTTCCGCCCACGTTCCGGCTCCCCTGCCGATCTGCTGTCTGGCTGTCCGCTCAATCGCGCGGAGGTGGTGGTGATTCAGTTGGAGGTCCGAGGCGCGGTCGCCGCCGTCTGCTGAGCCGGGACCGCACTGGAGGGTGCGCTGGATTCGTAAGGCAGGCTCATCACGTAATTGACGACGTCCCAGATCTGATCGTCCTTCAGCGCCGTGCCGAAGCCGGCCATCTGCGTCCCCTTGATCCCGGCGTGAATCCGTCGGTAGAGATCGAGCGGACGTCGTCCGCCGCGGTAGACGCCCCGGGTCAGATCGCGCGGCTGCTGGGGATTGCCCCAGACGTCGTGCAGACCGGGTTGTGCATACTTTTCGTCGGCGCCCGGCTTCGGCCAGTAGTCGAGAGTCGCCGGTCCGTCGCCCCGACCCTGCGGACCGTGGCAGGTGTAGCACTTGGTGGAATCGGAGAGAAACAGCATCCGTCCGCGCTCGCGGGAGGCCGCATCGTCGGCGACCCGCGCCGAGTGGGGCAGCACGGCGGCATCCGGTTCGTCGGCAGCCGTCCAGGCGTCCTTGATGAAGTCGGCCCCGTCTTCCAGTTCGGTTTTGAAATCCTCGGCGAGGAAGTCGGCGAAATCGTCGGTCGCCTTTTTCGTCAGTTGTTCGAGCGTTTTCGGCGGATCGGGATTCTCGCCCGCCTTCTTCTCCGCTTCGTAGTCCGCCAGTTTTTCGTCGTAGGTCTTCTGCACTTCCGACAGGGCGTAATCGGATTTGAGGATGTCTCCCAGCCGCTTCTCCAGTTCGCCGCGCATGGAGAGGTACAGGATGTACTCGATGACGGCGTCCGTCTCTTCGTCCTTCATCAGCAGGAACGACGGCATGTAGGTGCCGGGAATTCCCTCGCGAATCATTCGCTTGAGATCTTCGCGACTGGCCCGGGCCGGGGTGGCGGTCGACGTGAATTTCATGACGCCGTTGCGATAGTCGCGCGGGCGGGGATTCAAGTATTTTGCGGTCGGCCCCTCGCCGTCGCCGCTGGCGCCGTGGCAGTGGCCGCAGTTCTTGGCGTAAACGACGCGCCCGACCTGCAGCGTGTGCCCGAAGTTGAGGGCGACGCGATCGCCGACGGCCGGTGCGGGATCGGCCGCGCTCAGCGTCAGCAGCCGCTTTTCAGGATCGTAGGCGGCGACGGTATCGCCCGCTCCGACTTTCCCCGAGCGAACGCCGGAACCGGGCCAGACGACCGGCGAGCCGGGGGCCGACTGGGCGGGCGTCGGAGCGTGCCCCTCGTCCCATTGAACGACGACGTTGGGGCCATCGACCGACTCGACTTGTCCGACGGCGCCGCCGAACTTGAGGGGGAGTCGTTCCCAGGCGACGGCGGCGGTGGGGGTTCCAAAGTAGGTGAGCAGCGAGCTTTCGACCGCGGCGCGAGCTTCCGGAATCAAGTCGCGCGTCGTTTCGCGGATTGCAAACTCCTGCTGCGGCGCTTCGGTACAACCGCCGATCAGCCCGGTCAGCAGGCACGCGGCCCAGCACCCGGAGCGGCAGAGATTTCGATGACCTGACTCAGGCCGACGCATCATGGGAGTTCTGCTCAACGCGGTTCGCAATCAGGAGAGCTGGATCCGTCAGCGGCCATCCTGCCTCGAAAGTTCAAGACTCGTTCGTCTCGCCCGGCCGCTCCAGCCAGGCGTGCAGTTCAGGATTCTCTTATTCTTCGTTCTCGGCGGCCGGGGCTGCCGATGCGTCCCCCGCAGGTTTCGGGGCCGGCATTTCTTCGACGGCCTCCGGTCGGAAGGTCACGGTGGGGACGGTCGCCCCGCCGCCGCCGCAGCCGGCGCAAAGCAGCAGCAGCCCCGCCAGCATGGAAATCCGGCCCGGTCTCACCGGAGTCGCTACTGACGAATACATGCCGGACTCCCCACTCGACGGGACAGGGCAGGAAAGCGTAAGTTCAATTCGCCGAAGGGGTTGCCAACAGGCGGGACGGAGCGGCAGGCAGTTCCCGGGGACCGTCGTCCAACGAGGACCGGGCGGCGAGGACGTTCCGCCAGAATCCCTTTCCGGGACAGGCGTCGCAGCTTCGCACAGGGCATTCTGGCGACGTGGAGAAAGCGTGACAACCTTGTCCTGAATTCCCTCGGGAGATTTCTCAGAAGCGGGAGACGTCCGAAAGTCGCTTCTCGCCGCCTGACAACCCTCGATATTATCAGGACTTACGAAGATTCAAGCCGCGGCGCATCCTGCAGAACCCGCAAGGTCAGGGTGGCCGGCGCCGGAACGTCCGCAAGCCCCGGTCCGGGGATTTCCGGGGCTTCGCGAAGACGCTCCAGCCCCGGCCACCCGGCCGCACCAGTTTGCTCAGACTTCTCCCGACGAGGAACCTGTCGTGTCCGACCCGCGGCTTGCCGAACTGGAACGCCTGATCCGCCGGGATCCCGGACGACGGGGGCTGATTTCCGCCGAGGAAACCCTACCGCCCCTCTGTCCGGGGCATCTGGCCGGAGCGACCGAGGCGTTGTTGAACAGTGAGGGGCCGGTCTGGATCGTCACCGGTTTTTACATTCCCGCCGCGAACCCTCCCGCGGCGGAAACCGATGGTCCGCCGGGAGCGGCCTTTCTGGCGGCGATCCTGCAGCAGCTCGGGCGACCGGTCCGCGTGGTCACTGACGATCATTGTCGGCCGGTCGTGGCAGGGGCGTTGCGCGCCGCGGACCTCGATCCCTCCCTGCTCCTGAGCTGCCCCGTCGATCCCGCCGAGGGAACGGAGTGGTGCCGCGATCAATTCGCGGATTCGCCGCCGGGGCTGCTGCTGGCGATCGAGCGGGTCGGGCCGAGCCATACCCTCGACTCGTTGTCCGGCCAGCCCCGCAGCGGCCTGGCCCCGAGGAACGATTTTCAGGCGCGCGTCCCGGCTGAGACATGGGACCATTGCCACAACATGCGCGGCGTCTGCATCGATGCCCACACTGCGCCGCTGCATCGCCTGTTCGAAGCCGCGTCGGAGCGCGGGGCGCCGACGATCGGCATCGGCGACGGAGGGAATGAGATCGGAATGGGCACAGTCCCCTGGGAAGAGCTGGTCGCCCGACTGGCGGGTGAACACTCGGCGCGGATTCCCTGCCGGATCGCCACCGACTGGACGGTTCTGGCGGGGGTCAGCAACTGGGGAGGCTTCGCGCTGGCGGCGGCGGCGGCCGTGCTGGCCGGTCGGCCCGAGATCCTGCGGGGCTGGACCGCGGAGCGGCATTACGCCGCCCTGCAGCAGCTCGTGTCAGACACCGGGGCCGTCGACGGCGTGACACGGATGCCCGAAGCCACCGTCGATGGCCTGCCGTTCGAGACTTACATCCAGCCGTGGGAGGGGATGCGGCGGGTGCTGGGGTTTGCGTGAGACACTGGCGAGTGTCGATCCGAAGACCGGGGCATCGCGAAGACGCTCCTGTCCCGGCCACCCCGCCGGAAGGGACTGGCCGGGCCGTGGATCAGTGATCCCCGCACGACTCAAGGTCGCGGGACCTCAGCTCTTGAGATCGAAGTCAAAGACGTTCTCGCCGGGTCTCACCTCCGCTTTCAGCTCCGTCTCCGTGTTATAGCGCGCGGGGATCTCCTTCTTTCCGGAGTCGTCCGGCGTCTGCGCGACATCGTCGCCTTCCATTTCGGCGCCTTCGTCTTCCCCTTCGCCGTAGCCGATTTCCACCCGACAAGGCCCGACTTTGCACCCCGGCGTCTTCGGCATGTACATCAACTGGAAGTCGCCATTCTCGTCGGTCTTTCCAATCGCCGGACGGCCCTTGTCGGGCTGGAAGGTGACAGAGACTCCGGCCACCGGCTGGTTGTCCAGCATGACGGACCCCGTCACCAGCCCTAGAGCCGGTCGATCACTACCCCCGCAGCCCGATTGAGCCAGGGAGAGAATCGACATCGCCGCGATCAGAAATCCGCTTCGTACCTGCTTCATCGTGGGAACCTGCGCTTTCCTGGAATCTTGAAACATCGACGAGCAAGCCGGACCGCGAACGTCGGTCCGGCTTGCTCATCGACGTGATTTGCCCGAGTGTGAGCCGAGCTCGTCGCTTGAGAAGTCCCGCTGGCGCCATGCGCCGAACGCCTCCATTCCCATTCAGGGGAGGCACTCTGCGACAACGCGATCTTAGAACTCGCCGATGGTTTCTCCGCCCGCGCGGGTGCTGAGGGCCTGGTAGGTCGGCATGTGGATGTTTTCCGAGAGAAACCGGACGCTCCCGTCGCTCAGCAGGAAATGGGCTCCGCCGACGTGATGGCTGCCGGCCGCTTCCTCCGTGTATTGATTGATCGGGTCATTGCCCTCCGCGGCAATCAGGTACTCACTCATTTCCGTGGGCGGATTGCTGTCGGCGCCTCCGGAAAACCCATGCTTGCGGTCGCTGCCCCCGCCGCCCAGATTCGCGGCGTCTCCGCCGGAGTCGATCACTTCGCTGACGGCGATCGTGTTGGAGAGCCCGTCCGTGACATCGCGAAAACGAACGCTGCTGCTGATGAAGAACATCCCGTTGGCGTTCATGCATCCGCCGGGGGCTCGCATTCCGGCGGCATTGGTCACCGAGCCGCCATAGCAGTCGTCTCCGTTGTAGCCGATGAGGGTCCCCATGTTGCCGTTGTAGTTGGACGGGGAATAACCGTTCTTCTGAACTCCCCCGGTCGTATCCGGTTGCGAGGGGCACCAGAACACCGACATCACGGTCCGACCGACCAGCGCCTGCTTCGGATCAGTGGTTCCACCGAGCTCCGCACCCATGCCGCCCGAATTCGGCCCCTGAATCTCGTTGTACATCGGAGCCTGATCGAGATAGGGCAGGATGCTGGCGTGCCACGTCCAGCCGTGACCGTTGTACGTGGTGCCGGCGGCATTCAGGAGCACGATGCTGCCCGAGGGGATCGCCTGAAAGGTGTCGTGGTAGTTGTGCAGCGCCAGCCCGATCTGCTTCAGGCTGTTCTTGCACTGCGTGCGTCGGGCGGCCTCGCGGGCCTGCTGGACGGCGGGGAGCAGCAGGGCGATCAGGATGGCGATGATCGCGATCACCACCAGGAGTTCGATCAGGGTGAAGCCTCGCCGGGGTGAGCGAGACGATTGAGACGGCATGGGTGAAAGCTCCAGCAAGCGACGGAAGACACAACCCGGCGACAATCGCCGCCGAACAACACCGCGACGATAGAGACGGATTGTGTAGAAGCGATGCAGAGCCGATGAATTCGTCTTCACAATCTTCGCATATGAAGATTGCCATGCATTGATGTGTGCGGCGACTGCTGCCTGCCGTTCAGGGCCAGAACGCGTGCGGCAGGGCGGCAGAGGGCTCGCGCGGCGCGCCTCGGGTCACCTCACCGCTTCAGATCGAAGTTAAACACGTTCTCACCGGGCTTGACATCCGCTTCCAGCTCGGACTCAGCGTTATAGCGGGCCGGAATGTCTTTTTGCCCGGTGTCGCCCGGCGTCTGTACGGCGTCGTCCCCTTCCGTTTCGACGCCCTCGTCTTCTTCTTCGGCGTAGCCGATCTCAACCCGGTTATGCCCGACCTTGCACCCTGGCGTCTTGCCGATGTAAATCAACTTGTAGTCGCCATTCTCATCGGTTGTTCCGGTCGCAGGACGGCCGTTGTCCGGCAGGAACGTCACCGCAATACCGCTCAAGGGCTCGTTATCCAGCATCACGGTCCCGGTGACCAACCCCAACTCCGGCTGATCGCCGACGCCGCCGCAACCCGACAGAGCCAGGAGCAGAATCGCCGCTGCAAGAATACTGCCGCTCGTCGTCTTCACTGCTGGAACCCGCACTTTCCTGAAACCGCTGAAACGCAATACAGATCCAGAGCACGCTCTCGGGGAAGGCGGACTCTCAGAACTCGCCGATGGTTTCTCCGCCGGCCCGGGTGCTGAGCGCCCGATAGGTCCCCATGTGGATGTTCTGCGAGAGAAACCGGACGCTCCCGTCGCTCAGCAGGAAGTGCGCGCCGCCCACGTGGTGGCTGCCGGCCGCCTCTTCCGTGTAGCGATTGATCGGGTCGTTGCTTTCCGCGGCGATGAGGTATTCGCTCATTTCCTCCGGAGGATTGCTGTCGGCGCCGCCGGAAAATCCGTGCTTGCGGTCGCTGCCCCCGCCCCCCAGCATGTTGGCGGCGCCGCCGGAATCGATGACTTCGCTCACCGAGATCGTGTTGGAGAGTCCGTCCGTGACGTCTCGAAAGCGAACATTGCTGCTGATGAAGAACATTCCGTTGGCGTTCATGCAACCGCCGGGAGCCCTCATTTCAGCGGCGGTGTTGATGGAACCGCCGTAACAGTTATCGCCGTTGTTACCGATGAGCGTCCCCATGTTGCCGTTGTAGTTGGATGGGGAGTATCCGCCCTTTTGAGGCCCCGCCGTCGGATCCGGCTGCGAGGGACACCAGAACACCGACATGACGGTCCGGCCGACCAGGGCCTGCTTCGGATCGGCGGTTCCGCCGAGCTCAGCCCCGAGGCCGCCCGAATTCGGGCCCTGAATCTGATTGTACATGGGAGCCTGATCGAGATAGGGGAGGATGCTGGCGTGCCAGGTCCAGCCGTGACCGTAGTACCGGTTGCCGGCGGCATTCAGGACCACAATGCTGCCCGAGGGGAGGGCCTGAAAGGTGTCGTGGTAATTATGCAGCGCCAGCCCGATCTGCTTCAGGTTGTTGCGGCATTGCGTCCGCCGGGCGGCCTCGCGGGCCTGCTGAACGGCGGGGAGCAGCAGGGCGATCAGAATCGCGATGATCGCGATCACGACCAGCAATTCAATCAGGGTGAATCCCCGAGGACGGCGGCGGGCGAAGTGGGTGGTCACGGAGCGACTCCAGATAGTGCAACGAATGAATTCCAGAAATCATTCCTGTCTTAGAATTCGGGCACGATACGCACCGATCATGAAGAATTGGCGAGGAACTGGCGAAAACGCATTCACACGGTGCGATTTGCAGGGGCAGTGGATGCAACCCGGCTGAAAGCAAGGGCTTGGGAGTCGCCGGAAAATCACCGCCGGGAGGGACAGAGCCAGTCCACGATCGCGGAAACTCGCACGCCTTGAATCATTGCTGTCGGGAGCTCGTCCGGTCCCGTGACAATGCAGGCCGTCGACAACGCCTCGGCCGCTCCGGCCGACTCGGCGGTGACGCAGCAGGCCCGCTGCTCGCGCAGCGGCTGACCGGTCCGGGGATCGATCACGTCAGAGTCGCTTGCATCAGGCGCCAGCGCCGCCGAGCACGACAAGGCCCGATCTCGCAGCATCAGCTCCCGGACGATGACATCCGGCCGATTCGGATCTCGCAGCTTCACGGGCCAGCCATCGCCGGCCGGCCCTGCTCCGCACGTCAGGACCGAACTGGTTCCGATCTGCAGCAGCCAGTTGTCCAGACCCAGTTCGTGGATGATCGCTCCCGCCAGGTCGAGCGCGGCGCCTTTGCCGTATGCGCCCAGATCCAGGCGGAGGGCTTCGACGCGGAATCGGATGGCGCATCGTACGGCGTCCAGTTCGATGTCAGCGCCGCTGATTCGCGGGCCGTCTCCGCTCCGCCACGAATCCGCCGTGATGTCGAATGCGCCTGCCGTGAGCCGCCGCCAGCGGTCGCACTCGGCGAAGACGGCGAACAGCTCGCGATCGACGAGCACCCAGCCGCAGGCGGCCTCGCGATTGAGACGGGAGACTTCGCTGGCGGGTGAGAACCGCGACCAGCGATCGGAGAGACGTTCGATCTCGTCGAGAGCCGTCTCGGCGGCCGCGGCAAGCCGCCGTTCGTCGTCGCCGATCAGAAACACTTCGGCCAGTGCGCCCATCGCCGGGCGGCTGCGCCGCACCAGCGACGGCTCAATCCTCGTCACCGAACGGCCCCGCCTGCTGCGGCTGCTGCTGAGGCTGGCCGTTCTGCGGCTGCCCGTTCTGGGGTTGATTCGGCTTCGGTTGCCGAGACTTGGGTTCTTTGAGCATTTTGTCGAGCTTCTTCTGAAGCTCGTCGAGCGGAATGCCGCGGACCTGCAGAACCTGCATGGAGGGGACCGTCGGACGGGCGGCGTCATCGAGGGAGTCGATCATCTGACCGATGTTTTCGAGCAAGCCTTCCGTGGCCGAAACGACCAGCGTATTCGACAGTTCGTCGACGCCGATCGACAACAGCCCCTTGAATTTGACCGGGGACGGGGGCGCCTGGCTGTCTCCGGCGGCGGGCGGATCGTACAGATAGGTCACGGTTCGTTCGACGGGACGCTGGTCGTCCTTTTTCTGCTGATTGGCCAGAGCCTTGTCGTTCTCGCTGAGGAGGTCGCGGTAGACGTCCTTGATGGCGTCGGCGACGACCTTGGCCTTGCTGAAGCGGAGCGGAAAGATCTGCGTCTTCCGGACCGCCATGCTGTCGGATTCCGCCGGGACGTCGAACGCTTCGATCAGTTCTTCGATGATCCGCATCTGGGCGGGGTCGGCCCCGGTGACGAGGATCGAATTCGAGTCGCTGTCGGGGATGAACTTCAGCGGCTTCTTCTTCGACAGCCGGCTCCGTTCAGAATCCTTGGCCGGCTCCGGCTCGTAGTACCAGAAACGGGAGCGGCCCGAGTCTTCGTTGTCCTTGTCTTCCTTGAAGAAGTCCTCCAGCCGCTGGGCCACGCCCCAGGCCCAGGTGCTTTTATTCTTCATCTGAAAGATGCGGTAGTCTTTGCGCGGCGGCGTCAGATCCTGCAGCAGGTCCTCAATCCGGTCCAGAGCGGCGGTGTCTTCGGACTGCAGCGTCCAGCGACCGTTCGCATCCTGCAGGATCCGGATCGGGGCGGGCTCGGCGATCCGCGGGTTGCGCCGGGCTGGAAAACCGGGCGCCGCAGTCTCATCGCCCCCGGTGGCCGGAGGGGCGGACTCGCGAGCCTCTTCGGCGGGTTCCGTGGCAGCCTCCGCCAGCAATTGCGACGGCGCGGCGCGGCGAACGGTGCTCTTGCTGAATCGGAACGACGGGCTGTTCTCAGGGCGCGACGTTGGTCGGGCGCGAGCTGGCGAGCCGGCGTCGGTCGAGGGTTCGGCCGGTTTCCGGGGCTCCGGCTTCTGCGGGGCGGGTTCGATGATCAGCGGATTGTTGCCCATGCCGGGCCAGAGCTCCCGCAGACGTTCGAGCACCTGCTGGCCGTCCTCGAGCGGAATCGAGTCGAGTCGACGCAGCCGCGACCCGACTTGTTCGCCGATGGGAATCTCTCCCAGTTTCTGGAGCAGATTGGTGACTTCGGCCATTTCGACTTCGTTGGCCCAGATCAGCAGGCGATTGTGTTCGACGTCGGCGTCGACGCGGAACCCCTGGCGCGGGTTGGCTTCTTCGCTGTTGCCGCCGCTCGATCCGAACGGGTCGTAGTAGAACGAGTAGCTGCGGCGATTGTTCTGCTTCTTTTCCCCGGCGCCCATCATGAATTCAATGGTCCCGGCGACGTATTCCGCCTCCAGCCGGCGAAGCCGGACGACCTGGAAATTCCGATCGGTGCCGTCCATCCGGTCGACGAGCTGCCGAATCGTCAGATGGTCGGCAAGGGTCCCCTGGACGATGATCGCTTTGTTTTTTTTGTCGACTTTGACCTGCGTATTCGGATCGAGCTGGCCGAGCTCCTGCAGGACTTCCGCGAATGCCTCGGGATCGATCGCGGACAGGCGGTAGACCTGCATCCGGTTCGGGTTCTGCAGCAGGGACTGGTCGTTCTCGGACGGGACATCGAGCGTTTTGACCGCCTGCGCCACGACGGCGATCAGGTTCGGCGGACCATTCGCCAGGATGCTGTTTTCACGGCGGTTGACGACCAGGTAGACCTTTGACGGCTGCGTCGGACCGCCGGGCTTGCCGCCTCCCTGCTGCTGCATTTGCTGCATCTGTTGCATCTGCTGCTGCATCTGCATCATCCGCCGGGGATCCATCGGCGAATTGTCGTCTTTCTTGGGCTTTTCCTGGCCGAGCAGGTCCATCAGCATGGAGTAGGCGTCGTCGGCGCGCACGTGCTGGAGCTTGAATTCCTGCACCAGCCGCTCCTGGCCGTTGTCAGACTGCTCCTGGCTGAGGAGCGAGGCGATTTCGCGGAGGTTGGCGACGGCGTCGATGGCCTCAATGCGATTGGTCGCTTTCAGGCCGACGAGTTTGCCGTAGGGGCTGAGCATCGGCTTGAGCTCTTCGACCGCCTGTTCGGCGATCAGCCAGTCGAGTCGGAAGGAGACTTTGACGAACTCGTGGTCCTGGCGGGTGTCGAGTTCCTTGAGGTCGACGCGCGGGAGGAGGCCGGCGTCGAGCTTCTTCAGGTTGGCGACGGTGAGGACTTCGCCGTTGAGGAGCAGCGTGTAGCCGCGGTCCAGCAGGTGGCGGTTGAGAATGTCGCGGACTTCGTCGACGGTGTAACTGCGCTGCGTGCGGAGGTTGAGTTCGTCGCCGGGGAGCTCCTGCCAGTCGAGGCTGAGGCCGGCGAGGTCGGCGTACCACTCCAGGACGTCGAGCCATTTCTGGCCGACGAAACTGAGCTGCACTTTGCCGTCGGGGCCGAGCGGCAGCACCAGGCGCTTGCCACGGATTTCCGGCCGCTTCAGCGCCGAGCGGTTGATGGGCGCGGGGGCGCCGGCGCCCGGTTGCTCGCCCGGTTTGGCTTCGCCAGGTTTCGCTTCGCCGGGCTTTGCCTCGCCCGGATTGGGCTGACCGGGTTGCCCCGGATTGGGCTGGCCCGGGACGGGTTGGCCGCCGGGTCCGCCCGGGCGTCCGGGTTGGGCGCAGAGCGTCTCCGGCCCCATGCAGGCGAGAGCAACGACGACGGCAAGGGAGGCAGATCTCTGGAGCGACATCGGAGAGCATCCGGCCGGTTGATTGGGGTAGGCCCAGGAGTGAGTACGCCTGTCGAGCGGCTGCCATTATTCCACTCTCCGCGCGGCCCCGACAAGGCGGATCTGCGGGGGGCGTTCCGAAAATGCGACAAACCGACGGGAATTCGCGGAGCGACTGGAATCGCTGGCGGCAGTCAAAATGTCTGCAAGATGAAGCCGCGGCGAGACTTGAGGCAGAATTGCCGGTCATGTCGTCACAGGGCGACATTAGACGGACCGGCCGAGCCGGCGCTGCCGGTAGTATTTCAGTCCGGGGAGAAAGAAGCACAGACCCAGCACGAAGCCGAACAGCGTGATGCTGATGTCATACGTGGGATGCGCGTGCAGCAGCGCCATGACGAACGATGTCGCAAACAGGGCGGCCGACTGGATGTAAAACTTGCCCGACAGGATGCCGGCCTTCACCAGAAAGGTCTGACCGGCGATCAGCGGCAGGACGGCCGAGAGGGTCAGCACGGGGAGATCGAGGGCCCATTCCAGCCCGAACAGCAGCGTGCTGGCGATCGTGCTGCCGGCCCAGATATGGGCGATCTGGCGCTCAACGAACGTGATCGGTCCTGAGCGTCGTCGGAGCTCCCAGAAGATCGCGGCCCAGGTTCCGACGCCGAGGGACCACAACGCCACATAGGGCCAGCGGGAGGCGATATCGCTCCACTGCATGGTGTTGGTGATCAGGCAGAGGGCGAAGACGACCGCGCTGTGCCACATCCAGAGCAGGCCCCAATTTTCGAGGATCGAGGCATGATGCGTTTCGCGGAACGCGCGGGTGATGATCTGCGAGAACTGCGACGATCGGGCGGCGATCGGTTCGTTCTGTAAGAAGGCCCGCAGATCGTCGGCCAGGGCGTCCGCCGAGACGTAGCGGAGGTCGGCCGGCTTCTGCAGGCACTTGAGCGCGATCATTTCCAGGTCGGCGTCGGCGCGGGGGTTGAGCATCCGCGGGGGGAGCGGCTCCTGCTCCAGCACGAGCAGAAGCGTGTCGACCGGAGTCGCGGCCTGGAACGGCGGACGTCCCGTCAGCATCGCGTACAGAATGGCGCCCAGACTGTAGACGTCGGAGACCGGACCGACGACTCCCCGCTGCCCGGCGGCCTGCTCGGGGGCCATGTAGCCCGGCGTGCCGAGGATCGCTCCGCTGTTCGTCAGGCTCTCGCCGCCGCCGGCAGTGTCGATCCGTTTCGCCAGGCCAAAATCCGTCACGAAGCTGCGCCCGCTGCGATCGATGAGGATATTCGACGGCTTCAGATCTCGATGCAGGACGCCGTGCCGGTGGGCCTCGGCAATGGCCCGGCAGACCGGCAGGAGGATTTCCGCAGACTGTTGCGCGGGGAGCGGGCCTTCGGCCAGGCGCTGCGCCAGCGTGACTCCTTCGACGAGCTGCATGCTGAAGTAAGGCCGGCCCCGGTGCTCGCCGACTTCGTAGACGGGGACGATGTGCGGGTGCTGCAGGCGGGCGGCGGCTTCGGCCTCGGCGCGGAAGCGGGCAACGTCGTCCGGTGAGGCAAGATCGCCGCGGAGAATCATCTTCAGGGCGACGACGCGATTGAGCGTCTGCTGCCGGGCGCGATAGACGACCCCCATGCCCCCGCGACCGAGCTCTTCGAGGAGTTCGTAGTCGCCAAAGTCGGGATCGCGCGGAAGATCGGCGCTCAGCTCCAGCCGGACCGGCCAGGGCTCGTCGGCCCGGGCGACGGTGCTGCCGAGGTCCTCGGCGACGAGCATCGTCGCCCAGAGGGAACGAAGCTCGTCCGCCAGTTCCGGATGCTGGCGGGCGGCGGCTTCGAGGTCGACGGGCCGCCCGGCGCGAGCCTCCTCCAGGAGTTGCTCCAGGATTTCGAAGAGGATCTCGTCGCGGTCAACGGCAGGCACGGAGGAAAACCTTCAAATGACAAACTCCAAATCACAAAACACCAATGACCAACCCCGCGGATTGTAGTCGGGGATGACCAGTGGGCGATATGGCCTGTCGGCGGTCGCGGCGGCATCCCTGAGAATCGGTCTCCGCGTACGATATTCGAACCGGGAGGGGTCGTAGAGAATTCGAAGCGGGCGAGCTACGTTCGACGTTTTGCGACCCCTGCGGGGTCGAATTCGTGTTTGAATGCGTGCGCGAGATTGCGCCCTTTCCAGGGGTGTCGGAGCGAAGCGCTCCTCAACCCCTGGCGACCCTCTTTGACCCCGCCGGGGTCACGGAGCGTGGCGAACGAACGCTGCGTGTGCATCCCGGAGTCTGCATCGGAGAACTCTCATGGCGGTTTATCTGCTGGCGACGCTCGATACCAAAGGGGTCGAGCTCGATTTCGTCCGGAGCGAGTTGCGGCGGTGCGGGTTGGCATCCGTGGTGGTCGATGCCGGCTGCCTCGGCGAACCCGCAATCACGCCCGATGTTTCGCGCGAGCAGGTGTTTGCCGCAGCGGGGACGACGCTGGCGGCCGTCCGGGAGCGGAACGACCGGGGCGAAGCGGTGACGCTGGCGGCGGCGGGAGCGGCGAATCTCGTCGCAGCGGCATATGCCCGCGGCGAGGTCCACGGCGTGCTGGGGATCGGGGGCTCGGCGGGGGCGACGATCGGGACCGCGGCGATGCGGGCGCTGCCGCTCGGCGTGCCGAAGGTGATGGTCAGCACGCTGGCCTCGGGCCAGACGCGGCCGTATGTCGGCGGCAAAGACATTTTCATGCTCAATGCGGTGGTCGACATCGCCGGGCTGAACCGGATCAGCCGGACGGTGCTGAGCGCGGCCGCCCGCGCGATGGCGGGACTGCTCCACTTTCCCAAGCCCGTGCTGCCGGCGGGGGACCGGCCGCTCGTCGCGGCGACGATGTTCGGCGTAACGACGCCGTGCGTCGACCGGGCCCGGCAGCGGCTGGAGGAGGCCGGCTATGAAGTGCTGGTGTTCCACGCGACGGGGAACGGCGGCGAGGCGCTGGAAGGGTTGATTGCCGACGGGCTGATCGCCGGGGTACTGGACATCACGACGACCGAGCTGGCGGACGAACTGGTGGGGGGCGTCCTCTCCGCCGGTCCAACCCGGCTGACGGCGGCGGGGAAGCGGGGGGTGCCGCAGGTGATTTCGGTGGGGGCGCTGGACATGGTGAACTTCGGCCCGCGGGCGACAGTGCCGGACAAGTTCCGCGACCGGCTGTTCTATCAGCACAACCCGACAGTGACGCTGATGCGGACGACGCCTGATGAGAACCGGCTGCTCGGCGAAGAGATCGGCCGGAAGGCCGCGGCGGCGACGGGCCCGACGGCGATTCTGCTGCCGCTCAAGGGAGTCTCAGCCATCGACGCGGCGGGGAAGCCGTTCGACGACCCGGCGGCGCGAGAGGCATTGTTTGCGGGGATCCGGGCGACGCACGGGGCGGTGCCGGTGGTGGAGCTGGAGCGGCATATCAATGATGCGGAGTTTGCGGATGCGGCTGTGGAGCGGTTGGTGGGGATGATGGAGGCGAGAGGGGTATCGACGGTTGGTTAATGCTCCCGGCTGGCAGATCCAGCCGTGGGATACAGCGCCGATCATCTTCGGTCATCGCTCGGTTGGTACTGCCAACCGCGTTGTTCCGCTGCAGCGTTGAGTTTCTTTGAGGCCTTCTCAATCTGTCCGTTTGAAGTGAGTTCGGTGTAGTCGATCAAGACGTGCTCAGGAAACTCTACTGGATCGGGTGTTGCACGCAGCCCAGCTCCGTTGCACTCCGATACCAATACGGATCGGACGCCCACCGACGTGAGCCCACGGCTCGACGTGTAGTGGTGCCACGAGCGTTCTGGAGAGATCTGATCTCCGTCATACACCGAGAGCTTCAATTCATCCTTCGGCGTTGGCTTGAAAGACTGGGAAGTGACTCGATGGTTTTGAATCCAGGACGGGTGGATCTGCCGATGCAGAAGAGTTGTTTCCTCCATCACTGACCCTCAGAGAATTTCTGAATCGTGCCGATCAATTCTCGGATCTGATCTTCGTCCTCCAGAGCGACGGTTCGCTCCTCGGATTCATCGGTACTGAGATCGAGCGAGTGCCAAAAGGCCTCTTTCGTTCCGACGTTAAACTCCAAGGAAATTTCGTTCTGCCCAAGAGTCCATTCGGCGCGGACTTTTCCGTCAATCGTTGGATACAGGTGTGGAAGCGGCAAGTCATCCTGGATGAACGAGCTGAACCAGTCTTCGAGCCATCTCAGTTCGGACGGATCCAGCGCTTTGCCTTCGCCGTCCAGCCAGCCGTCCTTAAGCGCCGCAAGCTCAGTTAACCGCGCATAGACATCGAGTTCGTCAATCAGCACAAGCTGATCAACGCTGTCGACGTGCTCAAGCCGATTGGATCTGCTGAAGATGCCGATTCCCTGCAGGCACACACGGGCACTCTGTTTGTAGCAATTGAATGCTTCCATGACGGTGTCATTGTACGACGCCAGGAGCGGGGCTTTTATTTTGCGCCCGTCCGGTACCTCGATATGGAAGGTCATGTCCTTCTGGTCGGCTTCCGGAATCAGACCATAGAGAGTGACCGTCTCCTGCACCGAACAAACCCCGTGACCAGCGAGCAGGAGAGTGCGACGCGTCGCCTTCGTCAATACGACAGGGGCGATGCAATCGCCGGAGGCAAATTCGATCGCCTCTCCATCGAGCAGACCACGTCCGATTTTCTCGAAGTGACCGAGGACTCGTTCCGGGATATACCGCCCAACGTCATCGCCGGAAGCGGCCGCTCCAATCGCTCGCACAATGGACTCACGGGCGGCCTCGAAACATTCTTCAACTTCCGTCGGGAACAGGAGCTTGGAAGCGATTACCAGGCTGATGACTGGAATGGCGCTTCCTTCCTCGATTGACGTGAGTTTCAACGCCAAACCTTTCGTGAAGCCGCGCCGCAACCGCTTACGCTCGGGATTACGCTTGAGGAAATGCCACTTTGCCACGTCCGTAATCAGGTCTTCCAGCGCCGAAAGATCGCGGAGCATATCGAGTGGGATCGCGTGTTGTTCAAACCGAGCCCCAATGAGCCTCGGCTTCAAGAATTCGGCGTTGTGCATGGCTATCGCGCGCGAGCGAAAGGCAATTGGAACACCCGGCGTTGGCCGAGAAGAATATACAAATGTATTCAGCCCAAGAAGGCAAGTCAACTGGTCGTACCAAATCGTACGCGGTCGTCGTGTCGAGTCGCAACCACATTCTGATCAAGTGGTTGCGGCTGACGCCAAGGTCGCCAAGTCGGTGACAATCCTCCGAGTGCCACTGCTGGACCGTCGTCGGGCCAGCAGTGCGCCTCTGAGCGGGAAAACCGGTGCGAAGCAAGCAAAGTGCGACCCCGCCGGGGTCGGGTGGCGTGCACCGCGGTTCCGGGGGTGTCGTCGCCGCGCTCCTCAGCCCCCGGCTACTCTCTTCGACCCCTTCGGGGGTCGTTTCGGCGGCCGGCGAGAACGGTTCTGTCCGTGAGGACAGTTCTTCGGCTATCATCGGGTTCATTCTCCTCGGAGCGACCCAACTCATGGCAGTCCGCGACGACGATTCCGACGGCGGCAGTTTCGGCGACGACGCGGGTTGGTGGTCGGGCGATGAGCGGTCGCTCGACCAGCTGCTGGAGTTCGTCGGACCCGGTTCGCGGCTCGTCTATGAGTACGAGCCGACAGCTCGCGTGGGCGGAGTGGTCAACTTTCTGGACCTCGCGCCGGTGGTCGGCGTTACTCGCTACGCCGAACGCCACGAGATTCTCACGGGCGTCCATTTCAGCAGCCGGGGCAAGAAGTGCCTGCTCGATTTTGCCGAACTGACGGGACTGGTGAAGTTCCTGGAGGCGTGGATTCGCAGGTGCTGCCGTGAGGTTGGTGACGACCGCCCGCGAGTGAAACAGATGCGATACGAAACGCGCAACGGCCTGGTCATCGAGAGCGCGACATGGGTCTGGGGCGGTGTCGCGAGTGTGTACGTGGCGTCGCCGGTGATGACCTCGTTGAGTGGAGCGCAACTGGAGCAGCTCCTGCGCGAGTTGCAGAGGGTCCAGGCGTTTCTGGAGGAGTTTAGGGGGTGAGCGATGGCGACCGGTACGACGTTCAGCCTGAAGGGCAAGGACCGGGATTCGTATCTCGAACTCGTGATGGCGTTTCCGCTGGCCTCGATCCAGTCCGAGGTGCATCTGGCGGAGGCCCAGCAGGTCATGGACCGCCTGCTCGCCCGGGGGAAGCTCGATCACGGCGAGGAGACCTACCTCGACGCGCTGAGCGATCTGGTGGCGACCTACGAGGACGCCCACCATGCCATCAGCCCGGCCTCGGACGCCGACATGTTGCGGCACCTGCTCGATGCCCGGGGGATCACACAGGCGGAGCTCAGCCGGGAGACGGGGCTGGCGAAGTCGTCGCTGTCGGAGGTTCTGGCGGGGAAGAAGGCGTTCAGTCGTTTGATGATCCGGAAGCTGGCTGACTTTTTCGGGGTGGATGTGAGCCTGCTGGCGGCGAATCTGTGAGTGCGACCCCCCCGGCGTCGAGCGGCGTGCAACGCGGTTCCGGGGGTGTCGTCGCTGCGCTCGTCAACCCTTGGCGACCGTCTTTGACCCCTGCCGTCGTCACGGAACGGGAATGCGTCGTCATCGAATGAGGATGCGGCGTGGATTGTCGAGGATTTCGGTCCTGGGGTTGCGTTACCCGATCGCCCTGAGTGGCGGCTGGGTGGCCTGTGCAGTCTCCGCTTGCGCCCCAGCGACGTCGCCAGACGCTACCGCACCGGTCTGGTCGTGTGAATCGCGGAGCTGTCAAGGTCGACATGAATCTTCTTCGCCCGCGGATAACGCTGCGTCAGCTCCCACGGCAGCAGCACGAACGACGCCGTGTCTTTCCGGCGGCCTTCAATGACGATCAGGTCCTTCGTCCGCGCGTCCTGAGCCCCCGCCAGGGATCTCTTCTCGCTCTTCCCCGACGTGAACACCGGCTTCTGCGGGCCGCGCAGCATCCAGTCCTGCCCGAGTTTCGGGTTCAGCGGAATGTCGATTTCGTCCTCCCAGACCGCCACTTCGCTCGTCGGCAGATGCGTCACCAGTTCCTCGATCTGCTCCCGACACTGCTGTTTTTCGGCCTCCGGCCACGACCTCTCGCAATTGCGTCAGGTATTCCTCGGTCAGTTTCCGTGGCCCGTTGCCGCCGCGACGGTCGAACAACCCGACCTCGCCGGCCTCGCGGAACCGGCGTTCGGTTCGAGAGACCATGCTGCGACTGACCTTCAGCGAGAGGGAGATCCAGGTGGGGGAGCGCCCCTCCAGTCGATGGATCACAATCAGAGACCGCGTTCTCAGCCCGGCGTCTTTCAGAAACCTCAACGGCTTCGACAACCGCTGCTTGGGGCGCTCCGTCCGGGGTGAAAGAAGGCCTTCCATGGGGAACTCCTTCCTTGGTTTGGAGATGCGATACTCCTAAGGCCAGGGTTTCCCATCTCGTTTCCGCTGGATTCCCTGTTCCCGGCCGCCGCGCGCCTCACAGTTCGTGGCCGGTGATTCAGCAGGCTGAGCGAATAGCGAGTAGCCAGCGGAGACGGCGGATCGCTCATCGCCAGAGAAGACGATCGGCAGGCTGACTTCGCTGACTCTCGACTTCTTCCTTTCGAGATTCCGCCTTCCTCATTCGACGGTGTAGCCGTTACGCCGTTGCGTGAAGTCTTCCGTCTTCTCCGCGGCCTCTGCGTTCCGTTCTGCGAGAGATCTTCGTCTTTACAGAGCCCCGCTGCCTGTCAGCACGACACGCACGGTGCGCAGCAGCACCTTGACGTCGTTCCAGACGCAGCAGTTCTGCAGGTACAGCAGATCCAGGCTCACCTTCCGACGGAAGCCGTCGATGTCGTTGTCGTAGCCGTTGATGACTTGAGCCAGACCGGTCAGTCCCGGCTTCAGTCCCAGGCGATGCAGGTAGTTGGGAACTTCGACCGACAGCTTCTCGATGAATTCCGGGCGTTCGGGACGGGGACCGACGAGCGACATCTCGCCCCGCAGGACATTCCACAACTGCGGAACTTCGTCGAGCCGGGTCTTGCGGAGGAAGCCCCCGATCGGCGTCACGCGCGGATCGTTGGCCACGGCGAAGCGGGCGCCATCCTTCTCGGCGTCGATCCGCATGGTTCGGAACTTGTAGATCGTGAATGGCAGACCGAATCCGTACGTCTGACGACGATCTCTCTCCGATTGCCGCCGTTCCTCCCCGTCCGCGAGCGGCTGGAAGATCCGGTTTCGCCGATCGCGCCGCCGACTGCGCTGATTCAGTCCGACTCGCGTCTGCCGGAAGATGATCGGACCGCGGGACGTCAGCCGGACGGCGATCGCTGTGACGACCATCGGAACGGCAAGGATCGTCAGCAGCACCAGGGCTCCGACGATGTCGAGCACGCGCTTGCCGATCCGCGTGGACAGACTCAGGCAACGGACGTTGCGCCGCGGCCGTTCGAGCTTGAGCCGCGTCAGCCATTCCGGCGACGGCAGATTCTCATCGGCGACGTAATGATCGAAAATGTCCGACAGATCGTCAGACCGGACGTCGGCGTCGTCGACCAGGACTGAAGCGCTCATCGGCCTGCGTTCTCAGAGATTCCGTCGAAACCGGCTGCATCGGTTCGAGATGCAGTCCATCGACGGAAGCATAGAACGTCAAACGGTCGTCGGAGCGTTTCCCGCTCGCCATCCCTGCGGACCGAGTGACGATTCGCCGCCTGGCGCGGAACTTGACGATTAGAACGATTTCAGCGGCGAGCTGGCCCGGGAAGATTCATTGGACTCTCTCCAGCGGCCGCCCGGATCACGGCGGTCCCCATCGGATCGACGCTGTTGGACTGCCGGAGCGGCGACAGGATTTCGTCGACAGAGAAGGATTTATCCGGCTCGTTCGCACCGAGTTCCCGCCGACGGGCTGTGATGTAGGCCCGGGCGGCCATCTCCAGGAACTCGACCCGCTCCTCGTCGCTGACCTGATCCAGCCGGCGACCGATCGATTCCACCCAGCCCGGCTGTTTGCCCGCGGCCTGAGACATCATGTACATGAACAGCGTAATCTGCTTGAAATTTCGATCCGCGATCGAGTGGCTGACGGGCGAGATGATCTTCGCCACGGTCTCAACCGTCGTGGAGGGAAACTGCACGAAGACGTCGCCGTTCTGAACAGCGACCACGCGACCATCCATTTCGCGATGAAACTCCGTCTGGACGCGCATCAGGGCTCGCGCCACGATCGGTCGGGCCAGCAACGGACTCTTGAATGCGCCGTCGCAGGCGATCAACGTGTCGCCGGGCGTGCGATAGAACACTTCCACCTCGCCGACCGAGCCGTCGCCGGCATCCGCGTGGTAGACACCGGCGCGAACCGGCTTCAACTCGAACTTCGAAATCTCCATCGCCCGCCAGGTTCCGACGGCGACGTCCGGATGTTCGAGGAAGTAACGATAGACATCCGGATCCACTTCGAACTGCAGGGCAGGCAGGCGGCGGAAGAGACCGACGTCCTTCAGGATCGACTCGGCCCGGGCGCGGGCTTCCGGTCGAAGTCGATCCAGGGGCAGTTCGCTGATCGCCGCGCGGCGTGTCGCGCTCGACGAACTGCCCGGCTGAAGCGTTTCGATGCCGCGGTAGAGCCAGTCATCAGACTCAGCATCGCGAGCTGGTCGACGAAACTGGACCCGCGTCACCTCGCCCTTCGCGTCGATCCCTTCCGCCGCCGGCGCGATCGCCGCCGGCAGCAAAGCGACTAATGCGGCCCCGGTGCTCATGGCGCACCGCAGGTAGCCGCTCACTCTGGAGCGCAGCATGCCCACCCTCTCCCCCCTGTGGAACGCCTGCGGAGACGGCAGTCCGCGTCTGGGTCGTCGCGGCGCCGTGAGCATTCCACTTGCACCAGTCGGGAGTCATCGCCCGCTTGAGATTTCCGATCGCAGCGGGCGACGCGACTGGCGTACCAGATTGATCGGCAGAGTCGCTACGATGAGACCAACGGATTTCTCAAACGCCAGATCACGCTGAAATCGCGTCTGTTTCCCTCAAGTTCAGGGCGCCGCAATGGCCTCAAACCCGCCCTGAATCCACGTCAAACCTGCAGGATAATCGTTAATGTCAACCGAGCTTCCCTCAGATGAAGCGCTGCTGGTTGTCGCCCGCGAACTGGCCCTGGTCCTCGAGCGTAAGAACCTGCAACTCGTCCTCGCCGAAAGCTGCACCGCCGGTCTGGCCGCCGCCCACCTCGCCCGCATCCCAGGCGTTTCACGCTTTTTCTGCGGATCCGCCGTCGTCTACCAGGAAGCGACGAAAACCGCCTGGCTCGGCGTCCCGGCCAGCCACTTTGAGTCGGATGGACCGGGAGTCGTCAGCGGCGAAACGGCAGCGGCCATGGCGGAGGGTGTTCTGGAACGGACGCCGCAGGCGGATTTCGCCGTGGCGATCACCGGCCATCTCGGACCCGGTGCCCCGGTCGATCTCGACGGGCTGGCGTTTCACGGCTGGGCCACTCGCGATTCACAGGGTCACGTTCGTCATCGGCTCCCGAAATTCCCCGCTGACCTCGTCGCGGGGGCGTCGGAGCGGGAGCTCCGCCAGCGACTGGCCGCCTGGCAGCTCTTGAGGACCGCAATCGCCGTCGCTGCAGAAACTCGTGGTGTCGGAGCGCCGCCGGAGGTATAGTCGAAGATTCTCCCCTCCTTTCAATGTGGTGGCTCGACGCCGCCGGGCAGTTCCAGGATCTCGAACCATGAACGACAATCCCGAGCCGCGAGTCTCTCTGAACGGCGAGCCCCTGCTCAATGTTTACGAAATTGGCGAGCTCACCGTCGTCGGGTTTTCGGGAAGGGATATTCCCGACGAAATCTGCATCGCCGGCTACCGCGAGCAGTTGCTGGCGCTGCTCGGCGAGTATCCCGTCCGCACGCTCGCATTCGACCTCACCGGCGTCAAACTGATCCCTAGCGGCATGCTGGGTCTGCTGACGTCGTTGCGGCGGAGAGTCGATCAGATCGAACTCTACAACCCCTCCGAGGACATCCGCGAAGTCCTGCGGATCACGAATCTCGATTCGCTGTTCGTCATCAAAGACGTTCCGGTTTGAAAGTCGGATCATCGACGAACCATGGCCAGTCAGCATTCGCCGCAGTGCGACCGAACCCGTCTGACATCCGATATGGCGTGGCTGTGGCTCTCCATGCTGGTGATCTTGGCCGCGCTGGTACTCGAAGTCCGCGCGGATCAGAAGGTGGCGCTGGCAGTTTTCCCGGACAGCCCGCTGCCGGAATCCTGTACGGCCCGCTCGCTGCTCGGCATCGACTGTCTGCTCTGCGGCATGACTCGCAGTCAGATCCATCTGGCCCACGGCCGCTGGCAGGAAGCCTTCACCACGCATCGCCTCGGCTGGCTGGCGGCCCTGCTGATCGCCGGTCAGATCCCATATCGACTTCTACGGATCTCGGGATGGATCGCTCCTCCAGGGAAAGTCCTCTCGGCGACAATCGCGGCGCTCATTCTGGGCCTGTTGCTGGTGAACTGGTTTGATCGCTGTTTGAGACTCTGGCTCTGACGCGTCTTGTCCGGAGTCTCTCAAACCGGTTCGCCGAGTCGTATGGTCTCGACCGGTTTGCACGCCGCAGCTTATGCTGTGGGCGCAATGTCCGTTTCACTCCCACGTTTCTGTCTGGAGGCATCATGCTCACTCGTTGGCCACTGCAGCTCATGGTCGCCGTGTGCGCCGCCGTCTGGATTCCCGCCGCCAGCTTCGCCGCTGATGCGTTCGGTCCAGACCCCGCAGCTCTCGCGAAGTCCCGGTCTCAGGCCATCGCCTACCTGACCGCCGCCCAGGCGGCCGACGGAAGCTGGACCGCCCCCAACGCCCCAGGCGTCACCGGCCTGGTCGTCTACGGATTGCTCTCGGGCGGCGCCCCCCCCGATCACCCGGCCGTCAAGAAAGGGCTCAAGCACCTGGAGTCGTTCACGCAGCCCGACGGCGGCGTCTACAACAAAGACGCCCACCACGGCAACTACGAAACCGCCATCGTCATGCTCGCCTTCCAGGCCGCTAACAAAGATGGCCGCTACAAAGACCGCCTCGCCGCCGCCGAAAAATACATCCGCAAGGTCCAGTGGGACGAGGGCGAAACCGACCCCGCCGACGCCAAGTTCGGCGGCGCCGGCTACGGCCGCACCGGCGACCGACCCGACCTCTCCAACACCTCGTTCTTCCTCGACGCCCTGCAAACCGCCGGCGCCACCAAAGACGACCCCGCCGTCCAGAAGGCCCTCGTCTTCCTCTCCCGCTGCCAGAACCTCGAATCCGAAAACAACACCACCCCCTTCGCCGCCAAAATCAACGACGGCGGGTTCTACTACACCCCCGCCGCCGGCGGAAACTCGCAGGCCGGCAACACCCCCGAAGGAGGTCTCCGCTCCTACGGCAGCATGACCTACGCCGGCCTCAAAAGCATGATCTTCGCCGGACTCACCCCCGAAGACGAACGCGTCAAAGCCGCCCTCACCTGGATCCGCAAGTTCTACTCCGTCAAGGAGAACCCGGGCCTCGGCCAGCAGGGCCTCTACTACTACTCCCAGGTCTTCGCCAAAACCCTGGCCACGCTCGACCTCGACGAAGTCGCCGACGCCGACGGCGCAAAACACGACTGGCGCAAAGAGCTCGCCACCCACCTGTTCTCCCAGCAGCAGCCCAACGGAAGCTGGGTCAACGAAAACGCCCGCTGGATGGAAGGGGACCCCAACCTCGCCACCGCCTACGCGCTGATCGCCCTCAAATACTGCGATCCCAAACCTGCAAAACCCGCCAAATAGCCGCGGCAATCATCAACAACAGCCCCCTGCAGACTCCCCTCCGCAGGGGGCTGTTTCCATTCCCGGTCCCAGCGTTTCTCAAGTCCCGCCCCCACCTGGAAGTCTGCCATGCCTGCGCCGATCATTCGGTTCGCACTCCTGGGCTGCGGTCGCATGGGATTGCATCACGGCCGCCTGCTCGCCCGCGATCTCCGCGCTACAATCCAGGCTGTCTTCGATCCCGTCACCGCCGCCGCCGAGGCCCTCTGCCAGGAGCTCGCCCCCGCTGCGGCCCGCTGTGCGTCGCTGGAGGCCCTCCTCGACCGGGACGATGTCGACGCCGTCGTCATCGCCACACCCACCGGAGATCACTTCCTGCACGCCTCCCGCTGCCTCGATCGCGGCTGGCACATCCTCTGCGAAAAACCCCTCGCCACCCGCCGCCAAGATCTCCTCGAACTCATCGCACGGGCTGGTCAAGCCAGACAGTCCGGAAAAGCCTTCTCCGTCGCCTACCAGCGCCGCCACTGGGCCACCTTCCGCACCCTCCGCAACGAAGTCCGCTCCGGCCGCTGGGGCGCCGTCCGAGCTGTCGCCGCCCACAACGTCGAAGACTGGCAATCCTCCATCCCCGGCACCTGGCGCGACGACCCCCTCCAGAACCCCGGCGGCTTCGTCGCCGACGCCGGCAGCCACAAGCTCGACACCCTGTTCTACGTCACCGGCCTCAAACCCCTCGAAGTCTTCGCCCGCAGCCAGAGCTGCGGCAGCCGCGTCGAAATCGTCACCAGCGTCTCCGCCCTGCTCGAACGGAACGTCATCGCCACGTTCGATTTCGTCGGCCACGCCCGGCACCTCGGCGAAGACCTCCACATCCACTGCGAACGGGCCGACCTGATCCTCCGGCAGGATCGGCTGTGGATCGCCCGCGACAATCGGATCGAGCCGTTCGAAGTCACGGCCCCGCAGTCCGAACCGGTCCCCGACTTCCTCGATTCCGTTTGTAACGGCGCGGAAGAACTTGCCCCACCAGAATGTGCGTTACCAGTATGGGAAACTACGCAGGCAATCCTGTCTTCCAGCCGATTACAAACTGTGGTACGTATCCCGTCGCTGCAATGAGCAAGGTTTCGCAGTCCGACAATCGATCGTCATCCAGAGCCGAGCGCCTCTTCCGGGCTCTCTCTTCTCTGGTTTCATGAAATGACATATCAGTCTTAGTAGAGCAGCGCCGGTCGCTGTGGATAACTCGGACTGTGCAGAGCCGAAGCGTCGTTGACAAAACAGCTTGCGTACCGTTCTCCACAATCGCCGCCTGTGGGAAACGTGTGGGACGCGCGGTGAGGGCGCGTGGGCCGGCTGACGATCCCGTACGGGGTTGTCGACGACGACGAACGTCGCCGCAGAAGCCTGTCGACAAACCCGCCCGGAGCCGCGCGGGTTGTCGACGAGTTATCCACATTCCGCCTGCGGCATGCGCTGCAGCCGACGCTTCAAAGACAGCACCTGCTGACGCAGCGTCGGCGACTGCTTGAGTTGATCCCGCAGCCTCTCGCAACCGTGCGCAACGGTCGTATGCGTACGACCGTAAAAGGCGCCGATCCGCTCCAGCGACTGCCCGGTCAACTCGCGCGTCAGCGACATCGCCACCTGACGCGGCACAATCAGCGCCTGTTGGCGCGATCGCGAAGTCAGCTCCGTCGACGGCAGACCGAACTCGATCGCCACAGCCGTCACGATCTGCTCGAACGACAGGAGTCGAACTTCAGAGGGCTGCTGCCACAGCAGTTCGAGCTGGGCGGCGGTCACCTGGTCCTGCCGGCGTCCGATCCGCCGCGCCAGCGACTCGATCGCCCCCCGGATCTCCCGCGGCGAACCCGTCAGCCGTTCGCCAGCCAGGTCAGTCGCGTCCTGGTCGAATGCCACGCCAGCCAGTTTTCCGAAGTGCTCGATCAGCCGATTCCGTCCCTCTTCGCCCGGCAGTCGAATCCCCGCCGTCAGCCCGCCATGCAGACGATTGGCCAGCCGCAGACTCAAACCATCGATCTCTGCGGCCGGCATCCGCGACGTCACCACAAGCTGGCGCCCATCCTCCAGCAGTTGATCCCATAGCGTCGACAAGCGCTCCTGCAGCCCCCCGAGCGGCGGCAGCTCGTGCACGTCTTCGCAGACGACAACCGCGTGTCCGACCAGCGTCGCCATCACGTCCGACCACGTTCCCAGTTCGTCCGCCGCCTCCAGCGTCTCCGCCAGATCGACCGCGCTGGCCAGCAGCAGCCGGCTGCGAGGCGCCTGATCGAGGATCCGTCGCAACGAAGTCCGCACCAGATGCGATTTCCCGGCGCCCGCCGGACCGTGGAGAAAGGTCAGCAGACCGTGGCCCCGATTCCGGGACTCCACCTGGTTGATCCGCTGCAGAGCCGACTGCGCAAACTGGTTCTCCGGGAACGCGATAAAGCGTTCCGGCGTACCAAGCGTGGCGAGGGGATCGGTCAGCCAGGGGGCGAACATGGGCGAACGACCGGAGTGTGGTCGGTTCGCAAGAGTCCGTTTGCGGAAGATCCTCCGTGAACGCAGAGCACCCGCACCGCGAGGCCGATGGGAATCGGCTGGCGGATGCAGTCTCTACCAGACCGAGAACCTAACGCGCTCTGTCCGGGGGAGCAATCGGGACGGCTGGGAAATCTCTGCCGCCGCCCGCCGAAATCCTCAAGCGCATGAGCGAGTTACAAATCCGGAAACGTCTGCGGAGTGCCGCGATCCATCGCCTCGTGGGCCATCAGCACCGTTGCTGTATTAATCAGTCCGTCGCGCACAGTGCAGACCGTCGCCGGATCGTTCGACCGGACGTGCTCGATGAACGACACCAGCTCGTCCCGCGTGTCATCGCCGGCCGCGTCGATCTCGAACGGCGTCCCCCGGCGCGCCCAGGGATCGCTGGAAAGCTTCAGCGTCTTGCCGGAGGTGACAACCGCGGCGTTTCGATCAGCGGCTTTCGACCAGGCGATGTCGTCCGCCGCGGCTTCGCGGTAGAGCAGTCCTTTGTTCTGCGACAGGAACAACGTCCCCTTCGTTCCCAGAATCAGCTCGCTCGCCCCCTCGTATGCATTGTTCTGCAGCGAGGACCAGGTCACCCGGACCTGATAGGGCCGGTTGTCCACGCCGGGCGGCAGCGGCGGCGCATTCGGACGTTCGGGCGGCGGCGTCACCTCGTACTCGTAGATGCAGAAGACATTGTCCGCCACGTCGCGACCGTCGCGCCAGTAGTCCACGCCCCCCGTCGCCAGCACCCGCTTCGGCGGCACGCCGAGCATCCACTGCACAACGTCGAGCTGATGACTGGCCAGCTCGGCCAGCAGTCCGCGGGAAAAGGGACGATACAGCCGCCAGTTCAGCTTGTGGTCGAGCCGGGTGAAGTCCTCGTGCTCCGCCGCGACCGGGACCGGTCTCCGCCAGTCGTTATGGCGATGCCACTGACATTCGACGGCGGTAATCCGCCCCAGGAGTCCCGTCTGAACCATCGCGACCGCCTGCTGGTAGATCGCGTTGGACCGTCGCTGCAGCCCCACCTGGAAAACGGCCCGCTTCTCTTCGACCAGTCGCACCAGGCCGCGGGCCTGATCCAGATCGTAAGCCAGCGTTTTCTCGCAGAAGACTGCGCACCCGGCCTTGAGCGCCGCCGAAGCCATCTCGAAGTGCAGAAAGAGCGGCACCGCGATCGCCACTGCCTGCGGTTTCGTTTCGTCGAGGAGTTTCCGGTAGTCGCTGAACGAACGCGCCTGCGGCCCGGCGTACTGCCAGCCCCGTTCCAGGTGCGGTCCGTAGTCGTCGCAGACGCCCACGATGCGGACGCCTTCGATCGTACTCAGCGAACGAATCAGATCGCAGCCCCGACCTCCGGTGCCGATCACTCCCACCGTGATCGGAGCCGAATCCTGAGCGGCAACCGGCTGAGCGGCGCAACTGGCCGCCAGCACAGCTCCGGCGCCTCGGAGAAACGATCGACGATCAGCAAAGTGCAGGGGAGACATGGTCGTTTCAGATTTCGAGGTCAAAGTGTCGCGAGCCTCACCCTTCCTGCCCCCTCTCCCGCCGTCTTCGGTGGGAGAGGGCCGGGGCGAGGGTCTTCAATCGACCGAAGAGTCATGCATCGGCCGCCAACGCATCGAATCTCCTCGTTGCGCCGCCTATTGATAGATCACAACGAGAAACACCATCGCATCCGAGCGGCCCGAATTCTCCAGGGAGTGCACGACATCGGCGCGATAGCTGGCCGAATCACCCTTCGCCAGTTCGGACGTGTCCTCGCCCGAGGTCAATCGGATGCGTCCCTGCTCGACCGTCAGAAACTCCCGCGTCCCCTGAAAGTGAGCCGCACTTCGAAGCGACCCGCCGGGTTTCAGGCGGACCGTGTAGAACTCGACATCCTTTTCGAGGTGCAGCGGAGACAGCGTGCGGATTTCGCAGTCGGCGTCGGACCGGTACAGATGCGCCCGATCATCGGCCCGGATCACGTGAATCGACGACGATGCGCCAGGAATTTCGACGAACTCGGCCAACGACATCCCGAACGCCTGGGCGATCTTGCAGGTGACTGCCAGCGTCGGATTGGCCTGGTTCCGTTCGATCTGGCTGAGCATCGAGCGGCTGACGCCGCTCCCGGCGGACAACTGCTCCAGCGACCAGCCGCGCTGCTGCCGGAGCACTTTCACGCGCTCGCAGACCTGGCTGCTGATCGGATCGGCGTGGCTCTCGGCCGGCGCAGCGACAGCCTTACGACGGGGCATGGAAAATCTTCCCGGAAACGACGGGCCGCCAGACGGGCGACCCTGACCTTACGCTACTTCCACCTGCAGACAGAAGCAATCACAGCACAAATGTACGATCGACCCTTCGGTACGACGGACGTCCTCGTCCGTCGTTGTCTTAGTCAAAGTAGGGTGAGTCGAGTCTTCGAGGCTCACCTCTGCCATAACGAGTTAGGGTGAGCCTCGCGAACTCGACTCACCCTGTAAACCGTGCCTCATCGGAACTTGGAATGAGCCGTGATCGCCTCCAGAGTCTCCCCCACCAGCAGCCCACAACCTGCTAAACTGAACCCCCCCGCTCTGCTCACGATTCCGGACATTCCCATGTGTTTCCGCAGAACCATCGCCGCCGGGCTGCTTCTCCCGTGGTGCCTGCCCTCGGCCTCCGCCGATGTTTTTACCGTCAAAGACGACAACGGCGAGCAGGTGACCGTGTCGGCCCGCTGGGGCGGCAGCGGTCGACAGGTGGCAGTCCTCGAATTCCCCAACGGTCGCGTACAGCCCATTCCCGAAGATCGGATCCTCGCCCGCGAGCCGGCCGACGATCCAGCACCTCTCACGGGCGAAGAACTCGCCGGGCAACTCGTCGACCGCTTCGGAGCCGGACGCACGGTCACGCGGGTTGAAGCGCCGTACGTGCTGGCCGTCGTCATGGCGGCTCCGAACGGGGCCGACCGGGCGACGAAGAATCGCGTCCAGGCCCTGCTGAAGAAGGCGGGCTTGTTCCTCAAAGGGGTGCAGACTTCGTTCGAGAACGAAATGCGGGAGCTGGAGATCGACCTGCAGCCGCTCCGCTACGCTCTGCCAGTCGTCATCTTCGAGTCCGACAGCGACTTCGACGCATACTACCGGACCGAGCTGGGAGAACAGGCCGGACTGTCGGCGAAGAACGTCGCTTCGTTCTACGACGTGCTGTCCAATCGTCTGATCCTGCGGGCTCGCGAGTGCCGGTCGTTCGATACGCCGCTGCACGAGTCCATCCATCAACTGGTCTACAACCGCGGCCTGATCCGCCGGCTCGCCCCGGTCCCGCTATGGCTGCACGAAGGCTTGGCCAGCGGCTTCGAAGGGGACGGCGTCCGCGTCAAGAGCGGTCCCCGCGCCGTCAACGAGCGGTATGCCTCAGTGGCACTGCGGACGCGCAAAGCCGACTGGACCGATCTCGTCGAAAACGACAAGGCCTTCCAGGGGGATGTTCTCGCCGCCCAGGCCTACGCCCAGTCCTGGGGACTCCACTGGCTGCTGCTGACTCGCTACCCGGAAGCCTATCAGCAGATTTTGAAGCACTACCGTCAGGTCGAGCCGCTGGCGGAACCGGACCCGGCCGAGCGAAAGCTGCTCGTCGAAAGATCGACCGGGAAGACGCTGCCAGAGCTGCAGTCAGAATTCGTCGAGGCGGTCTCCAAGGCCCGAGCCCGGAAGCGCTGACATCGACAAGGAACGCGACAATCCGGGTGGCCCGGGGCAGGAGCGTCTTCGCGATGCCCCGGTCCGTTTTCTGCTCCCTCGCCCAGCGCCGTTTCCTCGTTCCCAGGCTCCGCTTGGGAACGAGGAGAGAAAAGTCGCGGACGGACGAGGCCGTCCATCCTACAGAAGTCGCCGTCTGCGTACGGTGGACGTCCTCGTCCGCCGAGGGACGCCGTTCTCCGCGGGCGGAGACCGCCGTCTTTGCATTGGAAGACGTGAATCATGCGGACTCACAAAGAGGTGGGGAAAGACAAGCGCTCCCCTAACTTCACTCGGGACTGAAGAGGCGCGTCCGATCTGCGACCCCGGAAGGGGTCGAAGAATGTAGCCGGGGGTTGAGGAGCTTTGCTCCGACACCCCCGGAACGCGGCTGCGACCGCTGCGACCGCTCTGGGGTCAAAAACGGCGGGTGGCCGGGGCAGGAGCGTCTTCGCGATGCCCCGGTCTTATTCCTGCTCCCTCGCCCGGCGGCTTCGCTGGGAGAGGGCTGGTGTGAAGGGCACTGACGTATCTCGTAACGTCACCTCTTGTTGCGGAGACCGTTCTTTCAGGGAGAACCGTGGCGTTTGAGGGTAGGATAATCTGAGCGACGTTGTTTCGTGTCGCGCGGCTGGGACGGTTCCCCAAGCGATGGCGGGCGACAGCTTCTCAGCCGCCGCACTGAAGGACAAAGGCGAGAGGGTGGCAATGAGCAACAGAACAACGGGATACACGGCGGAAGTGATCGGTGCAATCCTCGCCAACCTGTTTGTGTTTGCCGTCGCATTTAGCGTCGGGGCAATCGTCGGTACGGAGCCTGCATCTGTCGACCATCCGATCGAAGGAGGCAGCGCCCAGGCTGCAGAAAACGGAATCCAGGGCGGCGTTCATCTTGTGAAATACGTCGCATGGACCTACGTCATTTCGTTGGGCCTGATACCTCTCGTCGTCTCGGGCCTCGGGGCATTCCTCGCTGCGACGCTGGGGTTTGTGTGTTACGCGTGGCGCACGATGCCGCGCCCAGACCCCTAGGCTTCCACATCAGTCACTCTCCTGTCAGCCAGGGCGCGGCGATCGAGACCCCTTCGATTCTGGTTTGTCAGATGGATACGTTTCGTTGATATCGGTTGAATGCCAAAACAATTAAGAACGCCGTCAGTGCCATTCATCTCTGGGACCAGTGGCGCATCTTGCGAACTAGAAACAGCCAAATAGCTTCAGTGAGGGTCGAGGTGCCAACCAACGACACTCCCGAATCACTTCAAGCCGCGCGCCGCGGCGCACTCTCTCCCGGCCAGACCGCTTCCAGCAGCTCGACCGTCCGCTGCGTCGCCCCCTGCTGCATCTCGACAAACTCGCGGGCGCGTCGAGCACGTCCTGTCGCAAGGTCCGGTTCGCTCAGCAACCGACGAACGGCAGCCGTCAACTCGGCCCCGTCGCGGACGACCTCCGCAGCATCCCGCGCGAGCAGCTCGGCGACGATGTCCTTGAAGTTCCAGGTGTTCGGTCCGAATAGCACCGCGGCCCCATAGGCCGCCGGCTCAAGCATGTTCTGCCCACCCCGCTGCGTCAGACTCCCCCCCACAAAGGCGACGTCGGCCAGACCCCAGCACGCCCCCAGTTCCCCGAGCGTGTCGAGCAGCAGCACCGGCTGACCGGAAATCGTCGCGGCCGGCTGGCTGCGACGGAACAGCGGCAGCCCCCGGTCGGTCACGAGTCGCGCGACATCTTCGAACCGTTCCTTGTGCCTGGGGACAAGGATCAGTCGCAGTTCGGGAAACTGGAATCGCAGTCCCAGCCAGGTCTCGACCGCCAGTTCCTCCTCGGTTTCCTGCGTGCTCCCCGCAATGAAAACCCGCTCGCCCGGTTTCAGCCCGAACGCCTTCGCCAGCTCAAGCGTCCGGGGATTGTCGCGCCGCAGCTCGACGCGATCGAACTTGATGTTTCCAGTCACCCGGACGCGATCCGGCGACCCCCCCAGCGCGATCAGCCGCTCGCCGTACTCCGGCGTCTGCGCGCCGACGAGGCTCAGGCCGCCGAGCAACCGCGACACCAGCGGACGCAGCCGCTGATACCCCCGGAAACTTCGGGGACTCATCCGCGCATTGATCAGTGCGACGGGAATCCCCAGCAATCTCGCCGCCAGCAGAAAATTCGGCCAGAGCTCCAGCTCGACAAGCACGATCAGATCGGGACGGACCGACCGCAGCGCGCGGCGGACGGACCAGGAGAAATCGAGCGGAAAATAGGCGACGGTGCACTGCGGGAACTTGGCCCGCGCTACGTCGTAGCCGGTCCCCGTGGTCACGGTCAGCAGCAGCTCGGCGGTCGGATGCCCGGCCTGCAGCGCGGGGATGAGTCCCTGAAGCTGCAGCACCTCGCCGACGCTGACCGCGTGGATCCAGAGGCAGCGCTGTTCCGGAAACCGTCGCTCGATGCGGCCGACGAGTTTCTCCCGCAAACCGGCGACCGGCTTGCGCTGCACCCAGCGGCGGTAACACAGCCACGGCGCAGCGAACAACAGCAGCGAACCGTAAATCAGGTTGAGCAGCAGCGCCGCCATCGGGACTCCCTTCCCCAGTGTGCAGGGAGTTATAGCCGGCCCCGCCATCCGCGCACAGCGGAGTGCCAAGCCGCCTTGGCCGGGTAGGGTGAGTCGAGTCCGCGAGGCTCACCTCTTCTACCACCAGTGTCCCATGAGTCTCGTAAACGGGTGGCTGGGTCGGAGTCCGCGACGACCCAGTTTCCACGGGGTGCGACGCTGGCTCCGGGTCGTCGAAGACTTCGACCCGGCCACCCTTCGCGACTGGCTTAGCGAATCTTTGACATCACATGCAGGTAGATCAGCGACCCGCCCGAAATGGCCAGCGACGCATACACAAAGTTTTCGGGGGACCAGAGATGAATCCAGTCCACGACCGACAGGACGAGCGATTCCATGACAGGCGCCTCCCAGAAGTTCCGGGAGTCGAGCATGACCCCCGCTGGAGAGACTAAACACGGACCGCAGTCCGCAGGATTTCCTCGAACCGGCGACTCTGGCTCCGGAACGACGACCTCAGTGAGGACTCGCGGAATATGCCGTTTCTGCGGGAGCGCTGCCGCTAACCATCACTGCAACAACGTGTTACGACGCTGCACTCCGCCGCAGAATTCCGCAGTCGCCACGAACCATTCTGCAACAGGCGGCGCATTTTGCGCCGCCTGGGATAACTGGCGAAGCAGGATGAGGCGTGTCGAGCGCTTTGTCACGGTCACGTTTTCGGCTGCTGATGCAGGACGAACAGGGAGCAACCAGAGGAAGTCTCTTGGGTTTCGCTGTTGTCTGGCTATTCGCTATTCCCTGCTCGCTATTCGCTCAATCTGGAGTCCAAAGTGTGGCACAGCACTACGAGTTCAAACCGCAGCACTTCTTATACTTCTTCCCGCTGCCGCACGGGCAGGGGTCGTTCCGCCCGACCTTGTCGCCGAAGTTGCGGATCGTCTCCACCGCCTGCACTTCGCCCGGACCCGTCGAGCCGCTCCCGCTCGACGTCGTCTGCTGCTGCGGCTCCGCTTCAATCGCCGCCGGGGCGGAGTGCGTCGCGGCGCTGATCCGCCACAACGAACCGACGAACTCCGGACTCTGGTGCTCGATCCGGAAGATCGCCGAGGTCACCTGACCCCCGATCCGGTCCCACATCTGCTCGAACGCCCGCATCCCTTCCCGACGGTACTCGACCTTCGGATCCTTCTGGGCATATCCCACCAGGCCGATCCCGGCCCGCAGATGGTCCATATAGTAGAGGTGGTCTTTCCAGGCGGTGTCGAGGATCTCCAGGATCAGCGACCGCTCGGTCTGATACAGCTCGGGCCGGAACCGTCGCTCGAACCCGACGCGGACGGCCTTCGCCACGGCATCCCGGCCGGATTTTTCCAGTTCCGTCGCGTCCAGGCTGGCCTGGAACTCGGCATTCGCCCAGTTGATCAGGTTCTGCAGTCCCTGCGGATCGACGGGGTGTTCCACCTTCGCCCCGTTCGCGCCGGGACCAACGCCGTTCGATGCGCCGTAGGCCTTGTCGAGATAGCCGTTAAGCTGCTCGATCGCCGTCCCTCGCGCCAGAAACTTCTGGCTCAGTTCGAACAGCATCCGGGCGATATCGTTGCGAGGTTTCGACTCGACCTCGCCGGGATCGAGATGCGTGTTGAACCGCCCGCTCGCCCAGCGAATCAGGCCTTCCCGGTCGTAGCGCTCCCCGGCCCCGGCCCGTTCCGCCATGAAGTTCGTCATCCCCACCGAGACGGGGAATTCGACTTCCTTGTGCCGGTACAGCTCGTCGATCCGGGCACGGATGAACGTCGCGGCCTGTTCCGGAGTCATGTCGTTAAAGACATCGGGTTCCAGTCCGATCGCGTACTGTTGCGCCACCCAGCCGACCAGCGAGCGCTGATTCCAGTCGGGGGCCAGGAAGGCGTCCAGCGGGCTGTAGTCGATCCGGGCCAGCGCCTCGCGGGCGCGGTCCAGCAGATAGACCTGCAGGCCTTCGAGACCGATCTTCTTCAGCTCGCGATCGTTGGTGTTGAGGGCGAACCGCGCGTTGACCCAGCGGGCCATCGCGTTCCAGTTCCGTTCGCGATCGTCTGCGACGTCCTCGGGCAGGTTCTCGTCGATCTGTTCCTGAATCGCCAGATCGGCCTGCCGCTCGGCCTGCCCGGCGATGTGCGCCTCCGCCTGCTCGCGCGTCATGTTCTGGACGTCGCGCGGCTCGATGTCGAGCCCCAGCGCCTGACTCGCCCACTCCGCCACCGTTTCCCAGCGGTAATTCGCCGACAGAAAGTGCTTCGTCCAGCGTTCGAGCTGCCGGTCGATCATCTCCAGAATCAGGGAACGGCAGTCCGAACCCTCCAGAATCCCCTGACGATAGCCGTAAACGCGCTTTCGCTGCTCGTCCATGACTTCGTCGTATTCGAGCAGATGCTTTCGCATGTCGAAGTGCCGCTCTTCGACCTTTTTCTGCGCGGCCTCGATCCGGTTGCTGACCATCCGGCTCTCGATCCGCTCCCCTTCCTGCATGCCGAGAGCGGTCAGCCAGTCCTTGACCCAGTCCCCCGCAAACTTCCGCATCAGATCGTCTTCCAGCGACAGGAAGAACCGGCTCGAGCCAGGATCCCCCTGACGACCGGCGCGGCCGCGGAGCTGCAGGTCGATCCGGCGGCTGTCGTGCCGCTCGGTGCCGACCACGTGCAGGCCGCCCAGCTCGGCGACCTTGCGCCCCTCGGCGACCATCCCTTCCTGCGTGGCGATCCGCTTCGTCGTTTCGTCCCACACCGACTTCGGGACATCGAGACGCGTCGCATAGATCTGCTTCAGCTCGTCCCAGGCCATGTACTCGGGGTTGCCGCCGAGGATGATGTCGGTGCCGCGGCCGGCCATGTTGGTGGAGATGGTGACGGCGTTGTGGCGGCCGGCCTGGGCGATGATCTCGGCCTCCCGCTCGTGGTATTTGGCGTTGAGGACGTTGTGCTTGATGCCGTGCTGCTTCAGCTTCAGGCTGAGGTACTCGGAGCTTTCGATCGAGACCGTCCCGACCAGCACGGGGCGGCCGGTGGCGTGGACTTCTTTGACTTCCTGAATGACCGCGTCCCACTTTTCATTCATCGTGCGATAAATGGCGTCGGGATGGTTGATCCGCTGCGTCGGCCGGTTGGTGGGAACCGCCAGCACGTCGAGCTTGTAGATCTTCCAGAACTCGTTGGCTTCGGTCATAGCCGTTCCGGTCATGCCCGAGAGCTTCTTGTAGAGCTTGAAGAAGTTCTGCAGCGTGATCGTCGCCAGGGTCTGCGTCTCTTCCTTGATCCGGACCCCTTCCTTCGCCTCGACCGCCTGGTGCAGCCCGTCGCTCCACTGCCGGCCGTCCATCTTGCGGCCGGTGTGCTCGTCGATGATGACGATCTCGCCCGTCGGCTCGACGACATAATGCACGTCGCGCTTGTAGAGCCAGTGGGCCTTCAGCGAGTTGTCGAGGAGGTGGGGCCATTCCATGTTGCCCGCGGTGTAGAAGCTCTCCACCCCGACCAGTTCTTCGGCATGCCGCACCCCCGCCTCCGTCAGGTGGCAGGTGTGCTCCTTCTCTTTGATCTCGAAGTGCTCCCCCGGCTTGAGCTGCCGGGCGATCCGGTCGGCCTTGGGGTACTTGGTGACGTCGTCGTGGGCGAGGCCCGAGATGATCAGCGGCGTCCGCGCCTCGTCGATGAGGATGTTGTCGATTTCGTCGATCACCGCATAAACGAGCTTCCCCTGCACCTGCGACTCGGCGGTGGGCTTCATGTTGTCGCGGAGGTAGTCGAAGCCGAATTCGTTGTTAGTGCCGTACGTGATGTCGCAGTCGTAGGCTTTCTTCCGTTCGTCGATCGGCATGTTCGACTGGATGGCGCCGACCGTCAGGCCCAGGCCCATGTAGGTCGGACCCATCCACTCCATGTCGCGGCGGGCGAGGTAGTCGTTGACGGTGATGACCTGCACGTTGCCGGCGAGGGCGTTGAGGAATGTGGGAAGGGTGGCGACCAGGGTCTTGCCTTCGCCGGTGACCATTTCGGCGATCATCCCCTTGTGGAGGATGTAGCCGCCGACCATCTGCACGTCGTAGTGCCGCATCTTGAGATAACGCTTGCCGGCTTCGCGGACGGCGGCAAAGGCGTCTGGCAGCAGGTCGTCGAGCGTCTCCCCTTTCGCCAGCCGGGCGCGCAGCCGACTGGCGGTCTGACGGAGCTCGTCGTCCGAGAGCTGTTCGTACGCCGGTTCGAGCTTGTTGATTTTGTCCAGCGGCGATCCGGGGACGATTCGCGCCTCCCCCGTTTTCTTATCGCGAACAAAGCCGATCTGCCGGACTCGGCGCTCGTTGGACGAGCCGAACAGCCCGGTGACGAACCGTTCGATGGTCGCCAGCACGGTGCTGAAAATGACGCCGATCTTCTCGAGAAATTCCATGACGCTATCCGCTCGCGGAGTTATCCCGCTTCCCGGTTCCCGCTGGCGTGTCGCCGGACCGGCGGACACTTCAGAATGGAATGCAGGAGCAGGGGGTTTGACTCTATCGGTATCCGTACGGAATGCCGGCTCCAGGCCAGACGGAAGGAAATCGCGATCCGGTCGCAAGCCGGGCGGCTTGCGCTTCCGGGATTCCCGGCACCGTCCAGACTGGTGCAGACTTCCAGAAAACAATCCCTTGAATGCTCGAAACCGGGGATGCGACGTCACTGCATCGGGTTCACCGGACCTCAGATCGGGTCAGCTTGACTTCCGACCGGTAAAAGTTGCCACGTTTCCCGTCACAATCCGCACGCCGCTGCCAGACTGACAGGGGCGTCGCTCCCGATCCGCCGCCCCTGCCAGAATCGGGCTATCGCTGGAAAGCGGCTGCCGAGAGCGGGAAGAGAACGACGTAAACTGTCCTGGCATCGGAGTTTATTGGGTCCAGGAGAGAGGGTCAATGCCGGTCCCTGCCCCTGGAAAGTCTTCGTACAACCCCTGGAAATGCAAGCGGTGTGCCGTGGGAATCGTTCCCCACCGAACCGCCGAGCCGCGGAAAACCGATACGGATCGGTCGCGAGCAGAGCCCCGCCTGTGTCCGCGATTGAAAGAATCTGCCGTAAGTGGCTTCCGGGAAACACGTTAAGCGGAATCTGGCGAACCCGTCTTCGCAGGCCATCGACTCCGTCGTAGAATCGCCTGTGCAGATCCGCGCGTCCGCGGATTGCGTTCTCTCCTGAGCCAGCCGCCGGAATCCTATCGGAAAACCGCTCATGTCGTTCTCCGGGCTGCGCGCCGTCGCAACTGCCGCGTGTCTCCTGTTTGCAGTCCCCGTCGAGGCTGCGCCGGGGCGTGAGTTGATCGGACTGCAGCAGCAGTTTCAGAAACTCCATGCCGACTATGTGGTGCAACTGAATTCCGTTCGCGAGCGCTGCGTCGAACTCGGGCTGACCCCGATGGCGGAGGAGATCGACCGGCTCCGTGAGCTGCCGAAACCATCGGAGCTGAGAAGTGAGGATCTTCCGGAGACCGCTCAGTCGAATCCGCCGGATGTTTTGACGCGAGACGCGCGAACCGTCTGGAATCGACTGCGCGATCTTCGAGAAAGACACGCTGGCGACGTCTATCTATTCGCTCGCCGTGTGCTGAAGGCCGGATTCTCGGGCTATGCCTACAACATGGTGCGGGAAGCGTTACGGCACAATCCCGATCACGACAAGGCTCGACGAGTGCTGGGCTTCGTGCGGCACGAGCAGCGCTGGGTCTCGGCGCTGGCCGCCGACATGCTGCGCAACGGATATGTCTGGGACGATCGGTTCGGCTGGGTGCTCAAGAGCCACCTGCCGCATCTGGAGGCTGGCGAGGAGCTGGTGGACAGCCGCTGGATGTCGGCGGCGCGGGCCGCAGAAGTCCGTCGGGACTTCCGGAAGGCGTGGGAGGTCCGGACGGACCACTACAAGATCCGGACGAATGTGAGTCTGGAGAAAGGGGTCGAGCTGGCGCAGGCGCTCGAAGAGTATTACGAGCTGTTTCACGAGGTCTTCGCCGGGTACTTCAGCACGCCCGACCAGATGCGGAAGATGTTCGAGGGGGCGAGTTCGCGGTCGGTGGCGCCTCCCAAACTGGTGTACTACTACCGGACGCGCGAGGAATACGTCGACCGGCTCAAGGACCGGTTTCCGCAGATCGCGCAGACCAACGGGATGTACTACACGTCCGACCGGACGGTGCACTTCTTCCACGATGAGGCGGCGGAGAATCTGGCGACGCTGTACCACGAATCGACGCATCAGTTGTTCTATGAAGCGTTCGATCACGAACGGCCGATCGCCGAGGAGGCTCATTTCTGGATTGTCGAGGGGATCGCCTGTTACATGGAGTCGTATCGTCGCAGCGACCGGGGCGTCTCAATCGGCGACCCGTCGTACATCCGCTTCGAGAATGCGCGGCAGACGCTGCTCGTCGACCGATACTACGTCCCGCTGCAGGAGCTCTCGGGGATGGGGGCCAAAGAGTTTCAGCACCATCCCCAGGTGGGCAAGAACTACTCCGAGGCCTCGGGGCTGGCGGCGTTTTTCATGCATTACGGTGACGGTCAGTACCGCGACGCCCTCGTCGCCCACCTGACGCAGCTCTACAGCGGAGACGCGTCCATTCGCTCCCGGGCCCGGTCGCTCGACGATCTGACCGGGGTCCGGTACGAGGAGCTGGATCGGCAGTACGCGGAGTTTCTGAGGGAATTTGTGCCGTAGCGGGTTGAGAAGGGAATAGCGAGTAGGGAATAGCGAGTAGCCAGAGGAGAGGGCTTATCGCGGATCGCGGATCGCTTATCGCCGGAGAAGATGAGCGGGAGGCTGACTTTGCTGGCTCTGGACTCTCGACTTCTTCCGTTCGCCACTCATTCGTCTTCTGGCGTCTTTGTGTTCCGTTTTGCGCCGTTGCGTGAAATCTTCGCTCTTCCGCTTTGTCTGCGATCTCCTCTTCTTTCTGCGCCCCTGCGAGTGATCTTCCTCCAGTTCGGCTGGCGGAGTCGGCGCTACTCCGGGCGGCTCAAACGCTGGTCGATGTGTTCGATGATCACTGGAAAGTAGACGATCACTTTGTAGTGGTCGCCCCAGAGCGTGACGTGATGGTCGGCGGGGAGCTTCGCGGCGTCCGCCAGTCGCTGGACGTTCTGCAGCGGTACGACCTGATCCTTGTCTGCGGAGTAGATCCAGGTGACGTCGGGTCGAATCCGGTGCGCCAGGCGCAACGGCTCGATGGGCAGGATGATCTCCCGCAGTCGCTCGCCCGTGTAACCCTTCTTCTCCAGCAGTTCGCGGAGCTGGGCTGCTTCGCGCGTGCCGTTGGTGATGACGCCGTAGAGGTCTCCCCCGGCCAGCATGATGAAAATCCGCTGGTAGCCGGCGTCGAGTCCGGCGACGGAGGCCGTCACGAAGCCCCCCAGGCTCGTTCCCTGCAGGCTCACGTGCGCGCCGTCGACGTCGGGGAGCACAGCGACCGCGTCGCGCGCCCGCCGGACGTCGGCGACCGCCTGCCGGAGCGCGGGGAGGACGTTGTCGGCGTCGCGGCTGAAGCCCTCGGGCTTCCGCGGTCCGTAGTAGGGGAGCTGGATCAGGAAGGCGTGGACTTTCCGGGCGGCGAGTGCTTTGGCGAACAGCCGGCCGACTTCCATCTGGGAGCCGGACTCGTGGACCACGACGACAGCCGGCGCCCGCATCCGTTTGCGGTCAGCATCCAGAGCCGGATACCACTCCATCGACACCAGGTCGTTGATGGCATTGCCGCTGGGTCGGGGAGAGGGAAAGCGGACGTAGGCTTCCATGCCGCCGTGATCGCGCGGGGGTTCGAGCGTGACGTCGAAGGTTGTCGGCGTCCAGCAGAGCCCGTCGAGACAGGCTTGCGCATCGGCGGACGTTTCCTTGCCGACCGACAAGGTGTCTCGCGCCTGAAATGTGGAGGCCGGTTCGGCGCCGCGCGTGAAGGAGAGGCTGGAAGAGATGATCAACAGCGAAAACAGCAGGCGGTGGAGCATGAACGCGGCTTTCTGAGGGGCAGACCCTGGAGTTTGCAAGCTGGGAAAGACTACCCCGTGACGGTCTGTAAGGTTTCGGATCCCGGACCGTTTCGACATCCGACTCCGCCATGTCGGTCAACACGACGCGGCAGGTCATATCACTCGTCCGAAGTGGGGATCCCATACTTCCTGGCGAGCGCTTTGAGCGCCCGCCGGGCCGGCTTTACTCGGCCGGCCTCCGCGTCGGCCAGTCCGTCACGAATCGCGGCAACGGTTTCGTCCCGGTCCGTTCGTGCGGCGCGCTCGACCAAGGGCTGATCAGCGGCTGCGTCCTGGACGACCACTGCGGTCTTGCCGTTCACCGTCAGCACCAGCGGGGATCCGGTGGTTTGTCGTCGCCTCAGGTCGTCGGCGGTCTGCCGCTTGAAGTTGGTCAGCGAGTCGACGTCTTCCGGAATGTCGAGCATGGTTTCTCCTGTCCGTATGAAACTCGGGGCCAATTCCACGCGGACGGGATTTCTCAACCTGCGCAAATCCGATGATGGATTCGTCGCTTCGATCCGCGCCAGGTCCTATCTCCCGAAGTTCCGTTGGATCGCGACGTGCCCGACTTCCACCTACGGTCGCAACTGCGGTACTCCCACGGACTGACCGTAGCGGACGAGGAACTGCTGGTAGTTCATGCCGTAGGACTGCTGCAGGCTTTCCTCGGGCGGCAGACCTTCTTTGATACCGTCGATGAACTGCCGGTAGCGCTTGCCGTCGAGCTTGAGGAGGAAGGTGACCATGTTGGTCGCCAGGCCGTATTGCCAGGCTTCGATCCGGGCGTCGTCGGCCAGGAAATTCGTGCCGACCGAGCCGGTCTGGCGGATCCGGGTGATGCCTTCCTGCTGGCGATGCTGCACCTCCGTGTCGCTGGTGACGACGGCCTGGGCGATCCAGTCGGCGATCCCTTCGTTGACCCAGGAGGGGACGCGGGCGGAAGATTTCACGCGGTGTACAAAGCCGTGAGAGGTTTCGTGCACCAGCACCACGCCGAAGAATGTGGGGTTGTCGCCGCGATAGCAGGACATGATCACCTTGCCGTCGCCGTGGGAGTGGCACAGGCCCTGCGCGCCGGTGGCGTCGTGGTTGTAGTACTTCTGCTCGAAGGCATAGAAATTTTCTTTGTCGACGAACGCCAGGATTACGCACTTCCCGCGCCAGATGTTCTTCCCTTCGGGGACGCCGAACGCCTTGCAGAGCTGCGTATACATGGCGTCCAGATAGGTGACGTAGCCGGCGATCTGCGCCTGCGGCATGTCCGTGAAGAACAGGTAGTAGCGGGTCTCGTAGAGGTTCCAGGGCAGCGTCGGCGACGCCTGGCGGACTTCATCGAGAAACGTCTTGTATTCGGCGACCGCTTCCGCATTTTCTTCCGCGGTCAGCTCCGGCCACAGTTGGGCCTGGCGCTTTTCGAGCTGCGCGGAGACGCGCTCTTCCCACGTCAGCCGTTCCCGGCGTTCGTCGGGCGAGAACTTCAGCAGCTTGGTTTTCAGGTCGGCGGCCACGTCGAGCGGCTGACCTTCCAGAAAGATCTCGGTGACGTTGATGGCCGCCGACGTTTGAATCCGTTTCTCACCCGCCGGGCGCACCGAGAGGGACTTGAGCGAATTCGGTTCGTTCCCGGGCACCGCCTTCGTCACTTCGGCGTCCTGCAGGTACTTGCCGTTTTTGAGCAGGACGCTCACGGTCTTGCCGGTCAGGCCGGCCAGATCCGGAGCCTCCGCGTCCAGACCGTCCTGGGCCTGCAGCAGCGACCAGCCGGTCGCCGTCAGTCCGGCCAGGAGCAGGAACCCGCAGAGGGGACGGGGCGGCAGCATATGGACCCTCCGAAATGTCAGTCAGTTGGCATGAACAGGCGTGGAGACCAGTTTAGCGGAAGTTGTTCGTCGGCTCATCTGCAAATTGCAGCTCGCGAGCCGAAAAATCGTCCCGTCTCCGTTCAGTTGCCGGTTCGATGGCGCTGCCTATACTCGTCTGAACGACTGTCCTCACGACGCTTTCCCCTGCGATCGATCCAGCATGCCCGCAGCCGACATCGTGATTCGCGGCGCCCGCGAACACAATCTGCGCAACGTCAGTCTGACGTTGCCCCGCAATCAGCTCATCGTCATGACGGGGGTCAGCGGCAGCGGCAAGAGCTCGCTGGCCTTCGACACGCTCTATGCCGAAGGTCAGAGACGGTACGTCGAATCGCTGTCGAGCTATGCCCGGCAGTTTCTCGGGCAGATGCCCAAGCCCGACGTCGACACGATCACCGGTCTGGCGCCGTCGATTTCGATTCAGCAGAAGACGGGCGGGAAGAATCCCCGCAGCACGGTCGGCACGATCACCGAGATCTACGACTATCTCCGCGTGCTCTTCGCCCGCGTCGGCAAGCCGGCCTGCTACCAGTGCGGGCGGCCGATTACGGCTCAGAGCCGGGAGCAGATTTTGGAGGGGGTTCTCCGGCAGCCGGAGGGGACGAAGTACTCAATTCTCGCGCCGCTCGTGCAGCGGCAGAAGGGGGAGTTCCGCGACCTCTTCACGGATCTGTTGAAACAGGGTTTTCTGCGTGCCCGCGTCGATGGCAAGGTGGTGCAGCTCACCGACGATCAGCAGCTCGACAAGCAGATGCGGCACACGATCGACGTGGTCGTCGACCGGCTGGTCGCCGGGAAGACGCCGCGCGGCCGGGTGGCGGAGGCGGTCGAGACGGCGTTGAATCTGGCGGGCGGGAAGCTGGTGGTGGAGGAGACGGGCTTCGGGCTTCGGGCTTCGGGCTTCGCGGAGGAAGACGAGGCGCGGCCGCCCGACGACTTGGATTCCGCAAGTTCTGCGAAGCCCGAAGCCCGAGGCCCGATACCCGATCGGCTGTTTTCCACCGACTACGCCTGCACGCACTGCGGGATCAGCTACGAGCCTCCTTCGCCGCAGCTTTTCAGCTTCAACAGCCCGCTGGGGATGTGCGAGGACTGCGACGGGCTCGGGATGCGGTTCGATTTCCGGGCCGACCGGCTGATTGAAGATCCCTCGCTGTCGATTCAGAAGGGGGCGATCCTGCTGCTGGGGAAGTTCAGCAAGCTTGGGCGCTGGCGGAAGCACCTCTACAACGGCGTCGCCCGCGCCATCGAGCTGCTGCTGGGCATGAAGGAGGGCGCCTTCCTGAAAACGCCTTGGGAGAAACTGCCGGCGGAAGCGCAGCGGCTGTTTCTGCAGGGTCTGGGCGACCGCAACATTACGTTTACCTATCGCCATGCGGGAGGAGACTGGAAGCACGGGGGGAAGTACGCGGGATTCGTCAACGAGCTGCTCGACGACTACCGCAAGACCCGCAATCCGATGCGGCGCAAGCAGCTCGAAAAATCTATGGAGTTTATCGGGTGCCAGTCGTGCGGCGGGGCGAGGTTGAGCCGGCAGGCGAGGAGCTACCGGATTGCGGGCTTCGGGTTTCGGGCTTCGGGCTTCGCAGAGGCCGATGTCGTTGAAACCGAGGGTTCTCCTCGGAAGAAGAGGCGGAAGGCTCAAGAGGTCACGGGTGACGCCGCTTCCGAATCTTCTCTGCGAAGCCCGAAGCCCGAAACCCGAAGCCCGTTCCTCCCACTCTCCCTCCCCGAAGTTTGTGCGCTCAGTATCGCCGAGGCTGCGGCTTTCTTTTCCGAGCTCGACCTCGACGAGACAGGGCAGTTCATCGCTGAGGAAGTCCTCAAGGAGATTCGCGGCCGGCTGGGATTTCTGCTGCGCTGCGGGCTCGACTATCTGACGCTCGACCGGACGGCTCCGACGCTGTCGGGGGGCGAGAGCCAGCGGATCCGGCTCGCCGGGCAGATCGGCTGCGGGCTGGTCGGCGTGGTCTACATTCTGGACGAGCCCTCGATCGGCCTGCACCCCCGTGACAACGACATGCTCCTGGGGAGCCTGCAGGATCTGCGCGACCAGGGGAATACCGTCATTGTCGTTGAACATGACGAAGACACGATGCGGGCCGCCGACCACATCGTCGACTTTGGCCCTGGCCCCGGCGTACGGGGGGGCGAAGTCGTCGCCGAGGGGAGTCTGGCGGACCTGCTGCAGTCGAAGCGAAGCCTGACGGGGCAGTATCTTTCCGGCGCCCGGCGGATCGAAGTTCCGTCCGTCCGCCGTCCCGGCAGCGGCCACGCGATTACGATCACGGGCGCGACTCACCACAATCTGCGGGACGTGACCGTCGACGTTCCGCTCGGAAAGCTGGTCTGCATCACTGGCGTCAGCGGCTCGGGGAAGAGCTCGCTGATCAATGACATTTTCTGGCAGGTGCTCAATCGGGAACTGAATGGCGCGACCGGTTCGCCGGGCGCCCACGGCGGAATGACCGGACTGGAGCATGTCGACAAGGCGATCGACATCGACCAGTCGCCGATCGGGCGGACGCCCCGGTCGAATCCCGCGACGTACGTGAAGCTGTTCGACCTGATTCGCGATCTTTATACGCAACTTCCGGATTCGAAGCTGCGGGGTTTCAAGCCGGGCCGGTTCAGCTTCAATGTGGCCGGCGGCCGATGCGAAGCTTGCGAAGGCCACGGCGCGAACAAGCTGGAGATGGATTTCCTGGCGGACATCTGGGTGACCTGTCCGGTCTGCCAGGGGCGACGGTTCACGAAGGAGACGCTGGAGGTTCGCTTCAAGGGGCGGAACATCGCAGAAGTACTCGACATGGACGTCCAGCAGGCGCTGGAACACTTCGAGAACCTGCCCAAGATCCGCAACATGCTGCAGACGCTGCACGACGTGGGGCTGGATTATCTGAAGCTGGGGCAGCCGTCTCCGACGCTTTCGGGGGGCGAGGCTCAGCGGGTGAAACTGGCGCGGGAGCTGGGGAAACGCTCGACCGGGAAGACGGTCTACATTCTCGACGAGCCGACCACCGGGCTGCACTTCGTCGACATTGAGCACCTGCTGCGCGTGCTGCACGGGTTCGTCGAGGCCGGGAATACGGTGGTGGTCGTCGAGCACAATCTCGACGTTCTGAAGACGGCGGACTGGATCATCGATCTTGGTCCGGAAGGGGGCTCGGGGGGGGGCCGGATCGTCTGCGAGGGAACGCCCGAGGAGATTGCGGCGTGCGAGGAATCGCATACGGGTCGCGCCTTGCGTTCGCATCTGAACCTCCCCTCGACAGTGAGGAAGGGACGCAAGGGCCAGAAGGCGGAGGTTGTGCCGGCGTTGTCGAGTGCAGCCCGGAAGACGTCGGTGGCCCATTCGCGCTGGCAGACGGGTGGAGTGCTGCGCGAAGCGGTTGACGGGGCCGATCAGAATATCGTCGTCCGCGGGGCGTCGCAGCACAATCTGCAGCACGTGGACATCCTGATCCCGCGCGATCAGATGTCGGTCTTTTGCGGTCCGAGCGGCTCGGGGAAGTCGTCGCTGGCGATGGACACGCTGTATGCCGAGGGGCAGCGGCGGTATGTCGAGTCACTCTCCAGCTACGCCCGGCAGTTTCTGGGTCAGATGCCCAAGCCGAAGGTTGAGCACATCCACGGGCTGCAGCCTTCGATCGCCATCGAGCAGAAGACCGTCGGTCATACGCCCCGTTCGACGGTCGGTACGGTCACCGAGATCTACGATTATCTGCGGGTCCTTTTTGCCCGCCTGGGGCAGCAGTATTGTCCCGATTGTCAGGCGCCGGTGAAGTCGCAGACGACCGACGACGTGATCGACCGGCTGATGAGTTATCCGGCGGAGACGCGGGTTCTGATCCTGGCTCCGCAGGAGGTGACGGTCGGTCAGCAGTACGAGAAACTGTGGGAGCGGCTGCGCGAGCAGGGGTTCCGGCGGGTCCGCATTGACGGTGCGACGTATAGTCTCGATGAGGTTCCGGAGATCGACCGCCGGCGGAAACATGCGGTGGAGATCGTGGTCGATCGCGTCACCATCTCTCCGGGCGGTCGATCGCGGCTGGCGGAGTCGGTTGAGGCGGCGTTTGATCTGGGGCGGGGGATGATCCGGGCCGCGGTGGTTGACGAAGACCGGCCGGAGTCTACGTGGAAAATTGAGCCGTTCAGCCTGTTCCGTGCCTGCGAGAAGTGCGGGCGGAGTTTTGAGGAACTGGTTCCGCACAACTTTTCGTTCAACAGCCCGCTCGGCTGGTGTCCGTCGTGTGAGGGGCTGGGGACACAGCAGGGGACGAACCTGTCCGCGCTGATCGCCGATCCGACGCGGACGCTGTCGGATGGCGCGGTCGCGGCGTGGCCCGATCCGGCTCGCAACGCCCTGTTTCAGCAGATGCTGACGGTGATGGCCCGCGAGCTGGATATTCCGCTGGATGTGCCGTTCTCGCAGCTCGAACCGCTGCACCAGCGCGTCGTCCTCTACGGCGCCGGCGACCAGTGGTTCTCGCTTGGAGAGGGAACGCCCAGGAAGCGCTCTGCGAAGCCCGAAACCCGAAGCCCGAAGCCCGTTCTCCCCACGAAGCCCGCCCTCTCGTTTCAGTACAAAGGTCTCTACCCTGCCATCGAGGAGGCGTCGCGCGTGTCGTTTCCGTACCGGCAGCGGCTCTACGAACTGGTGGGCGAAGTTCCGTGCTCGGCGTGTGGCGGGAGCCGGTTGCGGGAGGACGCCGGGGCGGTGCGGCTCAACGGGAAGACCGTCAAGCAGCTCTGCGACCTGCCGCTGAATCAGACGTTGCCGTTTCTTCAGGGGCTGAAACTCGACGCCCGGCAGAAGCGGATTGCGGGCGACCTGCTGAGTGAAGCCGCCGGCCGGCTGACGTTCCTCGTTGATGTCGGCCTGCATTACCTGACGCTGGCGCGGCCGCTGCCGACGCTGTCGGGGGGGGAGTCGCAGCGGATCCGCCTGGCGGGACAGATTGGTCGGGCACTGACCGGCGTGCTGTATGTGCTCGACGAGCCGACGATCGGCCTGCATCCGTCGGACAACGGTCGGCTGTTGACGGCGCTCCGGCAGCTCCGGGATCTCGGCAACACGGTGGTGATGGTCGAGCACGATCGGGAAGTCCTGGAAGCCGCCGACCAGCTCTTTGACTTTGGTCCGGGCGCCGGGCGACTCGGCGGCACGATCACCGCCCACGGCACGCCCAAGGCGATGAAGCGCTCGAAGGATTCGCTCACCGGCAAGTACCTTGCCGACCGCGAGCAGATCGCCATTCCGGACCAGCGACGAATGCCATCCAGCGGCAAGGAAGCGGGGGGCACGTTGACCCGGCTGGCCACGCCGGGCGGCGGCTGGCTGGAACTGCTTGGTGCGCGGCAGAACAATCTGCGCAACGTCGACCTGCGGATTCCGCTGGGGACGTTCACGGTGGTGACCGGCGTCAGCGGTTCGGGGAAGAGCTCGCTGATCCAGGATACGCTGGCGCGGGCGATCGCCCGGAAGCTGCATCGGGCGTCCGAGCAGCCGGGGCCGTTCGACGAACTGCACGGCCTGGAGCACCTCGGCAAGCTGATCGTCGTCGATCAACAGCCGCTGGGGAATACGCCGGCGTCGAATCCCGCCACCTACACCGGCGTCTTTGAAGAGATCCGTGAGCTGTTCGCCCGGTTGCCGGAATCCAAGGTCCGCGGATATCGCCCGGCCCGGTTCAGCTTCAATCGTCAGGGGGGGCGTTGCGAGGCCTGCGAGGGGAACGGCCAGAAGAAGATCGAGATGCACTTCCTGCCCGACGTGTGGGTCGAGTGCGACGTCTGCCGGGGCCAGCGATACAACGCCGAAACCCTCGCGGTCAAATTCCACGGCAAGAGCATTGCGGACGTCCTCAACCTGCCGATCGGCGAGGCTCAGAAGCTGTTCGAGAACATTCCGCGCATTCGCGGGACGCTGGGCGTGCTGTGCGCGATCGGCCTCGATTATCTGACGCTCGGGCAGTCCGCCCCGACGCTGTCGGGAGGCGAAGCGCAGCGGGTGAAGCTGGCCGCCGAGCTGGCCCGGCCGCAATCCGGCAAGACGCTCTACCTGCTGGACGAGCCGACGACCGGCCTGCATTTTGACGACATCCGCAAGCTGCTCAAGATTCTCAACAGTCTGGTGGACTCCGGGAACACCGTGGTCGTGATCGAGCACAACCTCGACGTCATCAAGACGGCGGACTGGCTGATCGACATCGGCCCGCGGGCCGGGCATGAAGGGGGCTGGATCGTTGCAGAGGGGACTCCCGAGGACGTGGTGGCGAAGTCGAGAGTCGAGCGTCCAGAGTCGAGAGCCGGACAGAAGGCCAAGCGCGGCGATGGGTCGTCGGGCTCTCAACCCTCAACTCTCAACCCTCAACTCTCCCTCACCGCTCAATGCCTGGCCCCGGTGCTGGAACAGGGAGCCCGGGCGGAGCGGGAGTCGTTCGATCCCCGCTCCGTCACGGCGAAGCGCAAGGGTGATCTCGAACTCTCGCAGGTCGGCAAGGGGGCGAAAATGCCCTGGGAGACTGACGGCCGCAAGTGGCACCTGCACGATCGCATCGCTCATAACGGCAAGCCCTGCCGCTGGGAAGGAGCGATTCTGGCGCAGCTCTTCGACGCCATTGAAGAAGAGTCGGGGTTTTCGGCGATTAACTGGAACAATCGCAGCGTCGTGGAAGTCGGCGGACCGGACAAGCTCGCCGGGTGGTTCATTCACGCCCTCACCGGCGATGAATGGGTGCTGACGGTGAAGTTCCGCGTCAAGCGGCAACTGTTTGACGAAGCCGAGCTTGCCGCCGCTCTGAATCTCGCGGACTTCGACGATCTGGACGACGTTCCGGTCTACGGGCGGGCTGCGCGCGTCCGCGTGAAGCATGCGAAAGGGATCTGGGATGAAGTGACGCTGGCGCTGCATGCGTTGACCGACGTCGCGACCCCTGCCTTTGAAAAGTTCTTCGCGCAGGCTCGCGAGTCGTTTCTGGAGCTGGCCCAGCCCGAGCAGCAGGACCTCGACGAGCTGATGCCCTGGAAGAAGCTCGGCCGCAAGTGGCACATGATGCGGAAGGGATTCCTGAAGGGAAAAGTCCTCTGGGAACCGACGGTGCTGGAAGAGATCGTGACGCTGATCGAGTCGCTCGACCCTGATCTGAAGTGGGACTGGAAGCAGAAGGTCCTCGTGAAAATCGCTCGCGGCTCGCGCGCCATCGCCACCATCGTCACCAAGCGCCCCGCCGGAGTCGACCTGGTCCTCGACGTCCCGCTCGGGGCCATTCCACTGGGGAGGGTTTCGGGGCTGGGGGTCGACCCGGCCGTCGAATCTCACAAGGAGGGACGCGATTCCGTCTGCCTGCGGTTCACCACCACGCAACACGTCGCCGTCCCGGGGCTGAAGGACGTCCTCTCGGCGTGGCTGGCGGCGAGTCGCTGATGACTCGCTGACGATGCTGTGACTCGCGCCGTCTTTTCTCCGTGGACTATGCTTCGGCATCTTCGAAGACCCTCACTCTGGCCCTCGCCCACTGAAGACAGCGGGAGAGGGGACAAGACGATAAAGATTCGCTGTTTCAGAGTCGATGCCGGTGATTGAGACTCCCGACGGCCTTCTTTCTACATTCCGCCTTCGTCCTTCGACATTTCCTCCAAACCTGTTCGCTCTCCTTGCTGCAAGTTAAGCTCAAGCATTCCCCAGAGGATGCCCGGTGCTCCCTCGTCTCGATCGTCGATCTGTGACCGCCTCGCCGGCTTTCTGGCCGGGCGTGATCGCCTGCGCGACGCTGGTGCTGGTCCTGCTGCAGCTCGATCCCGGCGGCAGCTATCCGTCGCTTCCGGAAGGTCCCGGCGTGACCGTCGACGAGATCTTCAACGTCGAGCAGGGAGTGTTTCTCGTCGAGGGAGTCCGCGCCTATAACCTGGCCCTGCTCGATCCCCGCAGCGGCCTGGAGCTGTTCTCGAACCCCGCCTATCTCCCGGATCATCCGCCGGTCGGTCGATTGTGGCTCGGGCTGCATCATCACCTGGCCCGCTGGATGGTTCCTCCCGCCGATCCCGACGGATTGATCGTCACGGCGTGCGCCCGGACCGGCAGCGCGACGGCGTTTGCGTTGACCGTGTGGTTGATCGGCTGGACGGCCACTGTCTGGTGGGGTCGGGCTGCGGGAGCTGCGACGGCCCTGGCGCTCGTCCTGATGCCGCGCCCGTTCGGGCACGCGCACCTGGCGGCGCTGGAGACCGTCACCAGTCTGACGTGCACCGCCGCGCTGGTGGCTTCGGTCTGGGCAGCGCAGCGCAGAGAGCATGTCACATGCGCCGCGCTGCTCGCGGGCGTCGCCGCGGGACTGGCCTTGCTGACGAAAATTCAGGCCATCCTCTGGATGCCGCTGCTGGCGGTTCTCTGGGCGACTTCGATCCCTCGTCTCGGCTGGCGTCCCGCTTTGCTGTGGTTTGCAATGACAGTCGGCGTCTTTTTCTTCGTCTGGCCCTGGCTGTGGCTGGATCCCGTCGGCCATGTGCTGGAGTACCTGGGCCGGACGACAAACCGGGCGGAATTGTCCGTCTGGTACTTTGGTCGACACTACGGCGACCGTTCCGTCCCCTGGCATTTTCCATTCGTCGTGTTTCTCGGTACGACGCCGTTGATCACGCTGGGAATGGCGTTGCTCGGCGTCATTCGCCAGCGTCGGCCGAGCGCCGGCTCGGAGTGGATGCTGCCGCGGGAGGGCGTCTTGATGGCCGCCGTCCTGGTCCCGCTGATCGTCTTTGCCCTTCCCGGCGTCGCGGTCTACGACCAGGAACGGCTGTTCCTGATCATTTGCCCGCCGGTCGCGCTGCTCGCTGGCCGGGGTTGGCGACTGCTGCAGGATCAGTGGCCTGTCCTAATTACGGGGCGAGTCGGCGGTCTGGCGGCCGTCGGCGTGGCTGCGCTGCTGGGCGTCAATCAGTTTTCGTGCAGTCCCTGCTATCTCAGCGGCTCCGGTGCGCTGGCCGGCGGATTGCCGGGCGCTGCAGCGTCCGGGCAGGAGGTCACGTACTGGGGGGACAGCCTGACGCGCGAACTTCTCGCGGCGACCGCCCGTATTGTCCCGGAAGGGGAATCCGTGGGCCTCGCGCCGGTCCTTCATCAGTTTCAGGTGGATGATCTGGTCCGGCAATCCCCCATCCTGCGACGCCGGGGGCTCAGAGTGGTCGCCGCTGGCGACGCTGACCGTCCGCGCTGGCGGCTGATTTACTGGCGTCGGGCGGACTTGTCGCCTGAGCTGCAGTCGTCGCCGGGAAACCCGCGTTACGAAGTCCGCCGCCAAGGCGTTCTGCTGGCGGGACTGTACGAAGTCCCCGCAGAGCCTGCGTCGCGTTAACGTCGCTGCGATCCTGACAACCGCTACGCTCGGGCGTCGGCAGACCGGCTGAAGCCACCGGATGACGTCATTCTGCGGAATGCGCGGCCGGCAGCTTTTGACCGGTTCGCAAACGCAACCTATAGCCTCAGTAGGCGTGTTGCATTTTCACCGCATGTCGTCGTTCGCTGCAGGGCTCGTCGGGCCGTCGGTCCCGGGAATGCGACATTGCGACCGATTTTCCGCCGGAAAGGCTTCTGATGTCACCCCACGATGGCTCGCATCCCGCGACGGAGCGGCAGGCAGAGCCGCTTGAGCACCATGGCGGCGTCGGTCCGCGGACCGAAACCGACCCCCAACCAGAACTCGACGGCCTGATTCAGGATCTCGGCCTGAGCGAGACGACCGTCTCCGCGGAATCGCGACGAAATCGTTTCGATGCCGCAGCCGTCCAACCGGAAACCGCAATGACCGAATTCTCCAGTGGCGAACCGTCCCCGCCTCTTTCGCAATCGCTCGACAGTCCTGTCCTGGAGCAACTCGACCAACTGTCGACGGAGCTTTCCGCTCTTGACGGCGAGACGGAGCTGGAATCTGCTCTCCCAGGAACGCTCGCCACTCTGCCGGCAGAACTGGCCGCCGCGCGCAGCCAACTCGAAGCCGACCGGCGGGCGCTGGATGAGGCGCGCGAGGCGCTGGAGCGGCGCGAGGCCGAGTTGAATGAACGTGCCGCCGCCGGAACGCCGGGCGACGCGCCGTCCCACTCTTCGCATGCGGCGGCGTTGCAGATCCTGGAAGCGGAAATCGTCCGTCGGACGGCCGAACTCAATCAGCAGCGCCGCGCTCTCGAACAGGAGCGGGCGGCCCTCGACGAGGCTCAGAGCAACTGGCGAATTGAGTACAAGACTCAGAAGGAATCGCTGGAAGCCGACCTGCAGAAGTTCTCGACCCGCCAGCGGATGATCCGCCAGGAACAGGCCGAGTGGGACAAGAAGTCGGCGGAGTTCAACGCCGAGCGGACGCGGCTGCGCGAACAGAAGCAGATCCTGCAGCAGCAGGCCGCGGAACTGGCCGATGAGCGCGAGCGCGTTGAAATGCAGGCGGCGACGATTCTCGTCGGCGCCCGCGTCGCCGAGATCACCGTCAACGAACGGAACGAGTTCGCGAGCGAGCGGGAACTGATCCAGGCCGAACGCGCGAAGTTTGCGCAGCTCCAGAGGGATCTCGACGAACAGCGGGAGGCGGTCGCGGTTCAGCAGAAGGATCTCGACCGCCAGCACCAGCAGATTGTCGAAGAGCAGAAAGTCGCCCGCGAAACTCACACTGTCGAGTTGCAGTCGCTGGAGAATCGCCTGCGGGAGGCGGAGGCGGCGTTGATCGATGCACGCCGGAGCGCCGACGATGCACAGCAGCAGCTCCAGCAACGGACCGAAGAGCTGGCCCGCGAACGCGAGGCCATGACCGAAGAACGGAGCCGCTGGGAAGCTGGCCAGATTTCGGAACGACCGGCTGCGTCTACCGAGAGCTTCGGATCTCCCGTTGGTGCGGCCCCTGCGGACGGGACACCGGATGTCATCGACGAACAGGGCCTGTCCGGTCTTGAGGAAGGCGACTCGCTGCCGCCGGCGCCCGATGCGGCTGTCGACGTCGACCAGGAGATCGCGTGGGGCGACCTGGCCGAGTCCGGCGACGACCAACTACGCCGCGAGTCGACCCCTGAGGAACGTGCAGCCGCAGTCTTCAGACTCCTTGGAATCCGGCCCGAAGATCAGCAGATGGAGCCGGAGCCGGCCCCCTTGACAGCCAGTGAGGACTCGTCGCCGGCTGACGAATCCGCGTCGCCGTCCGTGCTGGAAGCAGCCGTCGATGACGAGCTCGACCTGGAAGACGACTCTGCCGTCCGCTTTGCGAAACTGCGGGCCCAGGCGATGGGGTCGGCAGATCTTCTGCCATCAGCGTCCGTCCCGACGGAAGTCGCGGAGGCAGAGCCGGTCGCGAGCGACGAGACGCCGTTGAGCAGCATTGACGAGCAGCAGCCGATTCTTCCGCGAGTGATCGTCGACAAGGACGAAGTTCGCGAGAATCTCAGGTCGCTGCGCGAGGTCTCGCAGGTGTCGACGATGTCGGCCCTCGCGCTCCATCAAAGCAAGCATCTGCGCAGCTCGATCGTCATGCGCAGCCTGACGGCCTTCATCTGTTTCGCGGGAGCGGTGGCCTTTCTCTCCGGCGACCTGGCCGGCTACGAAATGTTCTGGATGCAGGGAACCGTGTTCCTGGTGGTCGGAATCTACATGGCGTTCGACGCCTTCCAGAAAACCGTGCAGCTTGGAGTCATCACCGCCCGTCGTCGGGCATGTCGCCGCCCGCAGGCCCCAGAGAGTCCGTCTCAGGAGAATGGCTCTCAGCCTGCGTAGACGAGTCTGGTCCCGCAGATCGAAAATCAACAGGCCCTGCAACGTGCGATCGTGCGTTGCTGGGCCTGCTCGTTCTGTGGGGTGCCGGCGGCTGTTCTGCTTTCAAACTGGATTCTCGCATCTGCCGTCGATAGCTTTCATGAGGGCAGTTCTTGTTGACCTGGACGGCGGATGTTTCATGGAACCACGCATCAGCTTTGTCACTCTCGGCGTCGGCGACCTGGAACGCTCCGTCCAATTCTACGAGCAGGTTCTGAAGCTCTCGCGGCGCCCGACTCCGCCGACGGTCGCCTTCTTCGAGATGGGGCGGACCTGGCTGGCGCTCTACCCGCGTCACCTGCTGGCCGCCGACGCGGGGGTCTCCGCCGAGGGGTCTGGGTTCTGCGGTTTTTCGCTGGCGCATAACGTCGCGGACGAAGCCGGAGTCGATCGCCTGCTGGCCGAGGTCGCCGCGGGCGGCGGCCGGATCGTGAAGGCGGCCGGACCGGCGGACTGGGGCGGACGAACCGGATACTTTGCCGATCCGGATGGCTTCCTCTGGGAAGTCGCCTGGAACCCGGACTTCCCGCACGTCTGAGCACCCGACGTTCGGGCATCGTGGAATTGGGCTGGCAGTCACTCGGCCAACTGGTCAAAATATGGAGCTGCGCTCATGCGTTGCCCCCCCCCCACCGGCCAGCTTCCCGGCGGCCTCCTGTCGGAGATGATCGATGCCTGCCTTCCCGCGCGCCCTCCGAGTTTCCGCTGCCTTCGTCTGTTGCCTGCTGACGGCCGCCGCAGCCTTGGCTCAGCAGTCCTATCCCATGCTGATGAGCCTGAAACCGGTCGCCGTCCAGGCGGGCACGACGGCGTCCTGCGAAGTTCATTCCCGCTACTCCATGGCCGGAGCGCATCAGGTGCTGGTGACTGGCGGTCACGTGACGGCCGAAATCGTCCCGCCGCCAGAACCCAAGGCGGGTGAGAAACCCAAGGACGTGACCAAGCTCGAATTGAAATTCACCGTCGCCCCGGAAGCTCAGCCCGGCGTGCGCGAATTCCGCGTGGTCACGCCGCAGGGGGTCAGCACCGTCGGACAGCTTGTCGTTGTTCGCGATCCGGTCATTGCCGAAGCCAAAGATAACGATGTTCGCGAAAAGGCGCAGGAGGTGACGCTCCCCGCGGTTCTCGCCGGGACGCTGGAGAAGAACGAAGACTTCGACTTCTTCAAGTTCAAGGTGGAAGCTGGTTCCGCCTGGACCTTCCACGTGCGCGCCCAGCGGCTCGAAGACAAGATTCACGACCTGCAGACGCACGTGGATCCGATTCTCTTCCTGCGCGACGCAGCGGGGGGCGTGCTGGCGATGTCCGACAACGCCAACTTCGCCGATCCCTTTCTCGAACATCGGTTCGAGCAGGCTGGCGAGTACGTTCTGGAACTCCGCGATGTCCGCTACCAGGGGAATCCGTACTGGGACTATTGCATCGAGATTTCCAGCCGGCCGTTTGTGACCGGCGTGCATCCGCTGGTTGTCACCCGCGCCCAGGAGACGTCGCTCGAGCTGAGCGGGTTTCTCCTGCCTGCCGAACGGCGTGCGCCAGTGACGATTCCGGCTGAGACGCCCGTCGGTCCGCGGGAACTGCTGCTCAGCATCAACGGACAGCCGACCGATCCGATCGCGGCGTTCGTGACCGACTTGCCGCGTACCGTGGAAACCGACGCGCCGAATGACGCTCCCGAAACGGCCGTCAAACTCGACGCCTGGCCGGCGGTCTGCTGCGGCCGAATCGAGAAGGAAGCCGATCTCGACTGCTACTCGTTTGTGGCGACAAAGGGGGACCGCATCAGTTTCGAGGTGCTGGGACGCCGGTTCGGGTCCCGGATCGATTCGTTCCTGAGAATCCTCAACGAGAAGGGGCAGGCGGTTCGCGAAGATGACGACCTGCGGATCGGCAGTCAGACGAGCTCGGATACGTGGCTGGAGAACTGGACGGTCCCGGCGGACGGAACCTACACCGTGGAGATTCGCGACGTCCACCTGCGGGGGGGCGCCAACTTCGAGTATGCCCTCTCGATCACGCGGTCCGAACCGTATTTTCAGTTGCTCGTCGATACCGACAAGACGCAGCTTTCGCCGGGCCTGTTCAACGTGATCTTCGTGCGCGCACTCAAGAAAAACGGGTTCGACGAGGAGATCTCGCTGCAGATCGACGGGCTTCCGCCCGGCGTGACCGCGACGACGGGACGGATCCTCAAAGGGAAGTCGACGGACGGGGTCATTGTGCTGACGGCGGCCCCGGACGCTCCGCTCTCCGCGGCGAACATCACGATCCGCGGGGCGGCGACGCTGCCGGCTCCGATGGACGGGCAACCCGCCGTCGAACTGGCCGCGGTCGCCCGGCCGCAGGAAGAGATCTACCTCCCCGGCGGCGGTCGCGGTCACTGGCCCGTCGACAGCCACGTCGTCTGCGTCGGGGCTCCGGCGGATATCCGCGGCTTCCACCTCAATGAAACCGACATCCGCCTCAAACCGGGGGAATCGAAGACGATCGCCGTGAAGCTGGACCGCGCAGACGGAGTGAATGCCAACGTCACGCTCGACATGCTCTACCAGCATCTCGGATCGGTTTACGGCAACAGTCTGCCTGCGGGCGTGTCCATTGACGCCGGCGCCAGCAAGACGCTGTTGACCGGTAAGAACAGCGAAGGGACCATCGTGCTCAAGGCCGACGCCTCGGCCCCGCCGTGTGAGCGGCAGGTCTGCGCCGTGATGGCTAACTTCGCCATCAATTTTGTGATGAAGGCGACCTACAGCGGACCGCCTGTGTTTGTGTCGGTCGAGAAGAAGGCGGAGTAACGCCGGCTGCGGCTACGCGGCCGCCGCCCGCGGCTGCGCCGCGTCGATCCAGCGCTCGACGTCGGCGAGAGTCGGCGGCGCATCGTCGCGCAGCATTCGCTCTCCCGCGGAGGTGGCCGCCAGGGTTGTGACCAGTTCGAAGAGAGTTTCGGCGTCCGAGGTGGCCAGGTCCTCAGCGGACTCGACTCCCGAGCCGACCAGCAGTTGCACGGCCTGACCAGTCAGACCGGGGACTCGACACTGTAACTCCGCCTGCAACTGCCACTGCCGGACCGTTCCGGCGTCCAGGAACCGCTGCCCGACTTTCTTCAGCAGCGCCTGTGGATCCGCCGTCAGCAGATCGCCGACGGTCTTGATGCCGGCCTGGAGAAGTTGCCCGGCGGGCTTCGAGGCAATTCCCGGACTCTGATCGATGGGCGATGCGTGACTCAGTTGGGCGGTGGTGGTGGCCGGGCGGGCGGGCATTGCTGGTTTCGGGGACTCGATTTTCGGAACAGCGGCGATCTCGGGCTTCGGTGTCGGTTTGGGACGCCGATCAGGTTTGCCGGTGCCGTGAAGCGTGCCGATCGGGCGGGGTTGAGCGGCGTCGACATCCGCGACCGGGGTCTTGAGAACCTCTTCGGCGTGAAGCGAGCGGATTGCCCGGCATTCGTCCGGGAGCGAAGACACGACTTTTCCCGTTCGTTGCAGTTCCCGGGCGATGTCTGCAGTGACAGCCTGCTGAGCGGCGTAGTGGGCTCGGCGCGTGAACCAGAAAATTGGAATCGTCATGCGGGCCAGCAATCCCAGGCCTCCGATGCGAATCCGCGGCGGCTCGACCTCCGACTCGTTGAACATCCGGTCGAGAATTCTCGCCCAGCCGACCGCTGAGTGGCCCAGGAGCCCCGCCAGCCGATCGCGGCATTCTTGATCGAAACCGTCGGCCGGTCGAACGACGGCGCGGGTCAGATCGAAGTGGTCGACCAACACCTCATATTGCGCGTGTGCCGCGGCGGCCCCGGCGAGCACCATTCGCGAGAGCCAGTCGGAACCGGCGGGGACGGCGATTTCGGGGTAGCCCCCCAGATCCTGTTCCAGGAACTGCTGCAATTCCGGGTAGGCCTGCGAGATCGCCCAGTCGACTGGCCGCCGCAGGACGCCCGCCTCCGGCGTTTCCGCTGTGTGAAAGGTCTGGAGGGGATCAAAGTAGTAGTGGCTCAAGATTCCGGCGCTGTAGACGGCTTTCTTCCAGCGGCGGGCCTTCAGTTCGGCGAGGGTCCGCAGGTACCAGGCTTCGGCGGCGGCGGGTGCTCCGCCCCAGGCCTTTTCTGCGACGTGCACCACGTGGTTCTTGAAATCCCCGAACCGGTCGTCGGGCGCCGTGGTGCCGGCCAAGTAGGGCTCCACGTGACGTAAGAACAGGTTGCGCCAGGCTTCGGCGTGGTCGGAGCGGAGGTGCCGCAGGGCGTCAAACGCAAGTTTGTGGTGGGTGCGGGTGCACTTCCACTGGATGAGGACGGCGTAGAGCGTAGAGGAGGCCATCCGGCGTGCTCGGATCGTGACGGGACTGGATTCAGGACGGATGAAGGGGGGCGAAGAATCCCAGATTTGCCGAGGAGGGGCAAGGTCGGAACGGCTGCCCGAAATCGGGGCAAGACGTCGAATCTGCGGACTTGCCTCTTCGCAATTCGATTTGTGGGGATCGCGAGGGAAGTGTGTCGAAGTCGCAAGCTGAGTGCTCAAAAATCCGGCATTAAGTCGCTCTGGGAAAGCGGCGGTATCCTGGGGTTCTTGGGTGAGTTGGAATTCCTGGCGAAATTGTTTGGATCGTAGTAGTCCTGCTAAGCCGGTTTCAAACCTTGCGCTACGTGTGCGGGCGGTGACGATCAAGCCATCGAGAACCATTCCGCCTGATTTGCCTCAATTGCGGGCCAGGCGGGTGGAGGCGTGGAACGGATGCCGGTTTTCGGCGAGCGATGACGGGCCGGGCAGGGTGGACTTCGGCGAGTCAGCACTTCGGGGAAATCAGACCCATCTGTTCGTAAACGGACGAGGGAACGGACGAGCGAAACTCAGGAGTTCGTGATGTGGAGTTTGAAGACACTTCGATTCGCCGACATCGGGACAGGATTGTCCGCGGTGATCGGCAGCGCCAGCCTGCTGTTTGCAGGGATGGCGCAGGCCGCTGAGCCGGTGTGCAACGCACCGGCCCCCGGCTGCGGGCCGAACGCGGCCAGTTGCGACCAGATCTACCAGAACGCCGGCAATCAGTTGAACGCCTACACCGCGCAGGCGGGCTGTGCGCCGTCTTCGGTTTGCGATACCGGCAAGCTGTTCGGCAGCAGCGGCTGCGACGACGGCTGCGGCTGGTGCAACCTCGGCGAGCCGTGGAAGCTGTCCAAGCAGGAAGGCTTCGATTACGGCGGCTGGATTCAGATGGGCTACCAGAACAAGCCTGACGGCTCGTTCACGGGGAACGGCCCGTTTCTGAACCAGAAGGAATGGGGCAAGTTCAATCTGAACCAGCTCTACCTGTATGCCACCAAGGTGGCCGACGGGAGCAAGGGCGTCGACTGGGGCTTCCGCTTCGACGCCATGTACGGCGTGGACGGTAACGACGCTCAGGCGTTCGGCAACGATCCCGGGCACTGGGATTACCTGAACGGCTTCGACCACGGCATTTACGAATTCGCGCTGCCGCAGGCTTACGGCGAAATCGCCGTCGAAAACCTGTCGGTCAAGATCGGCCACTTCTATACGCCGATCGGGTACGAAGTCGTGACCTCGCCGGACAACTTCTTCTACAGCCGGCAGGTGAACTTCTGGAACAGCGAGCCGTTCACCCACACGGGTGCTCTCGGCAACTACAAAGCCACCGATAAGCTGTCGCTGACCGGCGGCTGGGTTCTGGGCTGGGATACCGGCTTCGATCAGTTCAACAACAGCAGCATGGGCATCACCGGCCTCGTTTACTCCGTCAGCGACATCTTCACGCTGACGTACATGAACGGCTTCGGCAACTTCGGCCTGCGTGGCGACGGCATGGTCAACAGCGCCATTCTGTCCGCCAAGTGGACCGAGAAGTTCAGCACGGTTCACCAGTTCGACGTGCTCGGCACCAACAACAACTCGAACTTCCAGGATCCCGCGAGTCTGACCGCCAAGAACTCCACGGGCCTGATCAACTACGCCTTCTACCAGATTAACGACTGCCTCAAGGCCGGTGCTCGTTACGAATGGTACAAGGCCGACGGCACGTCCTACAACACGTTGACCGGCGGCGTGAACGTCATCCCGCACGCCAACGTCGTGATCCGGCCGGAAGTCCGTTACATGTGGTCGCCCGGCAACGACGCCGACCTCTGGAATGCGACCGTCTTCGGCATCGACGCGATCGTCAAGTTCTAAGCAGTACGCGCCGATCTCGGAATTCTGATCGCCGGCCGCGGGGGGGAATCTTCCTCCGCGGCCGGTTTGTCATTTCCGGGCCGATGCCGCCCGGTTCCTTCTGCGGCCGGTTTCTGGCAACATGGAGCGGGTCGCCCGGTTCCGGGCGAATGCCCAGCCGCCCGTTCGCCGGAGCCTGCGTGTGTCCGCTGATTCTGTCGCCCCCCCTGCGCGGCTGCTGGCGCCCGAAGAGGTCGCCGAAGCCCAGACGCTGCTGAAGCGGCTGATTGAAGGCCTGGAGTCGGTCATTCTGGGCCAGCGGAATCTCGTCGAGCTGGTCGTCCTCTGCCTGCTGGCCCGCGGGCATCTGCTTCTTGAAGGCCTCCCCGGCCTGGGTAAGACCGAGCTCGTCAAGACCCTCGCCAGGCTTCTGGGGCTGGAGTTCCGCCGCGTGCAGTTCACGCCGGACCTGCTGCCGGCGGACATTCTCGGATCGCCCATTCTCGAAGACCACGGGAACGGCCGCCGCCTCGTTTTTCACCCCGGCCCCATCTTCACCAACCTGCTGCTGGCCGACGAAATTAATCGGGCGACTCCCAAGACGCAGTCGGCGCTCCTCGAAGCGATGCAGGAGCGGCGAGTGACCGTTCTCGGTGAAACGCACATTCTCCCCTTGCCCTTTTTTGTCCTGGCCACGCAGAATCCGATCGAACTCGAGGGGACGTATCCGTTGCCGGAAGCCCAGCTCGACCGTTTCACTTTCAAAGTCGACGTTCCGGGCGTTTCGGTCGAAACCCTGCAGGCGATCGTCACGACGCGCCAGCACGGACGACCGCCGGAAGTGCGCGTCGCGCTTTCGGCGGCGGACCTGCAGCGACTGTTCGCCCTGACGGATGCCGTCCTGCTGCCGACCGCAGTCTCCAACTTCATCGCGAGACTGGTCGCCTCGACGCACCCGGAAGATCCGCACGCTCCGGAGGAGGCCCGCAAATTCATCCGGTACGGAGCCTCGCCGCGCGCGGCGATCGCCCTCGCCGAGACCGCCCGCGCCGCGGCCCTGCTGGCGGGCAAGCCGAGCGTCGGCTTTGCGGATGTCCGCCGGGTCGCCGGCAGCGTGCTGCCGCACCGGCTGCTGCTGGACTATTCCGCCAGGCTGGATGGCTGGAGTCCTGCACGACTTGTCGGCAGGCTCGTCGACGTCTTGCCGGAGACGGCCCATAAGTTGTCCGGAGAGCCACGCTGATGAAGACTGTTCTGCAGATTCTTCAGGCGGTCGCGTCGCTCGCGCTGGTGGCGTCGTGCACGCTGCTCCAGGCCGACGACGAGGTCCGGCTCGATGGCCACGATCTGCAGATTCACGTCGACTGGCGCTGGATCGGCGGCGACAATGGAGGCTACTATCCGCTGCGAATTGAAGTCGTGAACAAGGGGGCCGCGCGTGATGTGGAGTTCGCGTTCGCCTGTCGGGACGCCGGCTTTCCAGGAGCGAAGCGGTCGCTCAAACTTGATGCCGGTGCAACCACCCGCTTCACGCTGCTGGTTCCTCTGGCCCGCGAACGCTCGTCCGGTCAGTTTCTGGCTTCGATCGCGGGCGAACCGCTCGAAGGGCTGGCCTACTCGATTACGCTGCCCGATGCCGATTCCGGAGACGTCCGCCCCGCCATACTCGTCGTGTCCCGTTCGGCGCCGAATCTCGGCCCGCTCGAAACGGCTCTGCCCCAGTTCCACCAGGTCTGGACGCCGTCGAATGCACCGGGCTCATTTCCCGCGGCCTCCTGGGCCGCCACCGTCGCCATGTCCTGGAACGCTCGCCCGTCGAACCATCGGATCATCGCTCCGGAGGGGCTGCCTGAGAACTGGCTGGCTTATTCCACCGTGGACTTCGCCATCCTCGCGCGCGACGATCTGTCGGCTCTGCAGCCCGCGCAGCGCCGGGCGCTCCTCGACTGGACGGCCGCGGGCGGAACGCTGATCGTCACTGCAACAGGTCAACTGCCAGCCGATGATCCGGCGCTGTCAAAGCTGCTGGGTTTGCCGGCAGCGACCGGCTGGAGTTTGGCTGACCGCCGCCGTCGATCTCAGGGAGCGCCGGCCCTCTGGCCCCTCGACCCCAGTCCGTTTGCGGTTCGTCGCAGCGGCCTGGGGCAGATCGCCGTCCTGCCCGGCGACCCGTTTGACGCCGGCGAAGGAGCTGCGGTTTCGGAAGACTGGCAGTGGCTGCTGCGATCGTTGCCGATGTACGACCTGTCCTGGACTCAGCGGTACGGCGGCTCCTTGCGGACCGTGGATACCCGGTTTCTGGAGTTCCTGATTCCGGATCAACGGTCGGTGCCGGTCGGAGCGATGCTGGTTCTCGTGACGCTGTTCACCCTCGCGATCGGGCCGCTGAACTACTGGCTCGCCTGGCGCCGGCATCGCCTTTCCCTGCTGCTGCTCACCGTTCCGGGTTTCTCCCTGGCGACCACGCTGCTGCTCCTGCTGTTTTCGCTGGTGGCGTTCGGATTCACCGCGCAGGCGCGAGTTCGCAGTCTGACCATGCTCGATCAGGCCAGTCAGACGGCGTCGACCATCGCCCGGATTTCGCTCTACGATCCGTTCGCTCCGGGAGCGGGACCTGCATTCTCCGCGGACTCCGCCGTCATCCCGCTGCACGGACCGGGCAGCGTCCCGCGACTCGACCCCATCGACTGGACCGAGCGTCAGCAGCTCGGTCCGGGCTGGCTGCCATCACGGACGCGCACGCAGTTCCTGACCGTCTCGCCGCATGCCGAACGACGCCGACTGGAGATCCGCCCGTCCGGCTCCGGCGATCTGTCGCTCAGCAACGGGTTCGAGATTGGCCTCAAAGCCGTCCTGGCATCCGACGATCGCGGCGAGGTCTTCGTCGGTCGCGCTGTGCCGGCGGGGGGGGGCGTTGAGCTGAAGCCGGCGGACGCCGTTGCCCGCCGGGCCTTCCTGACCGAGTGGCAGGCGGATCCTCTCGAATTGCCGGACGATCTCGATTCCGATCTCGTAAAAGCGACGTCGTCGATCCGACGAGGTTTCTGGGGCCCCCGCCGTCACTACCGCCCCCAGGCGATGACGGCGTCGTCTCCTGGGTTGCTGGAAGACCTGTGGGCCGATTGCGGTCGCCTGATTGAAGCCGACGGGCCGCTGCCCCCCCGGACGTTTCTGGCGATTCTGGAGGCCAATCCCGGCGTCTCGACCGGGGTGTCGCACGTTGTCGAACGGGGCAGCATCCATGTCCTGCGGGGATCCTATTGATCGCCGGTCGGCGAGCGAGAAATTGCAGGAGACAGCATGGTTGCGATCGATGAAAAGTCGGCCCCGGGCGCGATGCTGCGCCGCACCGGCACCCCGACGATTGAGGTGCAGCAACTGCACCGGCACTTTGGCCGGCTCAAGGCCGTCAACGATATTTCGTTCTCCGCCTGGCCCGGCCAGGTCATCGGATTCATCGGGCCGAACGGCGCCGGCAAGACGACGACCATGCGGATTCTGGCCACGCTCGAAACGCCGACCTCGGGCGATGCGAAAATCTGCGGCGATTCCGTAATCGACGATCCCGACCGCGTTCGCCGACGGATGGGCTTCATGCCCGACAGCTTCGGCCGTTACTCGAATACCAGCGTGTTCGAGTATCTCGACTTCTATGCCCGCGCCTACGGCTACCGGGGGACGGGCCGGCGCGACGCCCTCGATCGGGTGCTGACCTTCACGGAGCTGGACCGGCTCTCCAGCAAGCCGATCGACACGCTCTCCAAAGGGCAGTCGCAGCGGCTGGGCCTCGGACGGACGCTGATCCACGATCCGGACGTGCTGATTCTCGACGAACCGGCCGCGGGTCTCGACCCGCGCGCCCGCGTCGAGCTGCGCGAGCTGATCGCGCTCCTCTCGTCGCAGCTCAACAAGACGGTGCTGATCAGCTCGCATATCCTGACGGAACTGGGGGAAATCTGCGACGCGGCCTGCATCATCGAGGCTGGCCGGGTTCTCGCCTGGGGAACGATCGCGGAGATTCAGGACCAGCAGCGGCAGCAGCAGGGGCGGACCTCGGAGCGGACGGTGCTGGTCCGCGTGCTCGACGAAGCCGCGCGGTTCGAGAGCTGGCTCGCCGAGCAGCCCTGGGTCGAACGCCCGACCGGCGCCGGGCCGCAGCGATTCGCGTTCGAGTTCGCCGGAGACGAGGAGGCGTGCGCGGCGCTCCTGGCGAACGCCGTTCGGGCGGGCTTCCGGATCGTCGAGTTTCACGGCAAGACCGAGACGCTCGAAGACGCGTTCATGGCGATTACTCGCGGCATCATGCAGTAATTCGGCCTGGCAAAGGATCGTGTTTCGATGAGCACTGTCGAGTTGTGGAATGGAACCGATGACCGGCTTTCCCGCTGGCAGGACCGCGCCAGCGACCTGTTCAATCCGATCCTCGTCAAGGAGGTCCGGCAGTCGCTCAAGAGCCGGCAGTTCATCATCACGTTCCTGCTCCTGTTGACGAGCGCCTGGGTCGTCACCGTCGGCGGCCTGGCCTGGGCCGGTCCGCTGGTCGAGTACACGCCGGCCGGCCATCGGTTTTTCATGGGCTACTACTTCGTCCTGTGCGTCGCGGCCCACGTCCTCGTACCGATCTCGGCCTATCGATCGCTGCTCGCGGAACGGGACTTCAACACCTACGACTTGCTGAGCATCACGCTGTTGCGTCCGCGCCAGATCGTCTGGGGCAAGCTGTTCGGGGCGCTGCTGCAGGTTCTGATGTTTTTCTCGGCCGTCGCGCCGTTCATCGCGTTTACGTCGTTGATGGACGGCTTCGATCTGCCTCGCGCACTGCTGTTGATGAGCCTGACGCTCTGCATCTCGCTGGGAACATCCATGCTGGGTCTGATGCTGGCGACGGTCAGCCGGCAGCGGCACCTGCAGGGGGTGATTTCGATGTTCTTCATCGGCGGACTCGTCAGCACGTTCTTTTCCTATCAGGCCGCCGTCGTCGGCGAGAACGTCGTCGCTCAGGTCGAGTTCAACGGCGACTTCTGGCGCGTGCTCGGAACGCTGCTCCTGGTGGGGGTGTCGTACGTCATTCTTTTTCAGGAAGTCGCCGTTTCGCAGCTCACGTTCGAGAGCGACAACCGCAGCACGGGGATCCGGGTGATCGCCGCGCTGCAATACCTGTTCTGGCTGATTGCCATCCCGATCGCCGCCCGGCACTTCTCGCGATCGATGCATCTGACCGGGGAGGTGCTGACGATTTACTGCGTGGCGGCGGCGCTCCACTGGACCGCGCTGGGGATGTTCTTCTGCGTCGAGCCCGACGAGCTGTCGCGCCGGCTCAAACGCCGGCTCCCCCGGAATTCGCTCCTGCGCCTCTGTCTCGTTCCGTGGCTGCCGGGCGGCAGCCGCGGGCTGCTGCTGCTCGTCTTTCAACTGGCCCTGCTGCCGGTCGCCATCGTCGTGCTGGGTTACGGCCTTCACATGATCGAACCGGGCGACGTCCGCCGGACGCTCCTCCTCGCCGCCGGCTGCGCCGGCTATGTCATTTTCTACCTGGGCCTGGGCGCAGCCATCGGCCAGCTCTTCCGACCGTTGCTGCAGCCGGCCCACGTCCGCGTGATCACCCTGCTGATTTTCGCCGCGGGAGTCATCGGACCTTACTTCCCGCAGTTGCTGCAGGACAGTCTTCCCGGCGGCTACGAGGTGCTCTTTGTCAGCAATCCGCTGGAAACGCTGTCCGAGATCGATCGAGGGGGCGTCAGCGGCGACGTCATGATGTCGATGTTCATTCTGCTGATCGCCGCCGGCCTCGTGCTCGCGTGGCTCCTGCCGCGAATGGTGGCCGGCATCCTGGAAATCTGGTCGCCGACGATCACTCCGCCCGTCACCGGGGGGGCTTCGTGAGAGACGACCCGGACGTTCAACGGGCGGTCGCCGCCTGGCAACTGGCGCTGCCGCACGCCGCTCTGCGCGGTCGCAACGGCGAAATCGCCGGTCGATCCGCCGGCAGTTCCCTGGAGTTCCACGAGTACCGCCAGTATCTGCCCGGCGACGACGTCCGCAACCTGGACTGGTCGGCCTACGCCCGCACCGATCAACTGATGATTCGCCTGCATCGGGAAGAGCTGAGCCCCCGGACCGACATCCTGCTGGATGCCAGCGGATCGATGGCCGCGGGCAGCGGCGAGAAATGGCGGGTGTCCCGGCAACTGGCGGTCGCACTCGCCATGCTCGCCGAACGCCTTGGAGGCCCGGCGCGCGTCTATGCGGCCGACGATCGTCAGCCCCCATCTGCGCTGTCGGGCTCCGGACTCCAGCAACTGCAGAACTGGTCGTGCGTCGGTCGCCGCAGTTTGAAGGAGGTCGTGGCGGCGCGCGCCGTCCCCTGGCAGGCGCACGGGCTGCGGATTGTTCTGAGCGATTTCCTGTTTCCCCACGAACCCGGGCCGCTCGTACAGCGGCTTGCGGACGGAGCGGGCCTGCTGTGGCTGATTCAGACCGTCACCGCCTGGGAGCTGGAACCCACCAGTCCAGGAGGGCGTCGGCTCGTGGATCCCGAGACCGACGAGCACCTCGATCTGGTGATCACTCCGCGGACGCTCGCCCGTTACCAGTCGCGCCTGCAGCAGTTGCGAGAGGGGCTGGAGCGGGCCGCCCGCCTCGCCGGGGCCGTATTCGTCACGACGGTCGTCGACCGCGGACTTGAGACGCTCTGCCGTGACGATCTGTTCCCGCGCGGAGTCCTGCAGCCGGTCGCGTGAACGGTCGGAGAACCGCGACTTCGACGTGCGCGAGCGTTCAACGGAGGGACTCCGTTTCGCTCCCTTGATACGACGTTCGTCGGGCGGGCGTCAGTTCGCCCTGGAACCCAGCACGTTCCACGCCGTCCGGAGCGCTGCTTCTCGCCAGCTCTTCGGAAAGCAGCCTGGCGCCCTCGTGGCGGTCGTCGAGCTGCAGGGCGTGCTGGACGCTGGACCCCGACTCGGCGATCTGCCCGCAGCGGGCCTGGGCCGTGGCGAGTTGACACCAGTCGTCGGCTGTGGAGGCGCGTTGGGCGATCGCCTGTTCCATCAGGCGAGCGGCATCCTCCCATCTTCCGGTGGCGGCATATGCCCGGCCGAGCGACCATTCGGCTTCATGCTGGACGATCGTGGACGCCCACGGATGCTGCAAGAGGGTCCGCAGGACCGGCGCTGCGAGCTCCGGCTGTCCGCGCGCGATCTGCACCTGCGCCATGCCCAGTTGGGCTTCGGCGTGGTCGGGAGAGACCTGCAGCAGCTCGTGATACGCCGCCAGCGCGGCGGAGTAGTCCGCCCGCTGTGCGGCGCAACGGGCGCGCACCAGGAGCGCTTCTGCATTCACGGGATCGACGCTGAGGGCCGACTGCGCCCAGACGTCGGCCTCCTGGATCTGCCCGGTTTCACAGAGCGCGGTGGCGTAGCGCGACAGCAGTTTCACATCCGACCGGGACTCGTGCGCCAGCGCCGAGAACTCCTCCAGCGCTTCGGCGCGACGACCGACCTGCCACATCATCTCCGCCAGCCGAGTCCGGACTTCGATGTCTTCCGGTCGCTGCCGTCGGGCCTGATCGAGCAACTGGCGAGCCTCGTCGCTGCGACCCGTTTCGTGGGCGGCGGCCGCCTGCGAACAGAGATCGCTGCATTCCGCGGAGCGACGGGCCGCCCGCTCCCGGAGCGTCTGGCAGCCGGCCAGAATCAGCACGCACACGACGCCGCACGCAGCGAGCCGACGGCAGACTGCGATCCCACGACGGCGGCAGGAGCCGGCCGGATCGCAGACGCCGGAGGTGGCGAAGCGGCAATTCATTGTCGCAACGGGACTTATGATGTGCCGAAAGAACGGGCAACCCGATGGGGCCGCAGAATTTAGCAGCTCTTGCCAGTTCTGAGGAGACCGAAATTTCGGCCGATCAATGCCCCCCGAGTTTCGCGGCCTGTTCCGGATCGACAGGCAGACCGCGGACGAACCAGGGGTAGATCGCTGGGATCACGAGACCCGTCAGCAGCGTCGATGTGATCAGGCCGCCGATGACGACCGTCGCCAGCGGACGCTGAATCTCCGCCCCCGCCGTCGTCGACATCGCCATCGGCAGGAAGCCCAGGCTGGCGACCATCGCGGTCATCAGAACCGGTCGCAACCGGGTCAAGGCGGTCGTTTCGGAGGCTTGGCGCGGTGGTATGCCGGCATGGCGGTTATGCTCCGCAGCGCTGACCCACACCAGGCCGTTGAGGACCGCCACACCGAACAGAGCGATGAACCCCACGCCCGCGGAAATGCTGAAGGGCATGTCTCGCAACGCCAGCGAATAAATCCCCCCCGACGCCGCCATCGGGACGGCGAGGAAGATCAGCGACGCCAGGCGGAACGAGTGAAACGTCGTGTGCAGCAGCAGATAGATCACAAGGAGGACGAACGGGGTCACAATCGCCAGTCGCAGACTGGCCGACTGCAGGTTCTCGAAGTCCCCTCCCCAGCGGATCTCGTAGCCGGTCGGCAGGCGGACTTCGCGCCCGAGGACGCGCTGGGCTTCCTGGACGAAACTGGCGACGTCGCGTCCGCGGACGTTCGCCTGAATGTAGGTCCGGCGTCGGTTCGATTCGTGCTCGATGGCGGGGGGGGATTCCTCCATCGTCAGGTCCGCCAGCTCGCCCAGCGGGACAGGCTGGCCTGCCGCCGTGAACACCGGCACCTGCGAGAGAAGTTCGATCGATTCCCGCCAGGCCTGCGGAATGCGGACCATGATCGGGAACCTGGCCCGGCCGTCGAAGACCTGCCCGGCCTTTTCGCCCCCAAGCGCCGACACCGTCTGCATCACCTGGCTGGCGTCGACGCCGTACCGCGCCAGCGCGTCCTGCCGGACCTGGACGCGCAACGATGGCAGGTCCGCCTGGTGTTCGGCTTTCACGTCTACGGCGCCCGGAATCTTCCGCATCAGTCCCTGAATCTGCTGACCGAGGCGATTGAGCGTCGGCAGATCGTCGCCGTACAGCAGGACCGCGACGTCGGCCTTGACCCCGGCGACCAGTTCGTCGACGCGCATCTCGATCGGCTGCGAGAAGCCGAAGACGACTCCCGGAACGTTGTCGTTGAGGAGCGCGGACATTTCTTCGATGAGCTCGTTGCGCGACTTATGGACGGGCCAGTCGTGTTCCGGATGGAGCAGGCACCAGACGTCGGTCTGGTGGACGCCCATGATGTCGTTGGCGATTTCGGGACGGCCGGTCTTACAGAACACGGTCCGGACCTCCGGCAGCGGCAGCAGGAGCTTTTCGATCCGGGTCGACATCTCGACCGAGTCTTCCAGCGTCGCGCTCGGGAGTCGGTTGACCTCGATCAGGATGTCTCCTTCGTCGAGCCGGGGCATGAATTCCCCGCCGAGCCGGGCCGCGACCGGGATGCACCCGAGCGACACGACCAGCGCCACGACGACGGTCCACACGGGATGGGCGATCGTCGTATGGACCAGCGGGTGATAGATCTTGTGGATCATGCGAATGATCCAGATCTCCTTTTCCTCGGTCTTGCGGGAGAGCGCCAGGGAGGCCACGGCGGGCATGAAGGTCAGGGACAGCACCAGCGATCCCGCCAGGGCGAAGAGCACGGTCAGGGCCATCGGCTTGAACAGTTTTCCTTCGGTCCCCTGCAGGGCCAGAATCGGCACGTAAACCACGCTGATGATCAATTCGCCGAACATCGTCGGCTTGCGGACTTCCAGGCAGGCATCGCGGATCACGTCTTTGAACGGACGGTTCGCGTGGTTCTCGGAGATCCGCCGGATGCAGTTCTCGACCATGATCACGGAGCTGTCGACGATCAGACCGAAGTCGATGGCGCCGAGGCTCATCAGGCTGGCGGTGATTCCGGTGGCCCACATCATGTTCGCCGCGAACAGCATCGACAGGGGGATGGCGAGGGCCACGATCAACCCCGCCCGCAGGCTGCCGAGCATCACCAGCAGCACGATGATCACCAGCACGCCCCCTTCGAAGAGATTCTTCTCGACGGTATGCAGCGTCCGGCCGATCAGCTCCGCGCGGTCGTACGTTTCCTCCAGCGTGACGTCGGGCGGCAAAGTCTTCTGGATCTCGACCAGGCGATCCTTGACGGCATGCACGACTTCGCGCGAGTTGGAGCCGATCAGCATCATCGTCATGCCCATCACCGCCTCGCCGCGACCGTCGCGCGTCACGGCGCCCTGCCGCGTCAAGGGGGCGATGACCACATCGGCGACGTCCTGGATCAGGATCGGCGCGCCCTGCGGCGACGTCCGCAGCACGACCTGCTGGATGTCGTCGACCCCCTTGAGCAACGCCTGTCCCCGGATGAAGCGCTGCTCGCCGTGGTGGACGACGTAACCTCCCCCTGCCGTGCTGTTGTTCTGCTGCAGCGAGTTGAACACGTCGCTCAGCGAGACGCCGAAGCTCGCCATCCGATCGGGATCGGGACGGACTTCGAAGGATTTGTAGTAGCCCCCCTGCGAATTCACTTCGGTCACGCCGGGAACTTCGCGCAGCCGGGGCGAGATCTCCCATTCGAGCAGCGTCCGCAGTTCCATCGGCGTGCGCGTGTCGCTGCGAACTTCGAACTGCAGAATCTCCCCCAGCGCCGTCGTCAGAGGGCCCAGCCGCGGGGTGCCGTAGCCCGGCGGAATTCGCTCGGCGGCGTCGGTCAGCCGCTCGTTCACAACCTGCCGGGCGCGAAAAATGTCCGTCCCTTCCTGAAACACGACCGTCACCGACGAGATGCCGAATTTCGAAACGCTCCGGATCTCCTCGACCCCCGGCAGCCCGGCCATCGTCAGCTCGACTGGAAACGTGACGTACTGCTCGACTTCGAGCGGCGTCAGCGCCCCGGCGTCCGTGACCACCTGCACCTGCACGTTGGTCATGTCGGGCACAGCGTCAATCGGCAGATTCAGCGCCGCCACAACCCCCAGCAAACCCATCAGCGCGATCATCGCAATGATCAGCAGCCGGTTGTCGAGGGAAAAATCGATCAGCTTGGAGAGCATGTGAGTCACTCGGCTCGTGCAGGAGTAATTGATCGGAAACGAGTGTTGCGCGGCGGAAGGCTATTCCTCAGGTTCGAGCAGCAGTTCCGACTTGAGGACGAACGCCCCCTCCGTCACCACCTTCTCGCCCGGCTGCAGTCCCGCGACGACTTCGACCGTTCCCCCTTCCTGAATTCCCGTCTTGATCTCGCGGGCCTCGAACTCCCGTTCGCCCGCGGCGACAAACACCATCACCCGCCCCTCATGGCTGACGACCGCCCCTTCCGGAATCGCCACCACCTCCCGCGGTTTCGCCTCCGGCAGCGCCACCCGCACAAACATTCCCGGTCGCAACAGCCCGTCGGGGTTGTCGATCTCGGCAATCAGCGGCACGGCCCGCGACTCGACGACGACCGAACGCCCCATGTAAGAGACTTTGGCCTCAAGTCGACGCCCCGCGAGCGCCGGGCTCTGGACCTCGATCATCTGCCCCTGTGCCACGTGAATCGCCCCCCAGTCCTTCTCCCGGATGTCCGCCTGCACGTACAAGTGCGTCGTATCGGCGACCAGCATCAAATCGTCCCCCTGCTTGACGCGTTCCAGCGGGGCGATCGGCACTTCTTCGACCGTTCCCGACATCGGCGCCGCCAGAGGCCACGTGCTGAGCGACTCATCCTTCATGCCGCCAGGCGGCTCGCCCCCCCCCGTCAGCCAGGAGAGTCGCTGCCGGGCGATGGCCAGCCGACGCTCGGCGTCGGCGAAGGCGGAATCGGCCCGTCCGCGCTTCTGCTGAACTTCGAACTTCGCTTGTTCGCACAGGGACGAAAACTCCGCTTCGCCAATCTCGCGCGCGGAAACCTGCTCGTTCAGAGACCGCACGGTCGCCAGCCCTTCGTCCGCCAGCGGCTTCAGCCGGGCCGACAGCCGGTCGGCCAGGAGGAAGCGGGAGTAGGCCCCGATGAGCTGGTTGCGATAGTCCCCCAGCGTCCGGTCCTGGAACGTCGCCTGGACCTTCCGCAGATCCGTCGCTTCACGCAGCGCCCCAATCAGATCGCCGAGATTGGACTGGACCTCGTGCCACCAGTCCGACTCGCGCCGGGCCAGTTTCAGGTCGTCTTCTTTCTGCTGCACATCGGCGCGCCGCTCGCCGATATCCGGGCTGTCGATGACGCACATTGCCTGACCGGCTTCCACCGTATCACCCGTGCGAACCAGGATCTCGCGGATCACACCGTCCGATGGCGCCTTGATATGAGTATGCCGTCGGGCGTTGTAGTCGATCCGTCCCGGAACCCAGCGCTGAGGAACCAGCGACCGTCGGGTGACCTCCTCGATCTTCAAATGCGCCGCATCGGCCTTGGCTTCCGTTAACGCGACGCGATCTTTGGGACGCGTCTCGACCTCGGGAGCCGGTTCCGGCTCTGCCTCCTTCGACGCCAGCAGATCCGGACCGAAACGCCATGCGGCGAACCCGCCGGCCGCCAGCAGAACACCCGTCAACAGAATCGACCATAACCGCTTCATCGCGCGCACCCTTCAGATCACGGCCTGAACTACAGACGGGCGTGCGCATGAAGAACTGGCGCAACTCACCCGGCCGGCGTCGGCAGGCGCAAAGCGTGCGCTGCCGGAAGACTCATCGATTCCCCGCCGGACGTACCAGAGAGGCGTCCGACGGCGGCGATCAGCAGCGGATGACCCGCAGGAGCTGATGCAGGGGTACGTCGATGGAATAGGTCGTCAGAAACGAGCTGCCCGCCGTCGCCGACATGCGCTGCGCCGACAGCTCGAACCGTGGAGACCGCCAGTCGATCTCGTCCGCGTCGCTCGCGACGGTGGCATCCCGATCGACCGAGTCATCGAGTCGGACGACGGTGACGTCGAACTGCACCGGCCCCGCCGGCTCGTCATCGGACTCCGTCGGGACCGCTGGACAACCCCAGGCCGGGAGGACGAGATGCCAGTGCCACTCGCATTCGCCCGGGACGGCCGCGTCGCCGTGGAACTCGTGAACGTGCCGCGCAAGCGCAGCGTGGTCCCAGCCCCCCGTCTCGTGGGCGTGCACCAGCGGAACCGGCGCCTGCCAGAGGGTCAGCAGCAGACACAGCCTCAGCCACGCCCAGAGGGGCTGGCGAGTGCGTCGGGTCTGATGGCTGGCGGTCATGCTGGCTCTCAAATTCACGAATCAACCGCTGCAAGTATATGCCGACCCCATGTCGTCCGCCAAGGAGATTTGCAGTCCGGCTGACGAAACCGGCACTCGGCGTTCTGTCGACGACCATTCCGCCAGACCTGTAAACGCGCTCCAGGCCGCATTTTCCGAGCCCCTGCGCGACTTCCGCCGCCGAACTTTTGCCCTCAGCCCCGACGGGACCGTTTTTTGCGGTTGTCCGCGAGGAAATGAATCGACCGTTGACGCGAATCCCTCTGACATATTAAATTTTGCTGATGGATTCGGCCGAATCCGAGCTTGGAACAAGCTATAATCGAAGTCGATCATCCACCCCGCCCTCCCGCCTGCCAGCCTTCCGCGGAACTGAAATGACCTTCCTCCACCACTATCGCCGACGCCGTTTCCTGCCGGGAGATCTCGTCCTCGCCGTCGTCGGGGGGCTGCTCATCGCGCTCGCCCCGCAATCCGCACAGGCCGCCGATCGAACCGTCAGCTTCGTCAACGACGTCATGCCGGTCCTGACGAAGGCCGGCTGCAATGTGGGCGTCTGCCACGCCAAAGCCGGGGGCGGACAGAACGGATTCCAACTGTCGCTGCTCGGGTTCGAGCCGCAGGAAGACTTCGAACATCTGGTCAAGGAGGGGCGCGGTCGTCGACTCTTCGCCGGCGTTCCCGATCGCAGCCTGCTGCTGCTCAAGGCCTCCGGCCAGATGCCGCACGGCGGCGGCGCCCGTCTGGACGCCGCTTCCGAAGGCTACTCCCTCCTGCGCGAATGGATTCGACAGGGCGCCGCATATGACAAGGAGAGCGACCCGAAACTTCAGTCGTTCGAAGTCCAGCCCAGGCGGGGCTCGATCGCCCGTCACGGCGAACAGCAGCTCAAGGTACTGGCCCGATACTCGGACGGCAGCGAACGCGACGTCACCGAACAGGCGCTCTACGAATCCAACGACCGGAGCATGGCCGAGGTCTCCGATCGCGGGCTCGTCAAGATCCTCGATCTTTCCGGGAACGTCGCCGTCATGGTTCGTTACCAGGGCCAGGTCGCGGTCTTCAGCGCCTCGGTCCCGCTCGGAGCGCCGGTCGAGAATCTGCCTCCCTCCCGGAACTTTGTCGACGAGTTCGTTTTTGGCAATCTGAAAGCGCTCGGCGTCCCCCCATCCTCAGTTTGCGACGATGCGACGTTCCTGCGGCGAGTCACGCTCGATATCGGCGGGCGACTTCCCACGGAGCAGGAAGCGACCGCCTTCCTGGCCAGCACCGATCCCGAGAAACGGGACCACGCCATCGACGAGCTGCTGCGCAGCCCCGACTACGCGGACTATTTCGCCAACAAGTGGACCGCGCTGCTGAAGAATCGTCGCGACGACACCAGCGACATCGTCTCCAACTTCGCCTTCCATGCCTGGGTCCGCGACAGCCTGCTCGCCAACAAGCCGTACGACCAGTTCGTCCGCGAACTGCTGGCGGCAACCGGGACGGTGATCGGCAATCCGCCGGTGGCCTGGTACAAGCGAGTCAAAGAGCCGAAGGATCAGATCGAAGACGTCGCCCAGCTCTTTCTGGGCGTCCGGATGCAGTGCGCCCAGTGCCATCACCACCCGTTCGAACGCTGGAGTCAGGACGACTACTACTCGCTGGCGGCCTTCTTCAGCCAGGTTGGCCGAAAGCCGTCGTCGACGCGCGGCGAGGATCTGATCTTCCACAAGCGCGGCATCGCCGCCGCCACCAATATCAAAACCGGCCTGCCGCTGAAGCCCGCCGCGCTGGGGGACGCCATCCCGCCGATGACGGCGGACGAAGATCCCCGCCTGCGGCTCGCCGACTGGATGAGCACCCCGGAAAACCCGTTCTTCGCAAAGTCGCTCGTGAATCGCTACTGGAAGCACTTCTTCCAGCGGGGTCTGATCGAGCCCGAGGACGACATCCGCGATACGAATCCCCCGACCAACCCGGAACTGCTGGCCGCTCTCGAGAAACACTTCATCGCCAGCGGCTTCGACCTGAAAGAGCTGGTCCGGGTCATCACGCGCTCGCAAGCCTATCAGTTGAGCGCCGCGCCCAACGAACACAACCTCTCCGACCGGCAGAACTACTCGCGATACTATCCCCGGCGGCTGCAGGCCGAAGTCCTGCTCGACGCAATCGACCGGCTGACCGAGTCGCAGACCGACTTTGCCAATCTGCCGGCCGGGACGCGGGCGGTGGCGCTCCCCGACAACAGTTACAACAGATCTTCGCCGTTCCTCAGAGTCTTCGGACGCCCGGAGGGCGAAAGCGTCTGCGAATGCGAACGGGTCCAATCGTCGAGCCTCGCCCAAAGCCTGCATCTGCTCAATGCGGCCGACATCAAGGCGAAGCTCGGCAACCCCAACGGTCGCGCCGTGCGGATCGCGAAGGACGATCGGACGCCCGAGGCAAAGGTCCGCGAGCTGTACCTGGCGGCCTTCTCACGCCAGCCGCGCCCCGACGAGCTGAAGACGTCGCTCGACTATCTGACCGAACCCCGCGCCGACGCCGACGGGAAAACGATCGACCCGCAGAAGGAGGCGGCCGACAACTTCCAGGATCTGATCTGGGCGCTGATCAATACCAAAGAATTCCTGTTCAACCATTAGCCGCAAGAGGGTGGATATGCTGCGATGCTTGCGTGAATGGACCGGAAGAGCAGCGGAGATGAATTCCATGTATCGTCTGACAGTTTTCTGCGTGGCGACGTTGTGCGTCGCTTCGGCATTGCCCGCCCAGTCGGTCTGCCTCCCCGCACCCCGTCTGCTGACCACCATGCCGATGGGGGGCAAGGTCGGAACCCAGGTCGAAATCACAATCACCGGAGACCATCTCGACGCCGCCGATCAGCTCGTCTTCTCCGATCCCCGCATCACCGCGACGCGGAAGCTCGATCCGGCGGGTCAGCCCGTACCGAACAAGTACGTCGTCGCGATCGCCGACGATTGTCCGATCGGCGTCTACGAAGCCCGCATTCTGACCCGGCTGGGCGTTTCGTCGTCCCGTGTCTTCTCGGTCGGCTCATTGCCGGAAGTCGTGCAGACGAAGCCCAACACGTCGCTGGCGACCGCGATGGAACTGCCGGTCAACTCCGTCTGCAACGCCGTCATGACGGTGCGGGCCGTCGACCACTACACGTTCGACGGGCGGAAGGGGCAACGTGTCATCGTTGACTGCGCTACCGGCGGCGTCGATTCCAAGCTCGACGGCGTGGTGATCATCGCCGACGCCGCCGGCCGCGACCTGCTGGTCGAGCGCCGCGGGGGCGTGCTGGACTTCAACGTCCCCGACGACGGCAAGTATGTGATCAAGGTGCACGAGCTGACGTTCAAAGGCGGCCCCGCCTATTTCTATCGCCTCGGCGTCTGGGAGCAGCCGGCAGGTACGCCGATCGTCCGCCAGCCCTCGACCAAAACCGTCAACTCCTTCTCATGGCCCCCCGAGGGCCTCCGCGGCGAAGCCGAGCTGGCGGAAGCCGAGCCGAACAATGGCAGCGCAAAGGCGCAGAAAATCACCCTGCCCTGCGATATCGCGGGAAGCTTCTTCCCGGCCGCCGACGTCGACGTCTTCGAGTTCGAAGCGAAGAAGGGCGAAGAGTGGTGGGTTGAAGTCGCGTCGGAACGCTTCGGCCGCCCCACCGACCCGGCGATCCTCGTCCAGCACGTGACCCGCACGCCGGACGGCGAAACGCTGACCGACGTCGCCGAGTTCAGCGACATCCCCAGCCCGGTCAAGGTCTCCAGCAACGGCTACGCCTACGACGGCCCCCCCTACAACGCGGGGAGCTCGGACATCCTCGGGAAACTGGTCATCAAGGCGGACGGGCTCCATCGCCTGCAACTGCAGGATCTGTTCGGCGGAACGCGGAACGAAGCCCGCAACATCTATCGCCTCGTGATCCGCAAGGCCGCTCCCGACTTCGCCCTGGTCGCCTGGGCCCTCCACATGGAGCTCCGGAACGGCGATCGAAACGCCCTGTCAAAACCTCTGGCCCTTCGCGGCGGAGCGACGATGGCGCTGGAAGTCGTCGCCGTGCGACGGGATGGCTTCGACGGCGACATCGAGCTGGTGATGGAGGGCCTGCCTGAGGGCGTCACCGCCCACGGCTTGAAGATTCCCGCCGGCCAGTCGCGGGGCATGATGCTCGTCACCGCACATCAGAATGCCCCCCGGGCCATGACCAATGCGACGTTCTACGGACGTTCCAAGATCGGCGACGCGGTCGTGACGCGACCGTGCAAGCTGGCCTCGATGGCCTGGCCGGTCGCCGATGCCTGGGGCGAGATTCCCAGCCCGCGTCTGTTGGCCGACGTGCCGGTCTCCGTCAGCGGATTCGACTTTGCCCCTCTCTCGATCGCGCCGTCCGACAAGAACGTCGTGGAAGTCACCGCAGGGACGAAGTTGAAGATTCCGCTCGTCCAGACCCGCCGCAGTGAGTTCTCCGGGGCGACAATGCAGCTCAAGACAACGGGAGCCGGTTTCGAGCGCGTCCCGGCGTTCGACGTCTCACTGACCGCTGACGCGGGCGAGGCGGTGCTGGATCTGGAGACGCTGAAGACTCCTCCCGGCGACTATCTGATCGCGTTCTACGGCAGCGCCGTCGCCAAATATCGGCACAATCCGGACGCCGTCGCCGCCGCCGAGGCCGCCCGTCTGAAAGCCGAGCAGGAAGTCATGGCGCTCGACGCCGAAGCGAAGAAGCTGGCCGAAGCCGCCGCGGCAGCGGCCGTTGAAACCAAGGACGAGGCTGCCAAGGCCGTCGAGGCGATCGCCGTTCGGCAGAAGGCCGCGGCCGCCGCGCTGGCCGCCGCCGCGGAGCAGGTCAAGCAGGCCACGGCCGTGGCCCAGCCCAGAGATATTGTCGATATTGTGGTGTCCGAACCGATCGCGATTCGCGTCAAGCCAGCGGAGTCAAAATGAGCCGTTCTCTCCTCCCGTTCTCCGCCACCTCCTGCGCGGGGCCGCTGGGCCTGGGCGCCGGCAGCCGGCGCAATTTCCTGCAGACGGGTCTGGCCGGCTTCGGCACGCTGAGCCTGCCGGGGATTCTCCGCCTGCAGGCCCAAAACGCCTTGCACGCCGCGGAATCGACCGGCGGCAAATCCGAGAAGACCGCCGTGATCATGGTCTGGCAGCCGGGCGGCCTGTCGCACATCGATTCGTACGACCCGAAGCCGACGTCGGGGAGCGAGTATCGCGGTCCGTTCGGACTCATTCCAACCAAGGTTCCCGGAATGCAGTTCACGGAACTGCTGCCGCGGCATGCGAACCTCGCCGACAAATTCACGGTGTTGCGCTCGATGCATCAGTCCGCGGGAGGGCACCCCGCCGGCTCGATGCAGCTCCTCTCCGGCGACCCCGATACCCGCGATAAACCCAAGCCCCGCTATCCGGACTGGATGTCGGTCGCCAACTACCTGCGCTCGCAGGCAGGCCCGCGTCAGAATCCGCTGCCGGCCTACGTCGGCATCAAGCCGCCGCTGGAGTACAACGGCCCCGCCTATCTGGGCGACGCCTACTCGCCGTTCACCGTTACCGGCGATCCCAACGCGCCGAACTTCTCGGTGCCAAACATCGGCCTGTCGGATGCGGGTGAAGTTCGCAGGCTCGGCCGGCGCTCGACCCTCCGGCAGAACCTCGACACGCTCGAACGTGCGTTCGATCAGGCCGGCGAACTGGCGGCGCTCGACGAGTTCGAAACGCAGGCGATGACTCTGCTGACGAATCCCACGACCAAAGAAGCCTTCGACCTGAGCCGGGAAGACGATCGGACTCGCGACCGTTACGGACGCAACTCCTGGGGGCAGCAACTGCTGCTGGCGCGGCGGCTGGTGGAAGCCGGCGTCGATGTCCTGACCACCAGCCTGAGCGGACCCCTCTGCGGACGCGTTCAGAACTGGGACGACCATGCGGTCAATCACAACGTTTTCGAAGCGATGCGATTCCGGGCGGAGGCCTACGACCAGGCGGTGACCGCGCTCATTGAGGACGTCTACGAACGGGGCCTCGACAAACGCGTACTCGTCGTCGTGACCGGAGAGTTCGGCCGGACTCCCAAAATCAGCTATGCCGCCAGCACCGGCGCCGGCGACGCCAGCGCCCCGTCCGGGACGCAACAGCCCGGTCGCGATCACTGGCCCCGGGCATTCTCGAACATCTGGGCCGGCGGCGGGATTCAAACTGGCCGCTTTATCGGCGCGACCGACAAGCGGGGCGAAGACGTCGTCGAACGGATCTGCGGTCCCGGCGATTTCCTGGCGACAATCTATCATCACCTGGGGATCGATTCGGCAACGACGCTGATCCGCGACTTCAACGGCCGCCCGACACCCATCGTCGACCACGGCAAACCAATTCCGGAACTGATGGGGTAGTCGTCTCAGCGATTGATCAGGCAGACGGCCAGGTCGCTTCCGCCGCTGCAGACGCTCCCGTGATCGGGCCGTCTGCGGCGGCGAGATTGGTTGCCCGGCTGGAGGCCGAGCTCACGGGGCACGCGGTTCAGTCAGGCCTGGCTTCGGCCGGCTCGTCCGCATACGCCCCCGCCGGCGGATAGAGCACCCAGTCGCCGCTCGTCGGAATGCTCCCCGGCGCCGCGGCCCCCGGCACTCCGCCGTCATCGACGCCGTCCGGGCCGATCGAGTAGATCACCGGTCCGGCGTCGGTCGCCTTCCATCGCAACGACTGCTGCGGTACGAACGGATCGGCAATCTGCGACTCCGCTGCCGGCAGATCGAGATCCTCCGCCGACTGCGGGACCTCTCCCGTCCGCCGACGGATCTGCTCGGCCCGAAACGCCAGCATCAACGCGCGGTAAGTGACCGCCCGCTGCACGCCGTGCGGAAGAGGGTCGCCGACCAGCATCGCGGGCGGCATGACGACCGCCAGCACCGGCAGCAGTCGGCTTCGCCGGACGGGATCATTCGCGATGGCGTCATAGAGTTTTCGGTATTCGGCGACATCCAGACTGCGATCGGTCTGCGGGATGCGATCAAGTGCATCGTTCAGTTCGTCAAACACCAGCAGCGCTTCCCGGAGCGACGCGACGCTGTTTGCCACCCGGACCGTGACGGTTTCACGCCTGACGTCGGACCACCAGGAGATATTGCGCGGATCCGGCGCAAGTAACTTGAGCTCCGGAATCCGCTCATTGGTCACGTACGGAGAGATCAGGAGCTCCACGCCGCGGGGCGCCAGTTGCGCCGAATCCAGACCGCCGCCGGCATAACAGGACTCCAGCGTGATTCGCCCGATTTGACGGTCGAGCGTCCGATCCAGCCGTCGAATCTTCGGTACGGCCTCCCGGAGCCGTTCCAGATCGGCATCGGACAGTTGGCGTCCCAGACGCGACAGCACGACTCCCGCCTGACGGCAGGCGATGGATTTCCAGGCGGCGGCCACGAGCTGATTCACCAGGAAGGCATTCTCCGTCGCCACCTGGTTCGCCATACGTTTCTGGGCGTCGAGCAGGTCGAGTGCGGTTGCGGCGTCCTCAGCCCGGATGGCGTCCCAGCAGGCGGTCTGCAGGAGTACGCCGGCCAGCGACAGATCCTGAATCTGCGGCACTAGAATGGATATCGGCGGCTTGCCAGGAGCGAAGTAGTCAACCGCATGGACTTCGGTCCCGCGGTGGATCGCTTTGAGCCACGCGTCGTTCTCCGGGTCGCGATAGACGTACCCGAGGTATTGCTGCTCCGTCCCCTGCAACATGAGCGGCAGCAGGCGCCGATTGCTGTCGAGAAACTCGCTCGCCACGTTCCACCCGGGATGGGCCAGTCCCGTCATGGCGGCCTCCCGAAGTTCTGACTCGCCGACACCGGGCCGGATGCGCTGCAGTTCCGTCAGCACCTTGCGATAGTACGGCCACGCGGCCCCGGCTTCCCGATGCTGCCGACCGACCACGTCCATTTCGCCAATGAAATCCGGTATCGGCGCCGGCGTCGCCAGGCGGAACCGCGCCCAGAGCGTCCCGCAGTAAACAACGAACAGGCAGACCGCCACTGCCGAAACCTGCCGGCTCCGCCGCCACGCCTGCCAGGCCAGCGGACGCAGCCGGATCCGAGCCCGCCGGATCAGCCCCGCGACCTCCCGCGGCGTACCAAACTCCTCGACCAGCTCTGCCACGGGCCGACCGGCCTTCACTCCATCCTGAAAATGAGCGAGCAGCTCGCTGGCGACCAGCGCTTTTTCCTGCGGCCACAGCCCGCTCCGCCGGACGACATCCGCCACCCGGTCCATGGCCGCAACTGGCAGCGATTGCTCGGCCAGTGTTTCGGAAAGCGTCGCCATTGCATCGGCTGGCGTGCCCGGTAGAACGAGTAATCCCGCGTCTCCCGCTAACAGTACCTGCTCCTGATCGATCACCGGGTTCCGCCGGCTCAGCCAACCGAAGTTCGGCAGCCAGCCGCGCCGCTCGATCGCCCCTCGCAACCGGCTCGTCGCGATGGCGCGGTCCCCGTATTGCCTCAGCCGCTCGGCGATTGCGGACGCCTCAAGTCCCTGGTCGGCGAGCAGTCGTGCGACGCCCGTCAGTTCGCTGATCCACGCCCGCCGTTCGGAACGCTGCCAGCGCCACCAGCACCACGGGCCGACCACCAGGGCGATCGGTCCAAGCAGCAGCGAAACGATCGTCAGCAGCCGCCAGGGCCAGATCGCCGACCGTCGAGGAAGTTTGCGACTCCCCGAGACCTCCAGAATCGCTGTCCCGACCTCAGTCGGCAGCCCCGTCTCCTGCACGGCGTATTCCGGACTGAGCCGCTGGACCGGCAATGTCGAAAACCAGTCCTGCAAACGGGTAAACGCCAGCCGTTGCCAGAACGCCCCCCAGGTTCTGCGTTGAGGAGAACCGCTCATGCGAGCCCCCCTTCCCAGTTCAGCCGCTGTGTCGTCAGGACGCCGAGTTGCGTCATCGCCTTGCAGACGTTCTGCCACTGCTCGACATCCCGCGCCAGCCGCTGCTGGCCCTTCGCCGTCAGCCGGTAATACCGCCGGTTGCGTCCGTTCGGGGCCGCCGCCTCGTACGATTCGACCAGCGTCTGCGACTCCAGGTTGTAGAGCAGGGGATACAGCGTCGACTGCCCCATCTCCAGCACCCCCGCAGTCCGCGTCGCCAGCAGATCGACCAGCTCGTACCCATACTTTGGACCGTCTTCCAGCAGCTTCAAGACCGCCAGCGGCCCGGCCCCCCGCATCAGTTCCCGCTCGATCCGCATGATCCCGCTCCCTACACGGCCACACACACTCTGTGTAGCATAGTATGCGGCGGATTGACGTGGTCAAGAGGATTTCCCGGAAAAAGGGGACGCCGACACGTCCCTCTGCCCCACAGGCCTCGAACTCGCAGAGGTCCAAAGCCCTCGACGGGGCGGACGAATGTCGCCCAGCGGCGTAAGCCCTGGGCGAGCCCGTGCGACGCAGAACGCTCATTCGACATTCCGCCTTCGACATTCGTCATTTTCGCCCGGACGCTACTTCCCCTGCCCGCGCTTCAAATCGAACGTCACTCGCCGCGCACTCGGCCGGCTGATCACCAGCTCGGCCTCTTCGCCGTCTTCCAGACGATGGACCGTCACCCCGCCCCGTGTCGTCGTCGGTCCCACGCAAACGGCGACCCGGCCTTTGCCGATCACCCGCAATTCATTGCCGCTGAGTACGATCCCCGTGTCTTCATCCAGGCCGATACCGAAGTACCGCGGGTGGCCTTCCAATACCCCCAGCAGCCGGGGAAACCGCCCGCGCTCCGAGAAGTGCTGATCGACGACCAGCCGCTGAGCGAGCCCGAAGCCGCGATCGGTGGCGGCCAGCGTCGCGGAACCGTCCCGGATCATCAGTCCCGAGACGACCGACGCCCCCGCCGACGTCCCACCGACCGCCCCGCCTCGCTCCAGCACCGTCCGCAGAAGCTGCTCGACTCGTCGCCCCCCATAACGATACGTCAGCCGCGCCTGAGCGCCGCCGCCGATCCAGACGCCGGTCGCGACCTCCAGAATCTTGCAGAACTCGGGATCGTCTGCTTCATCGGGATCGTCGGTATGCAGGAAGTCGAACGACGTCACGTCGTAGTTCATCCAGCCTTCGTACGCATCCGTGTAGCTCTCATCGTCGTCGAATGGATAGGCCGAGGGAATCAGCACCAGCCGGGCCTGCTTGCCCCCGGCAATCCGCACGAACTCGTTGCAGACGTCGTCGATATGCTCGCCGCCCCCGTGCAGCACGAGCGTCCCGCCCCGTTCCATGGCGGCATTCGGGAGACCGAAGACATTCTCCTCGGGGGCATCCACAATGTCCGCCGCCAGCAACGGAACCGCGCAGCACCCGAGCCACAGAATCACCCAGCCGGTCAGTCGCATAGGAGCACCTTGAGCAAACGCAGAACTTCCTTGTACCGAGATTCCACCACGTGCGACCGACGTCGACAATGCCAGATTCCGCAACGATAGCAGACACGTAAGGGGGGCTGGATGCATCGGGATTCACCGAAGCGAATGAAGTCCACGATTCAGCGACAGAAGTCCCCTCCAGCTCGGCGCCGCCGCCGCGGTTGCTCCCGCTCCCTGCCCGGCTTACGCTGTCCGAAGTTGCCTGCCTCGCCTGCGCGAAACTTCGGAGACGCCTGCCATGCCGCGGACTTTGCTCACCTTTGCAATCACGCTCCTGTCCCTCGCCCTGGGAACGGGGATCGACCTTGCCCGCGCGGCCGACGACTACAAGCTCGGTCCCGATTCCGAACCGCAGGCCGGCGTTCCCACAGGGAAAATCGTCCAGGGCCAGTGGGTCAGCGAGAAGACCTATCCGGGAACCGAACGGGACTACTGGATCTACCTCCCCGCCCAGTATGACGGTTCGCAGCCCGCCGCCCTGATGGTCTTCCAGGACGGCGGCAACTACCAGAATCCCAAGGGCCAGTTCCGCGTCCCGGTCGTCTTCGACAATCTGATCCACAAACAGGAGATGCCGGTCACAATCGGCGTGTTCCTCAACCCGGGCCAGATCCCCGCCGCTCAGCCCGACCAGAAGCCGCGCAGCAATCGCAGCTTCGAGTACGACAGCCTCGGCGGCGAATACGCCCGCTTTCTGATTGAAGAAGTCCTCCCCGGTCTGCAGGAGCGACACAATTTCCGCGTCACCGACAACCCCGATCTGCGGGCCATCGGTGGCATCAGCTCGGGGGGGATCTGCGCCTTCACCGTCGCCTGGGAGCGCCCCGATTCGTTCCGCAAAGTCCTGAGCCACGTCGGCAGCTTCACGAACATCCGCGGCGGCCACGTCTACCCCGCTCTGATCCGCAAGACCGACCCCAAGCCGCTCCGCATCTTCCTGCAGGAGGGCTCAAACGACCTCGACAACCTCCACGGTAACTGGCCCTTGGCCAATCAGCAGATGGCGGCGTCGCTCAAGTTTGCCAAGTACGACTACCGGTTCGACTACGGCGACGGCGGCCACAACGGCAAGCACGGCGGCGCGATCCTCCCCGACTCCCTCCGCTGGCTCTGGCGCGACACGAAGTAGAGCCCTCTTAGCCCCCGTCCCGCGGCCGGGGGCATCTTCTCCGCCATCCCGGAGGAATGCTGAAGCATCCTTACCCCGCCACGCGGGAACGCTCGTCGGAAAGCAACGCCGGCCCAACGGGCCACGCCGTCCATCCCGGGCAGTCGCCCAGTCTGGAATCGCTCAGTCGATCTTGTCGATGAGCGCGCCAATCTCCTCCGCCCTCTCGCGGAAGTCGTCGATCGATGACGCGAGCGGAAAGAGCGACTGCCGCACGCCCTCGGCCGTGTAGGGGACCTCCACCCACTCGGCCTTCAGACGCTCCACAACTCGCTCCGTACCATCCCAATTCCTGAAGGTGGAGGACACCAGATGCGCTCCACTCCCCCCGAAGTCCTGAAAGTTGACGACGTCGTCGCCCCCATACCAATCATGACCGGCGTAATAGACCGCCGGATCATCGACTCCTACGACGATCGCATTGCCGCTGCCGCCGATTGTGCCGACAACGTACCAGCCGAAGACGTTCAGCCACCCGCCGGGGCCAGCGCCTTCCATGTTTTCGCCATTGAGGTCATCGTCATCGCACCAGTTGACTTGGTCTGGTGCGCCCGCCAGCGCGTCCCGCTTCCGTCGAATCTCTTCGGGCACCATAGTTGTGTCTCCTGGGGGGGAACGGCAACGTGCATGCCCGCACGGTACGGGGCGTGAATGAGGCGGTCAACGCGAAGTTGCGCGGACTGAATTCACTGGCTGGACCACGCCCCCGTCTGGAGCTCCTGTGGGATGTCTTCCCGGTCCGCTCTGCGCCTCAGCGCGAGAACTTCTGTGCGATCGACCATCGGCCAGCCCAGCCGCCCCTACTTCAGCGGCACTATCAGCACCCGGCGGTAGTTGATCCCCCCGGCAACTCCATCCAGCGCCACATGCCCCGTCAACGCCGCCGTCTCGCTGATTGCCTTCGCCTTCAGCACGACCACTTCATTGATCGTCGCCGTCACGTCCTCACCCACGACCCGCAGCTTCAGCGTGTTCCACTGTCCCGCGGCCTGTGAGGCGTTCGTCAGCGGCGCTTCCTGACCGAACAGCGACCCCGTCGAGTACTGATCCACACCCTTGCCCGCATCGGATGCGAGCTGGATCTTGAACCCGGTCTTGAACGGATCCCCCTGCCCCGGATAGCGAAAGTAGATCCCCCCCTGCCCCGTCGCCCCGGTCACCTGCCACTCGCAGCTCAGCTCGAAGTCCCCGTACATCTCCCGCGAGACCGCATAGGACCTCTCGAATCGTCCGGCCTCCGCCCGCAGTTCGCCCTCCTTGTCACGCCCCCACTTCCGATTCCCCCGCAGCTCCCACGACAGCCGGTCGTACAGGCCCGCTTTCAGCTTCCCGGCCGTCGCGTGCGCCGCGGTTCCCGATCCGTGCTGCAGGACTTCATCCACGAAGGCCGTCCCCTCCGCCAGGTTTCCGCGGTCGAACTCGGCCCCCCCCTGCCGCACCAGCCGGGCGAACCACTCCTCGCGGAACTGGCTGCCTTCATCACCCGCCGCCGCCAGCCGGCTCGACGCGACCTTCTCGTACCGGCGGGGCGTGAAGGAGAGATAGACGCCGATCCGCAGAGCATCCTGCGGCGTTGGCTCCGGGCGGCTCAGCAGGTACAGCTCCACCACTTCCGCCGGCGGAAGTTCCGAAAGGGGCTTGGCCAGCTCGGAGGTCTTTGTCTTCAGCACCAGTCTCTGATTCTCAAAGCGGACGAATTCGACCCTCGTCGTTCCGTACGGGACTTCGTCGCCAGGCTTCAGCCTGGACAGACTCTCCAGCACCCCGGCCCAGAATTCGCGAATCAGAGTGATCGCCGCAAGATCCCGCTGCAGCAGATCGCGCTCGCCCGCCAGTTCCCGCTGCTCCAGGGAGCTTCGCACCAGCTTTTGCGCCGCCGGAAACTGGCGGGCTGCGATGAGCTTTTCCAGCTCGCGCCAATGCCGCGTATACGGCAGCGGCAGCGAACGGGGATCGACGGGGGCCGGAACGTCGACCGGCTTCGCTTCCGTCGCCGCCACCGCGGGCTTCAGGACCAGTGGGTCGCCGTGCCACGTCCGACCCCAGCCGGGTCCCCTGCGCAGCCGCGTAACGAACAGATCTTCCGCAGCTCCCTGGCCAGTCCAGAACAGCCACTGTTCGTCCTCGCTGACCCACCACGAGCGTGCGCCGGCGTCCGCCAGCGGGACCGGCAGCTCGACTTCGGCGATCGATTCCGGTTCTCCAAACGACTGCCTGAGCGAACCGCGACGGCGCCGGTGAACCTCGCGTCCGTCAAACGTGTATTGCCGCAGGGCGTCGGGTGACAGGCAGGCATGCGCCCCCGGCAGATCGTATCCCATTGGTTTGCCGAAGGATTTCTCGACCGCCTTGCGGCTCGCCGTGAATCCCGCAGGCGTCCCGTCGCCGTCCGCCGTCCAGTAGATTCTCAGCCCGTCCCCGGACAACTGAGCGCTCCGCCAGACCGCCCGGCTCTGATCGTCAAACACGAGGGGCTTGCGGTCCCCGAACTCTCCGGCAAGATCCCTGCGCTGCAGTCCCCAGACGCGCGACCGCTCCGGAAGCAGATACGCCAGCAGCAGACCATCCGCCGACAGCGACGGACTCGCCGCTCGATCCGCCCCGCGGGACAGCGCCACCTGCCGCGGCGCGTCGAAATGATGTCCCGGTCCCGGGCGCGTCGCGACGTAGATCGCACGGCCTGCAGGGCGGTCGCTGGCGAACGCGATCGTCAGGCCGTCGACCGAGACGAACGGGTCGGCGTCGCGCGCCGGCGAATTGAGCGATGCCAGCGGCGTCGATTCGCCCGGCGCCAGCCTGCTCAGCGGCGCCTCGACGGCGGGGACCTGCCCTTCCGGGACAGGCAGGCCGGAATCGAACTGCACCTCGCGGATCTCCGGCGTCAGCGCCCGCTCCGATTGATCCGCGGCCCCCGCGCGAGAGACCGTGATGCGCCAGGCGCCGTCGGGCAGATGCACCACGCAAGGCGTGACCAGCGGTTGATCTTCGGCCGCTACGGCCTCGATGCCGTTCACGAAAACGGTCCAGCCGGGTTCTGCGGTCAGAACGCGCAGTGCGGTGACGCTCCCCGCCGGCAACGCCTGATCGCGCGGATTGGTCACGGGAGGCGTTGGATCGTCGGCAGGCGCAACCGCCTGGGCAGACTCGTCGAGAGTCTTCTCCTCTGGGGCGCCGCAGCCCGCCAGAGTTGCGACCAGCACGACCTGGCCCCAGCTTCGCCGGTCGAGGCGCAGCCGCCGGATCTGAATCAGAACGTCCGCGAGCATCCCGCGCAAAGTAACCGCCTCCTGCCCGTGGAGAAACGACTCACGGCGACTTGTCGTCGAAATGGATCTCGAAACTCCAGTTCATCATCTGCAGCGTCAGATCCTGCGCGCCGGGCTCGTAGTTCAGCGAGAAGTAAGAGGCGGCGGAGTTCTCGCCGGATTCATAGAGCTTTCGCCCGTCCCGCTTGTCGAGGATCACGATCGCCAGCCGCTGACCCGGAACGCTGCCGCCCAGTTGGAACTGGCGAGACGCCGCCGCCAGCACGGGAGACCAGGGAGCCTGACCCAGGTCGTAAGAATTCCAGCCGAGCGACGCCTGCCACAGCACGTTGTGCGTCGCGGCGTCGAGCATGATCGCGGTGGCGTCCAGCGGCACCTGCTGATGCGGACTGTCGGGAATCACGCGGACCTGCGTCTGCAGATCCGTGCCGCACAACAGCAGCAGGCGATCGCCATGCGGCTGGACCAGCAGGACCGGAATCTCCGCAGCGCCAAACTTGACCGGCAATTGCTGATTCCAGCGGGGCTGACCATCATCCAGTCCCCAAGCGGTCAACTCGCCCGAAGCATCGACGACGAGAATCTCCGCGGACGTTTCCTGAACCCAGGGCCGCCCCGTCGCTTTCAGGTCGCGGGTCCACTCCGTCTTCCCGCTGGCCAGATTCAGCAGTTGCCAGCTCTGACCCTGCGGTTGCTGATCTTGAGGCGGCTGTACCGTCTGCAGCAGGACCCGACACCCCGCGGACCAGAGCACGTTCCCGCGCGGCAGTCGGCGCTGCTCCAATGGCGTGCCGTCCGCCACTCGAAAGGCCTGCAGCGGCGCTCCATCCGGAGCCCCCGCAAACTCCTGAGACTGCAGCAGAACCTGCTCGTCATCCACGAACGACGAAGTCCACGGCGGAACGTCGTACCGGACCCACTCCAGCCGTCCCGTCAGCAGGTCCAACGCCCCCAGCTCCCGCCCGGCCGCATAGATCAACGCGTCCGACGTCACGCCCAGAACATCCCCCGACGAATTCCGCAGGATCTGCCGACCCTGGTTGACCCGCACGACGCGGGCTCGCTGACCGATGTCTCCGCTCCGCCGACGCGCCAGAGAATGCACCCAGAGCTTGCGAGGAGCGCCCGGCCCGGAAACATCGAACGCAACCAGATGCGTCTCCAGCACCAGCACCAGAAAATCGCCGCGCATCCGCACGAAAGCCTGATCCGGTGAGTTCAACCCGAACGGCATCGTCTCCTCGGCAGGGGGGACGAGGACGGCCCATTGCGACTCACCCTTGCCATTGCGGGCCTTCAAGTACGGTTCCCCCCCCTCCAGGGCGAGCTCAAACGACCAGCCTCGCGACTCTTCGCTCATCGAAACGACCGGCAGTCGCAGACTCCGCAACAGCGGCGTCCGGCCCGTCACGCGCCGCAGCTCGGCGGCCCCGGACGGCCAGGCGAGCGATTCGGCCCCCGCCGCCTCAAAGTCCGCAGAGGCCAGCCACGCCTCGGCCAGTTGCCCCCCGGTCTTCCCGTTGAGACAAACTTGATCGGGAGCTTGATCCTTCAGCCTGCGAATCCAGAACCTGGCCGCATCGAAGCGCTTGTTCTCCAGAGCCCGGGCGGCGAATCGGGCGACCGCCGGGCCGAACAGCTCCGGATTCGGAGAGTCCGCGACACCGGCCCAGGCCAGCGACCACGCCAGCCCCTGCGTCTCCGAGGACAGGGCCTCGGCAGCCTGCAGCCGGAACGGGCTTGCCTCGGGCAGATCTCCCAGCAGCCGCAACCAACGCTGCAGCTCCGCCGGGTCTCGCTCCTGAGCCGCCGCGGCCCGCAACAGGTCCTGAATCTCCCCCCGTGCGATCACCTGATCGCCCGCGGAAAGCCCGGCCAGAAGCGTCTGAATCCGACCCCGCACAACGCGATGCCCGCGCACCATCCAGTCGGGAGTCAGTGACTCCAGTCGTTCCTCAAAGCCGGAGTTCTGCGCCAGCCGCAGGTAAGCCCGCAACGCTTCAAGCCCTTCCCCGCCACGCTCCAGGTTTTCCGCCAGCACTCGCAGAAACTGATCCCGCTGAGGCCCCGGCGCCGTCAAAGCCTCGATCTCGGCGGCCAGCCCGCGATTCCGTTCGAAATCCGTCCGGATGGCCTCGAGCATCACGCCGGCGAGCACGCTCTTGACCTGCTGGTCGGGTCGCGCCGCCAGCGATTCCCGCAGATCCTGCACCCCCCCCGCCGTATCGCCGCGATGCAGTCGCAGTTCGCCCCGCCGGGCGAGTGCGCCGGCGTCCGGCGGCTCGTGCCGCAGACCCGTCGCAATCTGCTGCTCCAGTTCGGCCAGCGGCGCAAAGGCCGCAATTTCGCCGGCCGAGAGCGAAACCAGCCGACCCTCGCCCGCCGCCAGATTGCCCGGCAGCGCCTCGCCCGCCAATCGGCTCCGCGCCAGCACTCTCCCCGTCCGAACATCCAGCGTCAGCAGCTCGCCCGTCGACAGCGGCAGCAGATAACGATCCCCCAGATTCAAACCCCGTCCCGACGGCATCGGAACCGGCAGCGGCTCCGCCCAGGCTTCGCTCCCATCCTCCAGCCGGACCGTCCAGACCGAGCTGCGACCCACCACCAGCACCAGACCCTCCTGCACCGCCCCCACGTACAACCCGTCCTCCCGCGGACGGCTCCACACCAGCTCTCCGCGATCCAGATCGACGCAATGCAGCAAGGCGGAATCGCGCGGCGTCAGAATCACCCGGTTCCCCGCAATCAGCACCGTCTCATCCTGCCAGCGATCGGCAGGACCGACGCGACCCCCGGGGACGACCGCTCCCCTCGGAGCAAACGGCTGATCCGGCGCTTCCCGTCGCATCCCGACCCGAATCTCCGACTCGTACTCGTACAGCCAGCGCAGCATCCGACCGGCCGGTTCGACGCAGACCACCGCCCCGGCGGACGTCGGGCAGACCAGCAGCCCCTCAGCCCCGGACGGACTCAAATCCGTCCAGCGACGGAACGGATGAGTTCCAATCTCCTGCAGCGGATCCGGTCGCATCAACCCCTGAGACCACTTCAGCTCAACCCCCTGCTCGTTCGACGCCAGGCACAGCAGCAGAATCTCTCCCGAGGATTCGCTCAGCACATACAGCAGATCGTCCACCGGCAGCGGCGCCCCGAGAAACCAGGACCCCGTAAACTGCGGATCGTGCTGCGAACGCGTGCCGCCGATCTCCCACGCAATCCGACCACCCCCCAGCTCGTACGCGACCAGACGATTGACCAGTTGATCCGTCGTCACCCGCAGATTCCCGACATTCCCTGTGCTGACGAACTGCGGCTCCTCGAGTGCGTAGACGAATCGCCCGTCCGAACTCAGCACGCCCGCCGCGCCGTTCTCAAACGACTGCGACTTCAAGACCCCCTCGAACATCCCTCCCAGGTCATCCAGCGCCTGAGCATCGAAATCCACCCCCAGCGTCCGGACGGCTTGACGAACGTCCGGATTCTCCAGCGCCCCGCGCCACGCCAGCCCCCCCGTCGCCGCGTCGACGGCGGTCACGTCGTTGACCGTCCGGTAGACGATCCGGTCCCCGACAACCAGCGGCCGCGCCGACGGAATGGCAGGCACGCGATCCGCCTGCAGCCCGTCGCGCGCCGCCTGAATCTGCCGCTGCAGGAGCTCGCGAATCCGCTCCCTCATCTCCGGCGCCGCGTCCGGACGGACGTAAGCCAGCGTCGAGACCTTCCACTCTTCGCCACCCGCCGGCGAAACTTCGGCCGCCACCGCATTTCGCGTGGCATCCCCCAGCGACATCGACCACGTCGCGACCGGCGCCCGCACCGACCCGACCGGCGGAGCCACCTCCTGCAGCCAGCCTGCCGCCTGCTCCGGCCGCTCAAACCACGCGATCTCCCGCCCCGCCAGCTTCAGCGGAACCCCGCCGGCCGCCGCGTGCGCCGCGCGGATCAGCTTCACCGCCTGATCACGCTCACCCCCCTGCCACGCCGCAATCGCCGCCCGGGCGGTCAGGACCGCTTTCAATTCGCCCGACGTCGGAAGCGCGGCAAGCTGCTCGTAGGACCGCCGGGCGGCGAGAAACCGACCGTCGTCATAAGCCCGGTCCGCCAGCCACCGCTGCGCCGCCACCCCCGCCTCCGTCATCGGCGACGCGCGGACCAGCGCCTCGACCCCCGCGAGATCGTCCCGCTGGCGCGCTTCCGCGAAGGCGTCGCTCGCAGAGATTCCATACAGCAGCTCGTAAGACTTCCGCCCTTCCTCCGGCAGTTCCGCCAGCAGCCGACGCGCCTCCCGCTTCAGCGTCGTCAAACCCGGCTCGTCGTCGGCTTTCACCGGCGGGAAAACGCCACGCCGGACCGATCGCAGAAAGTAGTCTTCCGGCTCGCTCAGAATCCGCTGCAGGTTGCGAATCGCTTCGGAATAATCCTTGCCGTCAATCTGCTCCCGGGCTTCATCGTAGGCCCGCAGCAGCTCGTGCCGCGGCATCAGGTACGGATCGGCCGGCTCCTCCGGCCCGTTCTGCGGGCGCAGAATAAGCTGCCCGGCGGCCGGCGCGCAGCAGGTCCACCCCAGGACGCAGACAAGTCCGATCCGACAGACCAGCCGAGACATAACGCTCTCCGCAGAGGGAGTCCCGCACCCCCGGACGACTCCCCCCGTCCATTTTCACCACCTCACAGGATACGCGAATTCCCCCTTCGCCGCGATGATTCCGACTGTCCACGCAGCCAGAGGCACCATCTCCAGTCCCCTCTCCCGCTGTCTTCAACGGGAGAGGGGAGGGTGAGGGTCGTCGAAAGCGCCGAAACGTCGCCCACGAAGAAAATCCACCCCACCCCGCATTCGCTCTTCCAACGCAGAAGCCGGAGAGCGAACCGAAGACACCCGTCACCACCCCGACCGCCAACGCAGCCGTCCGTGGAAAGCACGTGTGCCACGGCTGTGCCAGCCGTGCGAGCGCTCCAACCCACTCGCAAACCATCCCGCCCGACACCCCCGTGGCACACGCAACCAATCCCTCAACAGCCAGCGACTCTCCGTCGGGCGAAGGCCCGCTGCGCATCCGCGCGAATGCCCCGAAGATCTCCATGGACGCCGCGGGCGCCGACCTCTTCAAGAACGAGCCGATGCCCGACGACAACCAAGGCCAACTTGCGATCGGGACGTTCCTCCCCCAATACCGCGCCCAGTACCGCGGCATCAGGTCGCTGCTGATGACGCCGAACTGACGGAAGCGGCTGAGGACCAGTGACTGTTCGGGGCGGCGTGGAACAGCGACTTGCGGCGAAACGTGGAACGATCTGCGGGCCGCGGCGGTGTCGTCACGGCAGCTCGACTTGCGGAGGAATTTCGGTTTCTGGCGGCCACCAGAACGGAACGCCCCAGGGGATCACGAGCAGTGCAAAGAACTGACCGGGAATGGATAGTTGAGTAACGATCGCCAGAAACATCGTGACTTCGTCAGGTAGCCAGCTCGAAGCGAAGTTCAGGGAATACAGTGAGGCGGCCACCGATAGAATCCAGAAGGGGATGCTCAGTCCGGACGCAAGGAATGTCAGCAGCCACGAACGTGACCTGCGAAAGCACGCAGCGCTCCAGGCGAGCCACAGCAGAGTCAGCCCGAACATGATTCGGACAGGCATGAGCAGTTCTTCCGCTCCCATGTTCGTCCATGCGTTCAGTTGCTGAGTGGCGAGGTCCAGCAGCACCCGGAGCAACTTGTCTTCGAGGACCATCGGACCGGCAGCGATCAACATGATGCAGCATGCCTTCGTTGCGATTCCGCGAGCCGTGTCTCCCCGCCAGCGGAAATAGGGGACGCCGACGACTGTCGCGAGCGAGATGGCGGTCGAACCGGCAATGATCTCCACGGCGACTTTGTTCGATTCCCCCAGCGTCAGCACCAGCAGCACGTAGAACAACACGGCCGCAAGACCTGCGCCACCGCCGATCACGCCAAGCGCCAGCGACATCCAGATGGCTCGCAGCGGGACGCTTCGGCGGCCGCGAAGGAAGAACGGTTCGCGAAGTTGGATCGCCATCGGGGTGCCTCAGACGTCGGGGACAACCGCCGGATACTATCCGCCGGGACAGAAGGCGCGAAGCACAGTCGGAAGAGCCTCAGCCTGGGCTGGCCGATCATTTACCGTTGCGGCGGGCCGTGAAATAACGACTTGCAGCGAGATGTGGAACAGACAGCGACAGCCCCGAGAAACTGCCTTTCAGGCACGATTCCGTGGTGATTAATTATCGGGTTTTCGGTCCAGATGGCGAAGTCGGACAGCGTCCGCTCGACAGCCAGCCGCAGTCCGGATCAGGACTGACTGACTTCCAGTTCCAGTCGATAGCCGGACGGAAAGCGTTGCCACCAGAAAACGCACCAAGGACCGATTGGAATGACGCGTTTGACTTGGACAGCATTCCCTTTGGCGCAATGTTCCGGCTCGATGCGATCGAATCCATCGAGTGACTCGCAGTAGTGGTGCTCTTCCCCGAAAAGGCAGTTTGCGACGAAGAGCTGGTCCTCCCACGCTGGTCCAAGCCACTGTGTTTGAATCATGCGGTACAGTGAGGCTCCACTCTCCGTGAAATCGAATGTGCCGAATCGATCCTCAAACGATGGCGGCTTCGGGATCAATTCGCCGGGACGCGATGGATCGGCGACGAAGGCGCCTCCCCTGGAGAAGAGTCGGGCAATCTTCGGAAGGGCCAGGACAGCCGAGTCATTGTCCAGAAGGCGATGGACTTCATCCACGGCAGCCTGATCGAGGACTCTCAGCCAACCGAAGCGGAGACAGGCCTCCAGTCCCTCTCGGCATTCTTCTTCGGAGACAGCAACACCCCCTCGGCGTTTGCCGTTTCTGGCCGCTTCCGCACAAATCGCGTCGCGCGAATCGACCACGTACCCCAATTCCGCCACTTTGAGAACAAGCCACTCTGCGAGGTGTACGTTGTGTTCTTCGAGTATGGCACGAAGCTGCGTCCAATCCGCGTGCCGATCCGGGCCTCCCGACCAGTAACTCTCGCCGTCACTGGCCGCATGCCCCTGCCATTGTCGCCGTTCCTCAACGTCGACTCGGAATCCTTCCGGAAAGCGTTGCCACCAGTTTGCGCGCCAGGGTCCGATCGAAACGGGCTCCGAGACACAAGTGCCATCCTGCCCGCGAAGCCCCTCGATCTCCGCGACGGCAGCCGCGCGTGAGCAAAAGAATCGAACAGTCTTCTCGTGGACGACATCCTCGTATGCGTACGGCTTTCTATCACCCATGAAGAACGCGAGGTGGCAGAAGTTCATCCAGAGTTCGGCTCCTCTGGACGTGAAGTCGACAGCGCCAACCTCAGGAAATCCGTAAATCGGACCAAGAAACTTGCCACTTCGGAGTTCGTCACCAATTCTGCGAAGCGCCGACTCGTCAATGATCTGCAGCCAGCCTTTCTCCATGCATGCGGCTACTGCGAGTTCGCACTCCCCGACGGTGACGCGGCGACCGAAACTGTAGTCTCTACAAGTCGCTCGGTCTGCCAGCGCCAGGGGCGAGAGTGTCAGGCCAAAGTGAATGACGTTGAAGAGTGCTGCTTCAACGTGAGTGAGACCCAACTCGGCAAGAGCGTTCGCAAGCTCGCGATCCCGGCGGATCTGAGTCTCAGTGCGGACGATGTCAGGCACGACACGGGGTGTGAACTGTGAAACGCGGATCACACTCCCTGCCGCGAATGGAATTCGCTCCGAGCAGAGTTAGGAACTCGCGAAGTTCAACGAGGCCAAGGTACTCGGAACCGTTACGCGGAATCAAGACAAGAGTCCACGCAACCACCGGATAAGGGGCGTCCACACCAACTCTCTTTCCTCGCGACAGTCGACGACTTCTCCCCTTCAGCCGCCCCCGGCGCAAACTTCAGCGACACCGAATTCATGCAATACCGCTGCCCCGTCGGCGTCTCCGGCGCATCGTCGCAAATGTGATCCAGGTACGAATCGCACTTCGGACACGTCACCTCCGTCCAAACTAAATCACCGGCCACGATTCTGAAACACTTCGATGGTCGTTCCTACAGCGCCGCCGGTCGCCGGTGGTTGTGTCGGCGGATGTAGGAGCGGACGTTTCGCATCAGTTGCGGCATCGTCGAGCATTTGTGGTTTCGTGTCACGTTGGCGTGTAAGTCCTCCCACGTTCGTTCGATCCGGTTGTGATCCGGACAGTACGGCGGCAGGAAGTGCAGGCGCAGCCTGCGCCCCAGCGGCGTCGCCAGACTCTCCCGCACCAGTCGGGTCGTATGGATCGCGTAGTTGTCCAGGACGACATGGATCTTCTTCGCCTGCGGATAGCGCTGCGTCAGCTCCCACAGCAGCAGTACGAACAACGCCGTGTCCTTCCGGTCGCCTTCGATCGCGATCAACTCCTTCGTCCGCGCATCCTGAGCCCCCGCCAGGTAACGCTTCTCGTTCTTCCCCGGCGTGAGAACCTGTTTCTGCTGCCCGCGGAGCATCCAGTCCTCGCCGATCTTCGGATTGAGATGGATGTCGATCTCGTCCTCCCAGACCGCCACTTCGCCCGTCGGCAGATGCGCCACCAGTTCCTCGATCTGCTCCAGACACTGCTGTTTTTCGGCCTCCGGCCACGGACACTCGACCGTTGGCTTCGGTCGTCCGCGCCGCGCCCCGATCAGCCGCAAGGCCCGGCTCATCGTCGACAGGCTGATCTTCACACTCGTCCGTCGACGGAGCGTTGTGATCAGCATCTCCCGCGTCCAGGTCGGCCGCTTCCAGCCGTCCTGCAGCGGATCGCCGGCCACGACCTCCCGCAACTGCGTCAGGTACTCCTCGGTCAGTTTCCGTGGCCCGTTGCCGCCCCGCCGGTCGAACAAACCGATCTCGCCGTCCTTCCCGTAACGCTGCTCGGTCCGATACACGGTGCTGCGACCGACCTTGAGCGAGCGGGCAATCCAGGTGGGAGAACGTCCTTCCAGTCGATGGATCACGATCAGATACCGCGTTCTCAGCCCGGCGTCCTTCAGAAACTTCAACTGCTCGGACAACCGCTGCTTGGCGCGCTCCGCCCGGGGTGAAAGAATGCCTTCCATGGGGAACTCCTTCCTTGGTTTGGAGTTGTGATACCTCCAAGGTAAGGGTTCCCCATCTCGTTTCCACTGCAATCCCTCCGCTCTGCCGCGCGCCTCACATTCGTGGCCGGTGATTTAGAATTGCGCTCGACGGCAGCGTGGAACGGTTGCAATCACGTTCGTTGAAGGCCTGCCGATGCCCGAAACGGTGTTTCGGCCAACCCTCGGTTGTTGGACTCCTACGCGATCAGGACGCAATATGGTTTTGCCGGTTTGGTCGGAAGTCTGCGAGTCGTTGACGGACGCAATTCGCGCTGCACTTCCACTCCAAATCCGCGAGGCGGGCGTGGGGCGAGTGAGCGGAATCGGTCTGCACATCGACACCTACTACGGGTGTGCCGGGCTCTACCTGCTGCCCGAGTCGGCAGTCCACACCATCGATCCCGAGTGGGTCGACAACATCGGAGACTGGCCGATCTCCACGGATTGGGATCGGACCAAAGATCACGCGAGAGCCTTCGCCGCGCACTGGGGCCGATGGGATAACTGGTTCCGCGATCATCTCAACTACCATACCGAAGCGGAAGGTGATGAGATCGGCCGCGAGCTGCTCCGAGGGGCGTGCGAGGCCATGAGGCAGAATGAAGCAATCGGCCTCCTCAACAGCTTTCCCAAGGCTGAGGACTTCAAAATCATCATCGCAGAGCATGACGATCCACGAGACATGTATCTTGAGCGATACGATCTCTTCGTCAGGACGGGCGAAATCCGCTGCTGGGGAGTCGACGACTGATCTGACGTGGCAGCGGCCACGGCAAGAATGTCGCGTACGGGCTCTGAGGCCGGATCACTCGCGCGGTAACTACCTATCAGCGCGCGGCGAACGCCGGCCGCCCGGACCTGCGGGCGTGGCTCGGGTGAGTCGTCCCCGCGTGCGTGCGGATAGCCGATCAGCGCGCGGATTCGTGATGCAAAGGCCAGCGACTGGATCCAGCCGCCGATGATTCTGAATCAGTCTCAGAGCGAACCATCCGGTTACCGTTCGCCACCCCTCTTGAAATCGCCTGTCGACGACGCGTAGCCGAAAACCCAGATCGAGACCTCGTCGCAGCGGTGCGGAATGTCAAAACGATGAAGAATCGCCAAAAACTCGGAATCGACGCTGTGGACTTCCGGGGCTACAAGCCGTCCCCGTCCGCGAAGAAAGCGTGGACGAATCCGAATCCATTCGATCACGTAAAATGGAGTGAGGCATTCGTCGCTCCAATCGCCAAAGTACTCAACATCGGAGTCGAAGTGCTTGGGCTCGGGACGATGATTCAAGACCGCCTTGATCTGATAGGGAGGTGAGAATGGCAAGTCATTTTGCACTGCGCTCTGCAACTCGTGCCACTTGGTGTCGTTCATGATCGACACCATGCCTCGTCTGGCTACCTCCGTGTCAATTTGTCTCTTGGAAGGGAGCACCGGATCCTCGCAGCGAACTCGCTAATCGGACGCTTCCCCGTGTTCCCCGGAGGCCGCAGGGATACGACCTGACTGGCTCACAAGTGTTTGTCGCAAGTCAAATGTTAGCGGCCTGTAAGTTCGTCGTCACCATCTATCGAGCCTGAGGAGCCTCGGCGTGGAGCGAGCACTGCCGTCCTCGCGCTGATGGACGATCAGCACGCCGCACGCTGGGCACCGTCTCCCAACGCTAACTTCTCGATACCGTTGAGGGAAGAGGCCGGGACGCGAACGCGAATGACGGCCGATCGTCCCCAGGAAAAAAACCGGAAAGCCGCGGGCGATTGCTCGGCTTGAGGTTAGCCGGAATCGGCACGTTTCCGGCTGGAAAACGGCATTTCCCGACCTTGAGGCGGTCCGGGACGGGGATAGAGTTGTCCGCGTTGACGACGACAATTAACCCCCCGCCAGGAGCCTTGAAATGACCGTCGAGCAGATTCAGATCCGCCAGCAGCAGACTGCCGTGAAGTTCGAACTCGCCGCCCAGATCCGGAAGTGGCTCGACGACGCGAGGAGCGAATGGAAAGGGGACGAAGACTGGGACGACGTCGAAGGGGAGATCATCGAACTGGTCACCGAAGACGTCGACTAGCCGGCAGTGATCGGCGGCGGCCACGGAAGGCCCCCTCGCAACGGTAACTCCTTGTTACCGTTGAGCACAGAAACGAACGCCCGCCGGGTTTCACAGACCGGCGGGCGTTGGCGTTTCCTGGGCGCCGGGTCAGCCGGCGGACTGTCTCAGCCGCTTCAGCAGCGGTTCCAGGTGGCGGCGGGCCAGGTCGGCCAGCGTCGAGCCTGACTGGGCTGCGTGTCGATCGAGGAGCAGCCAGTCGCGGGTCTCCAGATCCACGCCCAGGCGTTTCAATCGTCTCCCTTCGGATTGCGATCCGATCCGCGGTCGTCCTGATTTTGCCATGTTGCTCTTGCCCGTGGGAATTGTTCCTGACCGAATTGGCCGCGTGCTGAAGACGGCCCAGGCACCCCCTCCCGCCTGCGCCCCAAGGAGCCGGAAGCGTCAGCGCCCGGAGCCCCCCGCACACCGGCACTCTCCCCGCCGCCGCGGCATGTGACATCCACGCCCAGCCTGACTTCGAGTCCGCCCCCGTGCCGCGGGGGGCTCGCCCGCCAGTGCTCTCCCCATCGCAGCGGAATGCGGCAACCATCCCCAACCCATCTCTGAGTCCGCACACGGGCCGCGTAAGGCGGCCGGGCCGCGGCCAGCGGTACTTGCCCATTGTCCGGTGGTTGGTTCTGATAGGGAGACGTCCTTAACCGCGTCGTCTGCTCCTGCGTCGGATCTGCTCATGCCGGATGTCCCGTCTGCGACTGTCGTTCTGCCCCGCGACACCTTGCGTCCCCCCCTCGCCAGATTGCTCATCCGGAAGGGGATGTTCGCCGCGGAAGCCGACATTGCGATCGACAGGCTCCTCGACACCGAACTCCTCGGCCGCCACGAACACGGGCTCCGCACCCTGCCCCGACTGCTCGAGGCCATGGATTCGGGCGACATCGACCCGCGCGCCCGCGTCCTGACCACCGTCGACTTCCCCGCCGGCGCCCTGCTTGACGGCAGTACCGGCATGGGGCACGTCGCCGTCTCGCGGGCGATGACGCTGGCGGTCGACAAGGCCCGCGAAGTTGGCGTGGCGGTCATCGCCGTCCGCAACAGCCAGCCCTGCGGAGAATCGGCCGTCTACACCGGGCTGGCCGCCCGGCAGGGGTTCCTGGCCATCCTGACGACCAGCACCGGCAAGGCCAATACGACCGGCCTCCTCGCCAGCCGCGCCATTCTGGGGGATCATCCGGTCGCCGTCGGCGTCCCCACCCGCGACGGAACCGGCTGGTCCTGCTCGATGACCGCCGCCTCCGTTTCCGCCGCCGGTCTGCAGCGCCAGCAGCAACTGGGAGCCGCGCTCCCCGACGCCACCGCCTGGACCGCCGACGGACAACCCGCATCGGCCGCCGCCGAGGCCGACCTGCTCCGCCCCGCGGGAGGGCTGTGCGGCATCGGCCTGGCCCTCATGTCCTCCGCCCTGACGACCGGCCTGACCGGCAGTCGCCTGCCGCTCCACAAGCGGAAGCGCACCCACTTCTGCGACGGCAGCGAACACGTCTGCGTGCTGATCGACCCGGCCCGGTTCGGCTCGACCGAGCGCCTGTACGAAGAGTGGACCGCCGCCTCGGAGGTCTGGCGACCGCACCTCCCCGAGCTGTTTCCCCCCCGGCCCGCGGAATCGGGCGAAGTCCTCCTGCACCGCTGCGACCTGGAAGAGCTCGCCCCGCTCCTGGCGGCCGCAAAGCAGCCGATCCCCTGGGAATAGCCTCCTCATGCCCAGGCTCCGCATGGGCACGCCCTCTTCCGAGGCTCCGCCTCGCCTTGGGTCAGAAAGCAAGTCGGCCGGAGGACGCAGAGCGTCCGCAGACGACGTTCCCAGGCGGAGCCTGGGCTGCGCGAAATCGTCAATTGTTGGCGGTCCCGGTTGATCCGGCTTTTGTTCCTGGAAGGACGGGGAGGGCCTGGCGGCGCTGGGCTGTCAGCGACTTGCCTAAGTGGTCGTCGATCCACGCGAGCAGGTCGCGATGCCGCACGGCGTTCAGGGCTTCGCAGATCTTTTCCTCGCTGATCCGCACGACCGACGCGGCCATCCCCAGAATCAGTTTCGTAAAGCCGCCGCGGCTGTGCTGGCCCTGCAAACGCTTGCCCTTGCCGATCAGCGATTCCAGCACTTCGCTGCTGGCCGGCAGACTCTGTCCGGGGAGCACGCCGCTCGACTGCTCGCTCACGAACTCCACCAGCCGCGCCGCCGCACGCTCACCGGCAGGCGTTCGGGCCACCGTCTCCAGTTGCCGGCGCAGCGTCTCGCCGGCGGCGGCGTGGTAGCCCGCCACGCGCAGGAACTCCAGCATGTGGTCCTTGACCGCCTGCAAGTCGTTCCAGTCCACGAGCGCCTCCCGGAAGTCGCGGATCCAGCCGAACTTCTCCTCGAGCCGCGTCAGGTCGAGACCCGCGGGACGTTCGGCCGCGGGCGTGTCGATCAGCCGCAGCATGCGGGCGCCCCAGCCGATCAGCGGCCCCAAGTTCAAGTAACGCCCTTTGACTTTCTGCGTGGGGGGAGCAAGGTGTCCGAGTTCCGTCTGCTTCACCCGTGGCTGCGTCTGCCCGCAGTGTTTGACGAACGCGATCCACCGCGGATCGGCGAGCAGTTCGTGCTTGAGCACGATCGCCGTCTTGTGGGCGATGTCGTGCAGCACCTGCGTCGTCGGGTGCTGTTCGCGGAAACGCTGAGCGCCGCCGAGAAGATCCGAACCCTCGTCGCTGAGGATGGCGGCCGGCACGCCGACCAGCCCGGCCGCAGCCGCGAGCTGCCGCTGGACGATCTCGCCGCTGGATTTTTCGACCGGCTGCAGCGCCAGCAGCGTCAGATCCTGGTGCGTCAGCGGCGCCGTCAGCGCTTTCCACGCCGACAATCGCAGCCCCGCGATGACCAGACACTTCCGCGACCCCAGTTGCAGCGTGTGGTCGACGAGGAACACCCAGTCGGCGGCGAATTCCTTGGGCCGCCGCAACTCGTGCAGTCCCAGCCGCAGCAGCCACGCTTCCGCAGTATTGGCCGCAGGAGCCCCCCGGAACTGGGGCAGGCTGTCCCGCAGCAGTTCGACCACCGCCCGGCAGCCGCGAAAGCTGACCGCTCCGGCCAGACAGAACTGCAACGTCAGGCCGATGGCCGCTGCCGAATACGCATGATGGGCCGGTCGGACGGCGTCCGGGAGGGGGCCAGGGGCTGCGTCGGCGACCCGGTCAGCGCCCGGATTTTAAGGCGGCGATCTCACGTTCCAGGTCCGCCGCGCGGCGTTCGGCCGCGGCGGCCCGCGTGCGCCACATCGCGCGGCTCTTCTCGACGGCGCGGGTCTGGTTCTGCAGGAGCTTGCAGGTTCGCTTCCACTGGCCGGACTTCGCCTTCCACCGATTGCGACTCCGCTCGAAGAACCGCACCAACTTGCCCGCCGGCGACGAATACCGGGCGACGGCTGTTTCGCTGGTTTCGCAGGTCATGACGTTCCTCCTTGAACAAAAAGCCCAGTGGAACAAAAACGCGACGATTCGCCGAGGCCAATTGCCCCTGAAAACGACGGATTTCGCGCAGCCCAGGCGGAGCCTGGGAACGAGAGCTGAATCTCCGCGGTCAACAAAACGAGCCCGGAGAAAACCCCCGGGCTCGCGTCAGAATACGGCAGTCAGGTCGAGATCACTCGGAGTCGCCGCCCGCAGCCCGGCGATCCTCTTTCACGCCCCCCTCCAGCTTCGCACCCTGCTTGATCGCAAACAGCGTCGACTTGTTGGAGATAAACAGCGTGTCGTTCGCCACGACCGGCGTGCTGTAGATCGAATTGACCATGTTGATCTCGGCGATGATGTTGAGATCCTTCGACAGTTCGAAGATCGTGATGTCGCCATCTTCGTCGCCGCAATACACCTTGCCATCCACGATCAAGGGCGATCCCCACGACGCGGCGAACATGTCGTGGGTCCAGTAGACCACCGGCTTCCCGTCGACGACCTTCTTCGCGTCGAGGCAATGGACCAGGCCGCTGAAGTCGACGATGAAGAGCAGATCGTCCTTGATCGCCGCGCTCCCGATCGTCCGGTGCATGGTCTCCTCGAAGTCCATTTTGCCGTTCTTGTTGGTGTCGATGGCGGAATAGTGCCAGACGACGGCTGAATTGGGGTTCGGCTTCGCCGTTTCACCCTTCTTCACATCGATATCCTGCAGACGCCGCGGCGCAAGCTCTTTCCCGTCCTTGTCGAACGCCAGCTCCGGGCCGACGTCGCCCCGACGGTTCGGATCGATGCAGTACAGGTGGCCCACCCCTTCGCCGTGCTCCGGATCTTCGCCGACCGCCGCATAGACGTGGCCGTCGTAGAAGATCGGAGTTCCGATAATGTGGTTGCGCGTCGCCCGCCCGCCCAGCAGGTACAGCGAATCCTTCGGGTTGGCGTCGAACTTCCACAGCAGATACGGGTTGCCGTTGCCGTCACCCTTGGGATCGAAGCTGTAGATCCACCCGTCGCCGGCGCCAAAGACGACCTGGGCCTGGCCCTTCGTCTCGAAATACAGCGGCGAAGACCACTGGCCGTGCAGGATATTCAACCCCGGGCTGTTGTCCTGCCACAGCACCTTGCCGGTGTTCTTATCGAGGCAGAGGAAGCTCGGGGCATTCGGGGCGGGAAGTTGAATGTGGGACTCGTCGACGCCGTTCGACGTGTTGACGAAGCACAGGTCCCCGACGCAGGTGAGCGAGCAACTGCACATATTGTGCTGGGACACGCCCAGAACGCCCATCATATCGAGCCGCCAGATGACGTCGGCTTCATCTTTGTTCTCGTTCGGCTCCGCCTTGAACGGACCGTCGTTCTCGCCGTCGTGGAAGCCTTCCACGTCGAGGCACATGACCTCGCCGCGACTGGTCACATACCAGACCTTGTCCCCTTCGCAGTAGACCGTCGAGCAGATTCCCTGCTGCGGCCAGTCGTGCACGCGGCCGGTCGGCAGCTTCGGGCTGCTCGCCTGCCACAGGAACTTGCCGGTCTTCTCGTCAAAGCACAGCAGACAGCCCAGGTCGACCTTGGAGGGATACCGCTTCAGGTAGCCGTAGCTGTTATTGGTTCCGACGTACACTTTGCCGTTCGCGACGACCGGGTTGCCGTAGGTCTGCGATCCGAGCGGAACCGCCCAGAGAACGTTCTCGCCGGTTTCCAGATTCCACTCCGAAGGGATATTCTCCCCTTCGGGGGTGTTATTGCGATGGTAGCTGCCGCCCCACTGCGGCCAGTCCTTCGCGCCGACTTTCATCCCGGAAATGACCTTCAGCGCGTTGGCGACGGGGTCGAACTTCTCCTGTCCCGCCACGGTCCCTGAGACCACCAGCAGCAGGCACACACTCAACGACCAGCGAACCATGAGAGTTCCTTCAAGTAGCAGGAGTCGGCCCCCCGGACGCTCCCGCCAGCCAATCATCAGCCAGCTTCAGCAGACGTCCCAGCGGCAATTCAAATCCCGGCAACAATTCCGTGCGATAAACGTCCTGTTCGGCGACGACCGCCACGTCGTCGCCCCGATACACCGTCATGCGACGCAAGAACCGATCGATGACCCAGTACTCCCGGACGCCGATCTCAAGATACTCGTGTCGCTTTGATTCATAGTCTCTCCGCCGGTCCCGTGACGAATCCGAGACAAACTCGACCGCAATCGCCGGGACATCCCCTTCCTGAGGATGCCGTCCCAGGCCACACCAGATCGCTCGATCCATCCGCCGGCGACCGGCGGATGTTGCAACAGTCTCCTCTGAGACCGTTTTGTCCACACCCGATCCCCGCGGATGACTGTACTGATACGTCCGTAGCAGGAAATCCAGTTCACCGTTGGGGTCGCGTTCCCCGATGTCTGCAGGTGGCGAAACAATCAGGACTCCATGCACCAGTTCGTACCGATAGTCCGGATCCCACTCTGTCGTCGCGTCGAACTCCTCCGGCGTCATCAGCATGCCGTTCGCCCACGGCCCGATCGGCCGCGCGGTCACTGCATCGAGGGTTTCCATGACGCCCCTCCCCCCGCAAATCTGTCGCCCCTGCAAACCCGCGTCACTTCGTCCGCGGCGTCACTTTCACGTTATCAAAAAACAGCTCAGAATTCTTGACATTGCCCGACAGGCCCGGGCTGCCGGTCTCGTTCGCCGGGCGATCCGCCCACTCGATCGACCAGGCTTCGGGCTCGGCCTCGTCGCGCTTCCAGACTTTGCCGCGACAGACCGACCATTCCTGGCCGTCTCGCATTTCGTTCGTGACTTCGAGTTTGATCGTGTACCAGGTGTCCGGCGTCCATGCGAACGGAACGTCGAAGAACTTCTGGTCGTGCGGGTACCACGAATACAGCTTGAGCTGCTGGCTGGCCCCCATCAGATCCAGCCGGTAGCGCTGGTTGATGACTCCCGCGTCCGGCATTGCGCTGTTCGGATCGGCTTCGTTCGCTTCCCCCTTCACCGCGTAGGCGTCGGCTTGAATCGTGTAGTTCTTCGACGCCGGGAAGCCCAGCCAGCTCTGGCTGCGGGTTCCTTTGGGAATCGTGGTGATCTTGCACATGACACCGTTGCCGTCGATTTTCCGCGGCCCCTTCGTCGTCACCAGTTGGGCGCCGATCTCCGGGGTGCCGGTCCACTCCCACTTGGCGATGACCCCCTCGTCCTGAAGCAGCTTCAGCGACGGGTCGAGCTTCTCTTTCGCCTGATCCTGATTGGTGATCGCCTCCAGCAGGCCGAGGTAGGTCTTGAAGCCGGTCCAGGTCTGAGCCGGGGTCGTGTTGTCGAACTTTGCCACCGGAGGGCCGGCCGGCTGGTCCGTCTTCGGAGGCGGGGGAGCGTTCGTGTACTGCGTCATCAGGAAGATGTAGAGCCTGGCGGCGAGCGGGTCTTTCGCCCGCAGAGCGGCAAACAGGTCGAAATCAATGGCAATGTGGCGATACCGCATGCCGATGCCGTTGATCGGCACCTGTCCGTCGGAGAACGTGATGTCCCAGGGGAACGGCGTTACGATCCGCAGGCGGGCCGGCGCCTTCAGTCCGCCGACTTCGGCGTTGACGACGACGCCTGCGGCCTTGTCGCCTGCGGCGGTGTACTTCCCCGCGGCGTCGATCGTTCCCGGGCCGACCACGGAAAACTTCACGTCGCTGGCCGGGGCGGCCTTCAGGAACTGACCATTCTTGTTGTAAAGCAGCACCTGAAACTGCTGCTTGTCTCCCGGTTCGAGGAGCGACTCGGCGGGAGTCAGCAGGGCGGTTGCAACTTCCTGATCCTGGCCGACTGGAGTTTCAATCGCCGGTTCCGGGGCGGGGTCTGCGGCGACTTCCGCGTCCGGCTTGCCGATGCAGTACATGCCGACGTCCGTCGGAAGGTAGATCCGACCATGCGAGACGATGGGCGAGCCGTTAATTTCCGCATCGAGCCGGAGCTGATGCAGCTTCTTCAGTTTCCCGGTGCTGTCGACTCCGAAGATCGACCAGCGGCCGGTCGCGTCGGTGCAGTAGATCTTGCCATCGGCGAACACGGGACTGCCGCGACCCATCGTCCCGATTTTCTGCTTGCCAAGCTGCTTGCCGGTCTTGAGATCGACCGAGAACAGCGTCCCGGCGTCATCGATGGCGTAAATCGTGTCGCCGACGACAATCGGCTGATTTTTGCCGATGAACAGCTCCTTGGTCCGCCAGATTTCCCCGGTCTTGGTGATATCGCCGCTCTTCGTCGGGTCAATGGCGAACAGCGCTCCCATCTTGGTGTCATCGAGGTTTTCCTCACTGTGACCGCAGATGATCATCTTGTTGGCCAGAACCGGAGTCGTGTTCAGCCCCCGCATGGAAACATTGTATTTCCAGAGGGTCTTCCCGGTCCGGGGCTGCAGGCTGTAGACGCCTCCATCGCCTGTCCCGATCACGAACTGCGCCTGCCCGTCGATCGTGGCGAGAATCGGCGCGCTGTAAGTCGTGTCTTCCGGCAGCGGGCGCGTGCCGGAGACCCAGACCGATTGCCCGTTTCGCTTGTCGAACGCCAGAATGCGATGCTCGGGACGGGCCTGGTCGCCCCAGCCGGTGGTGACGCCGCTGATAATGACCAGATTCTCGTGAACGATGGGGAAATTGGTCCGGCCGCCGTAGGTGGTCAGCATGCCGTATTCTTCGCTGAGCGAATGCGACCAGAGGGTCTTGCCGGTCTGCCCGTCGAGCCCGACGAAGTAGCCGCAGACGCCGAGGGCGAAGACGTTGCCGGTTTCCGGATCGCCGACCACGCAGGACCAGGCGACGCGGGTGTCGGGGACGTCGCTGAGGAAGACGTTGAACGTGGTCTCCCAGAGGATCTCGCCGGTCTTTGCGTCGGCGCAAACGACTTTTTCGCACTCTTCCTTCGAGTGCGGATTCTGGCGGGCGAGCGTGTAGAGCTTGCCTCGCATGACGATCGGGGTGGAGCGCGTCGCCAGCTCGGGTTTGAGCCAGACGAGGTTTTCGCCTTCGGGCGACCACTTGTCCGGCAGATTCTTCTCCCGCGAGATTCCGTTCATCTCCGGACCGCGCCAGTACGGCCAGTCGAGCGGGTCGTCGGCTCGTGCCGCGGCGGCGGAAGACGCGACAGTCGCGAGCAGGAGGAACGTCCGGGCGGGGGAGAAGCGGGCAGACATGAAGCGGCTCCCTGGAGTGATGCGGAGATCGAGCGGGACCGGGCAGGTTCGTTCGAATTTCGAGAGCCGACGGACGGCTCCCACCTCAATACCCGTTTCAACAGGTATCGACCTTGTCAACCATAACCAAACCCCACCGCTCCGGCAAGGACTCGCTGAAGACGTCACGGATTCGCAATGCGGAAGCTCCCTGCGGCCCGCAATCGGTGTCACCCCGTCCAGCCGCCCCGAACGCGGCTGACGACAAGAGTTGCGCCAAAGGCTTCTTCAAAATCGATGGCGTCGTCCGAGGCCGCCTCCGATGTTTCGGGCGGCGCCAGATTCCCGCAACGACACCTGGTTTTGAACCGGTCCTTTATGGACAAGAAGCTTCACTCCAGGATTCCCCGACGATCGCGTCAGCCAGTCACGATGAAAGCCAGTCCTCGATCCGGAGACCGGGAATGGGGGTAAAGTGCTTCCTATTATGCGTGACCAGCGTAAGATCGTGAGCCAGCGCGACAGCGCCAATCATCAGGTCCACGGGATTCACGACCTGTCCGGCGGCCAGCAACGGCGCTCGGATCTGACCGAACCATCGAGCACAATCGGTGTCGAAATCGATGACGTCGATGTCGGCAAGCAAGTCATCCTCGATCAGCCTCAGCAGCGGCCCCGGTTGATCGCGGTGTTAGGCCCAGGTGTAGAGCTCCGCCAGGACGATCGACGGAACCTCCAGCCCGCCGCCATGCTGCTGGAATTGATGGGCCAGCCCGGCGGGTCGTTTCAACTAAGCCGAGCAAATGTTCGTGTCGAGGAGATAACTCATCCGAGAGGCTCGCGCATCTCAGCCTGCTCGCGATCCCGCTGAATCTCCTCCAGAATCCGGTCGTCGTCGTCCGTCCAGAGCGAGGTCATGGCGCCTGCGCACCGTTGCAACCCGGCGCCGACCGCTTCGCGCAGGCGCTTCGGACGCACCAGAACTTCCACCTCCTGGCCATCCGGCAGTCCGAGATCCCCGTCCAGTTCGATTCGATTTCCGTGAACGACGCCGATCACAGGCTTCATCGGGACGCATCCTCCAATGTCACTCGACTCACTCAAATTCTATCGCTGGACGAGGACCGCCTGAACACAAATCGTAAGCCTTTCGTCGGGACCGCGACTTCTACTCCAGAATATCACACGCCGCGATCTCCGCCGTCACCTTCCCGGCCACCTCGCCGAAGAACCAGTGCAGCGACCCTCGGTCTTTCCCCTCCGTGCAGCCGTCGACAATCAGGAACGCCAGGAACAGATTCCAGTCCCGAATCGCGTCAATCAACGCCGCCAGCCGGTCGGGATTGTACGTTCCCTTGTTCCTGACCTGCTGCCACAAGGCATACGGCTCGTCGTGGAACTGCACCATCGCCAACAGGTCGGCGTCGTCGCAGAACTCGGCGAGGAAAGCCTTGGCCAGCGAGGCGTGGCTGCGGGAATCGATGATCGGGACGCCCGATTTCGCTTCCGGCTTGAACGTGTCGTGGACGTGAATCAACAGCCGCAGCTTGTCGCAGTCCCCGGCCGAGAGCCGTCGGCGGAGACGCTTGAGGTTCCGCTCCAACTCGACAATGTGAGCCCGGACGGTCCCTTCGGGATGGCCGCGCCGGGGCTCGCCCCAGTCGAGATTACCGTGATACCGGGGATCGGACGTGATGGCATAAAGGGCAGATGCGTAATCCACGATACCCCGCGAATTCGAAACTCCGAGCGACAGAGCGACTGGCGGATTCGAAACTCGCTGCATGGTCCACCGAAATCAGATCCCGCTGATCGTCGGCCGACAAGGACAACTCGAAGCGGGCTCGCCAGAAAGGGAATGGGACAACGAAGCAGACCCGCTTTGCCGTCCCGTTGGTCAAATCTGCAACTCATTCCGCGTCAGAAGCCCGTTCTCGCGGGCTTTTCCGCAGCCGGTTCTTCGCGATACGTCGGTCGTCGTGAAGCGCCCGGCAGACTTCCCGGGGGAAGCGCCGTCGGTTGGCCGGGGAATCCGGAGCTGCGCTGCAGTGCAGGATCACTGATCGTGCCGGGCTGCGGACCACCGCCAGGAAGGGGTTCGCCCAATGAGGCCGGCTGCGCCGGTCGTTGCTTCCCGCGCACTTCCCGCAGCTTCATGAGCAGCTCTTCCACCTTGCGATGCACCCGCTGGCTATGGTGGATGATGATCAGACCGTCGTACTCGGCAATCGTGCCCCCTTCGCCGTCGGACTCCTCCCACATCTCCGGCTTTGTGGCGGCCTGGATGACGCCGATCAGCGCCTGCCCGGCTCGCGAGGTCGCATTGCCGAGCGGACAGACAATGACCGGGGCCGTTCCTCCCTGCCCCGCTTCAGCGCCTCCCGCAGGCGCCGCGCCGCCCCCCATGCCACCGCCCATGCCACCGCCAAACTGCCCCAGCACTGCGGTCGCGAACGGCCCGACCTGGAAGTAACCGCCGCCGCCGCCACCGCCGCCGCCCATTCCGCCGATGCCGGTCCCCAACGGCCCCCCGGGGCTGCCAACTCGCATTTCGACCTGGACCCCGGCGATCAGATCCCGGCAGTCGTAGACTTCGTTCTCATAGTCCGCCGCGGGTCCGGTGATCATCACCACGCCATCGCGGATGGCGAACGTGAGCTGATTGTCGCCCACCTGATGCAGGATCAATTCGAGGGCCGTCCGCACAGACAGCGCGCCCAGCCGGGTCTGCAGCGTGATCGGCTGATCGGCGGCAATTTCGCTCTCCTCAAGATATTTGCGGTCCAGCAGGAAATCGAGATCCAGCAGGTCGCCCATCCACGTGAGCGACTCCTCCAGAGGCGAGTCGGTGAAATCGATCTGAACATCGCGTCGCGCCAGCTTCTCCTCGATCTGCCGGCGCAGTTCCTCCTCCGTCAGCGGTTTGAGTTCCGCATTCGGCTTCACTTTTGCGTCGGCAGGCTGGTCCTGTGCCTGCACGACAACCGAGTTGGCCCTCTGCTCCGGCCCCGCAGGACCGAACAGCGACGCGACGACGAACGTGACGGCCACGGCCGACGCTGAGAGAATCGAATAGCGCATGATGGTTCTCCGGCGGCGGACTTGAAGGGACGGTGCAAACTCGCCGGCCAGAACGGCCGTGTCGCCGAGTTCGTCGAGGGCCAGGCGGATCGCCGCGTCACGCGGATGGCCCTGAGACAGCAGGTCTGCGCAGCGTTCTTCGAGGTGATCGCGCAGCTCGGACGTAATCTCCGCCTGCTGGCCGCGCGTCAGCCGGAGAAGTTTCGACAGCAGATTGAGATAGGCGTCGAAGTCCGGTTCGGTCATGGCGAACCTCCTGCGGACGAAGCACAAAATCCGAAACGCGAAATTCGAAACAATTCCAAAATCGAGAATCATCAAACAGGGATTTCGGGTGGCACGTCCCTGAGGCTTTGCGAAGGGCGTGGTCTTGATTCAAAGACACGTCCTTCGAGGACTCAGGGACGTGCCACCCGGAACGTCTCAAGCTGGTTCTGGCAGCGCTGCCCGCACCGGCGCCAGCACCGACTGGATGCAGGCCACGTACCGATCCCATTCCTGCGTCTGCGTGGTCAGCCGGCGTTTGCCTGCCGCGGTCAGGTCGTACCATTTGCGCTTGCGGCCCGTGCTGGACTCCCAGCGACTGCGGATCAGGCCGTCGGTTTCCAGGCGATGCAGCAGGGGGTAGAGGGTGCCGGCCTGAATCTGCACGAGGTTCGTGCTGGCGTCGCGCAGCCGCTGCTGCAGTTCGTAGCCGTAGGTGCTGCCGCCGGCGAGGATCGACAGAACCATCAGATCGAGGCTGCCGCGGAGCAGGTCGGGACCGAATCGTTGCGTCTTCATACGAATCCCCTCAGTGAACGAACGAGGGTCGAGAATGGAATGACCACATGTTGGCACGCGATATATCGCCTGTCAATTCATCTTTTGAGAAATCGCCCAGAACGAGTCCCCGGGCTCTGTCTCGGGCGGTCCGCCGGGACCGCTCGACAACGTCGTTCGTCAGCCGCCAATGGCGCGAGGCAGAGCCTGGGAACCAGATGCAAGGCGAGTGACGCCGCCAGAAACTTGCACTGGACAACCTCTTGCGGGCGGCTGACGATCACGTCAGGATGACTGCGGCGCTCGTCGCACGGCATCGTTGAAGATTTGCGTCCGTCATCACTGCCCCGTTCGGGGATTCTGATTCCACATCGCACAATCAAGCACGCTCCCTCTCCGGGCCTTGAGGGTACTTTCATGCCAGTCCAGACTGATTGCCCCGAGTGCGGTAAGAAATACCGCTTTCCCGACGACCTCGCCGGCGCCACCGTCGACTGCAAATCGTGCGGCGCGGAGATCGAGGTTCCGGGCGGCGCACGCCGTCGTTCCAGCGGCGGATCGAAGAAGGGCCGGAAAAAGTCGCAGTCGTCGGCCGGCGTACTGATCGGCGTCGGCGTGGGATCGGCCGTCGTCTGCGGGATCATTGCCTTTCTGGTCGTCAGTAATCTGACACGGCCGGCTGTTCAGGCTCAGCCGGTTGCTCAAACTCAGCCAGACCGACAGTCTCCGCCCGCCGGGATGCCGCCCGCTGTTTTGCCACCTGTGGCGGCCGCGGTTCCGCTCGCCGCGCCGGCATCTGCAACACCTCCCGCGGCCCCGGGAAATCCGGCCGTTGCCGCGGCGCCGAAGGCTCCGGCAGCCGGCCCGGGAGCAACGCCCTCTGGATTTCAGCCGGCGAAGACCACGGACGAATCGCCCCGGCTCGTCTTCAAGAAGTCCGCCGACTGGACGGTCCAGGCCGATCCGCCGGCAGCGATTGAGGAGTTCAAGTCGGAGAAACCGCTGAAGATCAAGGTCGAGGGCCGCAATCTCCGCAACGACGCGGTGTTGTATCCGGTCGCGTCGAGCCCGTTCGTCGGCATCAAGAGCGACATCGGTTCGAAGTCCCCGTTTGAAATCTACAATCTGACGACGGGCGGCAAAGCCGGGACCGTGACGGGGATCTCCGCATCCAACGATCTCGGCCTCAGCCCGGACGGCAAGTATCTGGCAATGGCTTCGCCGGGCAGCAAAACGATTACCGTTTTCGACGTGAAGGCGAAGAAGCCGCTGGGAGAATTGACTGTCACCGATGCGTCGACGCGATTTCAGATTTCGACGCTCGCGCTCCCCCGTCCGGACCGTCTGGTGGCGTTGTCGCAGGTCGATCGCGGCGTGAAGGTCTGGGAGCTCCCTTCCGGGAATTTCGTGCAGCAGATCGTCGGAGATAAGAACTTCCAGCCCGAGCCGTTTCATGCCTTCAGCCCGGGAGGGCGGTATCTGGCGGTGAATGGCGAGTTTCTCCTCAAGCGTCTGGAGCTCTACGACCTGGAAACGGGCAAACTGGCGGGCGCGATTGAAATCGACGGCAAGGCGCATTCGCTGGACTTCGGCGCGTTCGGATTTTCCCCCGACGGCAGCGAACTGGCGGTGATCTACAACGTGTCCGCCCGCGCCGGTCGCGGGAAGTTTTCGCAGTTCGTCGTCTGGAACCTGGCGACGGGACAGATCGTCGACGATTTCGATATCGAACCGGATCTCAAGGAACAGCTCGATCCCGGTTACCAGAAGGAACGGCTGGAACCGTTCCCCGGCGGACGCCGCTGGCTGGCCCACAGTCGAGGGATCATCGATCGGGACGCGAAACAACTGGTCTTCAGCTACCCGAAGATCGAAGGGGCGGATCTCAATGTCGCCCGCAAAGTGATGGGGGCGGACTGGCTGGTGGGAGTGGAGGTGGGCAAGGGGGATTCCAAGCTGGAGGTGCTGAAGCTCGACGACGAGAAGCTGGCGAAAGGGGCGGCCGCCGCAGCGGCGGGGGGCATGGCGATCGACCTCGATCTGCCGCCGCTGACGCCGACGGACTTCGCGGACGCCTCGGAAGCCATTGCATCGAACGACTGGACGGCGAAGCCCGACGCCGGAATCGATGTCCCGGCGCTGAAATCGCCGCTGGCGCTCGAAGCGACGAAGGGAGTTCTCCGGGACGTGGTCCTCGGCCGCGGGGCGAATCCCGTGGCGGCCGTCCGGATCGCGATCGACGAAGATGTGGACGATCCCAAGGTCAAGGGCTTCAACCTGATCGACGCGGCGACGCGCGAACGGCTGGCGATGAAGCCGCCGAAGCCGATCGCCAAGGAAACGCAGGTCGACACGTATGGTCTGGCGGACGGCAAGCGAACGGGCCGCATCAAGGCGCCGTTCTCGGCAGACCTCTATTCGATTTCGCCGGACGGCGGCAAGGTGCTGCTGGAGCTGCATCGGGGGGAAGGCCGGCTCGATATTTACAGCCTTGCGGGCGATGGGAGCCATGTGCTGGGCTGGCGGCCCTTCCAGACGGCCAGCGAAGAGCGGGAGCGGCAGCTTGCGTCGGCGGAGTTCGTCGACGACGACCACGTCGTCACGCACAGCCAGGGAGATCAACTGGTGGTCTGGAAGATCAGCGGCGGGCTGACTCCGGTGCTCAAACTCGCGGACGCCCGGCGCTACGCCGTCTCGCCTGGCGGAAAGCAACTGGCGGTTGTTCGAGGCAATATTCTGGGCGACAAGGATCTGGCGCTGTTCGATGTTGCGTCGGGCGACGGAATCGGTCTGGTCGCGCTGGAGGCCAAGGTGGCCGGAATGGCGTTCCATCCGAGCGGTCAATGGCTGGCGCTGTCGCAGGGGAGCGAAGCCAACAAGCTGATCTCCGTGATCGACATTGCGGAAGGACAGGTCGCTGCGCGCTGGCCGGTGCCGGACCAGTCGGAACAGCTTGCCTGGATGGGGGACGATTACCTGCTGCTGGGAGGGAGCCAGCTCATCAGCAAACCGTTCCAGGCGGTAGCCTGGAGCTACGATCCGGGGCTGGCGGTGCTCGCCCGCACGCAGCCGGGGGGCAAGTGCTGGTTTGCGCTGCCGGTGGCGAACAAGTGGCAGTTGCGGAGCGCTGCGCTGCCGGACGGAGCGGCGGCCGGCAAGCTCGAAGGAACCAACCTGGCGGCCAACGCCCGATTGAAGCCGGGTGACAAGGTTGCGCTGCAGGTGACGATCGGCCCGGAGCCGGAGCTGTCGGAGATGCGCCGGTTGCTGACCGAACGGCTCACGCAGCGGCTGGCCAAGTCGCAACTGGAGCGGGCCGATGGCGCTCCGACGCGGGTGGCAGTGACTGTCGGCGTCAAAAACATGGGGACGACGAATGTTTCCAAGATCGGGAACCGCTCCGACCAGACGCAGGTGACGATCAAGGTGATCGAGTGCCGGATCGCGTTCGAGCAGGGAGGGACAACCATCTGGGAAACCGCGCGACGCTTCGGCAACCTGGACCGGCTGCTGATCCGGTTGGATCAGGGAGAGGCGCCGCAGGCGGGGATTGACCGGCAGATGTCGGAGTTCGCGGTGAACGCGCTGGGGGCGATCGAATTGCCGTCCTACGTATTCGGCTCGAACGCCCGACAGGGGCTTGGAAAGTCGACGCTGGCCGCCGCGGCGAAGTAGGGCACGCTCCGGCGTGCCGGATTCTGCGCTCTGCTCAACTGGCAACCAGGTTCCGCCTGGGAACCAGGACTTGCGGGGCTCCGCGTCGAGTCACTCCGGACGTTCAGGACTCTCCGTCGGGGTATCAGATATTTCGGCAACTCTCCCGCGCGGCGCCGGCAAATGGGCGGCGTATTCAATCAAGCGACATTCGTTCCAGCGGGATCGGTTTCGGGCCATCCGGTGCGTAAATGAGATCGTCGCCTCGCAGGGCGAACGTCCAGATCTCACCCGGTCCGCGCAGTCGCATCGGCCCCGGCAGACACTCCAGGAACGAGCGAGTATCGACCGTCAGCAGGCCATCCCTGATCGACCATGCCCCCTGCAACTGGTCTCTGACCTTTCCATCCGCATAGGCGACGCGAATTCGACATCGCCGGGCCGACGTCAACGACATCAAGGTCCTGTGCCCGTCCTCCAGCGGAGGCGTCCTCCATGTGCCAATGACGGCGGACTCCTCCACATTGAGTTGTGACTGCAGCGCCTGAACTGCGAGCCACACGGAGACCAGGATCAAACCTGCGACCGGCAGCCACCGTTTTGCGGTTCGACGGTCCAATCCTTCGCCCCTCGCCTCGTTCGATTGCGAATGCGCGGAATTCAACTGGTTCCCAAACTCCGCTTGGGAATCGCTCGATGCGGGGCTCCGCTTCGCGTCCACGCAGCCATGACGCGTTATCCAGAGAATGCGAGGCGGAGCCTCGCCGCCGGACTCTCGCTGGCGGAGCCTGGGAGCGAGTCGTTCTCAGAAATCTCCGAGCACTTCGCCGCCGCCGATGGTGACGAGGGCTTCCATGACGGCCGGATCGATGTTCTCGCTGATGAAGCGCACGGAACCATCCGCCAGCACGAAGTGGCAGCCGCCGGTGGAATTGGATCCGAATCCTTCGGCGCCGTTGATATAGGGCTGCTGCACCAGCGGCCGGATGGTGCCGGGACCGCCCTGGATCCAGGGTCCTCGATTCACCTTCACTTCTCCGACCATCACGGTGTTGCTCGTGCCGTCGGTGAAGTCCCGGATGCCGCGAGCCTCGTTGTAGCCGAACGCGCCGGCCTTCTTATCTCCCTTCTTGAGAGTCGGGCCGTCGGCGCCCAGTCCGGCGACACCGGCGTAGTCGGTTCGACCGCCGTCGATGTTCGGGTCGGGCACCGCATTGGGATGCAGGAAGATCTGAATGTCGACGGGACGGGCGGCGACGTTTGCTTCGTCGGCCAGGGTCCCCTTGGGCGCCATCTGGTTATACAGCGGCGCCTGATCCAGGTAGGGGAGAAGTCCGACCATCCAGCTCAGGCGGTCCTCCGGCTTCTCGGGACCAGCCACCGTCCCGGCCGGGAACTCGTTGAACGTGTCATGATAGTTGTGCAGCGCCAGGGCAATCTGCCTCAGATTGTTCTTTGACTGCGTGCGACGGGCGGCCTCGCGCGCCTGCTGAACTGCGGGGAGCAGCAACGCCACGAGGACCGCGCTGGTCCCGACCGACGGGGCCTCGAAGGAAATCCCCAGCGGCAGCGACGGCAACGACTGCCGCGACTGCCAGGTCATTCCCTTCGCGTGCGCCGTGCAGACGGTCACGTTGGGAAACAGCGGCTCGGCGACGAGGTCCATGGAAGGCATGTCGGGCAGAGGCGCGTCGTCTGCGACGCGGGCCTGCTGGCGAGCCTGCTGGATACCCGCCATCAGCATCGGCATCAGTTGTCCGGAGGCCCGCAGACCGTCGCGGGGATCGCTGATCTGGAAGCCGCTCATCGTCTCCGGCAGCCGGCTCAACAGCGGCTGCAGCTCGGGCGTCGGCTTCCAGGCGGGCAGCTTGCCGTCGATCCGGGCCAGCGAGGCGTCGACGGATTGAGCGGACAAACCGGCAACGAGCCATTTGTCGTCGACCGAGAAGGAGGGCCAGATGGGAACGCCGGGCTGTCCGATCGAGATCACCTCCCGGCCGCGCTTGTCCGTCCGGACGATCTGCGGACCGTTCTCTGGAGGAAAAGGAATCCGCTCCAGCACTCCGTCCAGAAACTCTCGCAGCCGCTGCGGATCGTTGACCCGTGCCATCAGTCCGACGCCCATGCCGAAGGGACCGTTGCCGGAATCGGAGTAGAGGACCTGCAGCGGATCGAGCGGAGCCAGGAGCGCTTCGTCGGGGGCCAGCCCGAGCTGTTCCGGCAGGAGCGCCAGCCCCTCTTCCAGTTGGGCTTTCTCCTCATCCGTGCCGACCAGATCGGCGAACTCGCGGGCGATGCGAATCCCTTCGCGGTAGACGCCGGGAACGTCGAGCGTGAAGACCGACAGGAACGGCGTCTTGCGCGGCAGTGCAGGCAGGTCTTTCAGGGCAAAGCTTCCGCCCGCCAGTAACGGCTTCAGAATGCCGCGCAGCTCGCCGTCTGCATCGATATCGAGGGACGACCAGCACTCTCTGCCATCGAATCCGGAACGGCTGGTGACGCGGCGAAGATTGTCGACGCCGAGGATTTCGAGCACTTGGCCGACCGTCGCGGACTTGCCGGACGGGAGCGCCGGAAGGGCTTGATCCTGGAACCGATCGCGGAGCCGCTCGGCGTCGAGCCAGGCGACGGACGTGACGGTTCGCCCGAGATCGTCTTTGAGCGTGCGACCGGCCTCTCCCGTCTTGGCCATACTGGGCCGCTGCCCGTCGGCCGCCTCAATGACAGCGGCCGGAGCGCCGGCGCCGAACGTCACGACGGCATGTCCCCCCTCCTGCCAGAACGACCAGGCCCCGTTGGGCTCGCCAGGAATCGTTCCCGAATAGACCGTCCGTCCGGAGAGGACTTCGCGGATCACGGGGACCGCTCCGTCGGAAAGCTGTCGGGCGGCGACGGGGACGTACTCGCCCGCGCCGTGCAGGACGAGCACGAACTGTGGCAGATCGCCTTCGCCGAACGTCAGATTCGCGGAGAGGCCATGTTCCAGCGAGTGCCAGAACGCCTGGCGAACCAGTTCAATGGGAGGGTTCGATTCTCCGAATTGAGTTGCAAGATCGTTGATCCAGTCCGCCAGGCCGGACTCGACCAGCGCTTCGTGCGCGGCGGTCTTTTTCCAGGCCGCCTCATGGCCGCGGTTGCCTCCCGAGTGCAGGTAGGCCCAGGCGTCGCCCGGCAGGAGCGACTCGGGCGCGACTGGATTTCGCCCGTTCTGGGCGAGACTCCACCGCCATCCGACGAGAGCCGTGACGGCGAGCAACACGATGATCCCGGTGCGGGACACTCCACGGTGCATGTGAGACTCCTGCTTCTCGCGAAAGACTCGGCCGACCAGATCGGCGAGACGGGAGTATTTTGTCTACCGCATCCGGTTCGAGAACGCAAACCGGAACTGTACAAAACGCAGGAGTGGCTGGTCGCGGACGGCTCTCAGGCTTTCGCCGGTTCGAGGACTTCGATCCCCTTCATCGCGGGCAGCGGCCATGCGGTGTGACAGGTGGGGCAGTCGAAGTGGTCGGCGGGGAGCGTATGACCGCCGGCGGGGCACGGGAGCTGCCGGGGCCAGCGGCGGTGAAAGCGGTAGCCGAGATAGGCGGCGGGACCCAGCAGCAGGACAAAGGCGGTCCAGAAGTAGACTTCCTGCAGGGGCGCGTCTTCCCGGCGGGAGTGTCGCCAAGTTAGAAATGCGGCCGCGGCTCCCAGCAACCAGACGACAACGAGCGCCGGTCCGGCTCCCGCAGCGAAGCAGCGGGCGACCGCTTCGGACCAGGGAACCCGCTGAGTATTCCACATGGTATAGGGCGCGAACCCGAAGACCGTCGCCGTGAGCGTGATGGGCGAGGGGACTGCCAGGCTGACGGCGGCGAACCAGGCATCCTGGGATCCGACCGCCGCGTTCTTCAGATCAACGACCCGCGACGTTGGAAGCTCTCCATCCGCCGTCCAGTGGAGGACTCTGACTTTCGAGCCGAGTTGGCGTGCGACGTTGAAATATGAGACCGCCCAGGTCGAACCGTCCCCGGCCGTCAGCAACGTCAGATAGCCGCTGTCATCGTCGTCCGGGAGGCGGAATTCGGCGACCTGCTGCAGCCGATCGTTGAATACGAGCACCGAGCGATCGGTCTCGACGAGCAACTTGGCGTCTTTGCTGCGCCGGTCGGCATGGCGCGTAAGTTGCATGGCTCGCACTTGCTGGGGATCCGGCAGTAACTTACGGACATCGCCGTTCCGCAGGTCGACGATCAAGACGTTGTCGGTCACCGGGACACAGGCCACACGCGCCAGGGGGCCGCTGGGAGCCTGCGAGAGGCGGGGCGGGATGGAGACCCCCAGGTAGCGATAGTAATTCTGTTCGGACCACTGCGGATTGTAGTTCATCGCTCCGGGGGGCACCTGGAAGCGGTCAGGACCTTCCGGGCGCGTCGCGGTCGGGCCGTTCACGCCAATGTATCCCGTGAAACGCCGGGTCTCGGCGGAGTACCCTTGAAACCAGCCGCCGCCGGTTTCGGTCCCGGAGTGGATGAAGTACCACAAGGTGGCCGGCTGTGTCGTGCTATGAAAGACCGAAATGTGGCTTCCGACCGGGATGCGGCCCACACCGTCGCGCGAGACGATCGGAACCAGATTCGCGGACTCATACATGGTATTGCGCCAGTCCTCGTCCGAGTCGGAGTACTCGCCACCGTCCAAATCCTTGTATTCGGAGGGCTGAGTGGCGTAGTAGGTGGCGGTCTCGATGACGGGCGTCCCGTTGCTGCCATAAACGATTCGCTGGTACGTCCCCTGATTGGGGAAGATCGCCGCGGTGATCATGCCGCCCCAGAGGACGATCAATCCCCAGGCGACGGAGACGCCAATCGACAGCACCAGGGCGACGCCCATGCGGGAAAGCAGCGTGTTGCGGAACATGGTCAGATCCTTGGATCGCCGACGAATTGGATCGGTGCTGGAATCAGAAGTCGCGCGACTCGGCCGCCCGCAACACCGCCACGATCAGCAGGCCGGCAAACGGGAGCAGCACGAGCAGCCACCAGCCGCTGAAAAATGTGACGGCTGGAACGATCAGCAGCGGCACGACCGCCGCCAGCGGCGCCAGCCGCATCCCGAACCAGCGGGCTTCGAGCCAGCCGCTGGCCGAGGCGGCGAGGTAGACCAGGAGCGCCCAGGCGCCGTAGGCCCAGCAGTTCCAGGTCATGCTCCACGCGAACGGCGCCGGCCAGAAACCGGGCCAGCCCGCCAGGACGCCCAGCACGAGCGTGGGAATCGCAATGATCAGCGTCTGCAGAATCAGCCCGACTGCAAGCTTGGTCAGCACGATCTTCCGCCGGGAGAGCGGGCGATGGAACAGGTACAGGGCGGTCCCCCGCTGAATCTCAAGGACGGACTGCCAGTAGCCGAAGGCGAGGGCGGTGCCGACCGCCAGGGCGGCGATCCACTGTTCTTCGGCCCCTGAGGTGAATCGGACGACGCGCTCGTACGAGCTGCCGGCGATCTGGGCGGGGAGGATCGGCGCTCCCGCCAGAGTGGCCGTGATGAGGGCCGCGGCAAACGCCGCAGCGGCCAGAACGCCCCGCAGGTCGTGCAGTTCTTTGAGGACGAGTGCCCGATACATGATTGTTGTTTCCGCAGAATCTGTAGGGTCCGCCGTGCGAACCAGTTCTCGATCGATGAGGTCCGCACCGCGGACCCTACGTCTCAACCGCGACCAGTTCCATTTCCCGTTCGGGGGTCACCCACGGCAGCGGCTTGCGCGAACCGCGGGTGTAGGCGATGAACGCGTCTTCGAGACTCAGCGTGTCGCGGTCCCAATGGGTCGGCTGCAGCGACTCGATCCATTCACGATGCGTCTCGCCAAAGCCGACGATGGCCAGCTTGACCTGTCGGCCGATCACGGACGTATTCACGAGGCCCGGAATTGCGGGAATCGCCGGCGGCGTCCCCGCGAAGTCCAGGACCACCTGACTGATCGCTTCGCGGAAGTGTTCGAGGGGAGCGTCCACGCGCAAGACGCCGTCGACCAGGATGCCGATCCGGTCGGCGACCCGTTCGACGTCGGCGAGAACGTGCGAGCTGAAGAGAATCGTCCGGCCTTGCCGCTGGATGAGGTGGATCAGCGATTCCAGAAAATCGCGGCGGACGACGGTGTCGAGGCCGAGCGTCGGGTCGTCGAGAATCAGCAGATCGGGATCGCTGCCGACACCGAGCGCCAGCGACACCTGGGCATGCTGACCCTTCGACAGCCGCCGGATGAGGGCTTTCGGAGTCAGCTCGAAGTGGTCGAGGACCCCTTCGACGAGGCTGCCGTTCCAGCGGGGCGCAAACGCACGGGCGAAGTCGGTCGCCTGTTTGACCGTCATCCAGCCGTAGAGCGGGTGGCCTTCGGCGAGATACGTGATCCGGCCGCGGACTTCGGGCGGCAGCTCGGCGATGTCGTGGCCGAGGAGTTTCGCCGTCCCGGCCGTCGGTCGGACCATGCCCAGGAGCATCTTGAGCGTGGTCGACTTCCCCGCCCCGTTGCGGCCGAGAAAGCCGTAAACGCAGCCCGCGGGGACGCGCAGTGAGACCTGATCGACGACGCGCCTGGAGCCGTAATCTTTGACGAGGCGGTCAATTTCGATGGCGCAAGTCATGGGAGAGCTTTCACAACATTCGGCGCATAGCAATTCAGAAGAGACAACCACGAATCACACGAATGGACGCGAATAGGAGCAAAGACTATGAACCACGGAAGACACGGAGAGCACTGAGAAAGAGAGAACCCAAGAAGCAGGCGACAAAGACGGGAGACGATTGTTCTGTTTTGCTTCTTCGTTCCCAGGCTCCGCCTGGGAACGAAATCGGTTGAATGGAAATTCGCCGCGGTTCATGTGACTTTCTCAACTTGCGTTCCGGATTCCTTCGGGAGGACCGGTCCGCATGAATGCCATCAGGAGTGCGATCCCCAAAACTACAAGCGTCGCCGAGTATGGCTCAATCGCGCGAGGGACTTACTGGTGCGCGTCTCGAAGTCGCCGCCGGGCTCGTCAGGCTTTTCGTGAAGTACCCCTTCAACTCGTCGATCGAGAGCACTCCATCGTCGTTGTAGTCGGCGAGATCAATGATCGCCTGCTTCTCGGCAGGGAGTTCGTCGCGCTCGATGCGTTCGTCGTTGTTCTTGTCGAATGTCTGCAGGGCAATTCCAAGGAGCTTGGCGACCGCTCCGGCGTCATTTGCGAAGAGCGAGCCAATCGCACCTGCGGCCCGCGAGAGGCTCCCGCCTCGATAGCGGATAACATGATCCTGATCCAGCACGAAATAGGACGGCAACGACAGGACTTGCCACTGTTTCTGCAGCGTTTCGTCGGAATCCGCAATGACGTGCCACTCAATCTGATGCTTCTGCACAATCCGGTCCAAGTCGCGCCTGTCGCGGTCGACGCCGACCCAGACGATCGCCAGCTCTTGATGCTGATGGTCGGCTCTCAGTTGTTTCAAAGTCGGAATCGCGGCAAGACACGGCATGCACCATGTCGCTCCGAAGTGCACGAGGACCGCCTGGCCTCGAAGTGACTTGAGCCCAATCGTTCTCCCGTCGAGCGCATCCCCCTCGAGCCCTTCGGCGATCTTACCCAGCCTCAGATGGCGAACGGCAAAGATCCCTCCTTCAGCCAGCCTCCTTGCGGACGTTCCGCCAATCATTCGCGGACCATGGCGATCGGCAATCCGCTCGAACTCCGCGACGACCCTCGACTCTTCGATTGCGCTGGCGAGATGCTTGAGTCTGCTGGTCAGTTCCTGCCCCAGCCGGAGGGCGTACTCATCCTCGAGATCCGGCGATGCCTGGAGTTCGTCTGACAGTTCCAGCAGAGATTTCCTGTGAATCGCTTGCGCGACATCGAGGACCGCGCGCTGGTCGGTCGTCAACTCTCGTTCTGCCGCCGAGGCGAAGAACGCTAACGTCCACTCTCGCGGCTCCATTGCGAAGTTCACCCACAGGTTGGCGGTTGCGTCCGACGTCGCGTGGAAGCTCGCCAGCCGCTCAGCCGCCAGCTTCACAGACTCGCTTGTTCGTGGCGACATGAGGATCCAGTGCAGCACTTGCTCGGCGTCTTTGCTGCGCAGGTCTTGCTCGGCCAGCCGCAGCGCCTGCGCCTCCAGTCGTTGTCGTGCGGCCCAGAAGTCATCGCGATTGTGGATCTTGCTTTCAGCCGCCAGGAACCTTGGTGCAGCGCCGTCCAACGTATCCGGAGAATCCGCCCCGGCCATTGCACGAAGCGAACAACACACGACCGTGGCTGCCAGCACCCAGCGGATGATTTGAATTCGCAACATTCGAAAGCACCTTCGGGGTGGCGAGGTCGAAGTCGCTGGCTGGCGTCACAGCGAGCGGCTCCTTCGCCGATGTTCGTTCGTGTTCAGGCGGCATGAGACGGTTCGTTGCAACGTCGACTTGTCTGACGCCGCGCATGATTTCCTCAAAATGTCAGGCGGGCGACGTCCACTGGAAACGGCCGGCGCGGTCGCCCAGGAGCTTCTGAACTTCTTCCCGGCTGAAGCCCAGGTGGACGGCTTCGGTCAGCAGTCCGTCGAGCAGCTCGACCAGCCGGCGGCGGCGGACGTCTTTCGTCAGCTCGGTTTTGACCGCGGCGACGAAGACCCCCAGGCCGGGGCGGGTATGGAGCATCCCCTCCCGTTCGAGCTCGGTATAGGCCCGCGCGACGGTGTTGGGATTGATCACCAGGTCTCGGGAGAGCTGGCGGACCGAGGGGAGACGCTCCTCGGCGGCCAGATCGCCGCGGGCCACGCCGGAGCGGACCTGCTGCACGAGCTGCTGGTAGATCGGAACGCGACTGGAAGGAACGATCTGAAACTGCATGGCGACTGTCCTGTCTGTACTACGAGTATTAGGACAGTGCGGCGAAACGTCAAGGGCATTTTCCGGGACGTGGAGAGTTTTATTCCGCGACCAGAATGTCGAATGAGGAAGGCGGAATGTCGAAAGGAGGAGAATTCAGCGACGGCGCTGCACGGATAACGTAATCACCGGCACTGATTCTGAAGCAGTGAGACTTTGGCTTGCCTCCTCTCCCGCATTCTGATTTGGGAGAGGACCAGGGTGAGGGTCTTCGGAAGTGTCGGGGTCTCGTCCACGGAGAAAAGACGGCCCTCACCCTGGCCTTCTCCCAACGAAGACGTCGGGAGAGGGGACCGGAGTCGCGCCTCACCATTGTGGTCGGAGCATTGGCGGCGACATTGATTGGGGGAGCCTCAGTTCACCGGGGCTCCCCCGATGCTGCCCCATCATTCCTCTGCCTGGCGTCGTGGCATCACCGTCACGCCATCGCGAGAAATCCTCATCCGCAACGCCTCACTCGTCATCCCGCTCCACTCGCTCCACCCGGCTCACGACGCTCCCGCTGGCCAGCAGGATCGAGATCGCATCCCCCGGCAAAAGCTGCCCGGCGTCCCGCACGAGCTGGCCGTCCGAAAGCCGTTTTGTCAGCGAGTATCCCCGCTTCAGCACTCCCAGCGGGCTGAGGGCATCGAGCGACGCCGCCAGCGTGGCGAGCTGCTGACGCGACGTTTCGACCCGTCCACGCAGGCCCCGCTGCAGCCGGCCTTCCAGCTCGTCCAGCCGGGCCGCCAGGTCATGCACGCGCTGCAGCGGCTTCGCAAAGCAACGTCGCTGCCGAAGATTGTCGAGCGTCAGCCGGGCTCGTTGCGCCCGCTGCTGCAGCGCGGTCGTCATCCGACGGCGGATGTGATCCAGCGTCTGCTGGACTTCAGTCAGCAGCGGCACGACCAGCTCGCCCGCTTCGCTCGGCGTCAGCGCCCGCCGGTCCGCCACCAGGTCGGCGATGCTGACGTCGATCTCGTGGCCGACCGCGCTGACGACCGGAATCGGACAGTCGTAAATCGCCCGCGCCACGACTTCCTCGTTAAAGGCCCACAGGTCTTCGACGCTCCCGCCGCCACGCCCGGTGATCACGACGTCGACTTCGGGCAGCAGATGGACCTTGCGCAGTGCCGCGGCGATCTGCTGGGCGGCGCCGTCCCCTTGCACGGCGACCGGCAGAATCACCACCCGCGCCGCCGGCCACCGCCGGGTGATGACCTGCAGCATGTCGTGGACGGCGGCCCCGGTCGGACTGGTCACCAGGGCGATGCGCCGCGGAAACATCGGCAACGGACGCTTGCGGGCTTCGTCGAACAGCCCCTCCGCCGCCAGCTTCTGCTGCAGTTGCCGGAGCGCGAGTTCCAGCGCTCCGAGCCCCTGGGGCTGCATCCGGTCGACGATGATCTGGTACTGTCCGCGCGACGCGTAGACTTCGATCGGGCCGCTGGCCAGGACTTCCAGGCCGTCGTGGAGCTGAAACTTCAGCCGCTGGGCCGCACTCCGCCACATCACCGCCTTGAGCTGGGCTTCGTCGTCCTTCAGCGTGAAGTACAGATGCCCCGATCCCGCCCGCATGAAGTTCGAGATCTCGCCGCTGACCCACACGGCGGGAAAGTGGGCTTCGACAACCCCCTTGAGGAGCATCGTCAGATCGCTGACGGACAGGACGGGAAGTTCGTCGGGCATGGGGGCTCGTTGGGCGTTGAGGGTCGAGAAAGACTCGGGTGGCACGTCCCTGAGTCCTCGAAGGGCGTAGTCTTCGGATCAAAGACACGCCCTTCGCAAAGCCTCAGGGACGTGCCACCCATTTCGTTGTGTTTGTTATTTGCTATTTGGAGTTTGGTGCTTCTGTCTCAACGATCTTCAATACTGCTTCAAGATCGGCACGACTTCCGTCTGCAGCGCTCCCCCTGTGACGTGTACTTGCCGTTGATGATCGACGAAGACATCGACTTCGCTCCGCACGCCGAACTCCGGCAGGTAAATCCCAGGCTCGATCGAGAAGCAGCAGCCGGGCAGAATCAGCCGTTCTTCGTGCGTCTCCAGGTTATCGATGTTCGCCCCGTTGCCGTGCACTTCCTGGCCGATGCTGTGCCCCGTCCGGTGCACGAAGTACGGACCGTACCCGGCCTCTTCGATCACCTTCCGGCAGGCGTCGTCAACCTGCCAGCCCGGCAGCGTCCGTCCTTCGGCAAACGCGTCACGTACGGTCTGGATCGCCGCGTCGCGCGCCCGGGCGACAATCTGAAAGATCGCGTCGTACTTCTCCGGTACGGCCTCGCCGACAAAACCGGTCCGGGTCAAGTCGCTGTAGACCGCCCTCGGCTCCTTGAGCTTCGCCCACAGATCGACCAGCACAAAGTCCCCCTGGCGGATCTCCGTCATCCCGGTTTCATAGTGCGGATCGCCGCTGTGAGCGTTCACTCCCACGATCGGCGGGCTGTACGTCGTCAGGTGGTTGGCCTCGAAATGCTCCAGGATCGCCTGCTGGACAGCCCATTCGGTCGTCACGCCGTTCGCGCGGATGGCGTCGGCGATGAACGTCCACGCGACGGAAAATGCCGCGTTGGTCACCTGCCCTGCCGCCTCGTGCATCTGCCACTGTGATTCATCCCAGACGGCCTCGAAGAGCTGCACCAGGTCGCCGGACGAACCGATCTCCGCGCCGAAGCTGCGGACCAGCTCGACGGTCCCCGCGTCGACGCGGGAAATATAGGGATTGCTGTTGCGCGGCGCATACTCCATCGCGATCCGCTTCGCGCCCCCGATCAGCGTCGCGATCCCCGCTTCAAACTCCTGCCAGCGGAGATAGACGGTCTTCTCGCCGGGAATGTGATCGAGCACTCCCGACTCGATTCGATGGACCAGCCGCCGCGGTTCTCCCTCGGCCGGTATGAAACAGGCAAACCGACGCGACGTATGCATCGAATCGGGCAATTGCAGCACCCGCCGAGCCAGAATGTTGCTCTCGCGGAAGTCGTAGAGCAGCCAGCCCTCGAAACCGAAATCGCGGATGGCGGACTGCATGCGGATGAGATCGAACATGGGTGCGCTTCCATAATGGATGTGAGTGTTGGCTCAGGTCGTTGAGTGTCGATCGTTAAGCGTTGAGGAATACAAATCAGAGCACGCCGCGCGTCCCTGTCTTTCTCGACGCTCAACGCTGAACGCTCAACGACCTCTCACCCCCCCAGCCACTCGCCCGTAAACACCTCTGTCGCCGACCCCGTCATGAACACCGGGCTGTCGCCGCCGGCCCACTCCAGTTCCAGGTCGCCCCCCGGCAGATGCACCAGCACGCGGTTGTGCGTTCGACCGGTCAGAATGCCTGCGACGGCCGATGCGCAGGCCCCGGTGCCGCAGGCCTGCGTCTCGCCGCTCCCCCGCTCCCACACCCGCATGATGAACTCGTCGGGCGAGACGACTTGGATGAACTCGGCGTTGACCCGCCGCGGAAACGCCGGGTGCTTTTCGAGCAGCGGGCCGACCCGCAGCACCCAGTCGTCGTTGACCTCGTCCACGAACGTGATGCAGTGCGGATTTCCCATCGAGACGCACGTGACGTCGAACTTTTTTCCGCCGACTTCCAGCGGCACGTTCAACGGCGGCTGCCCCGGCAGCGTCGTTGGAATCTGGTCGAACTTCAGAATCGGCGGCCCCATGTTGACCCGCACCCGGTCGATCTTGCCGTTGGAACCGGGAAACATCTGCAGCGTCAGCACCCCCCGCCCGGTTTCGATTCTCAGTTCGGGCTTGCGGGCGATGCCGTGGTCGTAGACGTATTTCGCGACGCAGCGCACGCCGTTGCCGCACATCTCCGACTCGCTGCCGTCGGCGTTGAACATTCGCATGCGGGCGTCGGCGACTTCCGACGGGCCGATCAGAATCAGCCCGTCGCCGCCGATTCCCTTGTGCCGGTCGCTGACGGCGATGGCCAGCGCGGGAATGTCCGCGGGCAGCTTTTCCTCGAAGGCATTGACGTACACATAGTCGTTGCCGATGCCGTGCATCTTGGTGAAACGCATGATCGCCCGTGGTCCAGAGTCTGCAATAAAACGCTTCCGAGGTCGGTCGCCGACGCCGCTCACTGCGGATCGTCATCCTCTTCGGGGATCATTGTCACGTCCGCGGGATGGCTTTCCAAGCGGAGGGCGAGTTTCCGCTCCCCTTGCGGCCGGAACTGCACCCCGGTCGCCGGACTGGTCCGCCATTCCTCCGCATCCGGCTCGACACCGACGTAAGTTCCCCGGTTCAGCACCAGCACCTCAATCGCCCGGCTGTCACGGTCGACGATCCACGCCTCGGGCGTCCCCAGTTCGGCGTAGAACGGCAGTTTTTCGTAGGACTCGTCGCCCGGACTGCGAATTTCGACGACGACCAGCGGCGGGCCTTCGAAATACTCGCCGCGGATTCCCACCAGCCGCTCACGGGGTAGCAGTATCAAATCGGGAATGCGGTAGTTGTCCGGCCATCCCCCGGCCGGTGCAATGTTCACTTCCTGATAGACGCGTCCCTTCCGCGGTCGCGCCCAGTTCCGCCGCAGCCAATCTTCCAGGTCCTGCGCCAGCCCCTGATGGTCGAAGTTCGGCATCGGCGGCATATGCAGCACCCCCTCCCACAACTCGTCCCACTGGTCCGCACCCGTCCGCCGCCGCTGCTCCAGCAGTTCGTCGGGCACAACAGGTATGACAGCTTTCATCGGGAACTCCTCTTCGGAACTGGTCTCGTAAGAAGTATACTCCCCGACGGTCGTCCCGCACGATCCCTGTCCGTGATTCCCCTCGCCGACGACGGAGCCCGGCTCATGATCCGATATGCGATCGCACTCCTTGCTGCTTCTCTCCTGTTCCTCGGATCGACGGCTCCGAGCCTTGCCCAGGGACGCGACCCTTACCGCGAACCGCGGGAAAAAATGGTCACCGACTACATCGAACGGGAAGGGGTCGCCAACCCCCGCGTCCTCGCCTCCATGCGACAGGTCCCCCGCCACGAGTTCGTCGCCGGCAACATGAAATCCCTGGCCTACAACGACGCGGCGCTGGCGATCGGCCACAAGCAGACGATTTCACCGCCGTACGTCGTCGCCTACATGACGGAGACGATCGATCCGCAACCCGAAGACCGGGTTCTCGAAATCGGCACCGGCAGCGGCTATCAGGCGGCCGTCCTGTCGAACCTCGCCAAAGAAGTCTATTCCATCGAGATCGTCGAGCCCCTCGGCAAGCAGGCGGCCGAGCGCCTCAAGCGGCTCGGCTACGCCAACGTGACCACCATGGTGGGCGACGGCTACAAAGGCTGGCCCGAGCACGCCCCCTTCGACAAGATCATCGTCACCTGCTCCCCCGAGAACATTCCGCAGCCCCTCGTCGACCAGCTCAAGGAAGGGGGCCGGATGATCATTCCCCTGGGCGAACGCTACAGCCAGGTCTTCCATCTGCTCGAAAAACAGGAGGGCAAGCTGGTGATGAAGAAGCTGATTCCGACGCTCTTCGTGCCGATGACGGGCATCTCCGAAGAACGTCGGCAGATCCTCCCCGACCCGCTGCATCCAGTCCTCTTCAACGGCAACTTCGAAGAAGACGCCAACGCAGACGGCCTTGCCGATCACTGGCACTATCAGCGCCAGGCGACGCTGGTGACTGAGGGCGCTCCCGAGGGGAAGTTCTGCTGGCTGCTGGAGAACGACGAGCTCGGCCGGCCCGCCCAGGGGCTCCAGGGCATGGCGATCGACGGCACGAAGATCGGGACCCTCGCCATCTCCGTCCGACATAAGACTGAAAACATTCGTTCCGGCAAGGAATCCTGGGAGCGCCCGGCCCTCGTCGTCCACTTCTACGACAGCCTGCGGAAGGAAGTCGAAACCAGCGGCGTCGGACCCTGGACCGCCGACGCCGACTGGGAACGCTCCTCGAAGACGATCACGGTCCCCAAGTCGGCCCGGGAAATGATCGTCCGCGTTGGACTCAACGGGGCGACCGGCAGGCTCTGGGTCGATGACGTCAAAATGTCGCCGCTGCCGAGGTAGGTGGTGGTCAGTGGTCCGTCGTCAGTGGCGAATTGACAAGCCGCCTGTCCGCACGCCACCCCATTTTTCGAATGTACGGCGGACGTCCACATCCGCCGCCTCTTCGCCGGGACCGCGACGCGTCCATTCAGATCGACGGGGCGAGAATATCCGTCGTACGGAATTCCGTGACCTCCGTGGTTCCAGTCTTCGTCCTCATTCGCGTCCATTCGTGTGCTTCGTGGTCGCCTCGGCGGGATGAATTTCTCCATCGACTCCGCGTTCTCCGTCCGAGCTCGATGTCTCGGCGAGAGATCTTCTCCGCGGCCCGGCCACCGACCCGGCAACCTGTACAGGATTGCTCTTGACGGTCCGGTCTTGACCGCGCTTTGGGGCCTGGGGCATAATTCAGGACTCTGACCATTTGACAGGTCCGCCGAACCGCCCTGCGACGAAGGTTCTCGCCCATGCTGAAAGTTGCCGATTTCGAGGAGTTCAAAAGTCTGCTCCTCGATGTGCGGGCCCGCATCCGGGGCGATGTGGAACACCTGACGTCCGAGGCGCTCGATCGCGACGCCGGGGGTGGCGAGTCCCGCTCCCCCCAGCATCTGGCGGAACTCGGGACCGATACTTACGAACAGGATTTCGCACTCCGCCGCGTCGAGAACGAGCAGGAAGTTCTCGTGGAGATTGAAGCGGCCTTGCAGCGAATCGAGGACGGAACGTATGGTCTGTGCGAGGCCTGCCTCGAAGCCGGCAAGACGCCGGCGAAAGCCGTGATCCCCAAGGCCCGACTGCGGGTCATTCCTTACGCCAGGAATTGTGTCGAGTGCGAACGGAAGCGCGAGCTCAGCCACTGACACACGCCGGTCCCGTCCCCTGGAGTCGGTATCCCGTCTTCTTCGGACTCGCCGCCGCCGCGCTCGCCTGGGATCTGTATTCCAAGTGGGCCGTCTTCGCGGATCTGGGCGTCGGCCGCATCAGCGAGTGGCAGAAGGAATTCTTCGGCAACGCCGTCCGCTTCCGCCTGCACACCAACTTCAACTACGGCGCCCTCTGGGGCTTCGGGCAGGGGTACACGTTCGTCTTCGCCGCTCTCAGCCTGGTCGCCGCAGTCGGCATCCTCTACTGGCTCTTCGTCCGGGGCGGCGCCTGGAGCTGGTGGCTGACAATTGCGCTCGGTCTGATCCTCGGCGGCACGCTCGGCAACTTCTACGACCGCCTGGGACTCCACGGCTGGAAGGACGGCGACGAGCAGGTCTACGCGGTGCGCGATTTCCTCGACTTTCAGTTCTTCGGCGTTTTCGACTGGGCCATTTTCAACTTCGCCGACAGCTATCTGGTGACCGGCGCCATCATGCTGGTCCTCTACTCGTTCAAGCCCGAACCGCGCCTGGTCGAAAGTGGAGAGCCAAAAGCGGAAAGCCAGATCGCCTGCTGAGTCACGACTTCAGCTCGCGAATTTCCGTCACTTGTCTCTCAGCCCTTGGCCAACTCCGTCAGCCACCGCTCCTCAGCCAGCCTGGCCAGCGCGAATGCGCAGGCGGCCTCGGTCAGGGCGGGCGAGCAGAGTTTGTCGAGTGACTGGAACTTCGCATTGGCGAGGGCCGGTATCCGTTCCCGCACCGCGGGAATCAGAAAACTCCCTGAACCTGATGCGATGAGCTGGTCGCACGGCCCCGACTGGCGGGCCAGCACCTGCTCGACCGCCTGCGCGATCTGAGCGAGCTGACAGTCGCGGAATGCGCGGGCCAGCGCAGCGGCTTCCGCAAGCTCGATCTCGGTCCGATCGCAGCAAAGCTGTCGGGCCAGTCGATCGTGGGCCGCGGCCCGCGTCGCCGGCTTGCCGTTCGCCGTGTTCGTGTCCAACGGATCTTCCGGCAGTTCGCCGGTCAGCAGATAGACGTCCACCGTCGTCGCAAACAGTTCCGCACCCAGCGGGCACAACTCTCCGCGAAACGGGATCTCTCCCGCGACAGCGCAGAGCGGCGTCCTTCGTACGCCGGTATAGACCAGCTCGCGCGACAGCAGACGCCCCACATCCGTCCGGCCTGCGGGAACCGGCAGGCTGTCTTCGAGCGGGATGATGTCCGTCGTGGTCGTGCCGATGTCGAGAACCAGGGCGTTTCCTTGCGGCTGCAGCCGGCCCAGCCAGGTCGCCAGGGCATGCCAGTTGGCGGCGGCGGTCAGCAGCGGTTCGTCGAGAGCTTCATCGGGGGTGACGAATTCCCCGGAGGTCTGCCAGACATCGATCGGGCACTCCCCCGCGACGGCGATCACCGCGGCGAGAATCTCGCGGACCCCCTCGGCCTTGGTGGCGTAGCAGTCGGCAAGCTCGCCGGTCGTCGCGACGGCAAGCCGATCGGGAGCGGGGAGCGTGCTGAGCAGTTCGCGGAGGGCGGCCGGCAGGCGCTGGGGTTCGCGCCAGAGGGGAAAGGCGAGCGTCACCGCCTGCCCGTCGGCGGTGGCCGCTTTGAGATTCGCTCCGCCGATATCGAGTCCGAAAGTCTGCATGAAATTCTCTTGAAGCGCCCTGTTCATCCGCGCCCGACGTATTTTCGGGACGGGACATGGGGAGACTGAAGTCTACACCGTCGGCGAAACTCATTCGCCCCTGACGATGTGTGGAGGTGCGTCTGCTGACCGATGATCGAATTCGGTGAGCGCGCACGGCGGCGCCGGGCGAGACTCGGCGAGCTCGCTGGATGGCGTGACCGCGTCTGGTTGTGGCCGGCCCGGACGGGCGAGGGGCCGCTGTTTCAGGGCTGCCCCCCGCCGCGTCTTTTGGCTGGCGTCGATCAGGTCCACCGGTTGTGGTGGCAAGTCGGAGAAACCCGACGTCGAGCGATCCGCGCACACGAAGTGCGCCTCCGCCGGTCCGTCCTTGGGGGACGTCCCGGTTCGGGCCCTGATCAGGCCCGCGTGCCAGTCGGGATCCGCTCGAGCGCCTTCGGCAAACCTGGGGCGTGCATGCATGACCGTCACCCGACCGACGGAGGCTATCCTGGGGTGTTAACGAATTCCTGTTCAATAGGAATTGCGAACTTTTTTCAGATTTCGGAGAATTTCGAAGAGGAATCACCACGGAGTCTCGGAAGATGCGGAGGAGGAGAAGGCGGAGAAGGCCAGACCGATGAGAGAACGACCGAAATGGAGGACTCAGAAATGCAATCAGGATTATCGAGTTCAGACTGATCGCCCGTATTTCCTCCGTTCGACATTCCGCCTTCGACATTCGACATTTCCCCGTCTTCCCTCCGCGGCGAATCCTCTTTCGAATTCTTCCTTTCCGCTGCGCCGTCGCGTGGAATCCTCTCGGGTCTTTCATCTCTGCAAACTCTGTCCCTCCCTGTTTTCGCGAGATCTTCGTCTTCCAGAATTTCCGCTGACTCCCCGCCGCCGACCGATTAGGCTGTTTTCTCTCAACTTGTCACTTTCATCGAGGCCGCACCATGTCCCAGTCCCGCCGTGAATTCCTCGCCGCTACCTCCGCCGTCGCCGCCGGCACGATTCTCGGCGCGCCGTTCGTTCACGCCGCCCGCAAAGCCGACGGGCCGCTGATCGTCGGCGAAGGGGACTACAAGTTCGAAGTCCAGCACGAGTGGCCGCAGCTTCCCGACCGGTTCACCTGGCAGACGACCCACAACGTCGCCGTCGACAAGGCCGGCAACCTCTATGTGATTCACGAAGGCCGGGCCGATCAGAAAGACCACCCGTCGATCTTCGTCTTCGACTCGACCGGCAAATACATCCGCTCGTTCGGCCGACAGTTCCAGGGGGGCGGCCACGGCATCGAGATCCGCGAAGAGGGAGGCCAGGAGTTCCTCTACGTCTGCGCCTACCAGGCGCTCAAGACCTTCGCCAAGCTCGACCTCCAGGGTGAAACCGTCTGGCAGCAGTACGCCCCGATGGAATCGGGGGTCTACGCCGCTGAAGAAGACTCGAAGCCGACTGGTCAGTGGGGCCGGGACCGCTTCATGCCGACCAACTTTGCCTTCCTGGACGACGGCGGCTTCTTGCTCGTCGACGGCTACGGCGCGTATTACGTCCACCGTTACGACAAGAACGGCAAGTGGCTCTCCTGCTTCGGCGGCGTCGGCGCGGGCGAAGGGAAGTTCAACCTGCCGCACGGCGTCTGGGTCGATAACCGCCCCGGCCGCAAAGAGTCGATCGTCGTCTGCGACCGCGCCAACAACACGCTGCAGACCTTCTCGATGGACGGCAAGTACCAGGAAACGCTGAAGGGCTATGGTCTCCCCGCCAACGTTGAGACCTGGCAGAATCTGATGGTCGTCCCCGAACTGCGCGCCCGCGTGACGCTCCTGAACGAGAAAAACGAAGTCGTCGCGCGGCTGGGGGACGACATCGGCCGCATCACCGCTGAAGGGGGCAACCAGATCCGCGGCGACCGCAACAAGTGGCTCCCGGGCAAGTTCGTCCACCCCCACGACGCCTGCTTCGGCCACGACGGCAGCATCTTCGTCGCGGAATGGGTCGGCACCGGCCGGGTCTCGAAACTGAAGCGGCTGGCGTAGTCGAACTATCCACCGCCGCCGCGAGGGGATCCACCGGCAACCCAATTCTGAGTCGGCACAAACCGGCCGTGCCGGGCACTGGTGGCCTTAAGCCACCAGTGCTCTTCTCTCCATAAGGTGGCACAGACATTCCTGTCTGTGCCAACGCCCCCCCCAGAGCCAGTTACCAGCTCCTCCCGCTCCGCGACGGCTCACGCCCGTCGCGGACTCGGGGCATGCCACACGACACCCGATCAAAGATCGCAGCAGCTAGGACTTCAACTCATCCAGCGACCGCAGCGCAAACGCCACGTGCAGGGCCGAACCGAGCGGCAGCGCGGATTCGTCCATCTTGAACCGCGGGTCGTGCACGTTGTAGATCGCCCCCTCCCCTTCGTTCCGCATCCCCAGGGCCACAAAACAGCCCGGCGCCTGCTGCGTGTAGTACGCAAAGTCCTCGCCCCCCATCGTGGGCGGCAACTCGACAACCTGCTCGGTTCCCAGCAGCTCGCTTCCCAGCTCCCGCGCCACCTGCCACAACGTCGCATCGTTCAAGGTCGGCGGATAGTCGTTGCCGGGGAACGAGACTTCCGCCCGGCAACGATGGGCCGCACAGATCCGCTCGGCGATCTCGCGCACTCGCTGCTGCAGAAAGAGCAGTCCCTCCAGCGACAGCGACCGAATCGTCCCGGCCAGCTCCACCGTCGGCGGAATCACGTTGTAGGCGTGCCCGGCGTGGACCATCGTGATACTCACCACGCCCGCTTCGAGTGGATCGAGCTCCCGGGATACGATCGTCTGCAGTTCGCAGATCACTTGCGCCGCCGTGGTCACCGGATCGATCGCCCGATGCGGCATCGCCGCGTGGCCCCCCTGACCGTGCACGACAATGTTGAGCTGGCCCGCCGCGGCCAGAAACGTTCCCGTCCGACCGCCGATCGTTCCCGTCGGCAGGGTCGGCCAGACATGCAGGCCGAACACCCGCTGCACGCGGGGATTCTCGAGGACTCCCTGCTGGCACATCCGCTCGGCCCCGGCGTCTCCCTCCTCGGCGGGCTGAAACAGCAGTTTCACCGTTCCCGTCAGCGAGGCTTCCTGCCGTTTGAGAATCTTCGCCGCCCCGAGCAGCATCGCCGTATGACAGTCGTGGCCGCAGGCGTGCATCTTGCCGTCGATCTCGCTGCGGAACGGCACGTCCGCCTGCTCGTGGATCGGCAGCGCGTCCATGTCGGCCCGCAGCGCGACGCAAGGTCCGTCGCTCCGGCCCAATGTCGCCACCACGCCGGTCTCCGCGACCGGATAGCGGTAGGGAATCCCCAGCTCGTCGAGCGTCCGCCGGACGAGTGCGCTCGTGCGCACTTCCTGGTAGGAGAGTTCGGGAAAGCGATGCAACTCTCGCCGCAGCCCGACAATCCACTCCTGCAACTCCTTCGCTTCTTCATACGCCTGGCGGATCTGCACGGCTGGACTCCCGGGGATTGGCTGAATTTCGATCAGGGTAGAATAGAAGATTTCCCACAACGAAGCGACGGGGACGCGACGACGGAAAATGTCGAATGTCGAAGGCGGAACGCCGTAAGCAAGACGTCGGGAGATGGAGCGAAATGCGCAACATCCCGATTCCCGGCGACTGACAACTGGCCACGGACAACTGACCACGGGCAAAGAACCAGGAACAAAGTCCCCGCATCGGTTATCATGTTTTCCATGAACACTTTCCCCGTTCTCCGGTTCAGCGACCGCATCACCTGCCTGCCGATCATTCACGGCAGCGGCGACTGCGCGGTGGAAGTCCGTCGGTTTCTGCTCACGCATCCCTGCGACTGTCTGGCGGTCCCGTTGCCTCCCTCGTTCCAGACCGGCGTCGAACGCGCGATCGAATTCCTCCCCACCATCTCGCTCGTCGTCCAGCCCGAGCCACAGACCTTCGCCGCTCAGGAGTGGACTCCGGAATCCGACGTCACCGGCGCCGATGAAGACGATGACGACGAGATCCCCTCGGCCAGCTACGTCCCGATCGACCCTTGCCAGGGAGTCGTAGCGGCGCTGCGGATGGCCATGCAGGAACGCATCCCGCGCGCGTTCATCGATCGGGAGACGGCCCGGTTCGAAGTCCTGACCGCTCACCTCCCCGACCCCTACGCCCTCAAGCAGGTCCGCCCGGACCGGTTCGCCGCGGCCCTGTTGCCCTCGATTCCGCGACTCCCCGCCGGGCAACCGCAGGACCGGGCGGTCACCATGGCGGCCCGGCTGCGCGAGCTGGAAGAGCGCTACGAGTCGATCGTCTTCGTCTGCTCCATCATGGACTGGCCCTGGATCCGCGACGCCTACATGGATCGGGCGCAGCCGCCGGTCGCCGAAGAAGACGTGGAAGAGACCGCCATCTACGCCGCCGATCCGAAGACGCTGCTCTTTCTCCTCGGCGAGCTCCCCTACATCACCGGCCTCTACGAACGGGCCAGGAACGAGCTCGACGACGATGAGAACCTCTCGGTCGACGGCGTGAAGGCCATGCTGCTGGCAGCCCGCGATCGCTATCAGGACGACCTTGGGCAGCGGGCCCGCAAGATTTCTCCCAAGCTGCTGCGGACCTACTTTCAGTACGTCCGCAATCTGTCGCTCATCGACCGACAGTTCACGCCGGATCTTTACACGTTGATCACCGCCGCCCGCCAGATCGCCGGCGATCAGTTCGCGATTCACCTGGCCGAAACCGCCGGCGAGTATCCCTTTGTCGGTGCCATTCCCTACCCGACGGTTCAGCTTGGCAAGCGCCGGGCGCGGTTTCCCGACGAATCGCTGGCCGAGCTGAAGTGCCGCCTGCCGGGCCGGGCCATCTCCTGGCGGACCTGCCGGCTGCAGCCGAAGCCGCCGAAGCCTTCGCAGGAAGAGTGGCAGATGCGGTGGAATCCGTTTCACCAGTGCAGTTGGCCGCTGGAAGATCTCGCCATCGAGAAGTTCCGGACCCACGTCAAGGACGTGGCCCTGGCGTTGCTGGGGACCGACCTCGCCCGCAGCGAGAAGTTCAGCGCCAGCATGAAGGACGGACTCGATATCCGCGAGACGCTCCGCAACTGGCATACCGGCGACCTGTATGTGAAAGTTCTGCCGCCGTCGCGCGGCGCCCTCGATTGCGTGGTGATGCTCTTCGATTCCCCCGCCGACCCGCGCGAGTACCCCTGGCGCGTCACCTGGCACGCCGAGCACCACGACGAATCGACGCTCGCGCTGTTCGCCACGGAGTACCGCGGCAACATGGTCGGCCCGGGGATCGGCCAGGCGACGTATGGCGGCGCACTGTTCCTGTTCCCGCCCCGCGCGGTCCCCGACATCTGGCACGATCCGCGGTTCGATTATGTCGATACGCTCGAAGAGCGGCTGCTGGCGGCCGCCTGTCAGCACGCCCGCGAACGGCACATCGCCATCCTCAGCGCCGCCCCCCCCGGTCCCGCCTGGCGACAGATCGCCCGCCGCTACGGCAAAAAACTGCTGCACGTCCCGCTGGGAAAGTTCAGCCAGGAGACCGTCCAGCAGCTCCGCATGTTCCACGTGCTCAATGGAACCAAAGTCCGCAGCTACGCCGCAGAGTTCATCAGAAAAGCGTAAGCCGGAAGTTGGATCACGAATCACACGAATGAACACGAATCGCGTCAGGAAGACGACCAACCACGGAAGGCACAGAGATCACGGAGAATGACCTCTGCCCCCTCTCCCGCCATCTACGGTGGCAGAGGGACAGGCGTGAGGGTTCTTCGAACGATGGAAAACAGCAATCCAATGGCACGTCTTTAAGAGGCCCCGATGATCCGCGCCACCCGTCGACAGTTCCTCTCCGCCGCAGCGGTCTCAAGTCTCCTCCCCGGCGTTCTGCGGGCCCAGGACGGACGGGCGAAGCCGAAGATCAAAGTCGGCCAGATCGGCGTCGAGCACGCCCACGCCAGCAAGCTCTCCGTCTATCGGTCTTCCCCCGACTACGATGTCGTCGGCATCGTCGAGCCGAACGAGAAGCTCCGGAAGCAGGCGATGGAGCAACCCGTCTATCGCGACCTCCCCTGGCTGACCCGCGAACAGCTCCTCAACACGCCCGGTCTGCAGGCGGTCCTCGTCGAAACGCACGTCCGCGAGCTGCTCGACAACGCCGAGGTCTGCATCGCCGCGGGAAAGCACGTCCATCTCGACAAGCCGGCCGGAGCGTCGTGGCCGCACTATCTGCGATTGCTGCAGGCGGCCGAGCAGAAACAGCTCATGGTTCAGATGGGCTACATGTACCGCTACAACCCCGGAGTGATCCTGCTCCGCGAGTTCCTCAAGCAGGGCTGGCTGGGAGACGTCTTCGAAGTCTCGACGATCATGGGCAAGGTCGTCCCGCCGGCCGACCGGAAGGAGCTGGCCGAGTTTTCCGGCGGCATCATGTTCGAACTGGGCGGACACATCATCGATCTAGTCGTCGGAGTCCTCGGCAAGCCCCACCAGGTGACGGCTCATTCGCGCACGTCAGGACGGTTTGGCGACAAGTTGGCGGACAACATGCTGGCCGTCTTCGACTATCCGCAGGCGACGGCGACGGTCCGCTCGGCCGCGCTCGAAGTCGACGGCGGCGAACGCCGGCAGTTCACCGTCTGCGGCACGGAAGGAACCTTCCACATCCAGCCGCTCGATAATCCCGGCGCCCGCATCGCCCTCTCGCAACCGCGCGGCGAGTATAAGAAGGGCTACCAGAGTGTGACCTTTCCCAAGTTCACCCGCTACGTGACGGACGCCGCCGACATGGCGCAGATCCTCCGCGGCGAGAAAGCCAGCGACTTCAACTACGACCACGACCGGAACGTCCAGGAGGCCGTGCTGCGGTCGTCGGGGATGTGGACGTAGGGCCGGGCGGGCGTGCATCAACGATGTAACGTGACTGTCAGCGGGTGGCACGTCCCAGAGGCTTTGCGATGGACGTGTCTTTCAGCGAGGACCACACGCTACAAGGACTGAGGGACGTGCCACCCACGACCGGGCATGTTACGACGCGCGGCCGGGCACAGCCGGCCCTGCGTTCTCAGATGTTCTGGTTCGACGTCAGCGGGAGGCCGATCTGATGGGACGCGGATTTGTCGAGTACACGCACGCCGTCTCGGGCCGGAAAGATTCGGTTCTCTTTTCAGCCTACTTCTACTATCAGCTCTCTGACGGTGCGAAACTAAGTGTTTTTGAGACTCCCGCCTGGTGTTACAAATGCAAGTCCTTCATCACTGCCGAGGAGATTCCTACCCTGGAATCACTCGCAGCAGAGATTGAAAAGCTGCAGGCCGGCGATCCCGAGCTCGCGAAGTTCTGGTCGTACGTGCTCGATGGCGCCCCGATTGAAAAACGCATTGAGCAGCTTCGCATCCGGTGCGGTTGGCGGCAGAGCCGCCGCAGTCCACCTCGATGTTTGGAGTGTGGCGAAACGGACATTGTCGCAACTCCATCGGCTGGCGATTCGGAATTCAAACATCCCGAGACCGGTGAGACACTGCTGGTATCGGGTTACGGATGGACAGACCTTCTGCCCTTCATCGTCGAATTCACTCCCGAAGGAGAGCGCATTGGCGAGCAAACGTTCGATGACTGGGAATTCGACATCATCAGATAAGCGGACGCAGAAATAGGGCCGGCTGTGCCGGCCGGACGTGAACCAACAAACAAACTGTCTTATGAGGGGTGGCACGTCCCTGAGTCTTCGATGGGGGTGGTTGTTGGCGAAAGACACGCCCATCGCAAAGCCTCTGAGACATGCCAGCCTGTGAGTGACGCGGCCCTCAAATGTTGAAGAGAGGCCGGCACAGCCGACACTACGAATCCGTCACCCGCTCGCTCCCCACTGGATTTCTTCCCGCCAGTCAGCCAAGCTCGTTTCACTCTGTGAAACCATCTCCCCTGCTGCCGGAGTTTCTCCTATGACGCGCCTCTGGACCTCCTTCGCCCTGCTCGCCGCGCTGATTGGCACGGCGTCCGCCTTCGCCCAGGACACCTACCCCGAGCATCCCGACTCCAAACGCCAGGAAGGCGTCCCCCAAGGGAAGATCGAGGGCCCGTTCCCGTGGAAGAGCACGATCTTCCCCGGCACCGTCCGCGATTACTGGGTCTATGTCCCCGCCCAGTACGACGGCTCCAAGCCCGCCTGCGTGATGGTCGTCCAGGACGGCCTCGGCCTCGCCAACGGCTGGAAGGTGCCGATCGTCCTCGACAACTTGATCCACAAGAAAGAGGTCCCGGTCACGATCGGCATCTTCGTCAGCCCCGGCGTCGTCCCCGCGCCGCACGATAAGGCCCAGCCGCGGTTTAATCGCAGCTTCGAATACGACGGCCTCGGCGACCGCTACGCCCGCTTCCTCATCGAAGAGGTCCTCCCCGAAGTCGGCAAGACCTACAAACTGAGCCAGGATCCCAACGACCGGGCCATCGCCGGCTCCAGCTCCGGAGGCATCGCCGCCTTCACCGCGGCCTGGGAATGCCCGGACGCCTTCCGGCGGGTCTTCACCGGCGTCGGGACCTACGTCGGCCTCCGCGGCGGCAACGAGTATCCGGTCCTCATCCGCAAGTCCGAGCCGAAGCCGATCCGGGTCTTCCTGCAGGACGGCTCGAACGACAACAACATCTTTGCCGGAAGCTGGTGGGTCGCCAACCAGGACATGCTGGCCGCTCTCGAATGGGCCGGCTACGACGTCAACCACGCCTGGGGCGAGGGTGGCCACAACGGTAAACACGCGACGGCGATCCTGCCGGACGCCCTCCGCTGGCTGTGGCGCGACTATCCGCAGCCGGTCGAGGCCGCCCCGTCCAACAAGCGGATCGAGGTCCTCATTCCCGGCGAAAACTGGCAGCTCGTCAGCGAAGGGCACGGATTCACGGAAGGCCCGGCCGTCGCGCCGAACGGCGACGTCTATTTTACGGACATCCCCAAAAACCGGATTCACAAGATCGATCCGGCCGGCAAGGTCACGGTCTTCGCCGAGGAGACCAACGGCGCGAACGGCCTGATGTTCGGCCCCGACGGCCAGCTCTACGCCTGCCAGAACAACGCCCAGCGGATCGTGCGCTACAACACCGAAGGCCAGCACGAAGTCGTCGTGACCGACGCCCCGAGCAACGACCTCGTGCTCCTCAAGACTGGCGGCGGATACTTCACCGATCCCGGCAACAAGAAGGTCTGGCACTTCACGCTCGACGGCACGAAGCAGCTCGTCGCCGAAGGGATCGAGTTTCCCAACGGCGTGATTCCCTCCGCCGACCAGACGCTGCTGTTCGTCAACGACACGCGCGGACGCTGGATCACTTCGTGGTCGATCCAGCCCGACGGCATGCTCGCCAACCGCCAGGAATACGGCTGGCTGCATCGTCCCGATCACACGGGGCAAACCGGGGCCGACGGCATGACCGTCGACACGGAGGGCCGGCTCTACGTGACGACGAATATGGGTGTGCAGGTCCTCGACCAGCTCGGCCGGGTGCACTTCATGCTCGACAAGCCCGACCCCGCCTGGCTCTCGAACGCCGTCTTCGCCGGGCCGGAGAAGAACGTTTTGTACGTGACGTGCGGCGGGAAAGTCTTCAAACGGAAGCTGAACGCCACGGGCGTCATCCCGTGGCAGGATCCGGTGACGCCGCCGAAACCGCGCCTGTAGGGCAGGCTCGCGTTTGCCGGAATGCGTCCGAGCTGCCGACGGCTGTCACGCCGTCGGCAGCTCGGACGGTGCGCCGCACACGCGATACGGCAATTTCGCGGAAGGACGGCGTTTTCCCCGTGACTCGTTCTCTGCATCTGAAGATGCTATGATTCTCCCCGCTGCCGCAAACCGGCGGCGCCTGCTCTTTCCCAACCCTCGACGAGCTGTCCTGCCGATCGGCTGTGCCCGATGCGGTCCGTCTCGCGCCCCGCCTGCTGGAAAACCTGCCTCTCATGGATCGTATCGAACTTATCGCCACCGCCGCCTTCGGACTGGAAGCTGTCGTCTCGCGCGAACTGGCCCAACTGGGCTACAACGAGCAGACCGTCGAGGATGGCCGGGTCGCCTTCATGGGCGATGCCCTGGCCATCTGCCGCACGAATTTGTGGCTCCGCTCCGCCGAACGGATTCTCGTCAAAGTCGGCGCGTTCCCGGCCCGCGACTTCGGCGAGCTGTTCGACAACTCCGTCGCCCTGCCGTGGGACCGCTATCTCCCCGTCGACGCTAAGTTTCCCGTCAGCGGCAAGAGCGTCCGGTCGATGATCACGGCGGTTCCCAGCGTGCAGGGGGTCACCAAGAAATCGATCGCGGAAAGCCTCAAGCGGACCCACCAGCGGTACTGGTTCCAGGAGAACGGCCCCGAGTTTCCCATTGAGGTCTCGCTGCTTCGCGACACCGCCACGATGTCGATCGACACCACCGGCGACGGCCTCCACAAGCGGGGCTACCGCGAATTCGCCGGTCCCGCGCCTCTCAAGGAAACACTCGCCGCGGCCCTGGTGCAGCTTAGCTACTGGCACCCCGAACGGACGCTGTGGGATCCGTTCTGCGGCTCCGGCACCATTCCCATCGAGGCGGCCCTGATCGGTCGCAACCGCGCCCCCGGGATCGCCCGCAACTTCCTGTCGGAAACCTGGCCGTGGATTCCGCGCGAGGTCTGGAAGCAGGCCCGCGACGAAGCCCGTGACCTGGAGAAGCCCGGCCTGCAGGCGCAGATTCAGGCGACCGACATCAACGGCAAAGCCATCACGATGGCCAAAAAGGCCGCCCGCGACGCCGGGGTTCCCGGAGACATCAATTTCCGCGAAATGGACGTCCTCGAATTGAAGACCAGCCGCGAGTATGGCGTCATTATCTGCAATCCGCCCTATGGCGAGCGGATGGGGGATCACGAATCGGCCGAGGCGATTTACGATGATATGCACGACGCCTTTGAGCCGCTGAAGACCTGGTCGATCTATGTGCTGACGTCGCATCCCGGCTTCGAGCGCTGTTTCCGTCGCCGGGACGACCGCCGGCGGAAGCTCTACAACGGCCGGATCGAATGCACCTATCACCAGTTTCACGGCCCGCGTCCGCCGGGGGGCTTTGTGTTCGAAGACGATGAGCGGCCGATCGTGGGCCAACCCCCGGCAGTGCAGTGCGAACCCGATACGGAGCCGCCGGCTCTTTCTTAGGGTGGATTTCGCAGTCGGGTGGCCGGGGCTGGACCGCAGGGAAGCCCCGGTCATATGTTGAGCCGACCCGGACCGGGGCATCGCGAAGACGCTCCTGCCCCGGCCACCCGATTCCGATTGAACGACCGGACCCGTTTCTCAAACTGCCGACCGTCCCGTAAACTGCGGGCTGCCTGTTCGCGGTTTCCTGATCCTCCAGATTCATCGATACCCATCATGCCCCGATACGACGCCAAGCGGATTGAAGCCAAGTGGCAGGCTCACTGGGACGAGCAGCAGACGTTCCGCACGCCCGAGCAGTCTCCTGCCAGTTCCACCGGCAAGCTGTACGTGCTGGACATGTTCCCGTACCCGTCGAGCAACGGGCTGCACGTCGGGCACCCGGAAGGCTACACGGCGACCGACATCGTCTGCCGCTACAGCCGGATGCGCGGTAAGCACGTGCTGCACCCGATGGGCTGGGATGCGTTCGGTCTGCCGGCCGAAGAGCACGCCATCAAGACCGGCACGCATCCGCGGGCGACGACCGAAGCGAACATCACCAACTTCCGCCGGCAGCTCAAGATGCTCGGTTTCAGCTACGACTGGAACCGCGAGATCGCCACGACCGACGTCGATTACTATCGCTGGACGCAGTGGATCTTCCTGCAGCTCTTTGATACCTGGTATGACGCGGACTGCATCTGGACCGGGCCGGACGGGGTACAGCGGACCGGCCGCGGCCGGCCGATCAGCGAACTGCCGATCCCCGCGGAAGTCAGCGCCCAGGGGGACGAAGCCGTCCGGCGGTATCAGGACAGCCAGCGGCTGGCCTATCAGCACGAAGCTCCGGTCAACTGGTGCCCGGCTCTCGGCACCGTGCTGGCCAATGAAGAAGTGATCGACGGCAAGAGCGAGCGAGGCAGCCACCCTGTCGAACGCCTGCCGCTGCGGCAGTGGATGCTCCGCATCACCGCCTACGCCGACCGGCTGGGGAGCGAGCTGGAAGATCTGAACTGGCCCGAATCGATCAAGTCGCTCCAGCGGAACTGGATCGGCCGGAGCGAAGGGGCGGAAGTGGACTTCGCGATCGCGGACGATCGCGAAGGAGTCGAGAGTCGAGAGTTGAGAGTTGAGAGCCAGACAGAGAAGTCCTCGTCTGCGAAGCCCGAAGCCCGAAGCCCGAAGCCCGCCATCCGCGTTTACACCACTCGGCCGGACACGCTGTTCGGCGTGACCTACATGGTGCTGTCGCCCGAGCATCCGCTCGTCGAGCAGATCACGACGCCGGCGCATCGGGCGGCGGTGGAGGCTTACCGCAAGCAGGCGTCGCTGAAGAGCGATCTCGACCGGACCGACCTGGCCAAGGACAAGTCGGGCGAATTCACCGGTGCATACGCCATCAACCCGGTCAACGGGGACAAGGTTCCGGTCTGGATCGCTGACTATGTGCTGAGCAGCTACGGCACCGGCGCCATCATGGCGGTCCCGGCTCACGACGACCGGGATTTCGAGTTTGCCAAGAAGTTCGGCCTGCCGATCCGGGCGGTGGTCGGGCCCAGTGACACCTGGCTCCGCGACCAGACCGACAAGTTCGTGAACTGGATGGGGGATGTCGGTCATGTCGTCGAGTCGGGAGCGAAGCAGATCCGCCAATGGATCGGGAAGCTGCCTCTCTCGCCGGTCCTCAAGAAGGGACTCGAATTTGCCGACCAGGCGGTTGGGAAGGCCCCCTCAGTCGACAATCTCGTCGAGGCGGTCCGGCACATCTATCTGCACGACGCCAATCAGTTTGCCGCGGCCTTTACCGACATCGGCGTGGCGGTCAATTCCGGCAAGTACGACGGTCTGCCGACGGCGGAGTTCAAGGCCCGCATCACTGCGGACCTCGAAGCGTCGGGTCAGGGGAAGAAAGCGGTCAACTATCGACTGCGCGACTGGCTGTTCAGCCGGCAGCGGTACTGGGGGGAGCCGTTCCCGCTGTGGCACGAGCTCGATGCGAACGGCCAGCCGACCGGGCTGATGCGGACCGACGCGGAAGCCGACCTGCCGGTCGTGCTTCCCGAGATGGCCGACTTCAAGCCGACCGGCACTCCGGAACCCCTCCTTTCGAAGGCACCGGAAGAGTGGCTCTACACGACCGCTCCGGACGGCGTGCGCCTGAAGCGCGAGACCAACAGCATGCCGCAATGGGCGGGGAGCTGCTGGTACTACCTCCGCTTCTGCGATCCCAAGAACGACGCGCAGTTCATCGATCCGGAGCTGGCGAAGTACTGGCTGCCGGTGGATCTCTACATCGGCGGAGCCGAGCACGCCGTGCTGCACCTGCTCTACTCGCGGTTCTGGCACAAGGTGCTATTTGACCGAGGATACCTGGAGGTGCCGGAGCCGTTCGGTCGGCTGGTGAATCAGGGGATGATTCTGGGAGACCTTGAGTTCACGGCGTTCAAGCAAGTCGAGAGTCGAGAGTCGAGAGTCGAGAGCCAGTCAGAAGAAGTGGCGGTCTGGCTGTCGGCCTCCGAAGTCACCGATGGCGTGCATGGGCCAACCAAAGCGTCCGTTGTCGCGGTGAAAGTCTCGGCCGACCAAGTGGAGAAGAAGGGGGACAGCTTTGTGCTGAAGGACCACTCTTCGATCACGGTTGACGCCCGTGCGTTCAAGATGTCTAAGGCCCGCGGCAACGTGATCAATCCCGACGATGTCGTCGCGCAGTACGGGGCGGATGCGCTCCGGCTGTACGAGATGTTCATGGGGCCGCTCGAAGCGACCAAGCCCTGGAGCATGGCGGGGGTCGAAGGGATCTTCCGGTTCCTCGGTCGCGTCTGGCGGCTGGTGGTGGATGATCGGGCGGATGAGGTGCAGCTCAACGAGACGGTCCGCGATGTTCCGCCGACGCCCGAGCAGCTCCGCGTGCTGCACCGGACGATCAAGGCGGTGACCGAGGACATCGAAAAGCTCTCGTTCAATACCGCGATCAGCCGGATGATGGAATTCGTCAACGAGTTCACCAGTCAGGACGTCCGGCCGCAGGCGATCCTCGAACCGTTCCTGCTGCTGCTGAGCCCGTTCGCGCCGCACCTGGCGGAAGAGCTGTGGCAGCTCCTGGGCCACGAGCAGACGCTGGCGTATGAACCGTGGCCGAGCTTCGATCCGGCCCTGCTCGAAGAGTCGACGGTCGAGGTGCCGGTGCAGGTCAACGGCAAGGTCCGGGGCAAGATCACCGTCGCCAAGACCGCCGATCAGGCGGCGGTCCAGGCGGCGGCAGAGGCCGACCCGGCGGTGGCGGGGAACCTGGCGGGCAAGACGATCGTCAAGGTGATCTACATCGCCGGCCGGACGCTGAATTTTGTGGTGAAGTAGGGGAATGGTCGATCGTTGATGGTTGATCGTTGATAGTCAGAAGAAGACGCTTGTCGCCTTCTCCGGCTATCAACGATAGACGATCAACCATAGACCATCGACGCCTCCCTACCCCAGCACGTCCCGCCACGTTCCGTGGCGGTGCAGTTCCCCCAGCGCGCGGACCAGTTCCGACCGGTCCGCCAGCGAGATGAACGAGAGCGTCCGCCAGGGCTGGCGTTCGATCCGCAACGTCTCCTTGCGAACGGTCAGTTTCTGAATGCTGGTCAGCTCGACGAAGAGGGCGCCGGGCAGATCGAGCAGCCAGTCGGCCGGTTCCGAGCCGTGCGGCGGCGCTCCCTCGACGGGCGGAACGGAGCCGTTCCTGTGCAGCCAGTGTCGGAGCTGCTGCAGCAGATGGTGACTCCAGAGCCCCAGCGGCGTCCGCGGTGCGGGCTGCGCCATCCAGCCGCCGCGGGGATGTTCCTGCAGGGCCGGCAGGAACAGCAGGCCGGTGGTTGTCGCCAGCAGCCGGCCGCTCGACGGCAGCGATGTCCGGAAGACGTCGACCGCTCCGAGCGAATGCACGACCGTGCCGAGCCGGGTTGTCAGTTGTTCGCGGGAGGGATCGGGCTCGGAGACCTCCAGCACGCTCGCGCAGGTCGTGCACATGTCCAGAATCGGCTCGCACCATGCGAGGCAGACCCGGCACAACAGCAGCGGCTCACTCATTGAGGAATCCAGGGTAGGGAGGACGTCACTGTAATCGGTCGCTCGCCGGGTGGCACGCCCAGAGTCTTCGATGGGCGTGGTCTTTCGAAAACCGAGGGACACGCCCTTCGCAAAGCCTCAGGGACGTGCCACCCGGAAGCCTTTCACTCGCCACTGACCACTCGCCACTCATCACCTCCTCTCCCCCCTTTCGTCTCCCCCCTCCCGCCCGGTATCATCGGCCGCACACTTTCTCCACGGAATCACTGCCTCGGAGTCGACTTCCATGAGTGTCTGGCGCACCGGTCTGGGTCTCCACATGGTCTTCTGTTCGAGCCTCCTCCTGGCGGCCGATGCGAAACCCGTTTTTGACAGCAAAGTGGTCTCGCCGGCGACGCCGGGCCAGGCGGTCAAGGTCGAGGCCGATATCGCCGGCGCGAAGGAGCTCTATCTCGTCGTTCGCGATGGCGGCGACAGCTTCGGCTGCGACTGGGCCGACTGGGCCGATGCGAAGCTGATCGGCCCTGAGGGGGAAAAGAAACTGACCGATCTGGTCTGGAAGTCGGCCACGACCGGGCACAGCCAGGTGCGGATCAACGCCAATGCCGAAGGCCGGCCGATGCGGATCGACGGTCGCGAGATCGCGAACGGCATCGGCACCCACGCCAATTCGGTGATCGCCTACGACTTGCCCGCAGGCTACACGAAATTTGTCGCGACGGCTGGTCTCGACGAAGGAGGCGTCCGTCAGGGTTGCGGCAGCACGGTGCAGTTTCTGGTCTATACGCAGCAGCCGCCCGCGTCGATTTCCCAGCCGACCGCGGCTCCCGGGCAGGGGAGCCACGAGCTGAAGGACGCCGTGGCGCAGCTCGACGTGGCGCCGGGCCTGGAAGCCAAGCTCTTTGCGGGTGAGCCGGTGCTCTTCAGCCCGTCGAACATCGACGTCGATCACCTCGGCCGGATCTGGGTCGTGGAAGTCGTCAATTACCGGCACTTCGCCAACCCGAACAATCCGGAACGGAAGGAGGGGGACCGCATCCTCGTCCTGGAAGACACCGACGGCGACGCCGTCTGCGACAAGACCACGGTCTTCTACCAAGGCCGGGACATGGACGGCGGGCACGGCGTCTGCGTCCTCGGCGAGCGGGTGATCGTCTCGGCGGGGGACAGCGTCTTCTCGCTCTACGACCGCGACGGCGACCTGAAGGCCGACGAGGGCTCCAAGGAGATTCTCTTCACCGGCATCAGCGGCGCGCAACACGATCACGGCATTCACGCCTTCGTGTTCGGCCCCGATGGAAAACTCTATTTCAACTTCGGCAACGCGGGAAAGCAGCTCAAGGACAAGGCCGGCAACCCGGTGGTCGACAAGGCGGGGAACTCCGTCAACGACAGCCGCAAGCCGTATCAGGAGGGGATGGTCTTCCGCTGCAATCTCGATGGCAGCGAAGTGGAGACCCTCGGCTGGAACTTCCGGAACAACTGGGAAGTCTGCGTCGATTCTTTCGGCACGATGTGGCAGTCGGACAACGACGACGACGGCAATCGCGGCGTGCGGATCAACTACGTGATGGAGTTCGGCAACTACGGCTACAAGGACGAGATGACCGGGGCCGGCTGGCAGTCGCCGCGGACGAATCTGGAGAGCGAAATTCCCCTCCGCCACTGGCACCTCAACGATCCGGGGGTGGTCCCGAATCTGCTGCAGACCGGGGCCGGCTCGCCGACCGGGATCTGCATCTACGAGGGAGACCTGCTGCCCGAAATTTTCCGCAATCAGCTCATCCACTGCGACGCCGGTCCGAACGTGGTGCGGGCCTATGTGACGAAGCCCGACGGAGCCGGTTACCAGGCGGAGATCGTCAACATTCTGGAAGGGGCCCGTGACAAGTGGTTCCGCCCGAGCGACGTCTGCGTGGCTCCGGACGGCTCGCTGATCATCGCCGACTGGTACGACCCGGGCGTGGGAGGCCATCGCCAGGGAGACGTCGAACGCGGCCGGATCTTCCGCGTCGCTCCTCCGGGGGTGAAGTACACGGTCCCGAAAACAGATTTCAGCACGGTCGAGGGAGCAATCGCGGCCCTGAAGAGTCCGAACCTGGCGACGCGGTATCTGGCGTGGCAGGCGCTGCACGAGTTCGGCGTGCAGGCCGAGCCGGCGCTGATCAGGGTCTTTCAGGAGGATCCGAATCCGCGAGTGAAGGCACGAGCCTACTGGTTGCTGACGAAGCTGCCCGGCCTGTTGTCGGATCAGGCGATGGGAGCGGCCAGCAAGGTATTCTGGGGAGCGCTCAAGCCGGATGGATCATCACCCGAAGAGTTCCGCGTGCTCGCGATGCGCGCGCTGCGCCAGTTGGGTATTCCGGGGACTGTCCAGCCGACGGTGCTCGAGCACTCCCCGGCCTTGCGGCGCGAAGCGGCCATTTCGTTGCGGGGAAAGACGGGTGCGTCCGCCAACGGCATCTGGACCAACCTCGCCGTGCTCTATGATGGTCACGACCGCTGGCAACTGGAATCGCTCGGCGTCGGCGCCGAAGGTCAATGGGACGCGCGCCTTGACGCCTATCTGAAACGGGTTCCCAATACCCTCACCACCAAAGCCGGTCGCGACATCGTCTGGCGCTCCCGCGCAACGCAAACGCCCGACCTGCTCGCGAAGATCATCACTGACCCCAAGACCCCGGCCGAGGAACTGCCGCGGTACTTCCGGGCGTTCGACTTCCTGCAGGGAGACGAAAAGAACGCCGCGATCGCAAAGCTTGCTTTCGAGACGACCGGCCTGCCTGACGACCTGCAGAGCCAGATCGTCGCCGAGGCAATCAATCGCGTGCAGGGCTTCGACATCACTAAGCAGCCGGAGCAGCTCAAGGCGCTCGAACGCGTCCTCGAACAGTCGAAAGGGAAGCTGCAGTTTCTGACGCTGGTCGACCGGTTCAATCTGCAGGACCGCTATCCGGAGATCATCGCGATTCTCGAAACGCAGCCGGACACCTCGCTGGCCGTCGATGCGGTGAAGCTGCTCGTCGGCAAAGAACACCGCAAGCTGCTGATGGCGGCCCTCAAGCAGGACGATGCGCTCAAGGCGGCGGCGGTAGCGAAGGCGCTGGGGAACGCGACCGACAACCGGACCGCCGGACTGCTGACGCCGGTCGTCGACGATGCCGAACGTCCGCTGGCCGTCCGGCAGGAAGCGGTCAAAGCCCTCGGCCGGTCGAAGCAGGGGGTGATGCAGCTCCTCGAACGGGCCAAGGCGAAGAAGTTGGCCGAAGACCTTAGCCAGGCGGCGGCGTTCGCGCTGCAGACGGCCGCGTTCGACGAGTTCAAGCCGGACATCACGGCCCTGTACCCGCTGCCTCCGTCGCGCAACGAGGAGCCGCTGCCGCCGCTGGCTCAGCTTCTCAAGAGCAAGGGAAACATCGACAAGGGGAAGGTGATCTTCAACACGGTCGGCAAGTGCAACACCTGCCACGTCGTGGCGAACGAAGGAAAGGAAGTCGGCCCGAACCTGACCGAGATCGGCTCGAAGCTGAGCCGGGAAGCGATGTTCGAATCGATCCTCTACCCGAGCGCCGGCATCAGCCACAACTACGAGACGTGGACCGCGGTGACCGACAGCGGCAACGCGATCTCGGGAATCAAGGTTTCGGACACGGACGATGCCATCGTGCTGAAGGGAACCGACGCCATCGCCCGGACGATCAAGAAGTCGGAGATCGAAGAGTTGAAGAAGCAGTCGGTTTCGCTGATGCCGGCGGACCTGCAGAAAACGATGACCGTCGAAGAGCTGCTCGACGTGATTGAGTACGCGCAGACGCTGAAGAAGAAGTAGGGGCGGCTTGCAGCCCTGACGGGAGACGAATGATGGAGACTGTCACTCTGGAACTATCGTCGGAAGACCGCGTTCTGCTTTCCAGCTTGGCGCAAGATCGTGGTTTGACGGAGTCGCAGGTGGTGCATGAGGCACTGACTCAACTGGTCGGCGGCATGTCGAATGAGGAACGCTTGCGCCGGTTTCGGCAGGCCGCCGGGATCTGGAAGGACCGTACCGATCTTCCGGACTGGGAAGCGCTGCGGGCCGAGTGTGATCGAGTCTAGGGAGACGGGACTTGCGTCTTCTCTGAGTGGCAAGCCTGGAATCCGCGAAAGGGCGTGGCCGACTTACGACTGCAAGCCACGCCCTTCGCAAAGCCTCAGGGACGTGCCACCCAACGCATTTCACTAGCCACTAACCACCAGCCACTACCCACTCTCTTCTCCCCCCATGCACTACATTCCCGAATCGATGTGCGAAGTCGCCTGCCGCACGACTCCTGACGGAGCCGGGGACCGGTCGCGCCTCGAATTTCATTACCGCTCGGCTCCGCTCTACGTCCTGACGCTTCTTGTCGGCGGACTGCTGCTTGCTGATTTCGTCGGGGAGTGGACTGGCGGAAGCTGGCGCGTTGTCCTGGGCTATCGCCTCGCCCTCTGGGCGGCGCTGATTGGCGGGGCGCGGATTCTGTTTCATACGCTCGAAGGGGTTCTCGCCGGTCGGTTCGGCGTCGATCTGGCGCTCTCGGTCGCCTGCCTGGCGGCGATCGGTCTGGGCGAGCATTCCACAGCCGCCCTCGTCGTCTTCATCGCCCTCGTCGGCGAAAGCCTCGAAGGTTACACGATCGACAGCGCCCGTCGGGCGGTCCGGCGGGTGTTTGCGCTGCGGCCGGCCATGGCGCATCTCAGCGAAGACGGCCGCGAGCGCGACGTCCCTGCCGATAAAGTCCGCGTGGGGGATGTCGTCGTTGTCCGGCCGGGCGAACGGATCCCCGTCGACGGCTCCGTCCGCGAAGGACGCTCGACCGTCGACGAGAGCACGTTCACCGGCGAAGGACTGCCGGTCCCCAAGCTCGAAGGGAGCCGCGTCCTCGCCGGGACGGTCAATCAGCAGGGTTCGCTGACCATCGTCAGCGAACGCGTGGGCGAAGACACGTCGCTCGGGCAGGTCGCGGCCCTGGTGGGCTCCGCGTCGGCGCGAAAGACCTCGACCGAACGCCTCGCCGATCGCCTGGCCCGCTGGTTCCTCCCCGCCGTGCTGATCATCGCTGCGGGGACGTGGATCGGCTGGCGGCTTGCCACCGGTTCCTGGCGCGAGGGGGCGCTGCCGGCCCTCAGCGTGCTCGTTGTGGCGTGTCCCTGTCCGCTGGTCCTGGCGACGCCCGCGGCGGTGATGGCGGCCCTGGCCTGGCTTGCCCGGCGGGGGATCGTCGTGAAGGGCTCGGTCTCCCTCGAACGCCTGGCGGCCGTCGACACCTTTGCGTTTGATAAAACCGGCACGCTGACCCAGGGAGCGCTCGCCCTCGGCGAGATCGTTCCGCTCGCGGACATCTCCGCCGATCAGGTCCTGCGGACCGCCGCCATCGCCGACCGGCTCAGCGAACATCTCGTGGCGCGTCTGCTGGTGCGTGAAGCCGAATCTCGCGCGATGGCGCTGGTTCCGCCGGTTGAGTTCCATTCGGAACCGGGCTTGGGCGTGAAGTCTGTCGTCCGCGCGACGACGCTCGGCGAGTGGGCGTTCGACGCCAACGACCCCGTGCCGCACAAGCGCCACCGCACGCTGGTCCTCGGCAATCGCGGCTGGCTGCAGCAGCAGGGGATCGAGATCACCCCGGCCGCGGACAATGCCTGGTCCCGGCTCGAAGCTGCGGGTCAGACGCCCCTGGGCCTGGCGATCGATGGCGCGTGGCTCGGGCTGGTCGGCATTCGCGACACGGTCCGCCCGGAGTCGCGCGAGATCCTCAATCGACTGCGCGCCGACGGCATCCGGCAGTTTGCACTCCTGACGGGCGACCGTCCGCAGTCGACGGCGGCGATCGTCCGGGACCTGGGCGGACTGGACCACGTGGCCGCCGAACAATCTCCCGCCGACAAGGCCCGCTGGATCGAACAGCAGCGGTCCGCCGGTCGGCACGTGGCGATGGTGGGCGACGGCGTGAACGATGCCCCCGCCCTCGCCGCCGCGGACGTGGGGCTGGTTGTCGGTCGTCCCGGCGGCGACCTGGCCGCCGAAGCCGGCGACGTTCTGCTGCTCGGCGAACCGCTCGCGGCCCTGCCGGGTCTCGTCCGCCTGTCGCGCGCCTTCCTGCAGAACATCCGCCAGAGTATTTTTCTGTTCGCCTGCGGCGTGAATGGTCTGGGAGTCGCGGCGTGCGTGGCCGGCTGGTTGAGTCCCGTTGCCGCGGCGGTGTTCCACGAAATTGCGTCGCTGGCGGTGATGGCCAATGCGATGCGGCTCCTCTGGTTCGACGACGGCTCCCGCGAACCAACGACGGCGAAATGGCAGCCGGGCTGGCTCGATCGCATCTCGACCGCTCTGTCCCCCTCGGCCTGGGTCTACTGGATCCTCTCCCGCTGGACGCTGGTCCTGCGACTGGCGGCGTCCGGCCTCGCCGCGGCGTGGCTCCTTTCGGGCGTGGTCTTCGTTCAGCCCGACGAAGTCGCCCTTATCACGCGATTCGGCCGGCATATCGAGACGCTCGAAGCGGGCTGGGCCTGGCGCTGGCCCTGGCCGCTCGAACGTGCTTATCGCGTCCGACCGGACCTGGTCCGCAGCGTACCGATCGGTTTCCGTGCCGTACCCCAGTTCGCGGGACCGCAGCACGCGGAAGCCATCGAGTGGGTCAGCGACCATGCCGAGCGTGGACTGATTCCCGATGAAGCCGTGGTCATGACGGCTGACGAGCTGCCGATCGAGCTGACCGCCGAGGTGCAGTACCGGGTGGTCGATCCGGCTCAGTTCATCTTCCGCGGCAGCGCCGATCCCGATGGCGTGATCCGGCAGGCTGCGGAGAGCGCGCTCCGCGAGGCCGCCGCGCAACGCCCCCTCGACGATCTGCTGACCGAACGCCGACGGCTCGTCGAAGCGGAATGCCTGGTCGCCCTCCGTTCTCGACTGGAGTCGTGCCGGCTCGGGATCGAAGTCACCGATCTGCTCTGGCTCGACGTCCATCCCCCGCGTCCCGTCGTTCCCGCCTATCGCGACGTCGCCGACGCCCTCGAAGAGCAGGAGCTGCTCGTCAATCAAGCGGAAGCCTACGCCATCCGCACTCGCCAGCAGGCGGTCGGTCCGGTGCTGGCCGGTCGACTGGAAGCAATGACTCCCCGGCCGCGCAGCGAGGATCTGACCAACACCGAACCGTCCGCCGGACCGACGCTCACCGACGAGGACTGGCGGCAGTGGAGTACGGCGACCGGTCCGGCTGTGCTGTCGGGAGAAACCGCGGCCACGCTGGAAGTCGCCCGCAAAGAGGCGACGAGATTCCGCACGCAGGCCGAGGGCCGGGCCGCCCGGTTCGCGTCCCTGCGCGACGTCGACGCCGCCTCGCCAACTCTGACGCGTCAACAGCTCTACTGGTCGCTGCTCAAGGATTCGCTCGCGGGACGACCGCTGACAATCATCGACCCCCAGGCTACCCGCCGGGCCCAGTTCTGGTGGGGCGACCCGACCCCGATGCCAGCACTTCCCTGGTTCCCCCCGGTGGAACCGGAGCCCGTTCCGCCTGAAGCACCGGTCGAGTAGGGCCGGTTTCACCGGCCGGGAGACGAGCGGACGTGCCTCAGTCCTGCATCAGCGAACCGGGGGGCGGGCCGTCGAATCGACGAGTCCCGGCTCGGACGACCACGGTATCCATCGCCATGTCCCCCACGCGCTGCCGGCAGGCCGACAGTCCCGCGGCGGCCAGTCCGATGCCGTAGCCGAAGAATCCATCGACGATCAGCAAAATCAGACGCACTGCGGCCCGGAACACGCCGCACGGCCGTAGAGTCCGCCGCCAGACTCGCACGCCGCAGATCCATTTCCCGGGACTCAATCCCCAGATTCCCTCGGTAATGCTGTAGACGATCCAGCCCAGCAGCAGACTGCCGAACAGCACGCCGACGAGCCACAGCAGGCTCATGAAGAACGGCAGCGGATCCCGCTTGATGGCCGCCATCGCCTCGTCGACATCAAAGGACGACAGCGCCATCCAGAACACGATCGAGCCCGGCGTGTTGATCAGAAGCTGGTCGATCGTCCTGGCGATCCCGCGACGTGTAAAGGAAGCCAGCTCCCAGGTTTCTTTACCGAACGAGTACGTCGACGACCGGTACTTCCGCAACAGCCAGTCGCTGAGCGTCACGGTCGTCAGCATGTTGACCGTACCGAAGATCGTCAGGACCACGGTCAGCCAGACGATGTTCTTCATCAGCGACCCGAAGATCCCGCCTCCCTTGATCGACGCGCCCAGTTCCCCGTTGCGGAACGGAATCAGCTCGTACCCCTGCGACAGCCGCTTGGTCAGCAGCGAGGTCGGTTCGTTATCAAGGCCTTCCAGCCACACGAGACTTTCGGCGGCGGCGACATTCCGGCTGCTGATTTCCTTCCAGCCGTTGTTCTCCTGTCGCCACACGCTGACGGTGCTGGTTGGGCTCGTTTGCAGAGTCGCGACGTGTAATCGGCCGTCCGCGACGCCCACGCACCAGTCTGTCGGACAGGCGAACTCCAGCTCCTGCCAGACGGTTTCCCGGACCGGCTGCCAGGCGTCGGCGGGAGCGCCCTCATCCTTGACGGGAACTGGCGACAGCACCAGCTCAGGAGAAAATCGCAAACGCTGATCCTCACCGTTTCTCCAGAACGCCGCCGTCCGACCGCCGAACTCGATCAGGCGGTATTGGTCCCTCCCATAGGGAGGCGTGACGGGCGGTCCGGCCGGCGAAGGTTGCAGTTCGGCTGGCGTTGCCACGGAATTCACGATGCCCTTCAGCACCCACATCCCGTTTTCAAACTGATACAGACCGTCGTTGCCGACCGCATCGGAACCGACGATCGTCACTACGCCGTCTTGCAGAATCGGCGGCGAGACCAGCGCCGACAGCGGATTGTTCGCCGCCTGCAGCGACGACACCAGCGGCTGATGGTCTGGAATCAACCGCACGACCTTGTTCGCGCTGAGCATCCACAGCTCATCGCCCTGCGGCAGATAGAACTGCCCCTCGCCCAGTCCCCCGGTGATCCGCATGCGCCGGCCCGGCGTCACGTTCCCCGCCGCGTCCATGCTCTCCAGGTCATAGATCCCCTGAATGATCTTCATGGGGTCGACCGTCGGATACCACACGTCTCCCTTCCAGACGAACGCCTTCTCGTACCGAGGAATCCGCATCTGTCCGCTGAAGGCGAACATTTCCGGCATCCACGTGTACTGCACAACCTGCGGCACGACGAGCTGCAGAATGACGTACGTCACCACCAGCAGACCGAACCACGTCTGGAACTTCGATTTCGCATCCCGGCTGCGATAGCCTGCCGGGGCGTCGGCCTCGTCGAACGCAGCGTCACCCAGCGATTCCGGTGCAGACCCCGACATGACGACCCCCGATTCAGCCCAGCGCGGCAGAGTTCACCTGCAGAACGCAGGCCGCCCGCCGTCGGATCACGGCAGCGTATCGCGGCGCACGATGGGCGCGTAGGGCAGGCTCCCGCCTGCCGAATGGGGGCATCGCATGCGCAATACGGCACGCGTAAGCGCACCCTACGTCAGAATGTCGGTCAGCACCCGTCCGTGCACGTCGGTCAGACGGAAATCCCGCCCCGCATACCGATACGTCAGCTTCTCGTGGTCGAACCCCAGGCAGTGCAGCATCGTCGCGTGCAGATCGTGCGCGCTTACCGGGTTGACCTCGGCCTTGAAGCCGAACTCGTCCGTCGCCCCGTAGACGGTTCCTCCCTTGATCCCGCCCCCCGCCAGCCAGACCGAGAACCCGTAGTGATTGTGATCCCGCCCGGCCTTCGCCGCGCCGTCGCCACCCAGCTCCACCGAAGGAGTCCGTCCGAACTCGCCCCCCCACAGGATCAGCGTGTCCTCGAACATCCCCCGCTGCTTGAGATCTGTCAGCAGCGCGCCGATCGCCGGGTCGAGCTCCCCTGCCAGCCGGCGATGATTCGCCTCGATCTGATCGTGGTTGTCCCACGGCTGCCCCGCACCGTGCCAGAGCTGCACGTAGCGGACGCCCCGCTCCAGCAGCCGTCGGGCGATCAGCGTCTGACGCCCGTGGACTCCGGCGCCATACAAGTCCTGGATGTGCTTCGGCTCCTGCGACAGGTCGAACGCTTCCTCGGCGTCGCGCTGCATGCGGAACGCCAGTTCGAACGACTGAATCCGCGCCTCGAGCCGCGGGTCGATCCGCGGCGCCTGATGCTCCCGGTTGAGCTGCGCCAGCAGATCGAGCTGCCGCCGCTGAGCCGCTGACGACGAATGCGTCCGCCGGATGTTCTCGATCAGCTTGTCGAGCGTCCGCTGCTGCGGATCGATGAACGTTCCCTGGTAGGCCCCCGGCAGGAACCCCGACTGCCAGTTCTCCGCATCCTTGATCGGGTAGCCGCCGGGACACATCGCGATGAATCCCGGCAGGTTCTGATTCTCCGAACCCAGCCCATACAGCACCCACGCCCCCGTGCTCGGCCGCGGCTGCACCGAGTCGCCGCAGTTCATCAGCATCAGCGACGGCTCGTGGTTCGGCACCTGCGCGTACATCGAATTGATGACCGCAATGTCATCGATATGCTCGGCGGTCCTGGCGAAAATCTCGCTGACCGGCGTCCCGCATTCCCCCCGCTTCTCGAACTTGAAAGGAGACGGCAGCGACGCTCCCGTCTTTCTTTCGGTCAGCAGATTCGTCGGCAGCGGCTTCCCCGCATACTTCTCCAGCGACGGTTTGTAGTCGAACGTGTCGACGTGCGACGGGCCGCCGTTCAGGAAGAAGTGAATCACCCGCTTCGCCTTGCCCGGAAAGTGCGGCTGCCGCGGCGTCAGCGGATTGGTCGCGGCCTCGCCATCGGCGGCCTGCAGCACGCCGGCCAGGCCGAGCATGCCCAGGCCCATGCCGGAGCGGGTGAGCAGATCGCGGCGATTCATGTTCGGCAACTGAAATTCCATGATCACATCCTCGTTTCAAGGCGATCTGTCGCCCCTCCGGGGCTCGTTCAGACTGCCATTGCAATCAACCCCGCCCTCACGGACGGGGCTATGACTCTTCCGCCCCTGACGGGGCTGAGACGAGCGGCCGCAGTGATTCACTGGTTCTCGTCTCGAGGCCTCTCTACTTTCGACATTCCGCCTTCGTCATTCGACATTTCTTCGTCGCGTCTTCTCCGCGTCTCTGCGAGAGATCTTCCTCTTCGCCTTTCAATCCACAAACGCGAAATCATTGCTGATCAGCAGCACCAGCGCCAGTTGCTCCCAGGCCGAAAGCTGCTTCGCCGGCGCCGTGATCGAAAAGTCCTCCTGAGCCGGCCAGCGTTCCGCCGGCCCGGTCGCCGTCGGCGTCAGTTCCTCAATCACCGGCGCCCACAGGAACTCGTCGTGATTGAGCGTCCCACGGATATCCACCACGAAGTCGACCGCCTCCCCCGCCGCGACGTCGACCCGCTCCACTTCGAACGGTTCCGTCCGGTTGTGGACCTCCGCGGTTTTCACCTGTCCCTGTTTCCCGACGATGAGCGTCGCCCGCACGCCGTCCCCCGCTCCCGAGGGATGTTCCAGCGACCCGTGAATCGCGATCGTCATGTTCCGGGGTGCGATCCACCGGCGGACCACCGCATGTTCCAGGTCGTTCCCGGCATGGCCCCCGCTCGCGGTGAGCTGCGCCCAGCCCAGCGTCGCATCGGGCCAGGCCGGCCCGCCCTGCCACGCAGCCCCGTCAAAGTGTGGCAATTTCTGAAACCCCTTCAGCAATCCCGCCTGCGGATCGTACGGACCATAACCGTACTCCCACGCATTCGGCTTCGTCGGTTTCGTCTGCTGCGTCTCGGCTTCGATCGCCGCGACAAATCCCGTCGCCGCCGCCCGCTGGGACGAATTCGCCGGTCGCTGATAGAGCCGTTGATAAAGCACGTCGACCTTGTCTTCGGGCGTCTGAGCCGCGGCGAACTCCGCCGATTCCGTCAGTCCCTTCGCCTGCTGCGCCAGGAACGGATGATTCAGCAGAAACAACGCCTGCTGAGGCACTGTCGTTTCGCTCCGCTGCGGAATGTGCAGATCGGGATTCGCAAAGTCGAAGGCCCGCAACACCCCCGCCAGAAACTGCCGGTCGATCAATCCGTAGACCGTCCGCCGTGCAGGATACGGAGCCGCAAATAGATCCGCCGGTTTGCCGCCGACCCGATCGTCCAGCAGCCCCGAAGCCGCCAGCATCCCGTCCCGCAGTTCTTCGAACGTCAGCCGGTGCGGCGTCACCCGCCACAACAGCCGGTTCTCCGGATCGAGCTGCCGCGCTCGCGCCAGCAGGTCCGCATCGGCCGGCCCCGTCGATCCCTGCTGATACGCCGCCGAAAGGATAATCTCCCGGTGCAGCCACTTCAGACTCCAGCCCTCCGCCACCAGCCGGGCCGCCAGCCAGTCGAGCAGTTCCGGATGGCTCGGCGGCTCCGCCCGCAGACCGAAGTCGCTCGGCGTCTTCACCAGCCCTGCTCCGAAATGATGCATCCAGACCCGATTGACGATCACCCGCGCCGTCAGCGGGTTGTCCCCCCGCACAATCGCCTCCGCCAGTTCCCTTCGGCCGGCTCCATGCGCAAATGGCGCGCGGTCCGGCCCCGACAGAATCTCCAGGAACCGCCGGGGAATCTCCTCGCCCGGCGTCGCCGGGTTCCCCCGCTTGAACACCCGCGGATTTCCCCGCGGCGTCCGATCTTCCAGCACCACCGCCACGGGGGGCGCCTGCGGCGACTGAATCAGCCAGCGCTCGACCTCCGCCTGCAGCTTCCACAACTCATTCAGCGTGCCGCTGTCGAAGAACAGCTCGATGTTCAGAATCGCGTCATCCGGCACCACGCTCGGCGACAACGGTCCATAGAGCACCTGCCGCAGTTCTTCCGCCGCTGGATCCGGCAGTCGTTCTGGAACTGGCTGGCCCCCCTCCTTCGCGGCTTTCACCAGCGTCTGCCATTCTGCTTCCACCTGCTCGAACAGCGTCCCGTAGCGCTCGATCAGCTCTCGCAGCGTCGCGGGAGCCGGATCAAGCAGCGCCAGCACGCGCGGATTGACCGCACCCAGCGAGCCGCTCTTCAGTTGCGCGGCCAGCTCGGCGGACTTCTGTGAGAATTCTTCCGCCGGAAGTTGTGCGAACGCCGTCCACGCCCGGAACACCGGCTCGGGCTGCTGAGCCGCCACCACCAGATGCTGCGTCCATTGTCGGACGAAGGCGGGGATCAAATCCGTCTTCGCCAGGATCACGTCGAAACCTTCCGCCGGGTACTTGCTCAGTTCGAGCTGCGCCAGCAGATATTCCTTCACGCGCGACCGGGCCAGGGCCGAGGCCTCGTCCCGTTTCTCCGCCAGCACCGTCCGCCGCTTCTCTTCCCGCTGCTGCAGTTCCTTCTGAAACGCCTCGTCGGGCGTCACGCCGTTCTGCACCGGCAGCACGACCTGCTTCTCGGCGCTCGACCGGAAGACGCCATACAGCGAGTAATAGTCCTTCGTGGGGACCGGATCGTACTTGTGATCGTGACACCGCGCGCACGCCACCGTCAGCCCCAGCATCCCCCGCGATACCGCATCGATCCGGTCGTCGACGATGTCGTGGGTCACCCCCAGAAACCGCCGGCCCAGCGTCAGGAAGCCCATCGCCGCCAAGTCATCCGGCGACGTCGCCACCTGATCCCCCGCCAGTTGCAGCCGCAGGAACTGGTCGTAAGGCATGTCCGTATTCAGCGCCCGCACTACCCAGTCCCGATACGCCCACGCCTGCGTCCAGAACCGCTCTTCGCGGGCGTAAACGTAACCCTTCGTATCCGCGTACCGGGCCACATCCAGCCAGTGCCGGCCCCACTGCTCCCCGTAGTGCGGCGAAGCCAGCAGCCGGTCGACCAGTTGCTCGACCGCATCGGGCCGGTCGTCCCGTTCGAACGCGGCGACTTCCTCGGCCGTCGGCGGCAGCCCGGTCAGATCCCACGTCACCCGCCGGATCAGCGTCCGCCGGTCGGCCGGCGGAGATGCGGAGAGCCCACGGGCTTCGAGTCCGCTCAGCACGAACGCATCGACCGGGGTCTGCACCCAGTCCGGCTGTCCCGGCACGGGCACCACCGGTTCTCGCACCGGCTGAAACGCCCAGTGCGCCCGCTGCCGCTCCCCCAGATCCCCCTGGCCAGAGAGGGTGACCGCCTTCGGCCACGGCGCTCCGAGTTTGACCCACTCCGTGAGACTGGCGATCTGCCGGTCGGAGAGTTTCTTCTCGGGGGGCATCTGCACATCCCCCTCGTGGCGGATCGCCCGGATCAGCAGGCTCGCCGCCGGATCGCCGGGGACAATCGCCTTCCCGGAGTCCCCTCCCTTCGCCAGCAGCGCCGCCGATTCGAGCGACAGCCCCCCCTCGCTCTTCACGCCGGAGTGACACTTCCCGCACTGATCGATCAGCACAGGTCGGACTTCCTTCTCGAAGAAGGCTTCGGCCTCGGCATCATCGGCCAGCGCGGGGTTGGGGCCGAACGCCAGCAGAGCGGGCAGCAGCCAACGGAGCACGTCGGGCATCGGAACAGATCCTCGGGAGTATCCGGCCAGCAGTCGTCGTCCCTGAGTATAAACGATTCTGGATGGGTTGTTGAGGGGGGAATGGGAATCCGGGCATGACTCGACTCAAGTTGCATCGGGAAACGGGGGTAGGGTGAGTCGAGTCTTCGAGGCTCACCGAGGTTTTTGATCGAAGAGGTGAGCCTCGCGGACTCGACTCACCCTACTTGGAAACTTGGATTTGCCGCGGGGAATCCGACGGCCCTCCTCCCCCAAGAAATTCGAATCCCTGCCGACGAAACCTGTTGACGAGCGCGACTCCCGCCGATACAGTTTCCTAGGAAACTATTGGAGCGGGACATGACCTCTTCGGAATCCGCCAGTCGCCTGGAAGATCACGCCGGCTACTGGCTCCGCTTTGTCTCGAACCACGTCTCGCAGGCCTTCGCCCGCAAGGTCGAAGCCCGCGGCGTCACGGTCGCCGAGTGGGTGCTGCTCCGCGAAATGCTGGACGCGGGGGCCACGAATCCGAGTCGCCTGGCCGAAGCGCTCGGCATGACGCGGGGGACGGTCTCCAAGCTGATCGAGCGGCTGATGCACAAGGAGCTCGTCGCGCGCACCGTGTCGGACCAGGACCGACGCTTTCAATCGGTCGCCCTGACCCCGGCGGGGACGGAGCTCGTCCCGGTATTGGCCAGGCTCGCCGACGAAAACGACCGCGAATTCTTCGGCCATCTCAACGGCGACGAAGCCGCCCGGCTCGTCGGCCTGCTCAAAGAGATTGTCCGCCGGCAGGGGTGGAAAGACATCCCCGTCACCTGACCGAAACCTCAATACCACAGGGGTCAGAAACGATGGACGCAGCCGTAACCAGCACGATTCAGGAATGCGCGCGGGGATCGTTGTCGGGAGACCTGGCGTTTCCGGACATTGTCGGCCGCCTGATGGCCGCCGGCGTGGAGCGCTATCACACGGATTACAGCCGGCAGGAGACGACCTATTATCTGCCGGACGGCGCATCGCTGGTCGTCGCCACTCCCCACCCGCCGGACGCGACGGGCGCAGAATTCTGCGCGGCGACCGTCGCAGGGGCGGTCCGGCAGAGCCAGCGGGGCGAGCACACCTATCTCGACTTCATCCGCAAGACGATGGCCGCCGGCTGCGTCGGCTACTTCGCACAGATCACCGGCCGCCGAGTGATCTACTTCGGCCGGAACGGGGAGAGCCACGTGGAGGAGTTTCCGTCGCGACCGGCCGGGGAGTGAATTGCCGGCAATGCATGAGAGTCGTCGAATTTCCTCTCGTGGAAATTGAAGCGAAACGAATTGTCTTTGCTCGACGCTGCTGGCCGGTGCATACTGCTGGACGGCGGCTCATTTCACCGAGTTCAACGGCGTTGCGAGACACTCTCGATGGAACACAACTTCTTTCGCGGCTCGGCGGCGGTGCTTGTCCCGGCGATGTCGGTCTGGTTCTGGTCGGCCCTGGCGAGCGGCCAGGACAGCCCGGCCGCGACCAGACCGCCGGAAGTTTCGGCGGGAAAAGTCGACGAGTTGGCCGTCGAAGAAGAGTTTCAATTGCTGCTCCGCCAGGACGTTTTGTCGGCCGACGAGCTTGCGCTGAAGTCCCGCGCGGAGCTCGAAGCGCATTTGAAGCTGGCTCGTCGGCAGAAAGTCCTGGCGCTTCGCAAACTGGTCCAGTCCCTCGACAAGGCGTGGCGCGCGGGGGCTCGAATCAATCAGTACGCCGACGATCAGGGCGTCATGTCGCGAGCGCTCTCCGACCTTGCCAGAGCCGAGTTCGACGTGGCGGAATCGCGGGAGGACCGACTGGCCGCGCTGAAGGACTGGCATCGAATGGTCTGCGACGTCGAAGAAATCGTCCGAGCAAAGCGAGAAGCCTTTGCTCTGGGGGGCGACGACATCTCCGCAAGTCGCGCGATCGCGAATCGCCTGGATGTCGAAACCGCGTTGACTCGCGAACTTCTCGCCGGCGGTCAGTCGGCTCCACAGTCCAAATGAGGTGACAGGTGCGTCGGAACCGCCGGGAGCTGCGCCGAAGCACACTCGGGCCTTCCGCCAGACGTCGATGATCCTGCGCCGGATCGACCAGGTGGCGGCACAGGCGTTGGCTTCGAGGCCTCGTTCGGCGTAATCATGTCTCAATGGAGACTGACTTGCCTGAGTCCGGGGCGACAAGCGCCGACCTCCGGCGGCATTACGAGTCAAAACAGGCGAAGACGCCGAACCTCTGTTCCGCACAGGATCGGCTCCGGCCGTGGATGGCTCATCGCGAGGGAGAAGTGACATGGTGCAGGCTGCCAAGAACACGATTTGCCTCTGGTACGACGGCGACGCCGAAGAGGCGGCGCAGTTTTACGCCAGGACCTTTCCCGATTCGTCCGTCGGCGCGGTGCATCGCGCGCCGGGCGACTTTCCGTCGGGGAAGCAGGGGGACGTGCTGACCGTCGAGTTCAGCGTGATGGGCATTCCCTGCCTCGGGCTCAACGGCGGCCCCGCCGTCAAGCACAACTGGGCCTTCTCGTTCCAGGTGGCGACCGCGGACCAGGCGGAAACGGATCGTTACTGGAATGCGATCATCGACAACGGCGGCCAGGCGAGCGCGTGCGGCTGGTGCACCGACAAATGGGGCCTGTCCTGGCAGATCACTCCGGTCGCACTGACGGAAGCGATCACCAACCCCGACCCGGCCGCCGCCCAGCGCGCCTTCGCAGCGATGATGGAGATGGGCAAGATCGACATCGCAGCCATCGAAGCGGCCGTCCGCGGCTGAGCGTTCTGGAGAACGAAACGCCGAAGCCCGGATTCGGGCAAGGATGTCTGGCACGGTGTGATCCGGGGCGTGCCCGCTGACATTGAAGCCGACCCGGCCGAAATCGCAGTGTCAGTCGGCCGCCTCGTTCGATGGCTAACCGCGAATCCCCTTCGCATAATCATACAACTCGAGGCTGCCGCGCTCGTGGCGGATGCCGTACCAGCGGACGGATTCCTGGTCGGGGCGGAGCATGGGTTTTGAGCGAACGCCGAAGAGCAGTCCGTCGATGGCGGTCTGGAAGTCGTCGGCCTGGTACGCGAAGGCGTCGTGCATGTAGCTCTGGCAGAAGACGCGGCCGTCGGCGCTGACGAACAGCGCTCCGTGCCGGTGATGGCATTCGGCGAAGCCGACGAGCGCGGAATCGAGCAGCTCGGACCACCGCAGCACGACAGGGTCGTCGTTCCGTGCGGGCTCGAAGCAAATGTCGTTGAAGATCTCTTCGAGCATCTCGCCATCCGGGCCTGCTCCGACATGCAGCCCGGAAAACTGCTCGAGGATGTCGAACGCAGGGTGGTCAGACGAAATGTCTTCGACTGCGACCCGGCGACCAGCCAGCATTAAGGAAGTAAGGGCGGGCGGCTGTGGAGAGCGTGATATTCATTACGTAGCCTGCCTGTGATCGAGAGCACTGCCACCCCGACCTCGGATTGGCAACCATACCATCTGCACAGACGCCGGACATTCCCGTTGGCCCGCGCCGCGCGAAGGATCACGCCGGCCCAATCCGATCCCGCATGTCCCGTTCAACATGGATCGTCAGCCGCGGGCACTCGCGTCGCAGTCGCTCGATCGTCGCCCGGCTCACGCCGGGCACGTCCATCGCCAGATACCGCAGGGCCGGCATCTCGGGGATCCGTTCCAGCGCCCGATCATTCAAGTGCTTGCCGAACAGCCCGAGAAACTCGACTCGCTGCGTCGCTGTGACGAATTTCATCGAATCGTCGTCGGGGTGCGACGTACCGATCAGCAGGCTCCGAAGATGGGTCAGGTGCGGCAACTGTTCCAGCGCCCGGAGCGACGGCTCCTGCTTGTGCAGGCCCAGCAGCTCCAGGTAGCGCAGGTTCGGCGCGGTTTCCGCAAAGTCCCGCAGCGCGGTCATCGACAGTTCGCTCGGGCTCAGGATCAGCCCCTGCAAACCGGCCAACGGCAGGATGCGGCGGTAGGGTTCCTCCGGCGCGCTGTCGCACCACGTCCGCGTCGTATCGAGCTGGAACGGCGCGCCGGGGCACGCTTCGCAAACATCGGCCATCCGGCGGAACTGTTCTTCGTCCCGGGGGGACAGCCTCAGCAGTTCGAGCCAGCCGTCCCGCCACGCACGCTCCAGCCAGTTCCCCTCGGCGAGCCAGCGCGGGTCTCCCAATTCGCCGATCACGATCCGGCCGAAGTGTAAGTGCTGATGCCCCGAGGGATCGGGCGCGGTCCGCCACCAGTCCGGCAGAATCGCGGCGAGCTTCTGCTGCGGACGCCAGAGCGGATCGGCGCAGGTGCAGGCCACCATGGACCGCTCGATATTCGCGAAGCCGACCCGAAGATCGCGCACGTACTGACAGTCGCCGCAGCAGCGACGAAACCACGCCGCCCGCTCCCGGTGGCCGTTCGCCGCCAGCCAGTCCGCAAAGTCCAGCCGGCGGCTTATGTCCAGCGGATTGTCGCCGATCGGCCGGACCACTTCCTCAAACGGAATTGGCTTCGGTTTCCGCACTCCCACTGGTGTTCCTCCGCGGTGAAAAGACCGGTCACGTCGCCTTCGCATTCAGTCGCAAATCGGCGTTTTATCCCCGTCAACCACCCGCGCTCCCAGGCCTCACCGGCTGATGCGACAGCCCGGGTGCTGTTCCATGAACTCCCGGGCGGCCTCTGCAGTCACGGCGGTATTGGACAGCGAGACGTATTTGAGTCTCGGCAGGCATCCAAGGAATTCGAGGCAGGTGTCGGTGACTCCAGTTCCCGGGAGATAGATCTCTTCCAGCTTCGACAAGGCCGCGAGCTGCTTGATGCCTGCGTCTGTGATGAACGTGTTATTCAATCGCAAGTACTGGAGCTTTTCAAATTCAGCAAATTGCTCCAGGTCGCTGTCAACGAGGGACGTGTCAGCGAAATCAAGCGTTTTCAGATTCGCACAGGCTCGCAGATGAGGCAGGAACTGAGCCGAACCGATACGGCAAAGGCGGATCTCCTGGACGTCGCCCAGTCCGGAGGCTCGTTGCTCCTGCACCTTCTGACGAAGAATCTCCCGGATCCGCACATCGGAGAATCCGGCATCAATTCCTAGAATTCGTGCCCAATCTGCTCGGCGGTTCCCCAGTCCCGTGACCTCGAACATGTGCTGATGCATGTTTGTGGCCCACAGCTGCAAATTGTTGAACACGTGCAGCAACACGATCCTTTCCGCCGCTGAAAGTTCTTCAATTCTTGTCGTCGGCGAGAGCTTTCTGTCGCCAAGAACAAGCTTCAAGATCGGCAGAACCAGATCATCACCGGTGTATTCGTTGGCCCGATCGAGATACGGCACAAGAAGCGGCACAAGGCGGTCGACATTCTCAAGCTTCAGCCTGCACAGGACATCCACAATGCGGAATGTGACCCAGCCGCTTTGCCATCGCCCGCTCCAGGGAAACTTCATGTCTTCGTCGCGACCGTCGTCGTCTGCCTCCTCCAGTCGACCTTCGTACTGCAGCATCGCCCGGCCAATCGGATGGTGCCGACTTTCCATCTCGGGCTGATCGGATTTGAAGACCCGATTGGTTGCATCGGGGGCCTGGAGTCCATTCACGAGCACTTCCAGGACAGGAGCGGAGACGGAGGACTCTGCGTCAGCCAGACTCAGAGCGGCGGCCATCCGGACGGAGGCGCTGGAACGCGGGTCGGAAACCTGCTGCTCCAGCCATTGCCCGATTCCGCAGTCATGCCCGGTCAGGCAGGCCAGGCCGAACACCAGACTGGCGCAGACCAGTTCATTGGGCTCTTCCACGAACTGTCTTTGCATTCGAGAAGCAATTGTCGCGATCGACATACCCGCTGGAACGTCACCACCTGCGAGTGTTCCCAGCAAGTACGGTACAACGACACGGATGCGTTCATCGAGATCAGACAGCAGGATCAGATACGTGCCGAATCCTTCCCAGATCGCCTGTCGTGCGCGACTGTGCAGATCGTCGAGGGAGCCTTCGCCATCAAACCCCTCGTTGCCATCGCCGGAGTCCGTGTCCTCCCCATCCTCGTCAGCCCTGCAATTTGCGACGAATGTGACATCGGCCAGGAATTCGAGAATCCGTCCACGGCAGCGAAGGGTTCGATCTCCCAGCAGTTCGATCAGAAACGGAATCGCCGGAAGAGTGGCCGGATAGATCGAGCACATCTGATGACACAACGTATCGTACAGATCGCCGATCGCCCGGACCCAGTCGGCGGGATCGGATGATCGCAGAGCCCGAATCCTGTCCGGGATTCCGTCTGCCTGGCCGTAGGCATGAGTCAGTTGATCCCACTCAATGCCGTCGAGACCTTCCAGCATCGATTGCTCCATAGACGCAGGTTGATCATCAAAGTCTCTCAATGAGGCTCGATTCAATCGCCGTCTGAGTGTACCTGCAGAGCAACGTACCGAATTGACTGCGTCGATGCCATAAGTCACGAGGCGACGGGGTGTCGACGGGAAGCGACGAAATTGATCGCGCATTCCGGCCCTTCCACCAATCCTCACAAAACCCGCTGCTTCTCCCGTTCCTGCCGGAACCAGAGCTCCACCGCCTCCACCGCATACGGGTCCTGCTCCACCGGAGCCGGGTGCAGTTGCGCCCCTTCCGCCAGGAAATGCTCGATCCCCCGTCCCCGCCGCCGGCCTTCCTGGCTGTGGCGGTCGTAGGCGAAATCGGGGATCTCGGGGACGAAGGCGTCGAGCTCCGCTCTCAGCATGCAGACCGCCGTGTAGTGGTCCCCTTCCCGGGATTTCTGCGCCCGGCACAGGACCCGGATGGCGTTTCCCACCATCATCATCGACTCCCCCATCCGCTCCGGCTTGTATAACCGCCGGGCCTGCTCGATCGCCTGGGCCGCGAACAGCACGGCCTGCGGATCGGCGAGCCCGATGTCCTCGTGCGAGCAGACTTCGATCCGGTTGCAGATCCAGGAGAAGTAGGCTTTGCACGTCCGCGCCATCTCGACGGCGAACTGCATCGCCTCCCGTTCGAGCCCCCGCCGGATGCACTTCTGCGTCGCCGAAACGCACACAAACGGGTCCAGATCATTCAGCGTCCGCTGGAGCTGAGACATCGCAATCTCCCTGGAATGTGACCCGATCCCCGCACGGGACCGCAGCATCTGTCAGCAATAGACACTCGACTGCCGGCGTTCGACCCGCAGCACCATGCCCGTTTTCGAGTTGGCCGAGACATTCTTCTTCGCCGCGAAACGGACCGCCGAGAACTCGATCGCGGAGCCGTAGAGCTGCTTGAGCAGTCGCGAGGCGTTGTCGAATCCGCGCTGGTCGACGATCCCGACATTGCCCCCGCGCCCTGCGAACGTGGGCCCGTGGTCGAAGTAGACGCGGTTGTCGACAAAGACGATCCGATCCTCGATCAGCGTCCGCATGGTCCAGTCGAAGTCGTCCCGGCCGAGGAACCGTTCGTCAAACAGCCGGTCGCGGGCCGGGCCGAGAATGCCGAAGGTGGCCGAGATCGCCGAGACCAGGCGGAAGGGAACTTCATCCGGTCGCGCGAGCGCAGGATTCGCCTGCCGGGTGAACGCGAAGGCGCCGATCCCGACGTCGGCGCAGATATTGGCTGCATTGACGAGGATCTGCTGGATCTCGTCGGGATCCTTCGTGGCCCGTTGCGAGAAGCCGTCCGAGATCAACACCCGCTTCAGGTCGTCGTCGACCTGCACCTGGCACCGGCAGTCAATGTTTTTGATGATCCAGTTGCGGACCTGGGGGAGGTTCTCCGTCGGCGGATGCGGAATCAACTGCCGCTCGGGCACCAGCGGCCGATAGTCGGCGACTTCCCGTTCGTCGACGCAGATCAGCGCCTCGGGCAGGAGGGCGAGGATCCGCCGCATGTTGCCCGTCCGCCTCCGGCTGGGAACGATCACTTTCAGCGAATCACTCACGGTGCAACCTTTCGATCACCTTGTCCGCGGAAATCGCCCGCCCGAAGCCGATCTTCGTCCGGCCGCGCCCCTTGTCGAAAACGCTGCTGCCGATCTGCAGCAGATCGCAGAGAATGTTCCACTCGCGCGTGGTCCGCGCCAGCACGACCAGGTAGTCGTAGTGTTCATGCGGCCGGAGTGCCAGCTCGCACTCCAGCTCCCCCTCGACGGGAGCTTCCAGTTCCCCGGCGTGCAGTGCATCCAGGTCGGCGACCATCCGGCGGAGATTCGCGTCTTCAAACGTCACGGATTCGAGCAGTTCCGCGAGGGCGACATCGTCCCGCTCGGCCATTTTCGCGATCGCATCCATCGCCGCGAGCAGCTTGTCGGCATCGGCCGCATCGACATCGAGCACCAGCGTCGGCAGCAGATCGTCGGGCTGGGCGCCTTCGACTCGGGCATGCCCGTCGATCAGCACCAGGCCGCTGGGGGTCTCGCAGGCGACCACGGCCGACGCAAACCCGACTTCCGCCACAATCGCCTGCAAGGCGGCCCGCTGGCGCTCGGGGTGCCGCTGCCAGTTCTTTTTGTTCGCCAGCAGCTCCCGGGCGGGGACTCGCCGGAATTCCTTGATTCGATCTCTCATGGAAATCTCCGCACCGTTCCGCCGGCAGATCCACCAGCGAACCGCCCACTGGTCCGTCCGGCGGATCGGCTCAATGCACTGTCGCCGACGCCAGGAGTACACTGGCGAACAGACTATACGTGATGTCATTCACAAGTCAACGGCCATTTTTCGAAAAATGGCGTTCCGCTTGAGGAACGGGCGCAGACGACTCGCAGCCTGGCCGGCGGAGTCGGTTTGCTGAGAACGCATCGCGGGGGCAGCGGCCAACGAGCCTCGTGGGGCCACCTGAATCACCAGCCAAGGATGAGGCGCGCGCCTCCGGTCCCCTCTCCGGACGTCTTCGTTGGGAGAGGGATCGGGTGAGGGTGTTTTGGATCTCTCACTGGAGGAGGAAGGCACCTTCACCCTGGCCCTCTCCCACATCAGAATGCGGGCGAGGGGACAAGACCGAGACTCAACGTCTCAGAATCGATGCCGGCGATTGATTCCGGCTCGTTCCCTTCATCGCGAAGAGCCCCGCCGGCCTGTGAACAGTCCAGCCGAGGCGCTCAATTGCGGAGAGACGTCACTCATCCTCCTCCATCTCCTCCAGATCATTTTCGTCAATCTCGTCACCCGACTCTTCCGACTCGCTCTCCGACTCCGGATCCCATTCTCCGATCAGCTCGTGCAGGCCCTCCAGCCGGGCGATCGGTTTGTCCGTCGTCGGCGAGTTTCCCCCTCCCACGTGGTAGACGGCGAAGTCCTGGATCGGGACTTCGCCGGGCATCGCCACCTGGTCGAGCATGTAGCAGACGTGGTCGCAGATGCGGAACTGCATCACGCGGACCAGCGTCGTCAGCGCGTCCCGGTCCACCCCTGCGCCGAGAAGTTTTTCCAGGGCCGGGGCCAGCCCCGGGTTGTGCTCGGGATGCTTCAGGGCCCAGTCGATCCAGCGCTGATCCCCCGCCGGCACAATTTCGTCGGTCAGCCACTTGAGGAACGAGTGGGTCGCCAGGATTGGTTCGCCCGATTCCAGTTCTTCCCGGGCCGCTGCCTCCGGATCGGGCAGGCCGACTTCGTCCATTTTCAGAGTCAGGTCGGCGAGGGCTTGGGGGTCGATGGACATGGGGATTTCTTCCGGAGGGGACAGGACCTCAGACCCGCCGGTCGAGACGGCCGGCCGCGGCGAATCCGACACGACGCCCCCGCATCGTTGCGCGGTCGCGCAGGGGAGTCAATCTCGGCGAGCGAGGGGGAGTGCGAGCATCATCGTTTCGGTTGAGCCTGCTTGTGCTTTTCGAGGCGCTCCCGGCGCTGGGAGTTCGTGCCGAAAATGAACACGCCAACCAGGCTGACCAGCGAACCGCCAGCGAGAAGCGAACCGGCAGTGTCGTGATTCAGGGCGACAAGGATGCCGCCGGACAGCAGACCGATGACTCCGAGCGAGAAACCGGACCAGGCCCGCTTCGTCGCTCCTTCGGTCACGCCGGCTTCCATTCGCATGCGATGGCGTGCCTGCTCGACGAAGATCTCGATGATTTGCTTGGCTGATCCGGGAACGACCGCCTCGTATTCCTCCAGCATGTGGGCCGGAGGAATCGGTCCCTGATAGGACATCTGCGAGACGTGTGAAACGGAAATGTTCGCGGGAACCTCGGAGCGAGCGGGTTCCGATGCGTGAATGGACGGTTCCCGTCGAGCCGGAGCGATTTCAGCGCGGCGTCGGGAGCTGCTGCCTCGCCCCACAACCGGTTCCTTCAATCGCAAGACGGAGGTCGGCGCCCACAGCCTCGAAATCCATGCGAAGCGCCATCGCGTCGGCTTCGTCAGGAGAGGCTGACGTATTGTAAACCGTCAGCGTGTCTCCAAAGTCCAACACGCGTCCCACCCCTTCGGAAAAGGAAGGCTGCGCGAACAGGTATGTCGAAAAATCGCCCATGATTTTTCAGGATTTCGTGAGAAGCCGCTCTTGAAAGACTCGACGCCTGGCGAATCCTTCGATCGGGTCAGACATTCAGCGACCTGTCTGGTTCGCTCCGAGGAGCGGACTGTAGTCGACGCATCTCAATCAGTCTATGACAATTGCGACCGCTTTCAACCACCATCGGCCGAGATCGCCCCTGAACTTGACGTTGAACGACGTAAGCTGCCAGCCGGTCGGCTGATGCGGCGACCTTCGGATTGTCTCTCAGCACGGTCGCCAGCGACCCGACGGCAGCAACACTCGGCCACACGCTCGCCATTGGCCTCCCCGTGCGGTTCGCCGCACCGGATAGACTCCTCCGTCGGCTGCTGGTTGCGGGAGGTCCTCGGACGCCGTAATCTGTTAGGGCTGATAGATCTACGGATCTTGATCGGTCGCCGCAGGTGTGTGAGGCAGGTGCGACCCCGCCGGTGGGCGGCTGCGAAATCATTTCTCTGGAGGATATGCGGATGTCGACGGCGACTCAGAAGAAGCTCCCGTACAAAGTCAAGGACATGTCTCTGGCCGAGTGGGGTCGCAAAGAGATCCAGCTCGCCGAGAATGAAATGCCTGGCCTGATGGCGCTCCGCGCCAAGTACGGCGCTTCAAAGCCGTTGAAGGGCGCCCGGATCGCCGGCTGCCTGCACATGACGATTCAGACGGCGGTGCTGATCGAGACGCTGACGGCGCTCGGGGCCGAAGTCCAGTGGTCGAGCTGCAATATCTTCTCGACGCAGGACCATGCGGCCGCCGCCATCGCCGCCACGGGCGTGCCGGTCTACGCCTGGAAGGGGATGAACAACGAAGAGTTCGACTGGTGCATCGAGCAGACTCTCTACTTCCCGGACGGTCAGCCGTTGAACCTGATTCTCGACGACGGCGGCGATTTGACCGTCATGGTGCACGACAAGTTCCCCGAGCTGCTCGGCGGCATCAAGGGGCTGTCGGAAGAAACCACGACCGGCGTGCATCGCCTGTATCACATGCACAAGGAAGGCCGTCTGGCTGTTCCCGCCATCAACGTCAACGATAGCTGCACCAAGAGCAAGTTCGACAACCTCTACGGTTGCCGCGAGTCGCTCGCCGACGGCATCAAGCGCGCGACCGACATCATGATCGCCGGCAAGGTGGTCGTGATCTGCGGCTACGGCGACGTAGGCAAGGGGAGCGCCGACGCGATGAAGGGCCTGGGGGCCCGCGTGGTCGTGACCGAGATCGACCCGATCTGCGCGCTGCAGGCCTCAATGGAAGGCTTCCAGGTGACGACGCTGGAAGAAGTCGCTCCATTCGCCGACATCTTCGTCACCGCCACCGGCTGCGAAGGGGTCATCCGTCGCGAGCACCTCGACGCGATGAAGAACGATGCCATCGTCTGCAACATCGGCCACTTCGACTCGGAAATCGAAGTCGCTTATCTGACCGGCCGGAAGGATATCCAGAAGATCGAGATCAAGCCGCAGGTCGACCGGTTCGTCTTCCCGGACGGCAAGGGGATCATCATTCTTGCCGAAGGCCGGCTGGTGAATCTGGGCTGTGCGACGGGGCACCCGTCGTTCGTGATGTCGAACAGCTTCACGAACCAGACGCTGGCCCAGCTCGCCCTCTGGACGGAGCCGGACAAGTACGAAGTCGGCGTGCACCGGCTGCCGAAGGAGCTGGACGAAGAAGTCGCCCGGCTGCACCTCGACAAGCTGGGAGTCAAGCTGACGAAGCTGACGCCGAAGCAGGCCGAGTACCTGGGCGTGCCGGTCAACGGCCCGTTCAAGCCGGACCACTACCGGTACTAAGCCGGCGAAGGGCATGTGTGAAACTGAAGAGCCCCGCGGGTGCAATCCTGCGGGGCTCTTTTCTGTACGCCTGGCGGGTTATGTTTCAGGGGAGGTCTGCGCCTTTGGATGTCCCAGGGCGAACCAGGCGGAGCTTGGAATCGTAAACCGGGAAATTACTTCGGTTCCAGCTCTGCGAGCTGTCGCTTCAGTTCCTCGTCGCCCGGCGTCTTGCCTTCCGCCTGGAGTTTGCGGAAGCGGGATTCGAAGTCTGCGATCATCGGATCGGCGCTGCGGCGGGCGGAGTCGATCATGCGGTCGATGAACAGGACGCCGTCGAGGTGATCGGCCTCATGCTGGACGGCGCGGGCGCCGAGGTCGTCGAGCGTGAACTCGAACGCCTCGCCGCTCAGATCGAAGGCTTCGACGACGATGTCGGATGCGCGACGGACGGGGCCGTAGAGCCCTGGAAAGCTCAGGCAACCTTCTTCGCCTTCCACCGTCCCCTTGCGTCGGAGGATTTCGGGGTTGAGAAAGACGAATTCCTCGTCCTTCTCGGCGGGGTCGCCCGTGAGGTTGATGAGAAACAGCCGCCAGGGAAGCGCCACCTGATTGGCGGCGAGGCCGATCCCCTTGGAGGCGTACATCAGCTCGAACATCTCCGCCACGACCTTGCGCAGATCGGCGTTGATCTCCTGAACTGGCTTCGACTTCCAGCGCAGGGCCGGATGCGGATACTGAACGATTTCCATGACGACCAGAATTCTCCGGGAGTCGCCAGCAACCGCTGGCGAAACCGGAATTCTATGTCATCACGTTCCATTCTGCGAGCGTGGACAGTGGTGGCGGGCCAGGCGCCCGCGTGGCTGTCGCTGCGGCGGCCGATCGTGCCGCAGGGCCCCGACATGATCTTCGTATTAGTCGTGCGGCCGGTTCGCTTAGTAGTGAGTCGGCAGCGACTGCAGCGGAACCGAGGCGGTGGTCGGATAGGCCATGCCGGGCGATGCGTAACCTGAGGTCACGGTCGGTCCGGCATACGTCGGCGCCGCGGCCGATGCGTAGATCGGAGTCGGGCTGGCGGCGATGGTCGGCGCGCTCATCGACTCGACCGCGGCCATGCCGCTGTAGTCAGCGCCAAAGCTGGCCCCGATCGGTTGCCCGCCGTAGTTGGGCTGGCAGGGGGAGCAGCCTCCCGTGCTGGGGGCGTAGTAAGCGCCGCCACAGGGATTGCAGCGGTTCTGACCGAGTCCGCAGCAGCAGCCCGCGAGCGAGCTGACGAGAGACAGTCCGGCGAACAGGACAGCGGAACGCTTCAACATGATCGACCCTTCATTGACCGAACAGTGACGGGAGTAATTCGAGGGGATGTGGAGCTTGCGTCTGGCCTGGCACCGGGGGAGAGACCGGTTTGATCGCCGCTGAATTCCCGCTCAACGCGGCGGGAGGTATAGCGAACGCGAGAGTCGGTCGAGAAGATCAAACCCGCAAAAAATCGCCGTGAAACCGCTTTTTCCTCAAGTTCCCCAGTCGCCGGGTCGGGGCGGTCCGTTCCACGCGGAGTTCCACGCCGGAGCCGCGAACGAAGCATCGTGAAACGGGTTCGGGAAACGGTCGATGGGCGCCGCGGATCGTGAATCAGGTGCCGCGGCTGGGCCGAACAGAAGGCCCGGTCTTCGAGTGCTCCGAGGCATTGCGAAGACGCTCCTGCCCCGGCCACCCACGTCTTACGGACCTTCGAAAAGTTTTTCGACGCCGTGCGACCGCCGAAGAATCGGAGCGACATGCTCGGCGACAAAGACCCGGTTTGCACAGCCGAAGTGGCCGCCGGCGTTGAACGCCAGGAGCATTCTTAGGTCGTAGGGAATCTGGACGAGCGAGGGGTGATCGGCCGGCGTTTCAGGGGGCGATCGAAACCCTACGAATCCTGCAGCCGGCGTGTGGCGTCCGTCGAGCGTTCCACAGACGAGCGTGCCCAACCCCAGGAACAGCCAGTCGCCGCGTGAATAGAAGTTCCAGATGCCGTGTTGTGTTCGCTGCAGGGCCAGGTTCAATGGGTAGCTTGGAGACAGCGCGGGGCCGAGCAGAATCAAGCCGGAAATGGCCGCGATCTCCGGCAGCGACTCTGCCGCCAGGACGCTGATCGCCCCGCCCCCCGAGTGTCCGATGAGCCAGACCGGTCGGCCGGGGTAATCGCGCTGGTAGTCCTGGATGCGACGGGCGAGTTGCTCCACCATGCGGCGATTCCGCCGCCAGCCGCGCAGGTGATAGAGGAACAGCGGGTTCCAGCCGGTGGTCCAGTCGAAGATTTCGATGGCGTGCGGGATTCCGGAATCAAGCAGGCCGTTAAAGATCGAGATATTGAGAAAGCTTTGAGACTCAATGCCGGGCAGGACGAGGAGGAGCCCATGCTCCAGCCGCTCCGGTTCGACTCGGCGAATCCAGCGTCCGCCGAGCAGTCGACCGAGCGGGGCGACGAGGAATGTCAGGCAGGTGGTGAGGCCGCGCCACCACCGCTGAAGAAGGGAAGCTCGTTGAGTCGCGGTGACGGACATTTCGCATTTTGCAGCAGGGGGGGGTACTCTGGCAGGACCGGTCAATCGTAGGCAGCGGGCGCTGCGGCGACCATCCCACGTCAGAAGTCGGCGACGGAGTTCCTCCATTAAGGTCCAATTCGGTCCCGGAACGCTGGAACTGGCTCAGGGGAATCTGGTGACGCAGAATGTTGACGCCATCGTCAACGCGGCGAACTCCCATCTGGCGGTTGGAGGCGGCGTCTGCGGGGCCATTCATCGCGCCGCGGGTCCGGCGGTCGAGGAGGAGATTGAGCAGAAGTATCCCGACGGTTGTCCGACCGGGAACGCCGTGGCGACGGGAGGCGGCGAACTTGCGGCGCGCTGGATCTTTCACGCCGTCGGCCCCGTCTGGCAGGGGGGGCATGCCGGCGAGGGAACGCTGCTGCGGTCGGCGCATCGGCGGTGCCTGGAGCTGGCCGTCGAGCATCAGTGCCAGTCGATTGCATTTCCGGCCATTAGCACCGGGATCTACGGCTTCCCCATCGATCTGGCCGCGGAGCACTCGCTGGACGAAGTCAGGAAGTTCCTTGTCGAAACGAAGGCCGCGCTCCGAGTCCGGTTCGTGCTGTTCGATGCCGGCAGTTATGCGGCGTTTGCGCGGGTGCTGGAATCGATGGTGGAATAGTTTCCTCCGACACAAAAGCGAGGCCTTGGGCATGATCGAGTGGCATCGCATCCATGGGACACTGGTGCAGCTGATGTGGCGCATCATCGCGCCGCGGCATCCTCGTGGCTGGCTCGATTGCCATGCCGTTCTCAACGACACTGGAGACCGACTGTGGGTCCACTGTCACGGGATGGAACGCTGGAATCTTCCCAATATCGAATTCGTCGACGTTCCCGTCGATCTGGGAGGGCCATGCCATGGTCTGCTGATGGCAATCACCGGCTATATGAAGTTCGAGAAATCGATCCGGGTCGATGAAAACGTCGGTGGCTGCATGGAATCCGCGGACCAGATTGTTCTTCATCTGGCGACGCTCCGCCGTTCGCCATGTACCGAATCTGGACACGACAACCTGTTGCGGGTTGTCGATCTTGGCGAACCTGTCGAAAGTGGTTTTCCGCGTCGTCTGCTTGCCGCCCATCTGATCGCAATGGCAGATAATACGAGGTCGTGCCCGGAGCAGATTCGGCTTCTGCGACGAGCGACGGAGATATTTCCTGGAGAGCCTCTCAGCGGCCCGGACAGTCTGTCGGCGCGAGGTAGCAACCCTGGCAACTATTTCGCCTGGGACGGGCTTGGAACGGTATACGGCACTGCTGGTCGCACGGAGGAAGCCGTTGAGACACTCAAGACTGCCGTGCTGCGGTGGCCCTTTGGTGCTCGACATTTCGCGATGAACATTCAGCAAGACGTGGCGACGGGTAAGCTTTCGGGTAGCGATCCCGATCCTGTGCTGAACTTCTGGCGCAACGTCGATGTGGATGAACTGGTCGATCAATATCGCGAGTCCGCGAAGGAGCCGACCGAGTGAACCGTCGCCATCACTTCGCCCGCAGCATCCTCCGCAGCTCCAGCGGATAGTCCGTCAGGATCGCATCGACGCCTGCGCGGGTGACCGCAGCCCAGTGGGCCTCTTCGTGCCCCGCATAGTTCGCACCCGCCACGAAGACTCGCTTGCCCCGGGCGTGAATTTTCTCGACATCGGCTGCCGACGGGATCACGCGCAAATACATCCAGTCGGCTGTGGCGTCGTCGAGATCCGTCGGCAGATCCTCGATCTTCTCCACCAGGCGGGCCGTGTGAGTGTTTCGGGAAGCTGCTCGCAGACTTTCCCGCAGTTCGCGGGACTGAATCGTCGCGCCGATAAACAGAAGTCGGTCGAGAACCTTGCGTTCCGCCGCCATGCGGACGACTTCCGCGCCGACCTCGTGGGCCGCGTCCTTCAGATCGACCGCCATCAGGGCCGTGGGGGAGGAACTCGCCTGGACGAGATCGAGCACTTTGGCAATTGTCGGAATCTTCTCGCCGGCAAAAGAGGGGTCAAACCATCGGCCGGCGTCGAGCTGCTGCAGGTCGGCGAGCGTCTGCGCCGCCGCCGGTCCGCGGCCATTCGTCGTGCGGTCGAGGGTCTTGTCGTGCAGGCAGATCAGTTGCCCGTCCTTCGAACGCTGGACGTCGAACTCGAAGCCGAACTGCAGCGTCAGGCAACTTTGGAAGGCGGCCCGGGTGTTCTCCGGGGCGTGCCGCCGCAGTCCGCGATGGGCGACGACATGCGGCGGCTCCGCGGCGGCAACCGGGCCGATCAGCAACAGGATGAAAGCGGCCCGGAGGAAAGTCCATCGATGCATCGCGGTTCGATCCCGAAACAGCGGCACTTCGTACCATCGGACAGGAAGCGGCTCCGCCTCCCACTCGAATCTTGCCTGATGAGAACCGTCTTTTTGCTGCGAAGCGACGACATTCGCCGACGATACCTTATTTCTTTGCCCAGTAGTCAAACACCAGCACCTTGTCGATGCGGGGGCCTACGAGCTTGACGAATTCCTGATGCGCCGGATGCGGAAGGTAAATCTCCCGGCCCTTCTCGTCCTTGAACGTAACCAGGAACCCGTGGGTGAAGCCGTCGGCCTTGTTCTCGACGCTTACGTCGGTGCCGGATTCGAAGTCGGTAATCACGTCGATCTTCTTCGGCAGTGCCGCGAACGCGTCGACCACTTCCTGCACTTGAGCGGGGGTGACTTCCGCCTTGAACTTGAACAGCACCATGTGCCGGAGCTGTTTGCCGGCGGCATCCGCTGCAATCGTCGAAGTCGAGTCGGCCATTCGCATTGCTCCCAGGGCTGCCACGCCGAGCACCGTGCACCAGATCCAGCGCTGCATGATTCGAAGTCTCGCATCAGAGGTTGATTGAGAGGACCCACGGGGACAGGGTAACGCGGGGATAGTCCGTTGTCAGTGGTCCGTAGTCAGTGGCGGGAGCGAAGAGCGAGTCGCCAGAGGCAGAATCGCGGATCGCTTATCGGCAGATCCGGATTTCCTAATTCTGGCTCTCGACTCTGGACTCTCGTCTCTCGACTTCTTCCATTCGCCATTTTTCTTCCCGGCGTCTTTGCGTTCCGTTCTTACGCCTTTGCGTGAAATCTTCCATCTTGCTCCGCGAGCCTCTCTTCCCGTTCGGCGTTCGACCTGACCAAATCCTCAGGTTCGGCGGGAGAAAACTCCGTCGCGAAGGTGGGCGGGAATGGCGTAGAATTCCGGATCTGAACTGTTGAGCCCGCGAATTGGGGACCGGCTGCAATGAGCATGGTGGTGATTATTCTGGCGTCGGCAGCCATCCTGTCGGTGGCGTACTGGACCTACGGGCCGTTGCTCGTCCGCCTGCTCCGACTTGACCCGCAGGCCACGACCCCCGCCGTGGAATTGCGGGACGACGTCGACTATCAGCCGCTGGAACCGAACGCGCTGCTCAGCCAGCACTTCTCGGCGATTGCCGCGGCGGGGCCGATCGTCGGGCCGATTCTGGCCGGTGTGATGTTCGGCTGGCTGCCGGCGCTGATCTGGATCCTGGTCGGGTCGATCCTGATCGGCGGCGTCCACGACTTTACGGCCCTGGTGTCGTCGATCCGGCACAAGGCGAACTCGATTGCCGATGTCGTGCGGGAGCACATGAGTCAGCGCGCCTTCGTGCTGTTTCTGACGTTCGTCTGGCTGGCGCTGGTCTATATCATCATCGCGTTCACGGACATCACCGCGGCGGCGTTCGTCGGGCAGCAGAACCTGGAAAATGGAGACTCGGTGACCGGGGCGGGGATTGCGTCGTCGTCGCTGATGTACCTCGCGCTGCCCATCATCATGGGCCTGCTGCTGCGGTATACGAAGCTGTCGATCGGCATGGCGACATTGATTTTTTTACCGCTGGTAGGGGTGTCGATCTGGGCTGGGCAGCATGTGCCGGTGGACGTCGCCGCGGCGTTGCGATCGTTCATGCCTGCGCTGGACGTTCCGGCCTCGGAGAAGATGGCCCACAAGGTGTGGGACGTGCTGCTGCTGGCGTACTGCTGCGTGGCGTCAGTCGTACCGATGTGGCTGCTGCTGCAACCCCGCGGGCACCTGGGCGGATACTTTCTGTACGTTGCGCTGCTGGGGGGAATGCTCGGATTGCTGTTCAGCAACGGATCGGTCCAGTATCCGCATTTCACGGCCTGGGAGACCCCGAAGGGCGAGACGCTGTTCCCGTTCCTGTTCATCACGATCGCCTGCGGCGCGTGCTCCGGGTTTCACTCGCTGATTGCCTCGGGGACGACGTCGAAGCAGCTCCGGGTAGAGACGGACGCGAAGCTCATCGGCTATGGCGCGATGCTGCTGGAAGCGATGGTGGCCATCGTTTCGCTGTGCTGCGTGATGAAGCTCGCGGTCGGCGATGAACTGCTGAAGAATCCCGCACCGAACCGGATCTATGCCGAGGGGATCGGCAGCTTCCTGGCGACGCTGGGACTCGACGCCAAGCTCGGGGTGTCGTTCGCGCTGATGGCGTTTACGACGTTTGTCTACGACACGCTCGATGTCTGCACGCGACTGGGGCGGTATATCATTCAGGAGCTGGTCGGTTCGCGGGCGACCTGGGCCCGCTGGCTGGGAACGCTCGTCACGGCCGGCGTGCCAGTCTTCTTCGTCATGACAGAGATGACCGACGCCAGCGGCAAAGCCGTCCCGCTGTGGCGCGTCTTCTGGGCGCTCTTCGGCGCCAGCAACCAGTTGCTCGCGGCTCTGACGCTGCTCGGCGTGACGGTCTGGCTGTGGCGGACCCGGCGGGCCTGGTGGGTGTGGCCGGTGGTGGGCGTGCCGACGGCGTTCATGTACTGCATGAGCACGTGGGCGCTGGTCAAAATGACGTGGGGCACTCTGCAGCAGATCCAGCAGAATCCGTCGCTGCCGCTCGCGACGTACATGGTGCTGGGAATTTCGACGCTGCTCATCGGGCTGTCGCTGCTGATGCTCGTCGAGGCGTTCCTCGCGCTGACGCGATCGACGCGTCGACCGGACGAAGAAACGCTGCTCGTCAGCCCGGCGACTGCGTAGCGCGGAATCGGAGGAGAACCACGAATTTCACGAATAGGCACGAATGGTTTAAGACATTCGCGGGTGACTGAAGTGAGATCGCCGGAAGTCTGGCAGAGACCGAACTTGACGCGTTTGCCTTCCGGAAATTCGTGCTCATTCGTGTAATTCGTGGTTCCTCTTCCGGGCTCCCGGGGACCTCCCCTGCTCATGGTCGATCAGCCGCCACCATCGCCCGCGGAACCGGAACGCTCGTCGAGCGGGCCGCGGCGGTCGGTGCGTCGGCGGGTCAAACTGCTGGACATTGACCCGGCTTACGAGAAGCTCAAGCCGCGGACGCTGTGGCAACGGGCTCAGGACGACTTCCGGAGTGGCGGAACGGCTCTGTTGATCAGCCTGGTGCTGCACGGCATCGCGCTGGTGATCATGGCGATCATCGTCGTGCAGACTCACTACCCCGAGACTCTGGATCCACTGGTGGCGACGTGGTTCACACCCCCTGCGGCCAAACCGGCTGAAGCCGCGGCGCCGGTCGTGGTCCGGCAGCCGGTCCGGTTGCCGTTGAACTCGACGCTGACGCCGACACCCTCGGAAAAGATCTCTCCAAAGCCGCCCGCGAACCCCTCCGGCGGCGCGCAAAAACTGGGTCTCGTGCCGGTGTTGCCAGTCGATATCAAGCGGTCGCTGGAAAACCGCAGCCTGCGGACGCGGCAGGAGGAGCTGGCAAAACTCGGCGGTTCGGAGGACGTCGAACGGGCAATCAAGGCGGGGCTGCAATGGTTCGTCCGACAACAGCGAAGCGACGGTCGGTGGGAGCTGCACCAGGGGTATCCGGACGCCGCTCCGTCGTACGTCCGGACCGATACTGGCGCCACGGCCCTGGCCCTGTTGCCGTTCCTCGGCGCGGGGCAGACGCACCTGGAAGGGGACTATCAGAAGGTGGTGGCGAGTGGCCTCGCATGGCTGACGAAGAATCAGGACCCGGAAACGGGGGACCTGCACGACCAGCGGCAGGAGGAAGGGCGGCTGCCGGCGTTCTACGCGCATTCGATGGCGACCATTGCCCTGTGCGAGGCGCTGGCGCTGACGGATGACGAGAGCCTGCGGGAGCCCGCGGAAAAGGCGGTGCGTTACCTGCTGTTCGCCCAGCACCCGCAGCATGGCGGCTGGAAGTATCGTCCGATCAGCAAAGACATGGTCGGGGACCTGTCGGTCACGAGCTGGGCGCTGATGGCGCTGCACTCGGCCCGGATGGCGGGCATTGAGATCGACCAGGAAGAGTACGAACGGGCGTCGGGGTTTCTGGATTCGGTCTCGGAGCAGGGGGGCAGTCGCTACAAGTATCAGCCGAACTCGGCGGCCGGGGCCGTAACTCCGGCGCTGACCGCGGAGGGGCTGCTCTGCCGGCAATGGCTGGGCTGGCCCGCGGATGACCCACGGATGAAGCAGGGCGTTCACTTCCTGATGCTGGATCGCAATCGGCCGGAGGCGTCGACCACCGGCCGGGTTTATTCGTGGTACTACACGCTGCAGGTGCTGCACAACCTGGGCGGGGATGACTGGAAGACGTGGAATGCAGCCGCCCGGCAGATGGTACTCAAGGCCCAGGCGACCTCGGGGAGTACCAAGGCGGGGAGCGACATTCGCGGGAGCTGGAAGCCGGAACAGCCGCTGAGCGTCGGCGAAGAGTTCGGGGACAAAGCGGGCCGGCTGTATCTGACGAGCCTGTGCCTGCTGATCCTGGAGACGCCGTTCCGGCATCGTCCGCTGTATGAGCTCGCCGAGCGAGAAAGCACGAAATCCGAAACTCCCTGACTCTACCGGATTGCAGGTATTGAGAAACCGGGAAGCCGGCGGGCGGCATTGTTGTAATTCCCATGTCCCTCGCAGTACGACGATCTCCGGGAGAACGCGGCGGCGTTGCGGGACTTCGTGGATGGCTGGGCCGGGATCGCCCCGGAACGGTTCCCGACGGGCTTCCCACCAGGCTGCGGCCTCTACGGATTTGGACGTGTATCCCGCAAACGTCCCGGCGTGAAGCCCCGTAAACTGGTGCTGGCCGGCGGCGAGGCGTATTGGCTGCGTCCCAGCTTCGCGCCCCCCCCGACATGGCCGGAACGGTGGACGAACTGGCGTATCCGTTGTTGTTGGCCACCCACGGCGTTCCCGTGTGGCTGCTGACGCTCGGCTTTGGCCGCTGCGACTGTATTGGTATCGCCTCATCGAACGGTTGGCAGCAGCAGTCTGGTCGGAACCACCGTGCGGGACGCTGCTCGGTTGCCCGAGCATCTGGCCGCCGGCGAACATCACGTCGACTGAACCGGCGAGAAAGCCCATCCCGAATGATTCACCCCGTTCCAGGACAACGGCGTCCCGCGGCGTAGAAGGTGTTGTCACATCAGCACTTCGACGCCACAAATAGGCCGGGGGTGAGTTGACAGGGTTTGCTGCCGTTGGCCTTCGATTTCCACCCCGGAAAACCGATCGAATCGAGGTCTCCCGGGCGCAGCTCACCGGCGAGGCTGGTTCAATCGTCGTCGTCGCGAGGATCCGCTGGGCGAGGGGTTCGCCACGACGTGGCATCAGCGTCTGATCAAGGCTGCGGCGGAGATCACGGTCAGCGCCCGCCGTGTGGGGGCCGGTTGAGCGCAAGTTGGCCGTCGACAGACGAGTACCGCTGGATCTCGCAGGCGGTGCTGGCCTGGCCGCGCAGCTCCTGACGCCTTCTCCCGTCGCGCGGCCGCGGACCTGACATCAGCTTCGACGTTCCCGGGGAGGGGGGGCTTCTGCGCGCCGCACAGATCGCCGTTCAATGGCCGCTTGCACCAGGGCCGAGCCGACGTCGAAGAACGAAAAACTGGAGAAGGGGGCAACGCAGCGTCACCCTCTCCTCCGGCTATTCCCTGCTCGCTATTCCCTTTTCGCTTCCAGCCACCCGCTACGGCCCGGAAACCGCCAATTCCGGCAGAGCCTTCTTCAGCTCTTCCACCCCGCTGCTCGTGAAGTTGATGCTGTTGCTCAGGTTCAGCTTCTTCAGTTTCTTGAAGCCGGCGACCGTCTTCAGAGCTTCGTTCGTGAGCTGCGTATCGGCCAGGTTGAGATCCTCCAGCTCCGTCAGACCGGACAGCCCCTTCAGCCCCTCGTCCGTGACCTGGGTGTTCTGCAGGCTGAGCGTTCGCAGCTTCTTCAGCCCGACGAGCGACTTGAGCCCTTCGTCCGACACGCCGGTCGACCAGAGCTTCAGAGTCTCCAGGTTGGTCAGCTTCTCCAGGTGCTTCATGCCGGAATCGCCGAAGATCCCTTCGCTGAGGTCCAGTTCCTTCAAACCGGTCAGGTCGGCGATATTCGCCAGGCCGTCGTCGCGGATCAGCGTATCCCGCAGCAGCAGCCGGTTGAGGTCTTTCATCTCCTTGACGATCGCAATCCCCTTGTTGCCGACCTGAGTTCGCACGAGCGAGAGAAACTTCAGCTTCTTGAGCGGGGCGAGGGCTTCCAGGCCGGCGTCTTTCAGACGAGTGTCGTCGAGTTCGAGCGCGGTCAGGTTCGTCAGCGTCTTGAGTTGTGCCAGACTGGCGTCGTCGAAACTGCCCCCCCAGAGATTCAGCTCGGTCAGCTTCGTGCACTGGCTGATCGGCTCGACCCCTTTGCTGGTGACCTTGCTTCCTTCCAGCTTGAGCGACGTCAGATTCGGAAACTTCTTGTTCAGGTCCGCCATCCCTGCATCGGACATGTTCGTGAACCGCAGGTCGAGCTGTCGCAGGTTCTTGAGGGCCGAGAGAGTGTCCAGCGCGGCGCTGGTGAAGTCCGTCCGACGTGCCAGCAGGTTCGTCAAGTTGCTGAAGCCGGCGACGATGGCGGCCCCTTCGTCGTTGACCTTCGTGTTGCGCAGTTCGAGAACGCGGATCTTCTTGAGTCCCGCGACCAGCTTGAAGGTCTCGTTGCTGACCCCCGGACCCGAGATCCGCAGCACCTCCACTTCAGGAAGACGCGCAATCTCCGTCAACAGCTCCGTGGCCTTGGCGGCGTCTTCCATCGAAACGTCGACCAGATCGACGGCCACAACCTGCTGATCTTTGTTGAGCTGGATTTGCGCCCCTGCATCCTTAAGCGTCTGAATGACGGCAGCATCATCCGGAGTTGCCGTCACGGCGGGGGCGACCTCGCCCTCCACCTTCTTCTCCGGAGCCGGCGCGGACGGGCAACCAACGAGACAGGACAGCATCAGCGCCCAGACGGGCAGCAACCGACGAAACATAAGAGTCAACCTTGCAGGCGAGAGTGAAAGCGGGCGATCCCGTCGAATCTATCAAGGTACCGGCGCGCCGGGGCGGACGCAAATCGCCGGCTTGTTCGCGCGAGGCTCAATTCTCCACTCACGGGTGGCCGGGGCTGGAGCGTCGTCGCGAAGCCCCGGGCTGAGATTGCGACCGAAGACCGGGGCTTCCCTTCGGTCCAGCCCCGGCCACCCCAAAAGTCTCTGCCGGCAACGCCGGTAGGCAACGGGACGCCTGCCGCGTAAACTGTTGGTCGGTCAGGAATGACGAATGGTCGCAAGGGAGTGAATCGCGTGTCCGCTGCGGATGATCTGACGCCGAGTCAGCGGGAAGCCGTCGAGCACTTCGAGGGACCGCTCCTGGTTCTGGCCGGCCCCGGATCGGGAAAGACTCGCGTCATCACCCGGCGGATCGCGCGGCTGATCGAGCGCGGCGTCGATCCGCGCGCCATCCTGGCCATCACGTTCACCAACAAAGCCTCCCGCGAGATGGCCGAACGGGTGCAGAAACTGCTCCCCGGTTCGCGCGTCTGGGTCAGCACCTTCCACAGGTTCTGCGCGCGGATGCTCCGCGAGCAGGGCCGGGCCGTCGGGCTGGAAGCCAATTTCTCGATCTTCGACACGTCCGAACAACACCAGCTCCTGAAGCAGGTGCTGCACGACCAGGACATCGACGCGACACACTTCCCGCCCGCCAAAGTGGGGCAGCGGATCAGTCAGGCCAAGAACGAACTGATCACTCCCGAACGCTATCGCGAGATGTATCAGGAACGGGTCGGCGACCACTTTCAATCGGTCGTCTCGCGCGTCTATCCCGAATATCAGAAGCGTTTGCTGGCCGCGAACGCCGTCGACTTCGACGACCTGCTGGTCCACATGGCGATTCTGCTGCAGCAGCACGAGGAACTGCGGCGGATGTGGGATCGGCGGTTCCGGTTCGTCCTCGTCGACGAGTACCAGGACACCAACCGGGCGCAGTATCAGATCGTCGCCCAGCTTTCGCAGGAGCTGCCGAATCTGTGCGCCACCGGCGATCCGGACCAGTCGATCTACGGCTGGCGCGGCGCCCAGATCGAAAACATCCTCCGCTTCGAACGGGACTTTCCGCAGGTCCGCGTCGTCCGACTGGAGGACAACTTCCGCAGTACGCCGGAGATCCTGCGGGCCGCCGACACGCTGATCGCCCACAACCGCCAGCGAAAGCACAAGACGCTGAAGTCGAACCGCCCGGCTGGCGCCCCGGTCGAGTTTCGCCGGTACGACGACGGCCGGCAGGAAGCGGATTCGATCGCCGCCGAGATCCACGACCTGGTCAAGTCCGGCCAGCGTCGCTGGTCGGACTTCGCAATCTTCTACCGGGTCAACGCGCTGTCCCGCTCGCTCGAAACGTCGCTGGCCCGGCGGAAGATTCCCTTCCAGCTCGCCGGCGGGGTGGCGTTCTACGAGCGTTCGGAAGTCAAGGACCTGCTGGCCTATCTGCGGCTGATCGAAAACCCGCAGGACCGGGCCGCGTTTCAGCGCGTGGTCAACGTCCCCACGCGTGGCATCGGCAAAACGTCGCTCGACCGGATGCTCCGCTGGTCCGATGAAGTGCAGATTCCCATGCTGGAAGTCGCCCGGAGCGCTGGCCGGATTCCCAAGCTCCCCAAGCGGGCCGCGGCAGCGCTGCGGCAGTTTGCCGACCTCATCGACGAACTGGCCCACGTCGCGCGAACGGGGCTGGTGGTCGATCTGCTGCAAGCCGTTCTGGCGCGGACCGGCTACGGGCATCACTGGACGGTGGATGCCTCCGAAGAGGACATGCAGCGGAAGTCGAACGTCGACGAACTGATCTCCGCCGCCCGGCAGTACGACGAACAGACCACCCGCGAGCCGGCGAATGACATTCCGGCGCTGACGGGTTTTCTCGAATCGGCGAGCCTGGCGCAGGATCTCGACAGCCTGGACGCGGAATCCGGAGCGGTGACCCTGATGACGCTGCACGCGGCGAAGGGACTGGAGTTTCCCTGCGTGTACCTCGTCGCCGTCGAGCAAAACCTCATCCCGCACGAGCGCTCGCTGCGGAATAACGATCCCTCGCAGCTCGAAGAAGAACGCCGGCTGCTGTTCGTCGGGATCACGCGGGCCGAGGAGAGTCTCGTCCTGACGCACACGCTCCGGCGGGAACTGCACGGCCGCAGCCTCAGCACGATTCCCAGCGACTTCTTCAACGAAGTCGATGCGATCCATCGCGACTGCGGCGGGACGGACTTTCCGCTGGACGACGTCGAAGAAGAACCGGCGCGGCCGCTGCGAGCCCGGGAGAAACTCCCGCCGGCGACAACCGTTGCTGACAAGGCCGACCGCCTCTCGGCCCTGCGGGCGGCGATGGGCGACGGCCGCCCTCTGTTGACCACGGGAGCAGCGCTGCAGAGCGGAGTGCTGCAGGCCGCGGAACTGCCGCAAGGCTTCGCTCTGGGGATGCAGGTCAGGCATCCGCGGTACGGCCTGGGAACGGTCGTCGAAGTCTCCGGGATGTCCCGGCACCGGACAGTAACGGTGGAGTTTGCCGCGGATGAGCGCCGGGAATCCTTCATCGCCGCCAAGTGCCCATTGCAGCCGGTGGGGCTGAGGTGAGGCAGGAGCGAATAGCGAGCAGGGAATAGCGAATAGCCGGAAGAAGAAGGCCGATCGCTTATCGCTGATCGCCAGAGAAGAAGCTCATGTTCCATGCCTCCTGCGCCCCGGAGGGGCGATAGATCCCTCCGGAACTGGACATCCCTCACTTCCTTCCCGCTGGTTCTGGCCGCACGCTACAGCAGCCTCACTCCTCCCCGAGCCGGCGTTTGAGACGGGCGATCTCCTGACGCAGCCGACGGTTCTCCTCGACGAGCGATTCCCGCTCCGGGGGAGCGGTGGCGGACTGGCGGACGATCCGGTCTTCGGTGAAGTAGACGCTCGCCAGCAGGCTGGTTTTGCAGTAGGCACTGTGCTCGTGACCTTCACGGTCGAGATACCGGATGGCATAAATCCGCTCCCGTTTCTCGCCATACCAGCCGGGTCCGAACGGCGACCAGCGCGCGGAAAGGAGTTCGCCGCCAAGCGACGCCACGTAGGCATTGATCCGGCTGTGGTCGAATACGCCGGCGCCGATCCGGATCGCCACCATGAGCGCGATCAGGACCGGCACGATCAGGAATGCGGTTTCCATAGCCCGAATGATTCACCCCGTTCCAGGACAACGGCGTCCCGCGGCGTAGAAGGTGTTGTCACATCAGCACTTCGACGCCACAAATAGGCCGGGGGTGAGTTGACAGGGTTTGCTGCCGTTGGCCTTCGATTTCCACCCCGGAAAACCGATCGAATCGAGGTCTCCCGGGCGCAGCTCACCGGCGAGGCTGGTTCAATCGTCGTCGTCGCGAGGATCCGCTGGGCGAGGGGTTCGCCACGACGTGGCATCAGCGTCTGATCAAGGCTGCGGCGGAGATCACGGTCAGCGCCCGCCGTGTGGGGGCCGGTTGAGCGCAAGTTGGCCGTCGACAGACGAGTACCGCTGGATCTCGCAGGCGGTGCTCGCCTGGCCGCGCAGCCCCTGACGCCTTCTCCAGTCGCGCTGCCATGGACCCGACATCAGCATTCGACGTTCCCGGGGAGGGGGGCGTTCTGCGCGCCGCCCGGCGCAGATCACCGTTCGATGGCCGCTTGCTCTCGGACCGAGCCGACGTCGAAATGATGAACTGCTTGATGAATCATGCGGGCTAAATCACCGACCGCGACTATGGCGCACTTTTGCAAGTGCCTGGGCAACAAGACGTTATAGCGAACAGACAGTTTCTGCTGCGAAAGCGTGAAAAAGCGAGCGGCATTCCAAATCCAGACACTGTCCGGCGTGCCTCACGATCGTAGCCGGCGATTTCGTCGAAGCCGTCCCTCGGTAGTCCGCGGTCCAGACGGCCGCTACCATACCCATCAATCTCTGGCGATCTTTCCAGGCGTCTCCAACCGCCGCCATTCCTCGGAGTCTGCAGCATGAAGTGTCGTTCGTGGGCTGTCTGGTCCCTCCTCGCCGGTAGCCTCGCCACGGGGCCGCTGACTGCCGCCGATACCGTCGACGGCAAGGTCTATACTCAGGTCCCGGAAGTTGTCGACGGTAAGTCGCCGGCGCGAAGCACGGCCCCGGATTTCAGCGCCGGGCCGGTCCCCGCCTGGATCTGGGGGCCGAATCGGGACACCCGCTACTTCCTTAAGCAAACCCTTCCCGCCGCCGTCAAATCCGCCTGGATCAAGGTCTCGGCCGACAATCACGTCGCCGTCTGGCTCAACGGCCAGAAAGTCGGCGGCAGTGACGAGTGGCAGGCGCCCGCCACGCTCGACCTGACGAAGTCGCTCAAATCGGGCGAAAATACCCTGATCCTCGAAGTCTGGAATGATGGCGGAATCAGCGCTGCGCTGGCGAAGGTCGTCCTGTCCGACGCGGCCGGGAAGGCCTCCTACCTGGTCACCGATGAGAGCTGGGCCGTCCTTGCCTCGAAGGACTCGACCGAAAAACTGGCCGTCGAGACGCATGGTGAGCTTGGTGTCCAGCCCTGGGGCGACGTCTTCTCCCTCGCGTCGAACGGCGACAGTAAATTCAACCTGCTCCCCGGCTTCCAGGCCGAACGCCTCTTCACGGTCCCCAAAGACGAGCTCGGCTCCTGGGTCTGCCTCGTTTCCGACGGCAAAGGCCGGTTTATCGCCAGCGACCAGGGAGACAAGGGGCTCTACCGCATTACGCCGCCCGCTCCCGGCAGCAGTGAGCCGACGAAAGTCGAAAAACTCGACGTCAAGCTCAGCGGCGCACAGGGGATGCTCTTCGCGTTCAACAGCCTCTACGTGACTGTGAATGGCGGACCGGGGAGCGGCCTGTACCGACTCCGCGACACCAACGACGACGATCAGTTCGACGAACTGCTCAAGCTGAAGGAAATCCGCGGCGGGGGCGAACATGGCCCGCACGCGCTGCGACTCTCGCCGGACGGAAAATCGATCTACCTCATCTCCGGCAATCACACCTTGCCGCCGTTCGATGTGATCCGTAACGCCGATCCGCAGACGATGGGGGGGATGCGCGCGGAGCCGCTGCACGCAAAACTCCCCGAACACGCCTCCAGCCGGCTCTCTCCCAACTGGGATGAGGACCTGCTGCTGCCTCGGCAGTGGGATGCCAACGGGCACGCCCGCGGCGTCCTGGCCCCCGGCGGCTGGATCGCCTCGACCGACCCCGACGGCAAGAACTGGGAGTTTTTCAGCAGCGGCTATCGCAATCCGTACGACATGGCGTTCAACGCCGACGGCGAGCTGTTCGCCTACGATGCCGACATGGAATGGGACATGGGCATGCCGTGGTACCGGCCCACTCGCGTCGTCCACGCCACCAGCGGCAGCGAGTTCGGCTGGCGCAGCGGCACCGGCAAATGGCCGACGTACTACGTCGACAGCCTGCCGCAGATGATTGATATCGGCCCCGGCTCACCGGTGGGGGTCGAGTTCGGCCACGGGACGAAGTTCCCCGCGAAGTACCAGCGGGCGCTGTATATCCTCGACTGGACCTTCGGGACGATGTACGCCATCCACATGGAACCGGAGGGCGCCAGCTATCGCGCGACCAAGGAAGAATTCGTCTCCCGCACGCCGCTGCCCCTCACGGACGCTGCCGTTGGCGTCGACGGCGCGCTCTACTTCACCGTCGGCGGACGCGGGACGCAATCGGAACTCTTCCGCGTGACTTATGTCGGCAACGAATCGACCGCCCCGGCAACGCTGACCGATGCCGCCGGCGCGGACCTGCGGGCTCTCCGCCGGAAGATTGAAACGTATCAGTCCCGCCAGGCCGATGCGAAGGCCGCCGTGAGCTTCATCTATCCGCACCTCAGCCATGCTGACCGCCACATCCGCTACGCGGCCCGCGTGGCTCTCGAATGGCAGGATCCGGCGGCCTGGCGGAGCCGCGTCCTCGCGGAAGAGAACCCGGACGCACTGATCCAGGGAATCGTCGCTCTGGCCCGAGTCGCCGACAAGCCGGCCCAGATCGACCTGCTCAATGCGCTCGGCCGGCTGGAGTTCGCGAAACTATCCGAACGCCAGCAGCTCGACGGGCTGCGGGCGCTGTCGCTGGTGCTGATCCGGCTCGGCGAACCGACCGATCCCGTCGTGCTGGCCGACATCGCCAAGCCGCTCATCCCCTTCTACCCGGCCAAGTCCGACGCGCTCAATCGCGAGCTGTGCATGATCCTGACGGCGGTGCAATCCCCCGAGGTCGCCGCCAGGTCGATGCCGCTGCTGACCCGTCCGTCGCCGGCCCCGTCCGCCGGCGAAATTGCCGCGCTTCTGGCCCGCAATCCAGGGTACGGCGGCTCAATCGCCAAAATGATCGAGAATCAGCCCGATCTGCAGAAGCTGGAGCTGCTCTTTACGCTGCGAAATCTCAAAACCGGCTGGACGATCGCCGATCGTAAGATCTACTTCGACGCTCTCAAGGAGGCTCGCTCCAAGGCGGGCGGCGCCAGTTATCAGGGTTTCCTCAAGAACATCGACCGCGATGCCTTTGAAAATGCGACCGAGAAGGAGCGACTTGCCATCGAAGCGGGCGGCGCCCGCGAACCCTTCCGACGACCCGAACTCCCGAAACCGGCCGGCCCGGGGCATGACTGGACGAGCGAAGAAGTCGTCGCACTTGGCGACAAGCTCAAGGGGCGGGACTTCAAGAACGGCGAAAAGATGTTCGCCGCCACCCGCTGCGTGATCTGCCATCGATTCGCCGGCGACGGCGGGGCGACCGGCCCCGACCTGACTCAACTGGCAGGCCGTTTCAATCTGAAAGACCTCACGGAGTCGATCATTGATCCCAACAAAGTCGTCTCGGACCAGTACCGGGCGTCGCTCCTCGTCACCGATGCCGGCAAGTCCTACACGGGCCGGCTGGTGAGCGAAACGAAGAACAGCGTCACGATCCTGACCGATCCGGAAGACTCGACCAAGGTCGTCGAGGTTCCCCGCAGCGAGATCGAAGAGCTCCGGCCCGCCCCGACGTCGCTCATGCCCAAGGATCTGCTGAAACCCCTCAACGAAACCGAAGTCCTGGATCTTCTGGCGTATCTCCTCTCCCGCGGCGATCCGGGGAGCCCGATGTTCCGGAAGTAGGATTGTCCCCCTCAGACATCAACACCCATCGCCCCGGTCAGTCCCTCTGGCCGGGGTGATTCCTTTTGTTCTCCGCGGTCGACGCCAAAGAAGAACCGGCCGACGATTCCGCGCCGAACCTGCGCCGAATCCGCTGAGCCTCGTCAGCCCGGCATATGTCGCCTCATCCGGGACATGCCGAAAACTCCTCTTGCCTTTCCCGCGGCATCGCCTACCCTTTTCGATCGGCCACGGGTCAGAAAAGGAATTCGCCATGCGCGTCGCAGCCTTCGTCGTCCTGCTTGTTCTGTTCGCGGGAGCGTCCTCCGCGGCGTTTGCCCAGCCGCATCGCCACAATCACTGGCATGGTCGTCCGCCGGTGAGCGTCTATCTGGGGGGCTACTACGGTCCGCCGCCCCCCGTGGCCTACTACGCACCGTATCCCTGGTACGGCGGCTATTATTCCAGCCCTTCGCTGTCCGTGCAGATCACCCGGCCGGCGCCGGCGGTCCGGATCGTCTCCGCCCAGCCGCCGTTCCCGGCGCCTCCTCCCGCGGCGCCGCCGCGACCGATCATGAGCGTGCTGCCACTCAATCCGGAACCGCAATCGTCGACCGCCATCCGCCTGATCAATCCGCCGGAGAATGGCGTCACAGTGACCTACAGCATCGGCGATCGCATCAAATCGCTGGTGAGCGGACAGGACAAGGTTACCTATGTCACCGGTCCCACCGACGTCGTCTTCAGTCGCGGACGAGATCTCGGCCAGCGCCGCTACACCCTTGTCGGCGGCGCCTATGAATTCCGACACCTCGGGGAAGAGGGCTGGGATCTGGTGCCGCAATCGTCCCGCACGGTCAGCCCGCGCGACCTGTCCGCGACACCCACACCGTTGCCGGGACTCTCGGCGCCAGCTCCGGCCCCTCTGCCAACAGAAGCGGTCATCCCCGCTCTGCCCCCCCTTCCGGCTCCATGAGCCGGACACGGCGAACGCGGAGAGACTCCCCTACTTGGGCACTGGCGACACCGGAATCTTTCCGACTCCGGCCTTCTCCGCGTTCCAGTACAGCCGCCAGGTCCGACGGTCGAAGCCGAAGTTCGTCCCGGTCAGCTTCTGCAGCGCAGACAGCACTTCCGCGTTCTGATGCGTGTAATTGACCGTCACGACGCGCGTCGCAGCCTCCGGCGGCGGCCCCGGCCCATTCAGGACAATCACCCCATTGGGATACTGCCCCGTCCGCAGGCCCGCCTCAATGTCCGGAGGGAGCGAACTCCCTGACGATCCGCCGATCGCGCCGTTCGATCCCAGCGCGACGCTCATCTGGGCCACGGGCACTCGAACCGTATATTGATGCGTGGTCATCAGCGCCTGAATCAGCGGGACCACGGCCTCGTCGTCGCCGACTTGCTCCAGAGCCGCGGCCGCCCGGCAGACGACGACATTCTGCTTGTGCCGCAGATCCCGCAACAGATACGGCTGAGCCGTCGCGTATTGATCGGGTTTCAAGGCGTCCAGCGCGGACCTGCGCAACTCCGGCAGCGGGTCCAGCACGGCCAGCCTGGTCAGCCCCACGACCGGCTTGGGGCCGCCCGGCTGTGACAGTACCTGCACCGCAAGCTGACGCAGCATTACATTTGCATCGTCATTCACCAGGAACTTGACGACGGCCGGGCAGGCGTTGGGATCGGTCACGCCCTGCAGGTTCACCAGGGCCTCCGCCTGTCGCCCCTGGTGCGAACCTTTCAGCCAGGTCACCCAGAGCCGGATCCGCGGGTACCAGGCCTTCTCCGCTTCGACTTCTTCTTCCGTCTTCTCGATGAGCTCCATTTCGAGCGTCGTGATGTACTTCCCCTTGTACTTCACATACCCCTTGCCGGCCATCATCTCATCCTGGTCGACCCACTGCCCCTCCTGCCAGATGTGGCCCAAGGCCGCACGCGCCTTTTCGTGGTCCGGTTCCAGTTCGATCACCCGTTGCAGGTGCTGCATGCGCTGCGAAGTCAGTCCTTTCAGACGGCACCACTCCGCAAGCTCCAGTTGATCGGGCACGGCGTCAGGCGTCCGTCGCGCCCGGCTTTCATGCTCCTCGATGGTCGCCGACCGCGGCGTCACAAACTCGACCGCGGCCGACGCGACCGTCACCCGCGCCCCGGAATCGGTCGCTACCGTGACCGATTCCCCGTCCGCTGTCTTGACGACCTTGCCGCGCAACTCGCCGCCAGATTTCAGCCGCACGAGGTCCGCGGAAGCGGGCAGCGGCGCCAGCCAGCAGGGGACCGCTGCAAGCAACAGCCATGGCTTCCAGCAGATTCGCATTGCAGTTTCCGGGCAGAACTCGTGATTCGGTCGTTCTGATCCATCGACACCTGTGCGGAAAAACCTGACTCCAGACTATCCCTGCGAACGTCACAGACGCAACACCCGGATGATTTTCCCGGCGCCGACCGGATCGATGAGCGAAAGATTGCGGGATACGACAGTCCGGCACCCGAAAAACCTTCGAGACTCCTTCTGGAATTCAGTCATGAGAACTGGGTAAGATGCGGAGACTGTCTGTCCTGTGCCGGGGCAGAGGACGGGGGGCTGACATTTCACGGCGTTCTGCCGCCAGAGTCCCCGAGTCCGCGGCAGACAGGTGGTAGAGTTGAGTCGGACGTCTGGCGTCCGACTCCTGGTGTCCCGCCACGGAGGGTCTTGCCGGTCGGGAAGTTCGCGGAGCACGTCGCTCCGCGGGGGAACTCGAGAATCCGGCTGGTTTTTCGAGGTGCCAAGATGCGCAGCGGTTGGCTCGTGTGTGGATTGCTCGTTCTGGCGTGTTCGCCCGTGCGCATGGCGTCAGCTCAGCGCGTCGGCGAGGACCTGTTGCCCGGGCCGCGGCAGCTCAGCCGGCTCGGCCTCGAACGCGCCTGGAACGGTCAGGCGAAGCTCAATCCGCAGCGCGATAAGGTCACGCAATTCGTCGTCGACGAGGATATGCTCTTCGTTCAGACGACGGCCGGGCTCATCACCGCCTTCGACTCCGAGACCGGTCGGGAGGCCTGGGCGGTCCTGCTCGGTCGTAACGACGACCCGATGTTCCCGGTCGTCTCCAGCGAAACGGAGGCCATGATCGTCGTGGGGCCGACGCTCTATTCGCTCAGCAAGGTCACCGGGCAGATCCGCTGGGAGCTGCGACTGCCGGAAGCTCCTTCCACGTCGATCGCTGTCGACGAGAATCACGTCTATATCGGCACGCTGGGAGGGGCGGTCTACGCCTACAACCTCAAGCGGATTCGCGCCCTGTTTGAGGAATCGCTCCTGCCCGCCTGGTCCAACGACGCCCTCGTCTGGAAGTGCCAGGTCGGTAAAGCCATCTCCTCGCCCCCGATTCCCACCGGTCGAATCGTCAGCTTCGCCAGCCGCGACGGCTCCCTCTACGGCGTCACGGCGACCCGCCGCGAAGTGATCTATCAACTCGAAACCAACAACCCGATCAACACGCCCCTCGGTTTTGCATCGCACAAAAATCTCCTCACGAACGCCGTCACCGAGTGGACGTTCATCGCCGCCCGCGACCAGAGTTTTTACTCCGTCGAGTCGGAGACCGGACGCGTCCGCTGGGAATTCATTACGGGCAAACCGATCAACGTCGGTCCGATGGCCGTGAATTACGACCTGTTTCTGATCCTCGATCACGGCGGCGCCGTCTGCCTCAACCAGCGAGACGGCGAACCCCGCTGGTCGCGTCCGAACCTGACCGGGATCGTCGCCGTTGCGGGAGACACCGTGTACGGGTCGGACGTCGAAGGCAACTTGATCTCGGTCGACCGCGGCGACGGCGCGGTTAACGCCGCGGTCAACCTGCGGAACTACTCGCAGCGGATCGCCAATGAACTGACCGATCGGCTCTACCTGGCGACCGATGCCGGCACCATCGTCTGCCTCCGCCAGACGGGACGCCGGTTCCCGACCTATCATCGACATCCCGAACGGCTGCCGCTGATGCCCGAGTTCGCCTCGGAAGACGGTTCCGAAGAAGTGGTCGAACCGCCCGCAGCCAATCCTCCCTCCGCCGCGGAATAGCCGTTCGCCGATGATCGCTGCATTCGCCCGGAGCCCGGTTTCCCCCCAGGAAGCCGGGCTCTTCGCCTTGCGGCACTGATCCTGGCGCCGATCGCCGGTACGATGGAGCAATCTGTCTCCGCGATGCCGTCTGGAACTCCGACATGACTCGCTGGCAACTGATCGGTCGCAGCCTCCGATTCTATTGGCGCACGAACCTGGCCCTCGTGCTCGGCGTCGTGGTCGGGGCCGCCGTCATCGGAGGCGCCCTCATCGTCGGCGATTCCATGCGCGGCAGCCTCCGGAAAATGACTCTCGACCGGCTCCAGCAGGTCGACCACGTCGTTGCCGGCCATCGCTTTTTCCGCGAACAGCTCGCCGACAAAATTGCCGCCCGGCTCCAGACCGACGGGACTCACGCAACCATTGCCCCCGTGTTGACGATGCCGGGCGGATTGCAGCGAAAAGCCGGGGAGAGCATCCGCCGGGCCGGGAAGGTCTCGATCTATGGCGTCGACGACCGCGCCTGGAAGCTGCTCAACGCCGCCGAGCCGCTGCCGGAGGCGGCCGGCCTGGTCTTGAATCGGGAAGCGGCAGACGCACTGGCGGCGAACGTCGGCGACACCGTCACCCTCTGGATCGAGCTCCCCAGCGCCATTCCGCGCGACTCGCTCCTGGGCAATAAGGACAACGACGCTCAGGAAATCGATCTGAAAATCGCGGCGATCGCCCCCGATGAATCCGGACCGGGACGCTTCGGCCTTCAGCCCAGCCAGCTTCTGCCCCTCAACGCGTTCGTCAACTTGAAGACGTTGCAGGACCGCCTCGATCTTGCTGAAATCCGTCCGACCGGTCGCGATCCCCGCGGCGCTCCAGCGCGAGTCAACACTCTTCTGGCCGCGACATCTTCGTCAGACGCCCAGCTCAACGCCGCCAGACTCTCCGCGACAACACTGAGCCGCACCCTCGACGCCGTCTGGACCCCCACCGACCTCGGACTGCGACTGATCGTCGACGAGACGCTCGGCGTCCTCTCCGTCGAAAGCGAAACGCTCATTCTGGAAGACCGTCTCGCCGAGGCAGCCGAGAAGGCCGCCGCGAAACTCAAGCTCGGCACGTCGCCGGTCATGGTCTACCTCGCCAACTGGTTGCGCAACGCCGACAAGGAACAGGGCGAGAAGCACTTTTCGATGTATTCGACCGTCGCCGGGCTGGATGTCGTGGGACTCGTTCCTCCCTTCGGACCCTTCGAGTTCGTTGGTCCGCGGCCCGAGAAGGTCGTCGAGGGGGAGATCCTGCTCAATGACTATCTCGCCGAAGACCTGCAGGTGAAAGTCGGCGACGAAATCCGCATGGGGTACCACATCGTCGGCTCGCACGGCGAACTGCCCGAGGAAGAAAAGACCGTCCGTGTCGCCGGGATCGTCAAACTCGAAGGCCCCGCGGCCGACCGCAACCTGACTCCCGAAGTGAAAGGGATCACCGACGTCGAATCGCTCGACGACTGGGACCAGCCCTTCCCGATGACTCTCGACAAAGTCACGACGCGCGACGATGAATACTGGGACAGCTACCGCGCCACGCCGAAAGCGTTCGTGCCGCTCGTCGCCGCCCGGGCCTGGTGGCCCAGCCGATATGGAACGCTGACCTCCATCCGCGTCGCCCCCTTGCCGGGCAAATCCGCTGGCGAGAGCATTCCCGAGTTCCGCGCCGCGGTTCTCGCCGAGTTGACGCCCGACGAGCTCGGGCTGGGCTTCGTCCCGATCAAAGCGATCGGCCTGCAGGCGGCGACCGGCTCGAACGATTTCGCGGGGCTGTTCATCGGCTTCAGCCTGTTTCTGATCCTCTCCGCGATCATTCTCGTCGGCCTGCTGTTTCGCCTGGGGCTCGAACAGCGCGTCCGGCAGGTCGGGCTGCTGGCGGCGCTCGGCTACCCGCCGCGTCAGGTCGCCCGATTGCTCCTGATCGAGGGAACGCTCCTCGCGCTGCTCGGCGGAGCCCTGGGCTGCCTGGCCGCCATCGGTTACGCGCATCTGATGGTCTACGGTCTCAAGACCTGGTGGATCGGCGCCGTCGGTACGCGATTTCTGTTCGTCTTCATCCAGCCGACCAGCGTCCTGACCGGTTCGGCGATCGCGGTCATCGCAGCCCTGGGGGCGATGGCGTGGTCGCTGCGCCAACTGCGGGCCGCCAGCGTCCGCGAACAGCTCGTCGGCGTCCTCGATCCCGAAGTCCCGCTTGCCACGCAGATCCGACGGATGCGGGGTTCGCGCCGGCGGGCGCTGATCTCCGGCGGCATGGCGCTGGCCGCCATCCTCGGCATCCTGACCGGTCTGATTCCCTCGGGGGACGCGTTCGCTGGCTTCTCGTGGGCGATGGTCGTCTTCTTCGTGGCGGGGATGCTCCTGCTGACCGCCGGCCTCTCCGGCTTCTCCGCCTGGCTGCAGGGGGCCGGCGGCCCCGCAGTCAAGGGACACGGTCGCGCTGCGTTCACCCGGCTGGGCCTCAAGAACGCCGCCCGGCAGCGTTCTCGCAGCGTGCTGACGACGGGACTCATCGCCGCCGCCACGTTCCTCATCACCGCCGTCGCCGCGGGACAGAGAGATCCTTCGGCGGAACGTCCCGACAAAGCCTCGGGCAACGGCGGCTACACCCTGGTCGCAGAGACCAGCAGTCCGGTCCTTTACGACCTCAATACGGAGGACGGACGGCGCAAACTCGGGCTGCCCGAGCATCCGGACCTGTGGAAGGGCATCCATGTCTCGATGTTCCGCGTCAAACCGGGTCAGGAGGCGAGCTGCCTCAACCTGTTCCAGACGACTCTGCCGACGATTCTCGGAGTCCCCCCCGAACTGATCGAGCGCGGCGGGTTCAAGTTCATGGGTCTGGGGGGCAACCCGTGGAAGCTGCTGCAGACCACGAATCCCGACGGCACGATTCCCGTCTTCGGCGACGCCAATACGCTCGACTACAGCCTGCACAAGTCGCCGGGCCAGGAGATTCCGCTCCCCGCCGGCACTTCGGCCGCGCCCGCCACGCTGAAGATCGCCGGCAAACTCGACAGCAGCATCTTCCAGGGGGTCCTGCTGATGTCCGAAGAGCACTTTCTGCAGCTCTTTCCCGAGCAGAAGGGTTTCCAGTATCTCCTCGTCGAGACCCCGTGGGCCGAGCGCGACAAAGTCGCCGAGCTCCTGGAGACCGAACTCAACGAGTACGGCTGCGACACCGAACCCGTCGCCGAACGCCTGGCGCGGTTCCTCTCCGTCCAGAACACCTACCTCTCGACGTTTCAGTCGCTGGGAGGCCTCGGGCTGCTCCTGGGGACGCTGGGTCTGGCGACGGTGATGCTCCGCAACGTCCTGGAACGCCGGAGCGAACTGGCGCTGCTCCGCGCAGTCGGCTACCGGCCGCCGGCCGTCCGGCTCCTGGTTCTGGCGGAAGCGTCGCTGCTGCTGGTCGGCGGTTTGGCGATCGGGGCCGGTTCCGCGGTGATTGCGATGTCCCCCCACCTGCTCAGCATCGGCGCGACGCCCCCCTGGCTCTCCGGCGCCATGCTGCTGACCGGCGTGCTGATCACCGGCCTGCTGGCCACGACCGCCGCCGTCGTGGCCGCCGTCCGGACGCCGATTCTGGAATCGCTTCGCGGGGAGTAGGGTCTCTGCGCGACGGCTTCATGGCGATCGTGAAGGGGAATGGATTGGACGTAGTCGTTCAGACTGCGGCTTCTTTTCACTGCGCGATCCGGCCCTGCGGGCCGGACCACCCGGTTCCATCCTCAATGTCACTTCACCGGCGGCTTCGCCGCCGGGTGCGCGGCGAGCAGTTTTTGAAGCTCCGCGACCACTTCCGGCCGCTCGGCTGCCAGATTCTTCGTTTCGGACGGGTCGGTCTGGTAGTCGTACAGTTCGAACTCCGCTGGCTCCTTCGCATCACCAAACTTCTTCCACTCGACGAGGCGGTAGCGTGAGGTCCGGATCGCCCGGCCGAGGCGCGGGCCGCGGGGGTAAACGTGGATGATCGAGTCCTTTGTGGCTGCGGAAGGATCGCGGAGCGTGGGGACGAAGCTGCGGCCGTCGAGTCCCTCAGGAGCCGGCAGGCCCGCGAGTTCGCAGACGGTGGGATAGATGTCGACCGTCTCCGCCAGCGAGGACGTACGCGTGCCGGGCCGCGTGACGCCCGGCGCGGTCACCAGGACCGGAATGCGGGTGGCCTGTTCGTAGTTGGTGTGCTTGCACCAGATCCCGTGGTCTCCCAGGTGCCAGCCGTGATCCCCCCACAGGACGATGATCGTGTTCTGCGCCAGGCCCGTCTCGTCGAGTGCGTCGAGCACGCGGCCGAGCTGGGCGTCCATGTAGCTGGTCGCCGCGTGGTAGCCGTGGATCAGGGTCCGCTGCAGCTCGGCGTCGAGGGCGCCCTTGTCCGGGATGCCGGAATACTGGCGCAACTCGCCGCCGAACTGCGGGGCGTAGCTCGGGGCGCCGTCAGGAGGAGTCTGCCGGGCGGCCGGCTCGAACTGAGCGCGGTCGTAGAGATCCCAGTAGCGTTTGGGGGCGCAGAACGGCAGGTGGGGCTTCACGAAACCGACGGCGAGCAGGAACGGCTGGTCAGGTTTCTTGCTGGGTGCCTTTAGCCGGCGGATCGCTTCATCGGCGGTCCGGCCGTCGGGATAGGCATCGTCGGCGACGTTGGCCGATTCGTAGGCGGCGCCGCGGGGGAGCCCCTGCGCCTTCTTATTGGAGAACAGAGCCTCTTCGCGCGTCAGCCCCTGCTTCGCCCGGCTCTCGGGCAGTGCATACGCGATGACCTCCGCCTTCCAGTGGGGCACGCTCCAGGAAGCAGGATCTTCGTGATTGCCGTGACCCACGTGGAAGATCTTGCCGAGCGCCTCGGTCCGGTAGCCGTTGGCTTTGAAGTGCTGCGGAAGCGTGATCGCCTCGGGGCGGGACCGACGGAAGTTGGTGCCGAGGTCGTAGATCCCCAGCGTCTGCGGACGGAGCCCGGTCAGCAGCGAGTTTCGCGAGGGAGCGCAGACGGCCTGGTTGCAGTAAGCGTTTTCGAAGAGCATCCCGCGGGCGGCCAGCCGGTCGATATTGGGCGATTTCACCGTCTTGTCGCCGTAGCAGCCGAGCAGCGGCTTGAGGTCGTCCACGCAGATCAGCAGAACATTCGGGCGGTCGGCCGCCGAAGTCGGCCGGGCGGCGTTGCACAGGATCACGAGCATCAGAAATGCACGAAACATGACGGGACTCCGCGGGGTAGCTCTGGAAGTGAGTCGGGACGATATCGTCGGCGACGCCGCAGCCTCTGGCAACCGGGGATGCAAAAACAGTAGGATTTCGTCCAGTCCGGGACTTGATGGAGGATTGTGGAAAATGGCTCTGCGCTGGTTGCTGCTCCTCGCCGTCGCGCTCGTCTCGGCTTCGCCCCTTTCCGCGGCAGGACCGCGGATCGGAGATCAGATCTCCGACCTGCGATTCAAGGACATTCGCTTTCTGCCACGTTCGCTGCAGGATCTGGGCGAGCACCAGGCGTACGTCTTCGTTTTCACCAATACGACCTGCCCGATCGTCCAGAGATCGTGGCCGAAATTGAAGCGGCTCCACGACGAGTTTCGCGATCGCGGCGTCCAGATCGTGAGCATCAACGTGGGTCCCGAGGACGAGATCCCCGAAATCGCCCAGCAGGGGATCGACTTCGGCCTCGACTTTCCGCTCGCCAAGGACTCCAGCGGCGACTGCGCGACGGCGCTGGGCGTCGAGCGGACCCCCGAGGTCGTCATCCTCGACAAGGAACATCGCCTGCGCTATCGCGGTCGGATCGACGATCAATTGCGGCTGGGGGGCGAACGCCCGGGAGCAACCCGCGAAGACCTGAGGCTCGCTCTGGAAGACCTGCTCGCCGGTCGGACCGTCGCCGTGTCGGAGACCCCCGTGGACGGCTGCCGGATCACCCGCGCACAGCCGGTGGCGTCAGCGGAACCGGTGACCTTCTACGAACACATCGTGCCGTTGCTGCAGCAGCACTGCCAGGAGTGTCATCACCCCGGCGGCGGTTCGCCGTTCTCGCTGATCACGCTGGAGGAGGTCTCCAGCCAGGCCGAAATGATCGCCGAAGTCGTTGGCGACCGGCGGATGCCGCCGTGGTACGCCAGCCGGCAGCATCGCTTCGCCAACGAACGCGGACTCTCCCGCGCCGAGCGCGACCAGTTCGCCGTCTGGGTGCAATCCGGCCGACCGGCAGGCAATCCCGAGCAGGCTCCGCCCCCCCGCGCGTTTCACGACGGCAAGTGGGAGATCGGCGATCCCGATCTGGTCATCAAAGCCCTGGAAACGCACGAACTCCCCGCAGAGGGCTTCGTGGACTACAAATATGTCGTCCTGCCCTATGTGTTTCTCCAGGAGACCTGGATCTCGGCGGCGGAGATTCTGCCGTCGAATCCCGGAACGGTGCACCACTGCAACCTGGGCTATTTCGCCGTGGGGAAACAGTTCGACGACAGCAATTTCATCACGGGACGTGTGCCCGGCGGGACGGCGATGCGGCTCGACGACGGCCTGGCCTTTCGCATTCCGGCAAATTCCGTCATCGGGCTGCAGATTCACTACACGACGACCGGCAAACCGGAGAAGAACCGGATGTCGGTCGGCTTCAACTACCCGCGCAACCCGGTCCGCAAAGAGCTGCATCACGTGCAGGTGACAACCTCAAAGTTCGCCATCCCACCCGGTGCGGGCGCTCATCCAGTCACCGCCAGTCGCACGCTCCCCTGTCACGCCAGCGGAATCGGCATGTTCTCCCACATGCATCTCCGCGGGAAAGACATGACGTTCGTCGCCTACCCTCCCGAAGGGGAGCCCGAGACGCTGCTGTCGATTCCCAACTATCACTACGACTGGCAGCAGAATTACCGATGGGAACCGGGCACGAAAAAGTTCCCGCCGGGAACGCGGATCGAAGTCACCGCCCACTTCGACAATTCGCGGTTCAATCCGTTCAATCCCGACCCGACCGTGACCGTCAAAAATGGTCCTCAGACCGTGCACGAGATGATGTTCGGGTTTTTCTTTTACACGGATGACAGCGAAGCACTGGATCTCAAGATCGATCCGCGGAACGGGCGGGTCATGCAGGCCGCGGCGGAGTGAGCAATCCCGCCTCGATTCCAGAGCGAGGCAGAGCCTCGGAAAACCGGCGTTCCCAAGCGGAGCTTGGGAACCAGATTTGTGCGCCGGCAGCACCTATTTCTTTCCCGACGCCGCCGAATCCGGCATCCACGGCAAACCCATCTCAGAGTCGGCAGTGCCCCGGCCGGCTAGGCCGCTTCGGGGAGTTCGATCGGGTGGGCGAGTGTTTCTTTGTGGAAGCGTTCGCCGCGGGCGTCGTAGTAGAAAACGTGGTTCTGATCGACGGCCCAGACGGCTCCCAGGCGAACCTGGCGGGGACCGTGCAGGACGAACTGCAGACCGCAGGTCTGGCCTTTGCGAAGCAGCGGAACCTCCTGCAGTTGGAACTGATCGGCCACGAGGTTTTCGTGGCGGCACAGCATGTGGTGAACGTAGTCGCGCAACTCTCCCAACGTGCGGACGCTGCCGGTCGACTCGGTCATCAACGGTCTTTCATGCAAGGGGCAATGGGGCTCGACGAGAGTTTCAGATTCGGCAGGCTTGGTTGATCGGCAAACCGCCTCGCGAACCTGCGACGAAAAATCCCGCGCTCCACACCTCCGGCAAGGAGGCTGCGATCCATCGCATCCCGCCAACCATCACAACGCTAACTTGAGTCAAGTTCTGGAATTCCGGGCCGCTCCCCGGGCCTCCCCGGGAACCCGCGAAGTTCGCCGCGACCACGGGAGAATTCTCTGCCGCCGCCTTCAAGTTTCCATCGGCAGGCTTCCGGAGAATTCATCGCGGCAGAGTCTGCCGGCAGTGCCGTCTCTGCGGACTCTGCGGTATGATGCGGCCTCCTGCCGAACCCGTTTCTGCAAAGTTTCCACCCCCCGGAGAATTCCCTGTGCCCGTCCTGAGTGAATCGCGATTGCTGGAGTTCACCGAGGCCCTGTTTCTCGCCGCCGGCCTCCCCCCCGAACACGCTCACATCGTCGCCGACAGCCTCGTCCAGGCGAATCTGCGCGGCCACGATTCTCACGGCGTGATGCGCGTGCCGTTCTACATCGGGCGGGTCAAAGACGGCGCCCTCAACCCGGCGGCGAAACTCAAGATCGAAAAGGAATCCGCCTGTTCGATCGTTGCCGATGGACAATGGGGCATGGGGCAGGTCCTCGCCCAGGATCTGACCCGCCGGCTGATCGAAAAATGCGAGACCGCCGCGATCGCCTGCGGCACGCTCAAGCACTCGTCGCACATCGGCCGGCTGGGCGAATACGCCGAAATGGCCGCCGCTCGCGGATTTGCCGCGATGATCTGCGCCAACACGCACGGAGCCGCCCAGCGCGTGGCGCCGGTCGGCGGCAAACGCCCGCGACTGGGAACGAATCCGATCTGTATCGGCATGCCGGGCGGAGAAGCAGGACCGTTCGTGTTCGACATCGGCACCAGCGCCACCGCCGAGGGAAAAGTCCGCGTCAAGAAGATCGCCGGCCAGCAGATTCCGCTCGGCTGGGTGCTCGATCCGGACGGTAAGCCAACGACCGATCCCAACCAGCTCTACGGCGATCCTCCGGGGACGATCCTTCCGCTCGGAGGCGACCAGGGCTACAAAGGCTTCGGTCTGGCCTACATGATCGAGATGCTCTGCGGCGGAATGTCCGGCGGACAATGTTCCTATCCGAATCCGCCGCCTCCAATCGGCAACTGCGCCTGGTTCCTCGTCATCAATCCGGAGTTCTTCGGCGGATCGAACCACCTGCTGCAGGAAGCGAAGGCGCTCGAAGCCTATGTCCGCAGCGTGCCGCTGATCGACGGCGTGAAAGAGGTCTTCCTGCCCGGCGATCCGGAACGACGCACGATGGAAGGTCGGAAGGTCCACGGCATCCCGCTGGACGACGGCAACTGGAAAGCCCTGACGGAACTGGCCGCACAGCTCAACGTACCAGTTCCGGCGGTATAGGAGTCGAGAGACCAGAGCCAGACAGGATAGCGCTTTGCCCCGTCCCCACTCTGGCGATCAGCGACAAGCGATTTGCGATAAGCTCCCCGCCTCTGGCGATTCGCTATTCCCTACTCGCTACTCGCTCGCCAGACCGGAGCTGCCGCCATGTCCAACGACGATGACGAACTGGTGATGTCAGACGGCCCGGCGGCGCCGCAACCCGCCGAACCGCCGCCGGCGGTCGATGAAGTTCCCGACGTCCGCCTGTATGCCTGCGATCCGGACGCGTGGCAGGCCCACGTAAAATACGATTCGGAGCGGATCTACTGCTATTCCAAAGCGCCGGGGCAGGACTATTTCCACCTGATTCTGAACGGCGAAATCTACCTGCAGCGCGACGACGAGAAATACTGCCTGCAATGCGCCCTGCGACAGGGCGTGGCCACGCAGGACCGGCTGTTCTGGCAGAACCGCGTCGGACGGAAGAAGTCCGAACGGCTGCCTTAAGTGATCGAGAATGCCCTGTGAGTCGAAGGCTGCGGGAATCGCCCGCACCTGTCTGATCAACCTCAAGGAGAATGCCTGATGCGCCGCTGGACTGCTCTGCTCTGCACCGTTGCCGCGTTCGTCACCGCGGGTGCGATTCACGCCCAGGAAAACGACGCCGTGAAGCCGGTTCCCCGCGACGGGGGCTGGATGAAGCGGCACGAGTCGTTCAATGAACGGGTCAAACAGGGGAACGTCGATCTGATCTTTATCGGCGACTCGATCACTCAAGGCTGGGAAGGGGCCGGCAAAGACGTCTGGGCGAAGCACTACACGCCCCGAAATGCCGTCAACCTGGGGATCGGCGGCGACCGGACCCAGCACGTTCTGTGGCGGCTGGACAACGGCAACATCGCGGGGATTCACCCGAAGCTGGCGGTGATCATGATCGGCACCAACAACTCGGGGACCAATACCCCGGAGCAGATCGCCGAGGGGACGACCGCCATCGTCAACAAGCTCCGGACCGCGCTGCCGGAGACGAAGATCCTGCTGCTGGCGGTCTTTCCCCGCGGGGCCGACAACAACGACGCCAAGCGCCAGGTCAATGAGAAGACCAACGCCATCGTGGCGAAGCTCGCCGACGGCAAGACGATCGAATACCTCGACATCGGCCCGAAGTTCCTCGCGGAAGACGGGACGCTGAGCAGGGAGATCATGCCCGACCTGCTGCACCTCAACCCCAAGAGCTACCAGATCTGGGCCGATGCCATCGAAGAGCACGTCGCCCGGATGATGGACGAGAAGAAATAGTCGGGAAGATCTCTCGTCACGCCCAGAAATGTCGAAGGCGGAATGTCGAAAGGAAGTCGGTCGAAAAACGAGAGTGTAAAGAAAAGAGCCAGAGGGGATCTGCGTCCGATCGCAGTCTTCTCTGGCTCTCCGCTTTCGGCTTTGAGCTTTCCGCTCCCCTCTATTCCTTCGGCAGCTCCAGCGTCCAGACCTCATTGCTGAGCGGCTGGGCGTGGCCGCCGGCGAGCCAGAGCTTGTCCTGAAACACGAACAACGAATGTTCGTGACGTTCTTTCCAGATCACGTTCGACTTGAGCTGGGTCCAGGTCTTGCCGTCGCGCGAGGACCAGACGTCGCCCTGGTTGCGTGCGGGATTGTTCGACCAGCCCCCGACGACCCAGATCCGGTCCCGATAGACCGCCGACGAAAACCACAGGCGGGGCGACCAGCCGGCGGAGGCCGTTTCTTCCCGCCAGTGGACGCCGTCGGCGGAGCTCCAGACGTCGTTCTTCGCATGATACTCGGGCACATAGTTGCCCCCCCCGAAGACGTAGATGCGGTCGTTGAAGACCAATGCCTGATGGTACGCTCGCGGCGACCACCCCGCGTCCGCCGTCGCCAGCTCCCAGGACTTGCCGTCTGCCGATGACCAGACATCGTTCTTCAGGCTCTTCGCATCGCCGAAATAGTAGTTCTCGATCCCGCCCAGCAGCCACATCCGGCCCTTGAACTCCACCAGCCCCGCGGCGAGTCGGGGCGTCCAGTCCGCATGGGGCGTCGCCAGCTCCCATTTCGCGCCATCGGTCGACGACCAGACCTCGTGACTGGCTTCGTGGCCGGGCAACCGGCCGTTGTACCAGCCTCCCATGAGCCACATGCGATCGTTGTGGACGACCGTCATCGGCAGGTCGCTGTGCTTCCACGGCGCTTCCTTCGCGACCAGATTCCAGGTCTTGCCGTCGGCCGAAGACCAGACGTCTCGCGGCGGCGCTTCGAACGACTGAAACCAGCCGCCGAAGATCCACAGTCGATCCTTGTAAACCAACTCTCCCTGCGAATCCCGAGCCTGCCAGTCGGCGCGCTCGGCGACGCGCACCCAGTCGGGTCCGGTCTCAACCTCCTGGCTCCAGCCAGGATTGATGACGAGAGTGGAAAGTATCAGGGCGGCGAACGGCAGCTTCATCGTCGGGCCTTCCAGGAACGCTGAGGGAGAACGAAAGATCTCGATGCACTACCTGTACCGCCGCGAGAGGCATGTCGCCAGCGGGCGTTTACGATTGGCCTCGCCGCATTCGCACGGGACGCGTCAGTTCTTCACGGAGCCGTTTCAGCGTGCCGTTTCTTTGCCAGCGGCGAAAGTGGGCATAAACCGCCTCCCAGCGCGGCAAATCGTGGGGCAGCATCCGCCAGGAGCAACCCGTCGTCCAGCGGTAGTTGATGGCGTTGACGACCTCGCGCGGCGGCAATTGCAATGGCCGTCCGGATCCCCGTCCGCGTTCGAGCAACGGAGCAATCCGATACCACTGCGAATGTGTCAGGTCGCTCGGATAGCTCCGGCGCGACCAGGAATTCGCCGCCGTCATCCCGCGTCGGGAGACTCCAGCTCCCAGCGCGCCGCCCGCTGACGACGGAGTTTGTCCATGTGCGGCCGCATCCATTGCCGGCAAAGTTCCGTGATGGGAAGTCGCCGGCGAGCGGCTTCCAGCCGCAGAATTCTCCAGTCGGAAACCGGGAGAAAGAGGGAGATCTGCTTGCGGATTTCGTCGGTCATGGGTGGCGCCTTGCATGATGGGGGCCTCTTCGAGCGAATGACGGGGAAACCGGACTCAAAACGAACAAAAGCGAACTTCGGCACTTTTCCATGGAAAGCCTTGCAAGAAAGTCCACGTGAACGTACACTGGATCGCAGCGGCGTTCAATGGAAATGTCCACTTTTGTTCAATTTTTGTGGAAGTCGCTGTTCGCAGGAATCGACCATGTCCGCGCAGCCCTCCGTTTCCCCCGGCGATGAATCGCCACAACCCCTGCTGGGACAGAAGATTCGGGAACAGCGCGCGCACCGCGGCTGGGACCAGTCGCGGCTGGCGCGCGAGGCAGGAATCTCGCGGACCACCCTGTCGCAACTCGAAAACGGCAAAGGCCCGGAACCCCGACCGTCGACCGTCGGAAAAGTCAGCCAGGCCCTGGGCCTTCCGCCGGCCTGGTGGGATGACGACCGGAACGCCGCCAGCGCGTTCGACCGGGCGACGAATCCGGAAGTCCAGGCGGTTGCCGGTCGCTACCCCGAGATCTTCGCAAACCTGACCTCGACGGACTGGGAGGAATTGCATTCCGTATTCGGCACCGGCGGCGCGCTGACCGAAGAGGGTGTCCTGACGCAGGTCGCCCGCTTGCAGGAGAAACGAGAACTGATCCGCCAATTGGAAGTCGTCCTGGAAACCCACCTCGGCGAAGCGGCGACCGCGATGATCCGTGGTCTCTATGAGCGAGTCGTTTTACCCGCAGAATCGTCAGCCAAAGTCGAAGAACTGTGAACGCCTGCACTCACTTTCCGGGCCGGCTGTTGCATTCCCGAGTTTTGAGGACTGTAATGAAGCTGGGTCCGGCGGCCTGCTGGTCGCCGGTGAATTGCAGAAGACGGGCCTCGGCTGGCTGTGGGGTCGCCGAAGAATGCCTTCTGCAGACTGGGGTTAGACGAGGAAAGAATTCCATGCGTAAGTTGCATCTGGCCTGCTCGCTGCTGACCGCCATGGCGTTGTCACTCGGCGCCGCGGGCTGTGCCGAGCAGTCCAAGCCGGCCTCGAGCGGCGGCGACGCCAAGAAAACGGCTCCCGCCGGTGGCGGTTCGACGCTGGGCGGAGGGGCGGAAGTCCCGGCCGCGGCCGAAGAAAAGCCTGCCGCCGAAGAAAAGCCGGCTGCGGCTGAAGAAAAGAAGGAAGAAGCCGCTCCCGCCGAGGAGAAAAAGGAAGAAGCTCCGGCTGAAGCCAAGCCCGAAGAGAAGAAGGAAGAATAGTCCCTTCCGGTCTCCGGCAATGCTGAGAGCAGCCCCGCGTCGTCGATGCGGGGCTGCTTCGTTTTCCAGCGCCGGCACAGGAAACGTCGCAAAACTTCCGCGGCCCTTCATCCAGACGATCGGACCAGTGCTCGATCCGACGTCACGGCAGGAGACCGCGCACATCGCGATGCCGCCGCCGCGGGCCGGACGCGCCGTCCGAAGCAATGGTATCATCGCCTCACCCTGAATCACCGGCATCGATTCTGGAACAGTCCGTCTTTTCGTCTTGTCCCCTCTCCCGCTGTCCTCAGTGGGAGAGGGCCAGGGTGAGGGTCTTCGAAGATGTCAAAGTGCCATCCACGGAGAATAGTCGGCGCGCCTCACATTCGTGGTCGCGGATTGAGACCCTCATCTTTCCGCCGGCCGGGGGGAAGGCGACGCCAGACCATTCCGGATCATCGGCGATCCCACAACCGGAGTTGCACCATGAGAGTGACCTTCGCCGCGGCCCTGCTGCTGGCCTCCCTCGCCGTTCTGCCCCTCAGCGCCGCCGACCGCCCCAACGTCCTGATGATCGCCATCGACGATCTCAATGACTGGGTCGGCTGTCTCGGCGGGCATCCGCAGGTCAAGACGCCCCACATGGACGCCTTGGCCGCCCGCGGAACACTCTTCACCAACGCCCACTGCCAGTCGCCCCTCTGCAATCCGTCGCGCACGAGTCTGCTGACAGGGCTCCGGCCGACGACGACCGGCGTCTACACCCTCGCCCCCGGCATGCGGGATGTCGCGGCGCTCCAGCACACCGTCACGCTCCCTCAGTACTTCCGTAATGAGGGGTACTTCACAGCAGTCTTTGGCAAGATCTATCACGACGGTTCGATCAAGCCGGCCGATCGCCCGAAAGAAGTTGACGTCTGGGGCATCGCCCCCGGCATGCCCAGGCCGCCGAAGAAACTCGCCGAGGGCGTCGGCGATCACCCGGCGATGGACTGGGGCGTCTTCCCCGCGGACGACAAGCAGCAGGCCGACTGGAAGATTGCGGACGCCGCCATCGAACAGCTCAAGACCGCCCCCGCCGGCAAGCCGTTCTTCATCGCCGCCGGCTTCCGCCTGCCGCACGTCCCCTGCTTTGCGTCGCAGCCCTGGTCCGATCTGTATCCCGACGCCACGCTGCAGATGCCTCCCGTCAAAGACGACGACCGGGCTGACGTGCCGGACTTCGCCTGGTATCTGCATTGGAAGCTCCCCGAGCCCCGGCTCTCGAAACTCAAACGGGTCGGTCACTGGCGGGATCTCGTCCAATCCTACCTGGCCTCGACCAGCTTCATGGATTCGCAGATCGGCCGGGTGATCGCCGCTCTCGAAGCGACGGGCAAGGCCGACAACACGATCATCTGCCTCTGGTCCGATCATGGCTGGCACTTGGGGGAAAAGGGGATCACCGGCAAGAACACGCTGTGGGAGCGCTCGACCCGCGTCCCGCTGATCTTCGCCGGACCGGGAGTGACGCCCGGCAGCCGCTGTGCGGAACCGGCCGAACTGCTCGACGTCTACCCGACGCTGATCGACCTGTGCGGGCTGCCTGCGCGCGGCGGACTGGAGGGTCAAAGCCTGAAGCCCCAGCTCGAACACGCCGCGACGCCCCGTTACTGGCCCGCCATCACCAGCCACAACCAAGGGAACCACACGATCCGCAGCCGGCAGTGGCGGTATATCCGCTATGCCGACGGCTCCGAAGAGCTGTATGACATGCAGCAGGATCCGAACGAATGGACCAACCTGGCCCGCAACCCGCAGTATGCGGAGGTGATCCGCGACCACCAGCGCTGGCTTCCGCAGATCGACCAGCCGGCCGTGCCCGGCAGCGCCCACCGCCTGCTGGAGCGAAAGGGGAATGACTGGATCTGGGAAGGCGAAAAGATCGTGCCGTCGGAGCTGGAGCGGTAAGCCTCCCTCGGACCGCAACCGCGAACAAGAAAGGGCTCCCGGGAACGAATTCCCGGGAGCCCTTTCGTGATGTTTCGGCGTCCGAGGACATGCCCTTCGCAGATTCAAGGCGTGCCACCCGTCCCGTCTTCCATCGCCGCCGAATGCGGCATCCACGCCCCAACCCATGTCTGAGTCGGCACAGTCCGCCCGCGGCGGTTACGGGAGGCGTTTGACGCGGATGTTCTTGAAGTAGACGGTGCTGCCGGGGTCGTGGGCCTGGAGGGCGAAGGTCCCTTCGTCGACGACGCGGGTGAAGTCGTCGCCTGCCTTGGCGTCGGCCGGTTCGGTGTAGTCGATGACGACCTTGTCGTTGATCTTGGTGATGATGTGCTTGCCCTGGACGATAATCGTCTCGGTGTACCAGACGTCGTCTTTGACGTGAACGTCGAGGCAGTCCTTGACCGCGTAGAGACTGGCCGTCTTGCGGGGGTCTTTCTCGTACGAGTTGTTGACCTGGCACTCGAAGCCGTACTTCGGCCAGCCCTCGTCCTGGTACTTCGTGTGGAAGTAGATGCCGCCGTTGCTGTTCTTCTTCGTCAGCACGTCGACGCGGAGCTCGAAGTTCTTGAAGGGCTTGTCGTCGCCGACGTAGAAGAGGTGGCTGCGGTCGCCGTTGGCGCGGATGGCCCCGTCCTCGATCTTCCAGGCGTCGGGATTCTCGTTGATCTTCCAGCCCTTGAGGGTCTTTCCGTCAAACAGGCTGACGAATCCGGCCTCGGGGCCTTCGGCGGCAAAACCGACGGCGGCGGTGGCCACAGTTAACAGTGTGGCAAAACAGGTGCGCAGCATGGGCTCGGGGCCTTACACAGAGGAGGAGTTCCAGGATGCCGCCAGGACCGTCGCGCAGGCGGTGCTTTCCCAAGTTTCCTCCAAGTGTGTCCGACTCCCCGACGGGTGTAAATGGTCGCATCGGAATTCCGCGATGATCGGTCGCGAGGGGAACTTTTGTTCCGACCGGGCGACCGTTGGCGCGACGGAAACTCAAAACGATAACGACGCGACGGGCTGGTTTCGGCGTCTGAATCGCTCCGGCGAACTGGTACAGCCCCCCCAATGATGCCCGAGTGCCACATTTCCCGTTGCGGGGCCGCCACGGTCTTAACCCGCCGAATGTTGCCATTTTTACACCGTTTTCTGGCAAATCTGACGAGTTTGATGCCTTCGGAACCAGGCTTCGGTACCGCCGTGCATGCCCTTTGCCAGATCAATCGCCAAAATCGTGTCAACTGAACTTGAGATCACATTTCATTCGCACACTTGCCCCGCAAAGTTTCCGTGGCTTACCGTGTCTGCCGCGGAAGCCGTCAGAGGGACGGCCCAGTCCGCAAGCACAGCGTCACCACGGAGGGTGACCAGATCTCATGGAGGCACAGAATGACGAAGTACGGAACGCTGAGAATCGCGACGCTGGGGACGGTCTGCCTGCTGGCAGTCTCGGCACTCCGAGCCGAGGGCCCGCTCCAGATGGGCGTCGATTCTTTGCCGGCATCCGCTCTGGCTGCGATTGAAGCGGCCGCAGCGAAGCCGGACCCCGCTGCCGTGAAACCGCCTGCCGAGGCCAAGCCCGCTGCGAAGCCGGCCGATCCTCATGCTGCCCTGGTGCAGCACCCGACGATCCAGAAGCTCGTCCAATTGACGAACGCTCATCGTGCTCAGTACGGGCTGGCCCCGGTGCGGATCAACCCGCACATGTGCGCCAGTGCCCAGCAGCACGCCACCTGGATGGCCAGCACAGGCGTCTACACGCACAGCAATCTCCCTTACATGGAGATCATTTTCGCCGGACCCGGCTCCGCCGAGGCTGCGATCCAGGGCTGGATTTACTCCCCAGCTCATCACGGGATCATGCTCAGCGGCAGCGAAGTGGGCTTCGGCTACCAGAACTTCAATGGCACGCCGTACTGGGTGGGCGTGTTCCGCTAGAGGAGCTGTCCGGCGATGAACCGGAAGTCGTTGAAATGAGGAAGGTTGGTCGCTGAGGCGCATGCCGGTACACCGTTCATGGGGATGAGCGGAGGCAACTGGCTGGGGGCGCTGAGGCGATTCACCGTGCGCGTGGGTCGACTGATGCTGGCGAGGTTGTGGAAATCGTTCCGCGGCCTCGCCTTCATCGTTTTCTGACAGCCCGAAAAGAGACTAAGCTTCCAGTCGGACAGGCAGATCTCCTGTTTTGCGCACGACCGCGAGAGACTCGCTCCCCGTCGGTTCCCTGTGTGGTTGCGAGCGGGCGCCGCGTTCCCCAGCGTTTTCGAGACCGGAATGACGACCAACGACACCCTCCACGAAATCCTGTCCCGTTCCAGCCAGTTGCATCTGCTGGAAGCGGCGGCACACCTGCCGGCCGCGAGCCGGGCACAGTTCCTGGACGAGATCCGTTCCATCGACTGGGATCGCGTTGGCCGCCTGTTCACAGCATTGTCCACGGGAACCGGCGCCGGCGGAGAATCGCCGGTCGAGCTGGCCCGCCGGATTCAGCCCCCCGCCGAACTGGTGCGACTTCCCGAGGCGAGCGATGCGGCCGCGCTGGCGGACTGGCGACAAGCCCGCAGCGCCGGCGAAGAGCTGCTGAAATCCCGGCGCGTCGCCGCCATCGTCGTCGCGGGGGGGCAGGGGACCCGGCTCGGTTTCGATCATCCCAAGGGGATGTTTCCGGTCGGACCGCTCAGCCACAAGACTCTGTTTCAACTCTTCTGCGAGCAGATCCGGGCCCGCAGCCAGCGGGCGGGATACGACATTCCTTACGCCGTGATGACCAGCGACGCCACCCACGACGAGACTGTGGCGTACTTCAAGCAGCACCAGAACTTCGGGCTCGCCCCGGACCAGGTCCGTTTCTTCAAGCAGGGGAACATGCCCGCCGTCGAGACGGCCTCGGGGCAGGCGCTCATGTCCGAACCGGGACGCCTGGCGCTGAGCCCGGACGGTCACGGCGGCCTGCTGGCGGCCCTCGAAAGTTCCGGCCTGCTGGCAGAATGGGGCGAGCAGGGGATCGAAACGCTGTATTACCACCAGGTCGACAACGCGACGTCGATCCTCTGCGACCCGGCGTTTCTGGGCTGGCACGTGCTGCGCGAGTCGGAAGTCTCGACGAAAGTCGTCGCCAAGCGCTCGGCCGAAGAAAAGATGGGCGTGGCCGTTTCGATCGACGGCCGGACGCAGATCATCGAGTACAGCGACCTGCCGGCCGAGATTGCGGCCCAGGTTGACGAGGCCGGCAAGCTGCGGATCTGGGCCGGGAGCACGGCGATTCACGCTTTCCAGCGGGAGTTTCTGGAGCGTGTCGTGCGGGATGCCGACAGCCTGCCGTTTCACCTGGGCCACAAAGCGGTGCCCCACTGGCATCCGGAACAGGGGGCCACGACGCCTGCGAAGCCGAATGCCTACAAGTTCGAGCGATTCATCTTCGACGTGCTGCCGCTGGCTCAGCGGGCGCTGATCGTCGAGGCCGACCGGGTCGTCGAGTTCAATCCCGTCAAGAACCGCGAAGGATTCGATTCTCCCGAAACGGCCCGAGGCGCTCTGCAGGCGCTGCACCGCTCCTGGTTGCGCGCCGCAGGGGCGGAGGTGGCCGATGACGTTCCGGTCGAAATCAGCCCGCTGGCCGCGCTGGAGGCCGGCGACCTGCAGGGCCGGGGACTGGCGGGGAAGGTGATCCGGGAGCCGTTGTACTTGGGGGAGAGCGAGTAGCGAATAGCCGGAAAAGGGGCTTATCGCGGATCGCTTATCGCAGGAGGAGTGCGGAACCTGCCATTGCCAGGCTCTCGACTCTGGACTCTCGTCTCTCGACTGCTTTTCATTCGACATTCCGCCTTCGTCATTCGACATTTCCTACTCCCCCCGGCGTTCATCGTTGAATCTCCTGCCGAATCCGTCTAGATAGGAGCGGGTTGATCCGGCTGGAAGCCGTTTGAGTGGACCGAGCACGCCTGCGGGAGTCTTTGTGTCGATGACTGCACCTACCCTTCGCGCCGGCATGGTCGGCGTCGGCATGATCTTCGACGAAACCTACCGCCCCTTCTTCGAGCGGACGCACCGCGAAGGGCTGTTCGACCGCCGCTTCGGGGACGTCTCCGTCCCGCTCGTGGCGATGGCATCGAAGACCGGCAAACGGGCGGAAGCCTATCGCACGGCCGCGGGTGAAAAAGTCCATCCGTTTGTCAGCTTCAAGGGGGACGACTCGGTCGACCAGATGCTCGCCGCGGGGGTCGACTTCGCCTGCGTTGCCACGCCCGACAACCGCCACTTCGAGGCCTCAATGAAGGTGCTCGAAGCGGGCTGCCACCTGCTCGTCGAAAAGCCCTCGGTGCTGAAGTTGCAGGAGCTCGATTCCCTGATCGCGCTGGCGAAACGGAAGAACGTCCTTGCCAAGGCCGTCTATCACAAGCTGCTCGATCCCGATCACAAGAAGCTGCGGACCCTCGTTCACGACAATGTGCTGCAGCACGTCAATACCGGGTACTGCTCGCTGCTCGAACCGAAGTCAATCTCCGGCGGCCAGTTCGCCGAGTGGATCATCGGCCGCAACCCCGGCACCTACGTCGCGGTCCATTACATCAAGCTGATCGACTTCACGTTCGGCGGCCGCCTGAAGACGATCACCGCGACCGGCCAGCGCGGCCTCGTCGGTCCGAAGGACGGTCCCACCTGGGATACGAACCAGATGCGGATGATCTACGAATACGATGACGGCCGGGAAGCGGCGTTCGATATTCATACGTCGTGGGTTACGCCGGACAATTTCCCTGGCTACGTCGAGCAGGAAGTGCAGTTCCGCTTCGACAACGGCGTCTGGAACGGCCACAGCCGCAAGCGGGGCGTCGAGTGCACCGTCGAGGGGCTGACGCCGACGAAGATGAAGACCACCATGAACAACCACTACAACGGGACGTTCGTGGAACCGTGGGGCGAGAGATCGCAGCGCGGTTACGGGATCGAAGTCCTCGAACGCTTCGCCCGGGAGGCGGCGTTCGTCGAGTACGCCGGTCCGAAGGCGGAACGGGGGGAGCGGCTCGCGGCGATGCAGAAACTCGGGTACAACGACCTCGCAGCAGACCGTCAGACGGTCGCGGCGGTCCAGGCGCTGGAAGCGATCCTGGACCACCACGTGTCCGGCGAACCGGACTGCGTCGTGCGGGTGAATGACGTAAACGGCGGACTGGTGCTGTATCGGCCGGGGAAGGTTGAGCCCGTGGTGCTCTACGAGGGGACGGTCTGACGCATTGCGGTGGCGGTTTTCAAGCTGAGTCGGGTGGCCGGTGCTGGACCGAAGGGAAGCCCCGGTCTTCACAGAGTTGATCACGAACCGGGGCATCGCGAAGACGCTCCTGCCCCGGCCACCCGCCCTGATTGGTTAACGCCAATGAAATATCGTTCCGGGTGGCTGGGGTCGGCCGCTTTGGGCCGCCCCCAGCAATGTGACAAGAATCTGGGGACTCGAAGACTCGCCCCCAGCCACCCAGTTGGGAGTCGAACGTATGACCGACTCGCAGGGGCGCAGTCCGGGTGAAAGCGCCCCCTCGTGGATCGCGTGGTTTCCCAACTCCCTCACCGTCGCCCGGCTGCTGGCCGGGATGGCGTTTCCATTCGTGCCGAGCGACTGGTGGCTGGGATGGCTGCTGTTCGGCGGGATTACGGATCTGATTGACGGCTGGATCAGCCGGATGCTCCGGGTGACGTCGCTGTTCGGCCAGCTCCTCGATCCGGTCGCCGACAAGACGTTCGTCCTGGCGGCGGTCGGCACGTTCCTCTGGCACGGGCGCCTGACGTGGAGCGAACTGCTGCTGATCGCCGCGCGGGACATCGCCGTGCTGGGCCTGACGGCCCTGGTGCTGGTTCTCGACCGTTCGCGGCTGGGTCAGATGCGGCCGCGATTTTCGGGGAAAGTGGCCACGGCCGGGCAGTTCCTGTATCTGCTGGCGGCCGCCGCGTGGCCCGATCGCTCGCTCTCGGCCCTGATGTTCGTCGGGGGCCTGAGCCTGTATGCGGCGATCGACTACTCGGTGGTGGGAATGTGGTCGCTGGCGAAGTGGCGGGCGGAGAGGGCGTAGGGCCGGCCGCGCCCGGCCGATCGTGTCGCTAACACGTCAGTCCTTCGAAATGGGCTGTCACCAGTAGTCTTGTGTCGCCCCTGCTGAGATCGTTCGTTCGTCGCAGAATGTTGCGGAAAGACTCGATTTTTGAGTCGCCGCAATTGGCTTTCAATCAATAGGTAAATGTACGCAGAAATCACTCTGCCATTGCAGGCGCACACACATTTCCTGCATTGTCGTTCGATGGTGAGAGCCTCCCGGCGTCAATTCCTCAGATGCCGACGAGAGTCTCCAGATCGGCATCGTCCGTTCCGCCGTTCGGCGTCGCGGAAACCGTCAATTCGAAGGACTGGAACGTGAGTGACAATCCTCTTCCGCAGCTTGGGCAGTACGAACTGATCGGCGAACTGGGAACGGGAGGAATGGGAACGGTTTATAAAGCCCGCCATACCCGATTGAACAAGTTCGTTGCAGTCAAGCTGCTGCGGCCAGGCCGCCTGAACGATTCGCAAGCAGTGGACCGGTTCGAACGCGAAATGCGGGCCGTCGGCAAGCTGGATCATCCGAACATCGTGACTGCACTCGACGCCGGCGACGTTGACGGGACGCACTATCTCGTTATGGAACTGATTCAGGGAGTGGATCTGGCAACGCTCGCCAGGCGCGTTGGACAATTTCCAGTTCGCGAGGCATGCGAACTTGTGCGGCAGGCGGCGATCGGACTGCAGCACGTGTATGAGCACGGACTCGTGCATCGTGATATCAAGCCGTCCAATCTGATCCTCGCCGTACCGCAGAGCGGGGGAGCACCGACCGTAAAGATCCTCGATCTCGGGCTGGCGCTGCTCGACGATCCCCTCAGCAAGGGATCTGAAGAACTGACATCGACTGGTCAGATCGTCGGTACGGTCGACTATATGTCGCCGGAGCAGGTCAGCGATTCTCATACCGTCGACATTCGTGCCGATATCTATAGCCTTGGAGCAACACTTTATAAACTTCTCACCGGCCAGATTCCGGTCTCCGGGATTCAATTCGGCTCGACGATGAAGAAGCTCCTCGCGGTCGGCACTTACGTGCCGCCGCCTGCCGTAACGCTGAGAAGCGATTGCCCGCCGGCGCTTTCGGACCTCATTGATCGAATGCTTTCGAAATCCGCAGTTGACAGGCTGCAAATCCCCTTTGCCGTCGTGGAGGCACTCACGCCATTCGCCTCCGGAGCGGACCTGGCGATCCTGATGCCGCCCGCCGCCTCCGGAAGCAACGGTGTGTCGAGTGACGGCGATCGGGCAACGATTCTCAACTCGCTGAGTTCAACGGTCCTGGCGGAAACATCTCCCCCGGGCACGCTCCAAGGCGTCGTCGGAGGTATTGAACTGGCGAACCATGCGTCCGGCAAAGTTCGCCGGATTCGACGCTTGACGCTCGCGGCGGTCGGCGCCTTTGCAGTGCTGCTGATGGCACTGATTGCCGTTATTGGCGGAGAGGGACGTGTAATCGTCGAGGCCCCCGACGACCTGCCGCCGAATACACGGCTCGCGCTGGTCATCAATCGTAAACACCCTTCGGTCGACTGGAACGTCGGATCCGGCCAGAATGAGCGCTCCGTTCCAGCCGGGCGAGTTGATATCCGATTACCTGACGCAATTTCCGATCAGTTCGCGATTGACTCCCCTGCGGACCCGCTCGTCCGCAGGGGCGGAATGCTCCTGTTTCGCATCGTCCGTCGTCGGACGGAAGACGTCACCCTCGCATCTTCAACGACAGTCGGCGACTCCAGGCCGCCGGATTCCGCGGCAATCGCCTTCGACGAAGAGCGGAAGCTCGCCGAATGGGTCCAGTCGAAAGGAGGCTCTGGCATGGTTGAACCGGTTGACGGCTCCGGCAAGATCAGCTTCGGCGTCAGAGACTCGCTTCCGACCCGTCGATTCGTGATGCGAGAAATCGCACTCACGCAGTGCCGCGACGTTTTAAACGCCGATCTGGATCGATTATCCGCGGCCTCGCGGCTGGAGCGCCTGTCGCTCAGCGGTACCGGAATCGACTCTCTCGCCGCGGCCCGGATTACAAAGTTGTCGACGTTGCAGTGGCTCAATCTCGGCGAAACGAGTTTCAGAACCTCCGGGTTTTCCAGCGGTTCTGTTCTGCCGATCCTTGGATCGCTGGCGCTGAATCCTGGAATGATTGACGATCAATGGGGGTTTCTGCAGTACTTGCCGCGCGTCCGGCGAATCGAAGTCTGGGGCGAAGCAGTTCCGGGCCTCGAACCGCTGACCCGCTTTCCGCAGTTGCGAACCTTGCAACTGCCATTCTGCGATTCGGCCGACGCGGCGATTGTGCAAATCATCCAGTCGGCGAATCCGCACTTTAGACTCATCGTTGGTGATGGCGATCGGGCACGCACGATCGGCAACGATCCAGGAAAGTCTGCGGCGCTTCGTCTCCTGTCGATGGGTGTGGAACTCGGTGGATTCTACCTTGGAGGCAGACACGAGCCGATCACGATGGATGACCTTTCCGACGGGCGGCCAAGAAACATTTCGCAGATCACGATTCCCAAGGGTGTGACACTCAGCGCCGCCGACCGGGCGCTGCTCACCTGTTTTGCAGACACCGAGTCTTATTTTGTCGCGGTGGATGGAGTCGACTGCGATCCGCTGGCTGCAACTCTCGCCGACAACCAGTTGATGGTGACGCTGTCACTCGTCAATGGCGACCTGACCGATCATGGTCTGCTCCGCCTGAAATCTGCAATCGGGCTTCGTGCGTTGGATGTCCGAGGAACCCGCGTGACACAGGCGGGAATTGACGGATTTCGACGTCTGCAATCCGATTGCCTGCTGATCAGCGATTTCGGTGAGCTTCGGCCCGCATATGAGCACAATCAAACCTCGTCGGAAGCGGCCAGCAAGCGTGAATAAGGCGCAATTTCAGTCGATGAGACGTCTCAAAGAGGGGGCTGCCCTTTCCCTCGAAAGGGCTGTTGAATTCGAAACTAATCCAACGGGCGTTACGAAGTCTCTCCCGTCTCAACACCACGTCCGCAAGGAGCTCCCATGCCGCGTCTGCCTGTGCTGCTGACTGCTGTTGTGCTCGGGTGCGGTTGGACCGGCGCCGCCCTGGGGCAGGGGATCGAAATCTGGGCGATGGATTCCGACGGCACGAACGCCCGGAAAGTTGCCGCCATCGACGGCTATCCCACGATCAACTCGCCGGAGGTTTCCCCGGACGGCAAATGGATCGGCGTGGACGGCTGGAAGGACGGGCAGACCCTGAACCAGGCCCATCTGCTGTTTGTGCAGGTGGAGACGGGAACGGTGCGCGATCTGGGCTTCGGAATGATGCCCACGTGGTCGTCCGACGGAAAGTGGATTGCCTACACGCGGCAACAGGGGCAATCCGGCGTCTGCATTCGTCAGTTTGAGGGAATCGAAGCCCGGCTGATCGACGCCCAGGGCTGGGGGATTCAGGCCGCCCCCGTCGGATTCAAGACCGCCTACGCCAAAGGAGGGAACATTGTGATCTACGACTTCATTCGGGAGATCGGCTACGACGTGTTTCCGGACGGAAATTCGCCCTACGTCCGCATTCTGCACAACCTCAAGTGGTCTCCCGATGGAAAGCGAATCTGTTTCAAGGGAGTTCGCCTCAACGGCTCCGACGACATCGCAATTGTCTCGGCGACGGGGGGCAAACCCGACCTGCAGGTGCGCTGCAGCGGAGCGGGGTTCAACCCGGACATCGGCTGGTCGCCGGACGGAACGCGGATCACGATTCCCCGCGGCGCGACGGCGGCGCAGCCCGGAGCGATCTACGTGTTCGGGCCGGACGACGACGAAGTACCGACGCCGCTGAAGGGGCAGCCTGCCGATCGCCACAACTCCGGCACGTGCTGGTCCCGCGACGGCAAGACGCTCTACTTCGTGTCGTCGAAATAACCCCAGCCGAACCGGATGTCGTTCGGCACTCAGCTCCCAGACACCGGCTGCAGATTTCCCGCCGCGTCGAAGGCCATCGGTTCCGGGTCCGACACGATTTCCAGATCGGTTCGCTGACGCAGTTCCGGCAGGTACGCTTCGCTCACCAGCACTTCCGCCAGGTGCAGCGTGTCGGCGATCTGCACGACTTTCGCGTCGGGCGGCTCGACCAGGCCAACGGTCTGGAGGGCCGCGTCAATCGATTCGCGATCGGTGTCGAAGGCGATCGGCAGCATCGCCGCCGACGGATGGAGCCCCGTGATGCAGTTGATGCCCGTCTTCTTGCGATCGACCTGGGCGATCGTCCGCTCGTTCGTGAACTCGGCGATGCCGATCCCCGTCGCATTGCCGTGCGTCTCCTCGGTCAGGCCCCGCACGAAGATCCGCCGGACCCGGACGGTGTCCCGCTCCGTCGGCGCATGGTCGCTGAATTTCCTGCCGACCACGTTCGTATCCAGGCCCGTCCCGCTGATGTTCTTTCCGATCCGGTCGATGATCAGCAGGTCCGTTTCGACGAACGGCAGCCGCGGCAGCGACTCGACGGCGATCTTGAGCAGCTCCTGCTCCCGGTCGAAGAACTTCTCCGGCGGCACGGCCTCGATGAGCTTGGTTTCGTCGTAGGCGTTTTCGACGATTGCCACGCCCCCCGCGACCCGGCACTTCTTCAGCACCGATCCGCCGACCGCGGTGATGATCTCCATGAAGCTGTGGTCGAGAATGGCGCGGTGGTAGATCTTCGCCCCCTCGTGCTTCCCCAGCCCGATCAGCATCATCTTGTGCAGCCCGGATTCGATCGCGCCGACGAAGCCCGTATGCGGCTTCACCCGGTTGCAGACGAAGACGCGATCGGCCTCGGAGGCGTATTTGTCGAAGTGGACCGGCACGCCGTGCGGCGTGTGATCGACGATCACCGTCTCCATCGACGACTTGATCTCGCAGCCCATCCGTTCGGGGGTGACGCCGTAGCCCGCGAGAATGTCCCGCTGCCCTTCGGCCGTGCCGCCGCCGTGGCTGCCCATCGCCGGCACGATGAACGGCTTCGCTCCCAGCTCCTGCAGGTGGACGACGATCGCTTTGAGGATCACGTCGATATTGGCGATTCCCCGGCTGCCGGCGGTCAGGGCCACGGTCTGGCCGGGACGGATCCGGCCGGCGAGGTTCAGCGTCTCAAGCTGCCGGCGGGTTTCTCCCGGGATGTCTTCCACGCGGTCCGTGGGGAACTTCTGCCGGACGCGGATCATGCGGGGAAATGCAGCAGTCATGGCGGGCATCCTGGGCGGTCCGCCGGCAACGTCGGCGGGGCTCGAACTCACAAGCGGGAATTTCTGAGGAATTTTCGGATCCCGACCGGTCGGGATTGCGAACCTGTCGGATCTCCATGAGTCTATGCGTGGCGGGACTCGATCGTCGAGGGCTCGCGATCCCGGATGCAGGAGAGAACGCCGTACGCGTGTGAAGCATTATGGCCGAGCGACTGACCGACCTGGTGATTTCCAGCCGACTGACGATTCCCGCGGACGAGTTCCGCTGGAAGGCGGTGCGCAGTTCGGGACCGGGCGGTCAGAACGTGAACAAGGTCAACTCCCGGGTCGTGCTGGAATGGCCGGTGACCACTTCGCCGTCCCTCCCGGAACCGGTCCGGGAGCGGTTTCTGGCCCAGTTCGGGACGCGGGTCAGTTCCGAGGGAATCATCGCACTGGCCAGCGACGAATACCGCGACCAGCCCCGGAATTTGCAGGCCTGCCTCGACCGGCTGCAGTCGATGATTCGCGCCGTCCTGATTCCGCCCAAACCCCGCCGGGAAACGAAGCCCAGCCGGGCCTCGCAGCGCCGTCGCGTCGCCAGCAAACAGGCCCGCGGACAGGTCAAACAGGGCCGCAAACGCCCATCCGGCGACGAATAGGCTCCCGCTGATGCCTTTCACTCTCGTGAAACCGGCCGGCCATTTCTTATAATCCCGCGGTTCCAGCCTCGCGAACCGGACCGGGAGACTTGAGTCGTGACAGCCATCAGCACCGCCCCCGCCTCGGTCCTGCCGCTCCATCTCCGGACGCTGGCGGTCGATATCGGAGGCACCGGAACCAAGGCGCTGGTGCTGGATGACCAGGGGATCGCCATCAGCCCCCGCGAAAAACTTCCCACTCCGCGACCGGCGACGCCGCCGGCGGTGCTCGACGTCATCGCCGACCTGGCCTCGCGACAACCGCACTTCGACCGTGTTGCCGTCGGTTTTCCCGGGGTGGTCAAGCAGGGAGTCACGTTCACCGCGCCCAATCTCCACCCCGACTGGGCCGGCTTTCACCTCGAACGGGAACTTGCGGCCCGACTGGGCAAACCCGTCCGCGCCGCCAATGACGCCGACGTGCAGGGCTTCGGCGCGATTCACGGCGAAGGGCTCGAGATGGTTCTCACGCTCGGGACCGGCCTGGGCTCGGCCCAGTTTATCGACGGCATCCTGGTGCCGAATCTCGAACTGGCCCACCATCCGTTCTCGGAGAATCGCACGTACGAGCAGTGGCTTGGTCAGAAATCGCTCGACGCGCTCGGCGAAGAGCAATGGAAAGCCAAGCTCTACGAAGCCATCGAACTGATCCGCCGGATCTTCAACTTCAACATGTTGTACCTTGGGGGCGGAAATTCACGCCGGCTCAACGCGGAGGAATTGCCGCCGGACGTTCGGACGGTGCCGAACATCGCCGGCCTGCTCGGCGGCATCGCCCTCTGGTCCGACATGCACGGAACGTCGCTGGTTCGTGCGCCGCACTCCACCGGCGCCTACTGCGCGATCGGCAAATCGTCGTTGGTTGTTGTCGGCATCGAAACTGGCGGCTGAACACCCGGCGCCTTTCAGCCCCCCTTTCAAGACTGCGGAACGAGCTCCATGTACATTGCCGGATTCGATGAAATGTTTCGGGCGGTAGACGCTCGACGGTCGCAGGTCGGGGTCGTTGCCGCAGGCGGCGATGATCGGACCGTCCTCGAAGCCCTGTCGCAGGCGGCCCGCAGAGGCTGGATTCAACCGATCGTTACGGGCGATGAAGCGGCCATTCGCAAGCTGGCGGACGAGCTGCGGATCGACGTCTCCGAGTTTCGGATCATCGACAGCGATGAACCTGCGAAGGCCGCCGTTGCCGAGATTCGCGACGGTCGAGCCGCCCTGATGATGAAGGGGCAGATCTCCACGCCGGCGCTGATGAAAGCGGTGCTGCATCGCGACACCGGATTGCGGACCGATCGCGTGATCGGCCAGATTGTCCTGCTGGAGATCCCCCGCGATGACCGACGTCTGCTGCTGACCGACACCGGGATCACGATTCAGCCGACGCTCGACCAGAAGGCCGACCTCCTCCGCAGCCTGATCGAAACGGCTCGCCTGCTCAAAGACGAAGAGACGCCGGCGGATGCCGTCCCGCACGTGGCAGTCATGTCGGCCACCGAAAAACCGACCGACAGCATGCCGGACACGCTCGAAGCGGCCGAGTTGCAGAAACGCGGCGAGGCGGGCGAGTTTCCCGGCGGCATCGTGCAGGGGCCGCTGTCGTTCGACCTGGCCTACGCCCCCGAAGCCGGCGAAAAAAAGAAAATCGCCGGCCAGGTGGTCGGCGACGCGGACGCGATGCTCTTCCCGAATCTGCTCGCCGCCAACCTGACGGTCAAGGCGATCATGTACACCGCCGAATGCCGGTTCGGCGGCTACCTCTGCGGCACCAGCGCCCCCGTCGTTTTCATGTCCCGCGCCGACACCACCTCCACCCGCATGCACTCGCTGGCCTTCACGCTGCAGATGCTGCATGTGAGGGGGAGGGAATAGCGAACAGGGAGTCGCGAATCGCCGGAGAAGTGGGCTTATCGCTGTTCGCTGATCGCCAGAGGCGAGACTTCTGGCTCTCGCCTCTGGACTCTCGACTGCTCTTCGACATTCGGCATTTCTCTACGGTACGCTACTTCTGACTCTGCCGATGAACCTTGACACGGCCCCGGTCGGTTCCAACAATCACCGCGCACCGTCTCGCAAATCACGGCCGGCGCGCCGCGGGCGCGTCCGGAGTTGTTATTGGTCTGTCAGCAGGAAGGAATGTCAGCATGAGCGGCCCCATCGTCCGGACCGGCACCACGCCCAAATTCTGGGAAAACTTCGATCAGGCCTTCGGCAAAAAGAAGACCGCCGCGGCCCCGGCCAAAGCCGCCGCCAAGGTGACGAAGAAGGCCACCAAGAAGGCCGCCGCCAAGAAGGCGACGAAGAAGAAGTAGTCGCCGACCGGCACACCGCGACCATAGCGCCCACGCCTCTGCAGCCTCGCAGAGGCGTTTGTGCTTGAGGAGCCGGCCATGTCCGCAGCCCCAGACACACTGTCGCAGCCCCGGTTTGACCGGACTGCATGGCTCGTGCTGTGGGGGGGCTTGCTGGCGTACTCCCTGGCGGCGGCCCCCGTGCCGTACGTCAATGAGCCGCACTATCTCTGCAAGGCCCGGCACTTCTGGGATCCGACCTGGTGCCGGGGCGATCTGTTTCTGGAATCGTTCAACGCCCACGCGGTGTTCTACGAGCTGATGGGCTGGTGGACGACCTGGCTCCCGTTCGCGGTCGTCGCCTGGCTGGGGCGCGTCGTGGCTCTGGGATGGCTCGCGGCGGGGTTCGTCTCGGCCTTGCAGCCGATGGTCGGCAGCCGGACGCGGATCTGGCTGATCGTCGCCGGCTGGCTGGCGCTGCAGGCCTGCGGCAGCTTTTCGGGCGAATGGGTTGTGGGGGGGATTGAGGGGAAAGTCTTCGCCTACGCGGGACTCCTTTGTGCCTGGGGGGCGCTCTGCCGCGGTCGCCTGGTCATCGCCGGGCTCTGGACCGGAATCGCGATGGCCTTTCATCCGGTCGTCGGCGGCTGGGGGCTCCTCGCCGCACTGGGAGCAATCCTCGTCGCGCGACTGACCGGCAGTCGACTCCTGCCACAATCAGCCGACGTCTCCTGGCTTCGAACTCTGACGGCCGCCGGCCTCCTGGTGATCGCGGCCTTGCCCGGGCTGGTCCCTGCCCTCCGAATGCTCGGCCAGCCCGTTGCGACAAACGTCCGTTTTGCAGGAACCTACCTGCAGGTCTATCACCGGCTGGGACATCATCTCGACCCGATGCTCTTTCCGTGGAACGGTTACGCATGTTACGGGCTGCTGCTGGGACTGCTGCTGATTCTGGGCTGGCGGCAGCGTTCGCAGCCGCTGCTCCGGGCGATCTGCCTGGTCACGCTCTGCGCAGTTGCGTTTGCACTGGCGGGAGTCGCAATCGGATACGGCTCCCGTCCGCCGCAGCAGATGCCCTGGTATGAGTCTCGCATGCATCTGCTGAAGTTCTATCCCTTCCGACTCGCCGACGCCTTGCTGCCGCTGGCGGTCTGCGTGCTGGTCGTCCAGCACATCAAAGCCGGCCCGCGGCTCCTGGGGAGTCTGGCGGGGCTGTTGCTGATCGCCGCGCTGGCTCGCGGCGGGAGTCTCGCGGCCGAGTACCGGCTGGCGAAGGAGCAGAACCCCGACTGGATCGCCGGCTGCCATTGGCTGCGCGACCATGCTCCGGCAGATTCGCTGGTCATGACTCCGCATGATTCGTGGTCGTTCAAGTGGTACGCCGGTTTGCCGGAATACGTGAACTTCAAGGACTGCCCGCAGGACGCGGCGGGGATCGTGGAATGGAATCGCCGGCTGCTGTTTCAGCAGAAGTGGTTCCAGGAGCATTACGCCGACCAGTTCTACTCGACGACCGAGCTGCGAGATCTGTCGCAGAAAACCGGGACGGCTTACCTGATCACAGACCACCTCGGACCGATGGAGCCCACGCCAGTCTTCGAACAGGGCGCCATTCGCATCTATGACCTGCGAGCGCCGGCCGCCGCGCAGTCGCCAGCTTCGCCGCGCTGAACCACAGCGCTGGTTCTCTGCCGGCCGAATGGTGATAGACATCGGCCCTGAAAGGGTTTACAACAAGGGGTGGCCTGATTTGCCTGCCCGAGTCTCCCGCCCGACGTTCCCTGCCGCTCCGAAAGACCGCCGATGCGCCACTGGGTTGCCCCGATTCTGTTCCTCCTGTCCGCCGTTCCCGCCGCCGGGAAGGATATCGACTTTGCGCACGAAGTCGTACCCGTCCTGCGGGAGTATTGCGGCAAGTGTCACACCGGGGATCAGAAAAAGGGGGGGCTGTCGTTTAACACCCGCGAATCATCCCTGGTCGGGGGAGAATCCGGCCCCGCGCTGACCGCGAACCGGAGCGCGGCAAGCGAGCTGGTGCTGCGAGTCCTCGCGACGGACGATTCCCGCATGCCGCCGGAGGGACCGCGCGTCCCCGCCGCGAAGATTGAGATCCTGAAACGCTGGATCGACGAAGGAGCAACGTGGGAGCAGGGCTTCAGCTTCGGCGAGCGGCCCTACGAGCCGCAGCTGAAGCCCCGCCGGCCCGAGCTGCCGCCGGTCGTCGACGGACGGGCCAATCCGGTCGATCGGATCATCGACGCGTATCTGGCGGAGAAGAAACGCCCCCGCCCGCAACCGATCGACGACGCCACCTTCGCCCGCCGGGCCTGGCTGGATCTGATCGGCCTCCTTCCGACGCCCGAAAACCTCCAGGCCTTCCTCGACGATCCCTCGCCCGACAAGCGGACGCGACTGGTCCGCGAACTGCTCGCCCGCGACGTCGACTACGCCGAGCACTGGCTGACCTTCTGGAACGACCTGCTCCGGAACGACTACACCGGCACAGGATTTATCACCGGCGGCCGGAAGCAGATCTCGAAGTGGCTCTACCTGGCCCTGGTCACGAACAAACCGTACGACCAGTTCGCCCGCGAACTGATTGCGCCGACGCCGGAGAACTCCGGGTACATCGACGGCATCCGCTGGCGCGGCGACGTCAGCGCGGGACAGACCGTCGAAATCCAGTTCGCGCAGAGCGTCGGACAGTCGTTCCTGGGGATCAACCTCAAGTGCGCCTCCTGCCACGACAGCTTCATCGACCGCTGGACGCTCGAAGAGTCGTTCGGCCTGGCCGCGATCTACTCGACCCGGCCGCTGGAGATTCACCGCTGCGACAAGCCAGTCGGCAAAACCGCTCAGGCGGCGTGGCTCTTTCCGGAACTGGGCCAGGTCAACGCCGCAGCGCCGCAGCCCGAACGGCTGCAGCAGCTCGCGGCCCTGATGACTCATCCCGAGAATGGCCGGTTCCAGCGGACCATCGTCAACCGCCTGTGGCACCGTCTGATGGGCCGGGGGATCGTACATCCGGTGGACGCGATGCAGTCGCCCCCCTGGAACGCCGATCTCCTCGACGAACTGGCCGCCCAACTGGTCGATCATGGATTCGACCTGAAAGAGGTCCTCGCCCTGATCGCCACATCACAGGCCTACCAGAGCCAGACGCAGGTCGTCGCCGAAGGAATCGACGACCACGGCTACGTCTACGCCGGCCCCCGCGCGAAGCGCCTGACCGCCGAGCAGTTCATGGATACCGTCTGGCAACTCACCGGCGCCGCCCCGACGCGGTACGACGCCCCGGTCCTCCGCGGCAAACCCGATCCGGCCGCCGAGAACACAGCCCCGACCGGGAAATGGATCTGGTCGCGGGCGGAAGCGGGTGACGCTCCCGCGGGAGAGACGATCGCCTTCCGGAAGAAATTCGACCTGCCCGCCGCCCCCACCTTCGGCCTGGCGGTGGCGACATGCGACAACAGCTACACGCTGTTCGTGAACGGCCAGCGGGCCGGCGCCGGCGAAAACTGGGAGGCCCCCGACGCCATCCTGCTGACGCCGCACTTGAAGGCGGGACCGAACGAATTCCTGATCGTCGCCAAGAACGGCGGCGCCAGTCCCAACCCGGCGGGTCTGTTCTGCGAAGCCCGCCTCAAGCTGGCCGACGGTTCCCCGGTGACCATTGCGACCGCCAACGACTGGGAATGGACGGCGACGCAGCCCGAGCGGAACGGCCGGTACAAGTCCGAGCCGACCGACTGGCAGCCAGCAGCCCCGGTCGCACATCCGGAAGTCTGGGCCAACCGGCTGCAGGAGACGCTGGCGGCGACCTTGAGTCAGGGATCCACGAGCGCAGGACTGATGGTCCGGGCCTCGCTGGTGAAAAGCGACTTCCTGATGCGCTCCCTCGGTCGACCGAATCGGGACCAGATCGTCAGCGTCCGCCCCGAACAGCTCACGACGCTCGAAGCGATGGATCTCTCCAACGGACAGGTGCTGGCTGAAGCGCTCCACCGTGGAGCCGGGAACATTCTCGCCCGCAACCCGACGACTCCGGCCGACTGCGTGCGGGACCTGTATCGCTTCGCTCTCAGCCGGAATCCCACGCCCGACGAATCCTCGGCCCTGCAGGCCGCCCTGGGAAATCCACTGACCGAGGCCGGCCTGGAAGATGTCCTGTGGGCCATCGTGATGCTCCCTGAGTTCCAGCTCGTGCGATAATTCAGAAGAAGATTTCACCGCGGAGACTCTGAGGACGCTGAGAAGAGTTCAGAGAGAAGACGTCTGAGAAAGATAGAGAGATTCAGCGAGAATGACTGCCATGACCGAATTCGAACTCGATCCCGCGCTCCCCGAATCCGTCGCCCGCCGCCGGTTCCTGCAGCAGCTCATGCTGGGGAGCGCCGCGGCGCTGATGGCCAATGAGCCCCGGCGGCTGCTGGCCGCCCCCAATGGCGACGTGATCATCCAGCCCAAGGCGAAGGCCGACTCCTGCATCCTGCTCTGGATGGGGGGCGGGATGGCGGCGCCGGATACGTTCGACCCCAAGAAGTACGTCCCCTTCGAGCCGGGCGTCCCCGTGGCGAAGGTCGAGAGCACCTTCCCGGCGATCGACACCGTCGTCGATCACATCAAGATCACGCAGGGGCTGGAGCACATCGCACAGATCATGGACCGGGGAACGCTGGTCCGCTCGCACGTGCTGCCCGACCTGGGGAGCATCCTGCATTCCCGGCACCAGTATCACTGGCACACCGGGTACGTCCCGCCGCAAACCGTCGCCTGCCCGCACATCGGCGCGTGGATGGCTCGGGTGCTGGGACCGCTCAATCCGGTCATCCCGCCGTTCATCAACATCGGCCAGCGGCTCGAAGGGGTCGGCGAACAGGAAGAACTGAAGGCCTTCACGACCGCCGGCTTCTTCGGCAGTGAATTCGGCCCGATGAACCTGCCCTACCCCGAAGAGGCTGCAGCGTCGGTCCGCCCGCCGAAGGGCATGCAGCCCGGACGCTTCGGCGACCGCTACAAGCTCTATCGCCAGTTGATCGACCAGACCCCGCAGCGGGAGTACCTCAGCGATTACCAGCAGGAGTCGCTGGTCCGCTCGATGGAAAATGCCCATCGCCTGCTCAGCTCGAAGGAGCGGGCGGCGTTTGATATCTCGCTGGAGCCGAAGGAGAGCTACGACAAGTACGACACCGGCCGCTTCGGCCGGGGCTGCCTGCTGGCCCGCCGCCTGGTGGAAAACGGCGCCCGCTACGTCGAGGTGACGACCGAGTACGTCCCGTTCCTGCACTGGGATACCCATGCCAACGGGCACACGACGCTCAAGCGGATGAAAGAAGAAATCGACCGGCCGATCGCCCAGCTCATCCTCGACCTGGAGTCCCGCGGGCTGCTCGACCGGACGCTGGTCATCCTGGCCAGCGAGTTCAGCCGGGACATGATCATGGAAGGCCGGCCCGGCTCCAACGCCAACGATCAGGCGACGGAGAAAGTCGACGTGCTGCAGGAGCTGAAACACTACGGCCAGCACCGGCACTTCACCGGGGGCGCGTCAATCATGCTCTGGGGGGGCGGCGTGAAGAAGGGGCATCTGTACGGCGAATCGGCCCCCGAGCGACCCTTCCTGGCCGTCAAAGATCCGCTGACGGTCACTGACTTGCACGCGTCCATCTTCACGGCGATGGGGATCAGCCCGAAGACGGTGTTCGACGTCGAAAAGCGGCCGTTCTATGCGACGGAAGACGGACTGGGGCAACCGGCGATGGGATTGTTTGCGTAGAAGGACATCGGGTGGCCGGGGCTGGACCGAAGGGAAGCCCCGGACTTCAACTCTCCGGGGCATCGCGAAGACGCTCCTGCCCCGGCCACCCAATCTGACAGAGCATGAGACTGGAGCGAGCGTGTTGCGAGCCTGGCTGATCCTCGTTTTGTTCTGCAGCCCCGCCGTCGCCGTCCGCGCTGACGAACCGCTCTCGTTCAGCCGGGACATTCAGCCGATTCTCTCCGACAACTGCTTCGGCTGTCACGGCCCCGACGAGCACTCCCGCAAGGGAGACCTGCGGCTCGACACCCGCGACGGGGCGCTCGCCGCCCTCGCTCCCGGCAAACCGGGTGAGAGCGAACTGCTGAACCGGATCACGTCGACCGACCCCGACCTCGTGATGCCGCCGGCGAAGTCGAAGAAGCCGCTGACCGCGGAGCAGATCGACAAGCTCCGCCGCTGGATTGCGGCCGAGGCGCCGTGGGGCAAGCACTGGTCATTTGAAGTTCCCATTCGGCCGAACGTGCCGAAACTGGCCGAGCATCCGGTCGATGCGTTCGTCCGAGCGCGTCTGGCAAAGGAAGGATTGTCGCCTTCGCCACGGGCGACGAAGGAGAAACTGCTCCGCCGGCTGTCGTTCGACCTGACGGGCCTGCCGCCGTCACCCGAAGAGGTCGCGGCGTTCGTGGCCGATGGCTCACCCGAAGCCTGGGAACGTCAGGTTGACCGGCTGCTGGCCAGCGAGCACTTCGGCGAGCGGATGGCGATGTGGTGGCTGGATGCCGCCCGGTATGCGGATACAGACGGCTTCCAGGGAGACGCGACGCGGACCAACTGGCCCTGGCGGGACTGGGTCGTCGACGCGTTCAATCGCAATCAGCCGTTCGACCAGTTCACAATCGAGCAGTTCGCCGGGGACCTGCTCCCCGACGCCACCCCCGAGCAGCAGCTCGCCACCACCTTCCACCGGCATCACATGACCAATGGGGAAGGTGGCCGCGATCCCGAGGAATCGCGGATCGATTACGTCATCGACCGGGTCAGCACCACCGGCACGGTCTGGCTGGGACTGACGCTCGGCTGCTGCCAGTGCCACTCGCACAAGTTCGATCCCGTCTCGCAGGCCGAGTTCTACAGTCTGTTTGCCTTCTTCAACAGCATCGACGAAGACGGCAAGGCGAGCACCGCCGCCAAGCCGTACCTGGCCTATCAGTCTCCACGGGCCCAGCGAGCGGTGTCGGAAGCCCAGTGGCTCGTCGACGAGCGTTCGCCGCGCGAAGCGGCGGCCAAACTGGCGGCGGAAGCTCCATTTGCCGAATGGCTGCAACAGCGAGCCACGGAGTCACAAGGCGGGCGCCAGTCATGGTCCGTGCTGAAAGCATCGCTCCTCGAAACTTCCGAAGGAACCCGCCTCCAGCAGACTGACGATGGCTCCGTGCTGGCCGACGGACCGAACCCGATCCAGGACGACTATCGCTTCGTGACGACGCCGAAGCTGCCGCGGATCACGGGCCTGCGGCTGGAGGTGCTGCCCGATCCCGCCTTCACCGAGAGGGGCTACTCCCGCGGCAAGACCGGCCACTTCATCCTGACCGACGTCAAACTCCAGGTCCGTCGCCGGAGCAGTTCCCAGATCCGCGACATTCTGCTGGCCAATGCGGTCGCCGATGTGCAGGGAGATCCGAAGAAGCTCGAAGGCTATGGCGAAGTCCGGCACGTCCTCGACGACGACCCCCGCAATGGCTGGACGACGCAGGGCGAGGAAGGGTTTCATCCGCACACCGCCGTCTTCGCATTGGCCGAACCGCTGGTCCTCGCAGAGGACGAAGAGGTGGTGTTCGAACTGCGCCAGCGCTCCACGCGCGGCGACGCCAACATCGGCCGATTCCGCCTGTCCGCCTGCAGCGAAGCCGGCCCGGCCGTGCGAAGTGTCGAAGCCACGCCGCTCGAACAACTCGCCGCCGCATTGAAGGTGGAAGCGGATCTCAGCAAGCTCGACGAGAAGCTGCGTCAGCGGCTGTTCGACGAGTTTCTTTCCGACCACGAACCTTACCTTGTCGAACGGGCTTCCCTGGAGCGGGCGCAGGCGCAACTGAAAGAAGTCCAGCAGGCGGCGGGCAAGATCAACGTCATGGTCTTGAGCGAGCGCAAAGAGCCGCGCGAAACGCACGTCCTCGTCCGCGGCGTCTGGGACAAGAAGGGTGAAGTCGTCGAGCAGGGCGTCCCCGCGGCGATCGCTCCCTGGCCGACCGACGAGCCCCGCACTCGCCTGGGACTGGCGAAGTGGCTCGTCGCCCGCGACAACCCGCTGACTGCGCGGGTCGTCGTCAATCAGCTCTGGCAGCTCGCCTTCGGCGCGGGGCTGGTCCGGACGCCCGAAGACTTCGGCCTGCAGGGGGAAGCCCCGACGCATCCCGAACTGCTCGACTGGCTCGCGGTCGAATTCCTGGAGAGCGGCTGGAACGTCAAGCACGTGCTGAAGCTGATCGTCACCAGCGAAACGTACCGGCAGCAGTCCGACGTCTCCCAGGCCCTGCTCGCCCGTGATCCGGAGAACCGACTGCTCGCCCGCGGAGCGCGCTTCCGGCTGCCGGCCTGGATGATCCGCGACGCCGGGCTGAAGGCGTCGGGGCTGCTCAACCCGGCAATTGGCGGCCCCTCCGTCCGGCCCTGGCAGCCCGATGGCGTCTGGGAGGAGATGTTCATGGGCCGGTTCCATTACGAACCGAGCGAAGGAGCGGCCCAGTACCGCCGGACGCTGTACGCCTTCTGGCGGCGGGCCGTCGGACCGACGTTCCTGTTCGACTCCGCCCAGCGCCGCGTCTGCGAAGTCCGCACCAATCGCACCAATACTCCGCTGCAGGCCCTCACGCTGCTCAACGACGTCAATTCCCTCGAAGCCGCCCGCGCTCTGGCTGATCGCGCGCAGACAATCGCTGTCACCAGCGAACGTCTGCGGGACCTCTTCCGACGCATCCTGTCGCGCTCGCCGGATGACCGCGAACTGCAAGTTCTCATTCGCGAACATGAGAGAGCCCTCGCCTACTACCGCGAACATCCCGCCGACGCGGTCAAACTGCTGGCCGTCGGCCAGGCCGAACTCGTGGCAGCGGGCGCAGCCCCCGCAGCGGCTGCGGCGATGGTCGCAGCCAGCCTGATCCTGAATCTCGACGAAACCATCACGCACGAGTGACCGAGTGCCATGACGGATCCCGATCCCCTTGCCATCGACATCGCCCGACGGGCCTTCCTCAGCCGCTCCGCCGGCCTGGGCCTCGGCGCCATCGCCCTCAACTCGCTCCTCTCGCAGGCTCAGGCGGAAACGACGTCGCCGTGGCAGTTCGCCCCGCGCGCCCGCCGGGTGATCTTCCTCACGCAATCGGGCGGTCCCTCGCAGCTCGAACTGTACGACCACAAGCCGGGGCTCGAAGAGTGGGCGGGGATCGAGCTCCCCGATTCGGTCCGGATGGGACAGCGGTTGACCGGGATGACGGCCAACCAGAAGCAGCTCGTCATGCCGTCGCGCACAAAATTCTCCCGCTGGGGGGAGAGCGGGGCGACGGTCAGCGAGTGGCTGCCCCACATCGGTTCGGTCGCCGACAACCTCTGCTTCATCAAGTCGATGCGGACCGACCAGATCAACCACGCCCCCGCCATGACCAAGTTTCTCACCGGGCATCAGCTCGCCGGCCGGCCGAGCGTCGGCGGCTGGGTCAGCTATGGCCTCGGCACCGAGAATCAGAACTTTCCGGACTTCATCGTTTTGATCTCGCGGATGCAGCGGCCCAGCGACCAGCCCCTCTACGACCATTACTGGGGGAGCGGGTTCCTCCCCTCCAGCTTCCAGGGAGTCAAGCTCCGCAACTCGCGCGATCCGGTCCTGTATCTCCGCGACCCCGACGGCCTGCCGCGATCGCTCCGCAGGAATATGCTCGACGGATTGGGGGAACTCAACCAGCATCATCTGGAGACCGCCGGCGATCCCGAGATCACCACCCGCATCCGGCAATACGAGATGGCCTATCGGATGCAGACCAGCATCCCCGAACTGACCGATCTCAGCGACGAGTCGGAAGAGACCTTCGAACTCTACGGCCCCGATTCCCGCCGGGCGGGGAGCTACGCCGCCAACTGTATCCTGGCCCGCCGGCTGGTGGAGCGCGGCGTGCGGTTTATCCAGCTCTTTCATCCCGACTGGGACCACCACAGCCGGCTGCCGTCGTGGTGCACGGCCCGCTGCCGCGACACCGACCAGGCCTCAGCCGCCCTGGTGCAGGATCTCAAACGCCGGGGACTGCTCGATGACACGCTGGTCGTCTGGGGGGGCGAGTTCGGCCGGGGGGTCGCCGGTCAGGGAGACTGGAAGAGCCCGGAGGCGGGCCGGGACCACCACCCGCGCTGCTTCACGGTCTGGCTGGCCGGCGGCGGCGTGAAGCCGGGGATCACGTGGGGGAAGACGGACGACTTCAGCTACAACGTGGCGGAGAACCCGGTGGAAGTGCACGACCTGCACGCCACCATCCTGCACCTCCTCGGCCTCGACCACGCCCGCTTCACCTACCGCTTCCAGGGCCTGGATTTCCGGCTGACAGGCGTGGAAGAGCACAGCCCCGTGCACGAGATTCTGGCGTAGGACACGCTCCCGCGTGCCGCGAATGTATCCCGATTAACTCGTTTAACTCGTTAACTCGTTCCCAGGCTCCGCCTGGGAACGCACTCTTGGGACGCTCCGCGTCCTCTTCTTCCCCTCCTTACCCACCACCTCTTCGCCCTCTCCTCCCCATCCACCATCCACGACCCACCAACCACTTCTTATGTGAATTCCGCGCAACAAACGCGCTATTTATGACGGGGACATAGGAGCATGCGCGTCGGCGGGCAACCGTCGGCGTTCCGGACGATTCCCGTCAAACCGGGCCTGATCAGGGCCCAGCGACGGGGTTTCCGCCAGGAAACCCCGAGGGGCGCACCCCGTGTGCGCACAGCCTCGACGTCGAGCTTTTCCCCGTTCACCCGGCCGCAAGACCGGCGAACCTGATCAAGTAACTGAAGCGCCGGGACTTCTACCGGCGCAACATCACCGCCAGACGGACTCCGGCGGGACGGCCGTAAAACCGCCGACCCGCCGGAGCCGATCGCGGTACGTACGTAGGATGGACGTCCTCGTCCGTCCTACCTTCGCCATCCCAACCAGCCAGCGTTCAACGTTCCGGGTGGCCCCGATTGCTCGTCCGCGGGCTATCGGGGCGGCGCAGCCGTGGGAAGTTCGGAGCCTATCAACATTCGCCTACTTGGAGATGCTACGATCTAAACCTCTCCTCGAAAAACAAGGCTCTTCATCGCCGTGGAGAAGTCCTTACTTGAGTCCGAATTGAATAGCGTGAACGTAGACGGAGCCTGAAGGATCCGTCGTAAAGTGTCGGCGAGGAATCCTCGCAGCTTCTTGAATGATCCCTTGAGATCATCTTTTTCAGGATTGACCGAGGTTCCATGAGCAATCTTCGATCGCAGGTCGTACAGTGACTTCATTGCGTCGTAGGTTTCCACGCGTTGGTCGGGAGTGCCAGCTAAGAAGAAGGCGCTCCTCTCAGAAACCTGGTGTGTGATCTCCGATTTGGCACCGCTGGAAAACACCGCCTCCATAGCCATCATCATGCCGAGAAAGCGAATTGATTGATCGATGTCGCAACGAATTGCTTGATGGTAATACTTCAAAGCCGTAAAGAGGCGTCCACTTCGCCGTGTCGCAAACACCTCTTGAACTCGCGGATACAGCAGATTGACTTGCCCAGCGACCTCCGCATTCCAGGCCAGAGTTGCGTCCGACGAAATGTAAGGGAAATCTATGCACCGAAACGAATGACAAATCCTGTTTTGATCTAAGACTGCGATCAGGCCGGCATACGGCATCGGAAAGTGCGGGTCGACAATCAGTGACGCGAGAAGATAATTCTCAATTCGGCGCTTCGCTTCCGCTTCGGAAGATTTCGGCCCGTCGAAATTCAGTTCGTTTGGTCCTTCAAATTCAATGTTCAGAGTTGTCCCGCTCAGCGCGCTTTTCCGGAAATCCGAGAAGCGAGGATCGATAATCTGAAGATCCAGATTATCGTCTGGTCGGTCGAGTACCGAAGGCAATTGATCAAAGAAGATATCGTCAGTGAGTTCAGTTCGCTCACTCAATTGCGGTAATTTCGAGGGGCGGAGGAAGAAGTAGGCGAGGCGCTTCGTCACTAGCCTTCGATTTGACTGCTCTGTCCCCATTTGAATGCCCACCCCTACTCATACCCCAGATTCGGCGACAGCCAGCGCTCGATTTCGGAGATCGGCATTCCCTTCCGCCGGGCGTAATCCTCCACCTGGTCCTTCGTCAGTTTGTCCACCGCGAAGTACCGCGCCTCCGGGTGCCCGAAGTACAGCCCGCTCACCGCCGCCGCCGGGTGCATCGCGTAGCTCTCGGTCAAATGAATGCCGGTCGTCTCTTCCGCTTTCAACAGCTCGAACAGCTTCGGCTTCTCCGTGTGGTCCGGGCAGGCCGGGTAGCCGTACGCCGGACGGATGCCCCGGTACTTTTCCGCAATCATCTCGTCCTGCGAAAGCTGCTCCTCGGCCCCGTAGCCCCAGTCCCGCCGGGCCTTCGCGTGCAGCATCTCGGCGAACGCCTCCGCCAGCCGGTCGGCGAGCGCCTTGGTCATGATCGAGTGGTAGTCGTCGTGCTCCTCCTCGGCGAACTTGTTCGCCAGCTCGTCGCAGCCAATCCCCGCCGTCACCGCAAACGCGCCGATGTAGTCCTGCCGGCCGCTGTCCGCCGGAGCGATGTAGTCCGCAAGCGAACGGAAATCCTTCTGCCCTTCCCGCTCCCACTGCTGGCGGAGCATGGGGAAGACCGTTGAGGGTTGAGCGTTGAGCGTTGAGAGGTCGGCAGTCGGCGAGTAAACGTGAATGTCATCCCCCGCCGAATTCGCCGGCCAGAAGCCGTAAACGGCTTTCGCAACCAGCAGCTTCTCTTTGATGATCCGGTCGAGCAGCCGGCGGGCGTCGTCGTAGACCCGCTTCGCTTCCGCCCCCACGACGGCGTCTTCGAAGATCCGCGGGTACTTCCCCTTCAGCTCCCACGTCATGAAGAACGGCGACCAGTCGATGTACGGCAGCAGCTCTTCCAGCGGCTGATCCTCGATCACCCGCGTCCCCAGGAACGCCGGCGTATCGATTCGCACCGTCGCCCAGTCGGTCTGAAACCGCCGCTTCAGAGCCTCGGAGTAGGGGACGAGCGCCTTCTTCATCAGGAAGGCGAACGTATCGCGATCGCGCTGCTGCGTCGCGCGGACTTTCACCAGGTACGCTTCCCGCCGTTCGTCATCCAGCAGATTCTCCACCGCGGGGACCGACAGCGAAGCGTCGACCACGTGAATCACCGGCTGATCGTAGAACGGCGAAATCTTGACGGCAGTATGCTTGGAGCTGGTCGTGGCGCCGCCGATCAGCAGCGGAATCTTGAGTCCCTGCCGCTGCATCTCCTTGGCGACGTGCGACATCTCCTCCAGCGAAGGCGTAATCAGCCCCGACAGCCCGATCACGTCCACCTGCTCGGCCCGGGCGACCTCCAGAATCTTCTCGCAGGGAATCATCACCCCCAGATCGATCACCTCGAAGTTATTGCACCGCAGCACGACCGCCACGATATTCTTGCCAATGTCGTGAACGTCCCCTTTCACGGTGGCGATGAGGATCTTGCCCCGGGAGGAGGATTGTTGATCGTCGATCGTTGATGGTTGATCGTTGGCAGACTCTTTCTGACCATCAACCATCAACGATAAACCATCAACCGCGGCCGCCTCGGCCGCTGCAGCTTTCTCCGCCTCCATGAACGGCTGCAGATACGCCACCGCCTTTTTCATCACGCGGGCCGACTTGACGACCTGCGGCAGGAACATCTTCCCCTGGCCGAACAGGTCGCCGACGACGCTCATGCCGGCCATCAGCGGACCCTGGATCACGTTCAGCGGCCGGCCGTATTTGATGCGGGCCTCTTCGGTGTCCTCTTCGATGAAATCCGTGATCCCCCGCAGCAGTGCATGCTTCAGCCGGTCTTCAATCGAATCGAGCCGCCACTCTTCGACGGCGGCTTCCCCCGGAACCTGATTCGCCCCGGCGGCCTTCAGACGTTCGGAATAGTCGATCAGCCGCTCGGTGGCATCCGGCCGGCGGTTGAGCAGCACGTCTTCCACGTACTCCAGCAGCTCCTTGTCGATCTCGTCGTAGACCGCGAGCTGGCCCGCGTTGACGATGCCCATGTCCAGACCGGCCCGGATCGCGTGGTACAGAAACGCCGCATTCATCGCCTCGCGGACGACCTCATTGCCGCGGAACGAGAACGACACGTTGCTCACGCCCCCCGACGTCCGCACGCCGGGACAGGTCGCCTTGATCTTGCGGACCGCGTCGATGAACTCCACCGCATAGTTGGCATGCTCTTCCATGCCGGTGCCGACGGTCAGGATATTGCAGTCGAAGATGATGTCTTCGGCAGGGAAGCCGGCCTTCTCCGTCAGCAGCTTGTAGGCCCGCTGACAGATGGCGACCTTGTGGTCGCACTCCGCCGCCTGGCCTTCTTCGTCGAAAGCCATGACGACGACCGCAGCCCCGTACTTGCGAATCGTCCGCGCCTGTTCGAGGAACTTCTCCTCGCCTTCCTTCAGCGAGATCGAGTTGACGACCCCTTTGCCCGCCAGGCACTTCAGCCCCGCCTCGATCACCTCGAACTTCGAGCTGTCGACCATGATCGGGACTTTGTTGACGTCCGGATCGTCGGCGATCATGTTGAGGAAATGGACCATCTCGACCTTGCTGTCGAGCAGGCCCTCGTCCATGTTGACGTCGATCATGTTCGCGCCGCTGTCGACCTGCTGTCGCGCAACCGTCATCGCCTCGTCATAGTTTTTCTCCCGGATCAACCGGGCGAATTTCTTGGAACCCGTGACGTTGGTCCGCTCGCCGATCATCAGAAAGGGCGTCGAAGACGCGGCCGGTTGATCGTTGATCGTTGATCGTTGATCGCCGGACGCATCTTTCTGACCATCAACCATCGACGATCGACGATCAACGTCGTCGTTCCGCAATTCCAGCAGCTCGCTGCCGCTGTAGGCGGACCAGTGGTGGGCCTCCGGGATGTGCCGGGGCTTCTGGTCGGCGACCGCTTCGGCGATTCTCTGGATGTACTCCGGCGTCGTCCCGCAACAGCCGCCGACAATGTTCACCCAGCCGTTCTTCGCGAACTCGCGGATGTTCTTCGCCACGTCTTCCGGCGCCGCGTCAAAGCCCCCCATCCCGTCGGGCATGCCGGCGTTCGGATAGCAACTGATGTACTTCGGAGCGCGCTCGGCGAGCGTCTCCAGATACGTCCGCATCTGGGCCGGACCCAGCGCGCAATTCAGACCGACGGTCGTCATCGGGAAGTGCGACACCGCCGCCCAGAACGCCTCCAGCGTCTGACCCGTCAGCGTCCGGCCTCCCTGGAAGATCGTGCAGGAGACCATCACCGGTACGCGCCGGCCGGTCTGCTCGAAAACCTGCTCGATCGCGAACAGGCAGGACTTCATGTTGAGCGTGTCGAACGACGTCTCCGGCAGCAGCACGTCGACGCCGCCGTCGAGCAGACCCCGGATCTGCTCGGCGTAAGACGCAACCATCTGGTCGAACGTGACCGGGCGATATCCCGGCTTGTCGGCGTTGAACGAAAGCTGAACCTTCGTCGGGCCGATGCTCCCCGCGACGAACCGCGGCTTAGCGGGATTCCCGCGGGTGAACTCGTCGGCGACTTTGCGGGCCAGTTGGGCGGCCGCCTTGTTCATTTCGTACGTCAGGTCGGCGAGGCCGAACTCTTCCAGCGACACGGTATTCGCGTTGAAGGAGTCGGTCTCGATGATGTCCGCGCCCGCTTCCAGGTACTTGCGGTGGATCTCCTCGATGATCTGCGGCTGGGTCAGCACCAGCACGTCGCTGTTGTTCTTCAGATCGATCGGATGATTCTTGAACCGATCGCCCCGATAGTCGGTCTCGGTCGGATGATACGTGTGAATCATCGAACCCATCGCACCGTCGAGGACGAGGATGCGTTCGGAGAGAAGCTGTTCGAAGCGGCCGGACTGATCGGAGGCGGGCATGCTGCAGAGGTATCCAGAAACAGGCGGGCAGGACGAATTCCCCGCCGGGGAACCGTCAAAGTTTGTCTATTGTGGTCGCGGGGGGGCCCTGGGACAACCGACATTCCCGGCGGGCCGGCGACCGAACCCTTGATGGGAACTGGATCTTACGGCGATAACGGCTACGACGTGAACCGAACCGGACAGGTTCGCGTTCTCTCCCGCAGGTCGCCGGTGGTCCCGTCCGCTCCGGAGTACCACCCCCGGCCCTATCCGTCGTCCGGCAAACAGGTTGTGCCACGTCACCCAGCAAGCCAGAATGCCGTCGGACCAGAAGTTTGCAACCCGCTGTCACATACCATTCTCTGTCTTCCGTGCTCTCCGTGCCTTCCGTGGTTCCGCTCCCCGCATTCACTCATTCGCGTCCATTCGTGCAATTCGTGGTCAAAACTCTTTCCTCTTCCTGATTCGCGAGTTCCCGACACCATGGAGATCCTCTTCGTTATCGTCCCGGTCTTCATCGCGTTCGTCTTCGTGATGGTCGTCGCCGGTTCCATCCTGCAATTCTTCGCGATTGGCTCGATTTTCTCCCTGATGCGGAAGAAGATGCACGAGCATCAGGAGACCGTCGCCCCCCGACCCTGCGCCTACTGCGGGGCGATGATTCCCCTGGGGCAGCCGCAGTGCCCGTCGTGCGGCGCCGCGCGGGAACTGTCTGCCGGAAACTGAACGCTGCCCACTGACGAAACCCATCGGAGAGCGACAACAATGCGTGGTCTGGTCACCTCGATCGTCGGCCTTGGAATATGCCTGGCCGCCGCAACGGCCATGGCGGCTTCGCCGTTCGAACTCCGTGACGGCGACCGGGTCGCGATCGTCGGCGGGACGTTCGTCGAACGCGAAGCCCAGTTCGGCTGGATCGAGACCGCACTGACCGCGTCGCTGAACGACCGGAAAATCCTCTTCCGCAACATGGGCTGGAGCGGCGATACCGTCTGGTCCGACAGCCGGGGGGTGTTCGACACCCCCGAAGTCGGCTATCAGCGACTGCTGGACCTGATCAAGGAGTTCAAACCAACCGTCGTCCTGCTGGCCTACGGCCAGAATGAATCCTTCGCCGGGGAAGCCGGCCTGCCGGCGTTCGTGAAGCAGTACGAGAAACTCTCGAACGACGTGAAGGCGATCGGCGCCCGACTCGTCTACGTCACGCCGCTCCCCTTCGCACGACCGGTTGCGCCCCTGCCCGACGCCACCGCGCACAACCGCCTGCTCGCCACCTATTCCGCCGCCATCCGCGAACTGGCCGCGAAGGAAAACGCCCCGGTGATCGATCTGCAGACCATCCACTGGCCGTCCGACGCCGCGACACGCGCGAACCCTCTCTCGGAAAACGGCATCCACCTGACGCCCGAAGGTTCCCGCTACGTCGCCGGGCAGGTTCTGGTTCAGGAAAAACTTCGCCCGGTCGATCTGACCTCCCCCGCGATCGAGACCCTGCATAGAAAGGTGCTGGAGAAGAACGAGCTGTTCTTCCACCGCTGGCGGCCGCAGAACTCGACCTACCTTTTCGGCTTCCGCAAGCACGAGCAGGGGAACAACGCGGTCGAGATTCCGCAGTTCGATCCCCTGATCGCGAAAGCGGAAGTTGAAATTGCCCGGCTGAAAACCGTGAAATAACCGTCGCCGCATTCGGGCTTCAGTGACCCGGTTCGGCGGGAGCTTCGGCATGCAGAATGTCGATCAGTTGACGCAGAATCCGGGCCAGATGCTTCCGGTCCGCGGCCGAAAGCTGCTCGAACAACGACCCCACCGCCGCGTGATTGGCCAGAGCGCTTTCTTTGCAGACCAGCATCCCAGGCCCGGTCAGGCGGATCAGCGTGGCCCGTCGATCTTCCGGATGCTGCTCCCGGACAACCAGACCCTCCGCTTCCAGACCGTCGACCAGCTTGGTGACATTCCGGGGCGTCACGTCGAGCTGCGTGCCGATCTCGGACATCTTGCACGAGCCGCGACACTGCAGCACCATCAGCAGGCGGGCCCGGGCCGGAGTCGTTCCGGCCCGTCCCATCTCCGCAAACAGCTTGCGGGTATAGGCTTTGCCGAATTCCGCCATCAACGGGCCGAGTTCCTCAGGTGCAGTCATAAGCCGGAGTTTAATCGTTCACCGCCGGCAAATCGAGATTGACGAAAATAGGAGACCGGTACATATTGTACCAGTACCCTGTGGCCCGGTTGTGCCGCAGGATCGGTCCTCAGGAGCGCGCAATGAGTGACGCAGCAATTCCCCCGGAAGCTGTTTCCCTGAAAACTCAGCCAACTTCATCCTTCCCGATTGTCCGCCTCTGGCCGGGTGTCGTGATCATCATCGCCTTGTGGGCGGTCCGAATCTGGGGCGGCATCGGCGAGGGGTCGCCCGGAAAATTCTTCTTTGCCTATGTCATCGCTCCGCTCATCGCGACCGTCGGCCTGCTGCTCTGGTGGCTCCTCCTCAGTCGCGTCCGCTGGAGCGACCGCGGTCTGATCGTGGGAGCCTACATCGCGCTGGCGGCGATCGCCGTTGCGGTCTGCGGCCAGGATTTCCCGATGATGGCGCTGATTCTCTATGCGCTCCCCGTCGTCGGATCGGTCTGGGTCGGCTGGCTGATCCTCAGCCTCGGCATGGCCTGGCCCTTGCGGCGCACCTGGCTCCTCACCTCGCTCGCGCTCGCCTTCGGAGCCTTTATGCTGCTGCGCGTCGATGGCATGGACGGCGCCTTCGCCGCCACCTTCAACTGGCGCTGGACGCCGACCCCCGAGCAGAAACTCCTCGCCGAACTGAGCAAAGCCCCGGCCCCCGCCCCGGTCGAACCGCTCGCCGCCGAGGCGATCGAACTGCAACCCGGCGACTGGCCCGGATTCCGTGGGGCGAATCGCGACGGCCGGCTGGCCGGCGTAACCATCGCCACCGACTGGACCAAGTCGCCGCCGAAAGAACTTTGGCGCCGCCGCGTCGGCCCCGCCTGGTCGTCGCTGGCCGTGATCGGTCCGCGACTCTACACCCAGGAGCAGCGCGGCGACGACGAACTGGTGATCTGTTACGACACCGATACGGGCGACGAAATCTGGTCGCATGCCGAAAAGACCCGCTTTACGGAAGTCGTCGCCGGTCCCGGACCGCGCGGCACGCCGACCTTCCACGCCGGGAACATCTATGCCCAGGGGGCCAACGGCGCCCTGCTCTGCCTCGACGCCGCCACCGGCGCCGTCAAGTGGTCCCAGGACATCGCAAAGGACTCGGCGGCGAAAATTCCCCAGTGGGGCTTCTCCGGTTCTCCCTTGGTGGCCCACGGACTGGTCACCACCTTCGCCGGCGGCCCGGAAGGGAAGGCCGTGCTGGCCTACGACGCCGAGACCGGCAAGCTGGTCTGGACGGCGGGTGACGGAACGCTCAGTTACGGTTCGACGCAGGAGTCAACGCTCGGAGGGGTCGATCAGATCCTCATGACGACTGACGCCGGCCTGACGTCGCTGGAGCCGGAATCCGGGACACTCCTCTGGGTCCACAAATGGCCGACGGAAGGCGTTGCGCGCATCGTCCAGCCCGCCGTCCTGAACGACACGGACATCCTGATCGGCACCGGGATGGGCGTCGGCACCCGGATGATTCACGTCACTCAAGCGGGTGATGAATGGCCGATCGAAGAAGTCTGGACCAGCAAGCAGTTCAAGCCCTACTTCAACGACTTTGTCGTGGTCGGCGACCAGATCTACGGCTTTGACGGCCCGATTTTTCTCTGTTTCGACCTCGCCGAGCAGAAAATCCGCTGGCGGGCCCGCGGGTATGGCAACGGCCAGGTTCTGCTGCTCGCCGACCAGAATCTGCTGCTCGTGCTGACCGAGACCGGCGAAGTGGCCCTCGTCGAAGCCCAGCCCAAGAAGCATGTCGAACTGGGCCGGATCCCCGCCCTCACCGGCAAGACCTGGAACCACCCGGTCATCGCCTACGGACGACTGTTCGTCCGCAACGGCGAAGAAATGGCCTGCTTCGAGCTGCCGACAACCACCGAATCCGTCACGGAGGAAACACCGTGAGGCAGGGTCCGAAGTGCAGACCAATTCGAAGTTTGTCGTATCATACAGAAGTGGTCCGCACCGCGGACCCTACGACCAGTCGAGCACCTTGACCGCATTGTCTTCGGCAATCTGCCTCCGCAGCGCCTCGCCGAGGTCCGATTCCTTCAACTTCAGCGGACCGGCCTCCGGTGCGAAGAATGGAGCGTGAGTACCCACCAGCAGCCGGTCCGCCGGCAGATGCTTGAGCGCCACGCCGATCCCGGCGACCCCTTCGAGCATCGCCGTCTCAAACCACACCTGTCCCGCGGCGGCCCATTTCGACAGCGCCTCGCCACGCACCAGCCCCAGCGCATTCAGCAGCACCACGCGAGCCAGCGGCCGCTTCGTCAACCAGTCCTTCAGCGGCTCCAGTTCCACCGGCGGAACCGTCACCAGCGGATGCTGCGTCCGCTCGTCCTCCAGTTTGGCGACAATCTGCACGACCAGCTTCCGCTCGATCGCCCGAGACAGCAGTTCGCCAACAGCCGGCGCGTCGAGCGTATAGCCGTGATAGTTCGGGTAGAGTCTCACAATCCGCATCTTGTGCTGTTCGCGACACCGGCGCAGATCCTCCTCCCACCCCGGCATTCCCAGGTGCAGCGAGCCCACCGGCTCCAGCAACCCGTCGCCGTGCGCGGTGCAGTCTTCCGCCAGCCGGGCGTTGACCGAGGAAGGTTCGCGATGCAGGATCGCGTCGTAACTCCCCGCCCACGCGCTCGTCACCCCCAGCGACTTCAGTCGCTGCACCAGCTTCGCCGTGTCGTCGAGCGGCAGCCGACGGAACGGCCAGCGCGACAGGTGGACGTTCACGTCGATCACAGCCGCATCCCTTTCGCCGTGAGGATCGGCTTGAGCAGGTTCCGCAGGTTCTCCCCCAGAATCCGCCGTCGCGCCGGCTCGGTAATCTCCGCGCCGGTCACCTTCGCCAGTTGCGAGGCAAAGCTCCGCCCGCCGATGTCGCTGCCATACAGCACCCGCTCATCTCCCAGCTCGCGGACCGCCAGCTCCACCATCCCCGCCGTCGGATCGAATCCGGCCGTCTCAACGTAGACATTCGGGCAATCCCGGATCGCCCGGATCCCCCGCTCCCAGTTGCCGCCGGAGTGACCGCAGATCAACGGGACGTCCGGGTGCCGCTTCGCCAGCAACGCCAGATCATCCGGCGTCGACTCCCCCGGATAATTGCCCCCGGTCTTGTACCACGTGTGCTGAAAGATCAGGGCCTTGAGGCCCGCCGCCTTGCGGATGATCGCATCCAGCGACTCCGCGCTGCACCGCTCAGCCACCCACAGCTTCACGCCGACGAGCGGTCCGTCGCGCACGACGCGGTCCAGCTCCGCCAGCGATTCCTCCGCATGTTTCGGATTGAGATACGCCAGGCCCACCGCCCGATGCTGCCAATGGCTGAGGGCCTGAATCACCTGATCGTTCTGCTTGCGGAAGTCGTCGGGTCCGGGATCCTGCGACCACGGCCAGCCCATCGAGAAGACGAGGCGATCGACCCCCATTCGATCGGCGATCTCCATGAGCTGGGCAATCCGCTCGTCGACAGTCCGGCCATCGACTCCCGACAGGTGACAGTGCAGATCCCAGATCATGGGCGGACCTCGGCAGCGGAGGGTGTGCGAATGAATTCAGGGCCGCGCAGCCGCTCCACGGTCGCGATCACAATCTCGGCAGCCCGGTCGATCTCCTCGGCGGTCGTAAACCGGCCGAGCCCAAACCGCAGACTGGCCCGCGCCAGCGTATCCGAAACCCCCAGCGCCCGCAGCACGTGACTCGGCTCCGGCTCCGCCGAACTGCAGGCCGCCCCCGAACTGACCGCCAGACCCTTCAGACCCGCCAGCAGCGCGTCGCCATCGACGCCGGGAATGCCGACGTTCAGATTCCCCGGCAGCCGCTGCTCCCTGTCCCCATGCAGCACGAGTCCGGGCAGCTCCCGGTGAAGCCGCTGCCAGAGCCGTTCGCGCAACGCCGTCAGCCGCGGAATTTCTTCATCGAGCAGGTCGCGCGCCCGGGCGCAGGCCGCTCCGAAGCCAACGATCAACGCCACCGGCAACGTGCCGCTTCGCAATCGGTTCTCGTGCCCGCCCCCCTCCAGCAGCGGTTCGAGCGCCAGTCGCGGCGAACCGCGCCGGACAATCAGCGCCCCGATTCCCTGCGGGCCATACAGCTTGTGCGCCGACAGGCTCACCAGGTCCGCACCCGTCTCGCGCACGCTGAAGAGAACCCGCCCGCACACCTGGACGGCGTCGGTATGAAACGCAATCCCCCGTGCACGGCAGATCGCCGCAATCTCCCCGACCGGTTGCAGCGTTCCGATTTCATTGCTCGCCGCCATCACCGAAACCAGCACCGTCTCCGGCGTCAGGCTCCGTTCGAGCGCCGCAACATCGACCCGCCCGGTCCCCTCCACAGGAATGACGGTCACCGGCCTCCTGCGCCGCTTCAGACGATGAACGACATCCAGCACCGACCGGTGCTCGATCGCCGAGACGACCACGTGCCCCTCCGCCGGCGCCGTCGCCAGCAGCCCCTTGAGCGCCAGGTTATTCGCCTCGGTCGCCCCGCTGGTGAACACCACGCTCCGCGGGTCGGCGTCGACCAGCTCCGCCACCTGCCGCCGGGCGACCTCCACAGCTTCCGCCACGAACCGACCGCTCGCATGCTGCTCGCTGGCCGCGTTGCCGACATGCTCGGCAAAGAATGGCCACATCGCGTCCAGCACCGCCGGGTCGACCGGCGTCGTGGCGTGATGGTCCAGATAGATCTCGTCGCGGGGCGGCGTGGTCATCGGCATCCCCTCGTCGCCAGTGCTGAATTACAGCTATTCCTTGCGCTCGTACGGGCTGACATAGCCCGCCGGCTTCACCGCGACCAGCGAAGCGTGCAGGTGCGGCAGCAGCCGTTCGGCCGTATTCCCCAGCAGCACGCCCGAGATTCCGCTGCGACCCTGGGTCCCGATCACCACCACGTCCACTTCGTGCTTGTCGACGAAATCGGGAATGGCGTCGTCGGGCGTCCCTTCGAGCACGTGAATCTGCACGCCCTGCGTCAGCGTCCGGGCATCGGTCGCCGCAATCTGCGCCTGCAGCTTCTCGTTGGCCTCCTTGTGCAGCGTCGCCCGGTACTTGACGACTTCTTCTTCCGAAACGCCCGCCGTCCGCAGATACGTTTCGAACGGGAACTCCAGGGAGTGAACGAGGAACAGCTTGGCGTTCAAGGCCCCTGCCACGCGAACCGCCGTCTGCACCGCCGACTGTGCCGCCTCGCTCAGATCGCTCGCCACGAGCACTTCGCGAATCTCGCGGACCTCGGCGGGTTTGACGATCCAGACCGGACAGGGACAGAATCGGATCAGTTTCTGAGCCGTGCTGCCGAACAGCATTCGCGAGGCCTTGCCCCGTTCGCGGGTTCCGACCACGACGCAGTCGTGCGCCCCTTCGATCGCCTCACGGGTCAGCTCTTCCCAGCTCCGACCGATCCGGATCACCGTCCGGGCGTTGAGCCCCCGCTCTTTGACAATGGCCACGAGCCGTTGCAGCGCCTCGGCGGCATTGTCTTCGACGGTCTTCTTGACATTGAGGTGGTCGATCTCGATCAGGTGCAACGCCTGCTCGGAAATCTCGAGGACGGCGCAGAGAGTCAGATCGGCCTTGTTGTAGCTCGCCAGCTCGCACGCCTGGTCGATCGCGGCGACCGTCGTAGGACTGAAGTCATCCGAAACCAGGAGGTCCCCCTGATGCAGGTCCACTCCGACGAGAACATTCTGCAAGCGTTCCATGAGAGGCCTTCGTCCTGGTGGTCGCGGATGCGGTTTCTGCGGACCGGCGTGCAGGTTCGGTCGCTGCGTCTGCCGGCCAGATCGGCAATTCCCGATATTGTGGCACTCCCCGCCCCCGGCCGCAACCGCTTGAAACGGCGGAAGATGGGCTTACTGACGCCGCTGGAAAGGTCGTCACGACCGAACCTGCAGCGCCCCTTTGGCCTCCAGACGGACGACCGAACTGCCCCGGCCGATTGACGCCCCCTGCAAAATGTGTATTCTTTCTCTCTCCCCGCGGCCCGGCATGGCCTGGTCGCGCGGATGGACAGGTAGCTCAGCTGGTAGAGCACAGGACTGAAAATCCTGGTGTCGGCGGTTCGACCCCGCCCCTGTCCACTGTCCTAACTCTTGCCGAGAGCGTGAGTTACGCTCACTCGCCACGCTGTGGCGGAGCGGCTCGAATGGCCCGAAAAGTGGTAATTACCACTTTTCGGTAACCGGAGAGCTGTTCCATGCCCGCTTCTTCTCCCTCGGCCCGCATTCCCAAGTACCGTCGGCACCGTCCGTCTGGACAGGCTGTTGTCCGCTTCAACGGCAGCGATTACTACCTCGGAAAGTATGGCTCTCAAGAGAGCCGCGATGAGTACGATCGTCTCCTCGGCGAGTGGATGGTTAACGGGCGACAGGCACCGCCGCGCGTCGTTCATCGCCCGGTCGGCCAGATGACCGTCAGCGAACTGATCCTGGCCTATCTCCACTTCGCTGATGGCTATTACCGGAAGAACGGAAAGCCGACCGGCGAGTACGACTCGATCAGGTATTCGCTCAAGCCACTGCGTCGTCTGTATGGTCCGACGGCGATCTCCGCGTTCGGACCACTCGCCCTGAAGACCGTCCGCGAGGAAATGATCAAATCGGATCTCTGCCGCAGCGAGATTAACAAGCGGATGGGACGAATCGTCCGGATGTTCAAGTGGGGCGTCGAGAACGAGCACGTGGACGCGATGACGCACCATGCCCTGAGCCAGGTGCGCGGGCTGAGTCGCGGTCGGTCAACCGCCCGTGAGTCAAAACCCGTCAAACCCGTCCTTGATGCTCATGTCGATGCCCTCAAGCCTCACCTTCCCCGCCAAATCTGGGCCATGATCGAACTTCAGAGAACGACAGGGATGCGACCAGGGGAGGTCTGTAACATGCGGTCCGGCGACATCGACCAATCCGGGGAAGTCTGGGTCTACCGTCCAGAGACTCACAAGACCGAACATCACGGTCACGAACGAAAAATCTACCTCGGTCCGAAGGCTCAGGAAATCCTGCAGGGATGGCTCAAGGATGATCCGACGGCCTTCCTTTTCTCGCCCAAGGATGAATTGGAGGAACGGAGTCGAGAGCGGCGGGATGGTCGCAAGACGAAAATTCAGCCCAGTCAGGCCCGACGAAAACGGAAGTCGACGCCGAAGAAGATGCCGGGAGACTGTTACGAAGTTCGCTCGTACAACCGGGCGATTTCCCGTGCCTGTGAAAAGGCGGAGATTCCTCACTGGCACGCCAACCAGCTTCGCCATTCCGCCGCGACAAACATTCGTCGTGATTTCGGCCTGGACGTCGCCAGCCTGATTCTGGGGCATCGGGGCGTAGCGGTCACCCAAGTCTACGCGGAACGTGATGAAGCACGGGCGATAAACGTCGTCTCTCGCGTGGGATGACAACCTCCGCAACGGCATCGGCCGTTGATCATTTACCAGGGAGATCGGGCCGGACTGACTGCAATTGCTCTTGAAAGGTTCGAAGTGAACCCAGGAAGTCTTCTGCGTCAACGATCAGCTGCGCGATTGCGGGCTTGAGAGTTGCGATGTCGACAGATGCGTCAGCCTTTGACTGTCGATCCAGCTCCGGGAATCGGAATCCCGGTCGGACCCGGTACGCTCTGATCTTGTCGTCGAAGAACCACGGAACTCCGGCCATTGAGAGTGTCTGAAGCAGTCGATAGACGGTACGGCGGGAGCATTCAAGCTCCTGAGCAAGTCCATCGGCATCCCACCGACCTTTGCCCATGATCAATTGAAGTGTCCGCAGCAGGCGGCCCAAGCGTTCGCATTGACGAACTCGTCGTTCGGCGTCGGTTCGTGATTGCTTCTTGGCCATGCCTCGTCCGTGCGGTCCGCATTTCGAAGGAAATCGGAGACTGAGACGATAGGTCATGTCGCTGCCATCACTGGGTCATTGAATTGTCCCACTGTCGCCGCAGGGTCGATCGGCTAGCCAGCCGTGGAACGACCGCATGCTGGAGTGCCCCACAGTTGGCACGGCTCGGAGCGATGATCGGGGAATGCGACACTCCCATTCCCTGCGGCGTCTGATTCCCGTTACGGCGCTCCGGCATCTGTACAGGCTGCTCCGTGCGTTTCCGAAGGAGGAATTCCACCTCGCAGTCGCCCGGGAAATGTGCCGGCGCCCGACGCAGTTGGCAAGGATCGTCGATGAGAGCCAACGTCACTTTGCCCTTTACGACAACCGCGGCCAAGGATTTCACAATCGCGAGATGGACATCCCGTCCGATCGTATGCTTCGCAGCGACAAGCTCGCGAACAGACTCGTCAGACAGCTCGTCGAAAACGAGGGACGAGTTGGCGATGTGGATTCAGCCTGCAAGTTCGCGTTTCGCTACGTCGACTACGAGATTAGTCCAATACGAACGACGGAATCTGAATTCGAGGATGGCGTCTCCGGCCAGGACTCCGGGGCAGGCGGCATGGACCTTCTGCTCAGCAACGTCGACGATCAGACACCCATTGTTGGCGAGATCAAAGCCGATACGGACGTCAATCCGTTCCTCGGGTTGATCCAGAGCCTGATGTACGCTGTGGAACTTTCAACCCCAGCGCAACGAGCTCGACTTCGGAAGACCTATCCCGATCGATTTGTCGAGAGCGAGTCGGAATCTGCAATCGACATCTACCTCATTCTGCTGCGATATCCCAAGGACCCCCTCAGACAGGAGTTTCTGGAACTCACCAGCAGAATCTCGGCCGCACTCTTGGCGGTGGATAGCAGTGTTTCACGAATCGTTCGCCGGATCGCTGCCTTGGAGAATTCGATGTCTTCAACCGGCCTTGGGGCTTTTAGCGTAGCTTTCGCCCACGGCGACACAATTGCCACGTGACAGTCGACTCAGTTCGGGCTGCCCGGAGTCCAACCGCTATGCCGTCGATCAGAGCGACATCGTTTCCCCATCTGCGAGAAGTTTCACTGTCGATAGAAACGCCTGGAACTTCTCGGGTTCAAACGTGTGAATCGGAACCACAAGCTTCGCGCTGAGCTGACCAACGAGGTCGATGATATCGCCGTGGAAGATGTGGCCGCTGGTGTGGACCTCGATCAGGTCGCCTTCGGATTTCGTCAGAGCGTCTTTCACGGGCTGCCAGTCCGGGCGGTCGAGGTAACCCGTCCAGCGAGAGTAGAGGCATCGCGTGCGCGGCGGAAGGGTTCCGCCGAAGTCGCCCTCCAGCATGCTGGGGCGAAAAAGCATCACGTATCGGGACGGATTCGAGCGGATTTCCTCCACCCCAATCCGGGCCGGGGACATCAAAGTGAAAAATCCTTCGAGTCGTTTCTTCTCGAAAGTCTCCAGAAAGAACTTCGGGAAGAAGACCTTCACATTCTCGGCCGACTCCGGCCTCGGGATGGAACTCTCTGAGGCGAGCAGGTGCATCACGAAGGCGGTGTAGGCGTCGGCGACGAAGGTTCGGCCGGCTTTGATCGTCGCACGGTAGAAGCCAACTAGCCGGTCGACGTGCTGGGGTGAGAATGACGCCAGGACCAGCCCAAGAGCCGACCGGACCTGCTCCGTGATCTCGTCTTCGAGTTCGTACTCGTTCGGTCCCCGATGGTCGGGATGACTGATATGCGTCCCCTCCATCAGGAGGACGTCGATGGCCCGGTCTTTGACGGCTTCAATGAGCGACCGGTGCATCCCTGGCTTGCGGCCGTGGAGCCGCAGGTCTCCTGAGTAGAGGACGGACTTGCCCTCGGCTTCGATCAGGAATGCCTGAGCCCCGTAGATGGAGTGGTCGACGGAGAACACGGTGACCGCGAAGTCCCCGATCTGAACGGTCTGCCCGGCAGGAAGTTCCCGATGTCGGTCTCTCGCCAGCGTTGGTTGCCCGGCGAACTTCGCTCCGGCCAGCATCATCTTGCTCGTCCCCACTCCAGCATAAATCGGGATTTCATTTCGAGAGTGTCGGATCAGTCCGGTGTGATCCTCGTGAGCGTGGGAGAGGAGAATGGCATCCGGAGCCGGGCCGTCCTCAAATAGCCCTGGCACCTGGGGCAGAATCCCGAGTCGGCGGAGTTCCTCTGCAGAGTGTCGCCGAAGCTGGGCCGAATCGTGGGGCTCCCGGTCCTCGTTGAACAGCGGCATCCCGATGTCGAGGATGATTCGAGTTCGATCCGTGGCGATCTCGATGCAATTGCCACCGATCTCGTGAGTTCCCCGGTGAATCGTGATTTGCATGCTGGGATTGTTCTGCTTGCTGGAGCTGAAAAGCGAGGTTTGAGTCAGATCGCCGAGAGGTTGCGGGAGATCCGAGGATTGAAGCTTCGTCGCCGGACCATCGTCCGTTGTCAGCCTGGACGATTTCGGTTCGACGCCTCCTGATTGCGGGCGATCCTGTCGTTTTGCAAGATTTGTGTGAGCTGCAGCAATTCGTTTTGCCGGGCTGCCGTGATGATGGCCCGTTCTTCCGGGCTCTTGCTGTTCCACTCGAACACGGCTCGGTCGTGTTCGGCTTCGAGTTGCCGGTTGGTCTCCTCGTCGTAACAGCGGGTTCCGAGGATCGAAAGACCGAACAGGAACGTGAGGACCGTGCAGACGATGCCGATATAGAGGCCGACATTCTCGATGAACCACACCAGATCCGGGTTCCTGTGCCGAGACACGTAAATGACTGCAGTCGTTGCGGCCACCATTCCAGTCATTCCCAGAACGTGGCCGATCGTGTAGACCTTGGGGCGGTAGCTCATGGCGATTGAACGTCCTGTGATGAAGAAGGGTTGCCTGCAGTGCCGAATTTGGGCTGGCCTTCAGTCCAGCCGGTAGAATTCTTCCAGTGCCTCGCCGGTCAGGTAGTGCTCGTCCAACCGGGCTCGCCAGCGAGGGAGCCGATAAAGGCGGGCCAGTTCGTCAAAGACTTCGGCCGGTGTCGAGTTCCCGTGATAGATGATGCCGGCTTGATGGACGATGTCCCACAGGATGCGACCGCGGGGAATGTCGAAGTATTCGGTGGCCTCTGCACAGGACAATTCGCGACGGACCGTTTCCCAGGCGGAGTCGTGGGAGAGATCCGAGTCGATGAGGTGTCCGGCGGTTTTGATCTCAGCAATCGATTGCAGGAACGCCACCAATCGCTCGGCGTCGTGCCACCAGATTCCCACATGGAAGCCCAGATCTGGAGTCCGTTGGATTCGCTTCAGCGTCCGGTGGTCGAAGTGATACAGGACTGACGGCCAGAGCCTCCGTCGCGGCATGAACCTCTCCATTGTCGGCGGTGGCCATCTGGCTTGATGTTTGAAAGAACCGGCTCCCGGAGAGCCTTGGGTTGTTCATGGCGGTGTGTCGGTCGATCACCCCTGGTGTGCTGGTCCGACCGGCTTGGCGAATCACGAGGATTCACGGCCGGCAGCCAACGGGATTGTTCCGACTCGCCTCCCCCTCGCGGGGATTGCGTCTCTCCGGGAGCCAGTCTCCACCAGAAATACCCGCTCTGTGCGACAAGGGCGGGTCAGTCAGGGTCAGCCACCGAAGATTTCCGGTGGCTGCGGTCATTTCGAGCCGACAGACCGGAATCGGTGAGCTGGGTCATTCAGAAGCGTTCCATGACGTACCACCGCTTCTCGTCGGCGTTCCAGGTCAGGGTATAGGTCGTGACGTTCGTGAGCGGCGTCCCGGCCTGGGACTTCCACTCGATGGCGACGTTCAGCTTGAAGGCTGGCCAGGTTCTCCAGTCCTTGGGCAGCTCGTGGGCCTTGTCGTACGCCAGAAAATCGGGTTCGTCCGGGACGACGCTGCGAATCTCGTAGCTGATCGGTTCCTGGTGCATACTGATGCGGGAGACCATGGTCGAGACGGAATTCTTCTCGCCGGCCATCCACTTCTGGAATTCGACATCAAAGAACTTTCGGGCAGCGGCCTCGGTACCGACTGTATGGGCCGAACACCCGATCATCCCGATCACCACCAGAACACTCCAGCATTGCGACGTCTTCAACGGTCGTCCTCCAGATCCGGGTTGCAAACGCCGGACCGTGATCTGCGTGCGATCACCACCGTCCGACGTCTCTTCCCCTGATACCCGAAGGACCTGACCGGGGCGGGTCAGACCTGATCAGCCGCTGCCTGCAGGGCCATCGCGTCTTTCAAGGCTTTGACGAACAGTTCCTTCAGTTCGGCCGGTTGCTGCACCCGCACCCGGCCCGCCCACGAGAGCAGCCAATGCAGGATTTCGCTCAGACCGTCGATCTGGAACCGCAGGATCACACTGCCATCCTTCTGTCGCGTTACCCGTTGCGTGTGATGCCAGATAGTCTCGATCACGAGTGGAGCGGAAGCTTTGGGGAACCAGAGCTCGACGTCGTAAGAGCGATCCCCTCGGTACACCGCCCAGGCATTGCCGAAGTAGTCCCGCAGATCGAAATCGTCCGGTACGTCCGCAGGTTCCGCGACCGCACGCAGGGCCTTGAAGCGAGCCACTCGGAATGTCTTCGGTGCCGCGTCCTCGGCCTGGCGTCCGATGACGTACCAGGCGTTCTTGATCAGACAGAGGCGGTAGGGATGCAGCTTGAGCTTGATGGGGGCCGGCTCGTACGGACTTTCGTACTGTCCGGAGATCTGACAGCCCCGCAGCAGTGCCGACTGAATCGTCTTGATGACTTCATGATGCCGGCTGTGGTCGGCGAGTTTCAGGTCCAGGACGGAAACGAGTCGCATCGCGTCGTCGATGAGTTCCTGGGTCTCTTCTCGGGAGACCGCCGCCAGTTTCCGAGTGGTCGGACCGGCTCCGGGAGTGACGTCCAGACCGGGGGCTTTCGACAGCACCGTCGCCAGGGAAAGTCCCAGAACTTCGTCTTCGGTCAATGACATCACCGGGAACCGGAAATCAGAACGGACTCGAACGAACTGCTGGTCGCCTTCGCGGAAATACGGAATCCCTGCGAACTTGAGGACGTCCAGGTCACGATAAACGGTCCGTTCCGAACACTGAATTTCTTCCGCAATCGCCTTCGTGGTCCAGCGTCCTCGACTTTGAATCAGTTCGAGGACTCGCAGGATCCGAGCCAGCCGATCCGCCTGGCGAACTCGTCGATCTCGGTCCGGACGATCCTGCTTGCCCGGCTTCGGGTCAGTGGAACTGGTCGCAGAGGACTTCTTCAGCCGCTTCGCCATCAGTGTGCTCGATCCCAGTCAGAGACTCGTTGCAGGGCGTTTTCGAAGGCTTGCCGATGAAACGTCCGATAGTAGGCCGCTCGGTAGCTGGTAATGGCATTCGCCACATGGTGAGCCCGGCAGACCGCCCATTGACTCGCCTCAGTCAACTGGTTCAGCAGCCCTTCGTCCTCAGCGGCGTGATCCTGGTCGACTTGCAGGTCGAACTCAGCCTTCATGGCATTGACGTGGCCCGCCGTCCCCTTCACTGCCGCTTGGACGAAGCGATAGGTCTCATCCCACGGAACCCGTCCCTGCCGGTGGAGCCGTTCCATGATGGTTTCCTGGAACACAATCGGCAGCGGTAATTCTTGCTCATGCTCCACGTTGAAAGTCTCGGCAATCTCAGGATGACAGAGACGGATCTGCTCCACGACCGTCAACGTTGCCAGGTCTTGGATGCTCGACGGTCGCATTTTGGAGAGTCGGGATCGAACCGGCTCGGTTTCGAGCTGAAAGATTCCGTCTGTATCGCCCGATTGGATCGCGGCAAAGACCGCTTTCTCAGCCATGCGAACCGGGACATCGGGGAGTTGCCGACAGACGAGTGCGGGGATCGCCTCCAAGGCTGTCATGGAATGAACCGTGACGCAGGGAGGTCGAGGGATGTCCTCCCACGGATTGCCATCCGCTGGCAGCACGACGAATTGCACCGTCGGTGGTTCGCCGTTTGATGTGCACCAGAGTCGCTGGAAATGGGTCCGGTAGCGGACAGGATCGACATCCGAAAATCCGAGTAGAAACAGAATGACCGACGAGCCACCCGCCCCGATGGCGTGAAGAGTGGTCCCGTGGTCAAGGAGTTGATCCGCGAATTCGACGATCTCCCCGAGGGCTTCCTGGAATCCCCGCCGCTGGATCAGCCGCAGTTCCGCGTCCAGCAACGGCCTCTCCTGAGACTCATTCCCGTGCTCGTACTTGAGCTGCAGGGCTAACCGGCATCGCTCGACAATCGCGTTGAAGGCTTTGTCCGAAACCGCCACGTTCTGCTCCGCCAGAAAGGACCGTCGAACAGAGTGGCATCGTCCTCCGCCACGGGTGGGTCACACCGATCGTGAAATCCTCCTTCAACGGTTGTGCGTTACGCTCCCTGCAGATGAATCCAGGTGTGAGCCTGATCGATCACCTTGGCCAGCAGTTGCAGGTCATCGCGGCCGAAAGATTCCGTCTGCTTCCACTCTTCGCCGTCCTTGTAGATCCGGCTGACCGTCACGTTGTGACGGGTGCCAACGGTCGTCTGGTTCTCCCAGATCGTCGCCTTGACGGCTCCAAGTCGGATTTCGTGGACCGGTTGCTGCTTCGTCTTCGCCATCGTCGTGTTCCTTGCTCGTGAATGGTGTTCGCAGTTTCTGCTCCCCTTACCCTCGCGAAGTCTGCCGTCCGCTGAGGCCAAAGACCTCGCCGGTTCGCTAGCAAAGTCAGCGCACGCAGCGTGGCGTCGCCCGTCGTGACGTTCCTCCTGCTCCGGAACCCGAAGAACCGTTCGAAGGCGGATTTCGAGGGCTCGTAGCCTCGTCCGAATTCTGGAAGAGACACTGTCCCCCCGAGTTGCTGACAAAACGGAGTGACGGCAGCACAGATGTCGAGTTCCGCCTGACGGCTTTCGAAGAGACTCTGGGGTGGAGTCTCAGCTTCGGCCTGCACGCGGAGATCCTGGATCCGCCGTTCTTGCGAGGTGAATCGGCAGAATTTCTGCGGGGGACACTGAATGATTACGAACAATCGCGGTCTCCTCGCTTCTTCGGAAGATCCGGAGATCCAGCACAATCGCGCCGTTCGACCAAGTGATTTCCATCAACCCATCAACCAACCTGCAACCGTTGCGGGTTCTCTGTCCCGTCAGCTACTGTGTTCAGTCATGGTGCTGCCTTAAGTGTTCTTGCACGGCATTGCAGTGCTTTGCTTTGCCCAAGACTTCGGCCGATCATGCCGCAAGTTGTTTCCAGGACACCTATTGCGACATTATCAACGCCGGGTGAATTGTTGCAGCCCCCTTGGACATTGCTGGTAATCGCTCATGCACGGTGAATGGCTCACCTTGGACGGAACGGAATGACCCAGGCTTCGTGGATTCCCGTGATCGATCTCTTCGCCGGGCCAGGAGGGCTGGGCGAGGGGTTCAGTGCGTTCACACCACCCGCAGCAGGATGTCATCCGTTCCGAATCGGATTGTCGATTGAGAAGGACGCTTCGGCCCACCAGACACTGCGGCTCCGTAGCTTCTTCCGCCAGTTCCCGTCGGGAAGCGCGCCCGACTTGTATTACGATCTGCTCCGCGGGACGTTCCCGCTCGCCGAATTTCCCGATCGTCTCCGCGAAACTTCGGCTGAGTGGTTTGCGAAATGGGAGCACGCCGGCGAAGAGGCGATCCGCGCCGAACTGGGCGCTTCGGACGCCGGGCATGCGGAACTGTCCCAAAAGATTGCCAGGGCCGTCGACGGGGCTGGCAACCGTTGGGTATTGATCGGCGGCCCGCCCTGCCAGGCATATTCGGTGGTGGGGCGTTCGCGGAACCTGGGAAAGGTCAATTATCGGATTGAAGACGACCATCGGTCATCGCTGTACCGGCAGTACTTGCGAATTATTGCCGAGCACTGGCCGGCTGTGTTCGTGATGGAGAACGTCAAGGGCATGCTTTCGGCGAAACTCGATGGTCAGCCGGTTTTCGAGCGGATTCTCCGGGATCTTGAGCGACCACGGGCCGCGATGGGGCTTTCGGACCGCAATGATCCGCGGTATCGGTACCGGATTGAGCCAATCGTAGCGTCCCGGTCGGCGCTGATCGACATCGGGCTTGAGCCAAGAGACTTCATCGTCGAGTGCGAACGTTACGGAATTCCGCAGCAGCGCCACCGCGTGATTCTGGTGGGAATCCGTGAAGACCTGGGGGATATTGCTCTACCTCGTCTGCAGCCGTCAAAGGCACCGACGGTGGCCGAGGTGATTGGCCACATGCCCCGTCTGCGCAGCGGCGTATCGCGGACCGAATCAGCAAATGGCTTTGCCGCGGTCCAAGATACGGCTGAGCGGTGGATTGCCACGATTCGCGATCAGACGTTGCCGGAGACCGGTCCAGAAACTCGCCGCTGGCTACGGAAACTTTCGAACGGCGAGGACGCCGAGGTCGCCGAGAGAGTTGAAGCAACCGTGCGATACATGACTCCGTCAGTCCTCGAACGTGGCGGACCGTTTATTGAATGTAAGCCGGATCTTTCACGGCGCGACCGCCTGGGGCGCTGGCTGATGGATAGCCGCCTTGGTGGCGTGTGCAATCACGAGAGTCGATTGCATCTGGATCGAGACTTGGGACGGTACTTGTATGCGGCGGCGTACGCGGCAGTCCACGGGGAATCGCCTCGTTTGAATCAGTTTCCACGGGATCTGCTACCGAAGCACCTCAATGCGGAGACCGGTGATTTTGATGACAGGTTCCGGGTCCAGCTCGCCGACCGCCCGTCGACGACGATTACATCACACATTTCAAAAGACGGGCATTATTTCATTCATTTCGATCCGTCACAGTGCCGGAGTCTGACTGTACGCGAAGCCGCCCGATTACAGACATTCCCGGATAACTATTTCTTTTGCGGCCCACGTACGCATCAATACGTCCAAGTCGGCAACGCTGTGCCACCGCTGCTGGCAGTACAAATCGCCGAATGCGTTTGGAAGCTCCTGATCGACTCAGGCTGGGCAGGATAATGGTTGACCGAATCTCCAAGCAGCATCGCAGCTGGAACATGTCCCGTATTCGAAGCGGCGATACAAAGCCGGAACTAATTGTTCGCTCACTCCTGCATCGGCTCGGCTACAGGTTCCGGCTGCACCGCAAGGATCTGCCGGGTTCTCCGGATATCGTGCTGCCTCGATACCGGACTGTAGTCTTCGTTCACGGCTGTTTCTGGCATCGCCATCAGGCATGTCCCTTTACTTACACGCCGAAGTCTCGGACTGAATTCTGGCAGGCTAAGTTCGACCGAAACGTCGCCCGAGATCGGGAGGTCACGAAGCAACTGAAAGCATTGGGATGGCGGGTACTGATTGTCTGGGAGTGTGAGATGCAAAAGCCGGATAAGCTCGCTCGTCGCCTCGAACGCTTTTTAACGCAATTGCATGCATGAAGCTGGGAGTCGTGGCCAGAAGCCACTGCAAGCGAAGTTCGACGGATGCTCAGATTCCGCCAAGGATGACTCTACTGCAGATGACGACGCCACGGTCGTCCACTGAGATCGCTCGATGCTGAATGGAACTCGCATTCCTGGCCTTGTGAAGCTCGCGCTGACAACTGGAGTTGTAGCAGCTGTCCGGCATTACTTGAAGACAGGAGGTGACTGCAATGCCACCGATGCCACCGGACGTAGCATGCTGAAATTGGCTTCCGCAAAGGGCCACTTGGAGATCTGCAGGCTGCTTCTACAGGCCGGGGCTGATTCAAACGCTCGTGGACCTGACGGCGCAGATGCGATCGAGCTTGCAGCGCAGTCTGGACACTCCGAAATCGTCGGCCTGCTTCGCGAACACGAAGACCTCCGTTTACGCAATCTCAGCGTTCCTGCTGCGGATGCAAGTATTCCAGAACTGAATCCCGATCGCGAAGATGTCGAATCGCTGATCGAAACTCAACTTCCTGCTGAGTGGGAGCCCGAGGAGGCGTCCGTTCCGCCCGATTCAGACGACGCCGTCCTTGAGAGTGCCGTGTCGCTTCAGCGGATCATCGCTGAACACTCTCCAGTCGACAAGGATGAAGACTGGTCCGAGGTCAGAATAGACCTTCCGGCGGTCGTGCGAAAGCAGTCCCGCGCGACACACCTGACGAAGGGTGATCGTCGTGCCGCACGCCAACTGTTCAGGGCCGCTCTTCGCCGAAACTCCATTCCAGCTTGGCAGATATCGGAAACCGCGCGCAGGAGCGAAGGCGAAGTCGACGACGAGTACGAAGCCCAGCTGAGAATTGTCCTCGAAGATCTGGGCATCGACGTTGAGGAAGACGACTATTGGAGATGGAACGCATCGGAACACCTTAAAGCGGTCGCTTATGAAAGCAGTCGCCGGATCGACACTGCCGTCGGCTTTCTGGCGTTTCTAACCAATCCATATTCCGATCCGTTGTGGATTTACTATCGCGACACTCAAGTGCACACTCGATTGTCTCATGCCGATGAAGTCCGCATCTTTACTCAGTTACGGAAGACGCGTGACGAAGCCGCATCAGTCATCGCCCAGTCGCTTCCGTCGATGACTGAATTGCTGCGAATGGCCGATAAAGTGCTAGGCGACACCGCTTCCAATGAGCGGCAGACCGAGCAGCGGCGGCGGCCATGTCCAGACTTGCGAGATGGTATTGCGTCACTCGGCTGTCAAAGGACATGCTCGGCAGCATTCGAGGACTATGACTCCCGACGCGATGACGTGCATAAGTCGATCACTGCGTGCCGAACGTCAGTTCGCGACTGGCGCGACGAAGAGTACGAAGGCCGTTACACGATCGTCCGCGGCCTGAACCTAACCGACCAGGCGCTATGCTCCATCTGCGACAGCCTTCAGAATTCTCTTTCTGGCCAGAAGGCGGCGGCGAGTTTGACCGAGGTCTTGAGCCAAGCGCGCTCGCTCACCACCCGAATCATTGAGGCCAACTTGAAACTGGCAACGTCCGTCGCGCGGAAGTATGCCAGTTCTGGCCTGCCCCTTCTTGATTTGGTGCAGGAAGGCAATCGCGGGTTGATGCGAGCCGTACAGAAATTTGACGTCTCCCGTGGCTTCAAGTTCTCCACCTACGCGATGTGGTGGATTCGTCAGGCGATCATTCGTGCAATTGAGTCGAATGGCCGCCTGATCCGCCTTCCGGCTCACCAAAGTCGCCTTGTAAGACGCTTTGAAGCACTGCAGTCGCACGGCACAGCGGACCGTCTGAACTCAGCGGATCCATCGCAACTCGCTTCGCTTCTGTCATTGTCCCCAGATGCAGTGTTTGCATTAACTCCTGTGATCCGGCCAATTAGAGTGTTGAGTGAGATGTCTGAGTCGGATGAATCGGATGAAGCGTGGAACGAACTGGGCTCTGTAATTGAGGTGAATGACAACACACCTGATTCAAGGATGATGCGCGAAGACGAAGTGTGGAAGGTATCGCAGTTGCTCCAGAGGCTTCATCATCGAGACGCATTGGTGTTGCGGCTGCGATATGGACTTGACAATGAGAGCAGCAAGACGCTCGAAGAGGTCGGAACGATCCTGCGCCTAACACGCGAGCGAGTGCGTCAGATCGAGGCGAGAGCGATTGAGAAACTTCGCGTGCTAAGCGAGAGAGCGAGTGCGAACGGCTCGCATGGTGGTTCGGACTTTGCGATGGCGGAGGCAGATGACGATGAAGAATAGTTCTTTTCGGCATGCCCCTCCTCGCGCTGGCGCGATGATCGAAGCCCTCCGCGGCTTGGGATATTCTCCAGCAACGGCGATTGCGGACATCATCGACAACAGCATCACGGCAGGGGCCGACCATGTGGAACTGTGCTTCGACTGGAAGGCCGCAGCGAGCACAATTACCGTACTCGACAACGGGTTGGGCATGGATGACGGCAGCCTTGAGCGGGCGATGCGACTTGGAGAGCGTAGTCCGCTAGAGGAAAGAGCGACTCACGATCTCGGTCGGTTCGGTCTCGGCCTGAAGACGGCTTCGTTTTCGCAGTGTCGCCGGCTGACCGTCGCGAGTCGCCGAGAAGGCGGGGCCGTCAACTGCCTGAGATGGGATCTCGACCTGCTGATGAATTCGGGTGATGACGGCTGGAGGTTGTTCGAAGGGCCAGCCGAGGGCTCCGAGAAGCACTTGACGTCTCTTTGTAGTCGGGAGCGGGGGACAGTCGTCGTCTGGGAAAGTCTCGATCGAGTCGTTACCCCAGGATTTCGCGAACAGGACTTCTTGGATCTGATTGACAGGGTTGAGGGACATCTTGCGATGGTGTTTCACCGGTTTCTCGAAGGGAGCCGGCCCCGATTGCGAATCTCGATCAACGGCAACGACGTTCGTCCGTGGGATCCGTTTCTAACGCATCACGCGGCGACCTGGTCTTCGCCGGTGGAGCGGATTGCGGGCGATAACGGTATGGCGGAAGTGCAGTGTCATGTGCTTCCCCACCATGACCGCCTTACGAGCCACGAGCACAGTGTCGCCGCTGGTCCTGATGGCTGGACCGCTCAGCAGGGATTCTACGTTTATCGAAACGAGCGATTGCTCGTAAGCGGAAGCTGGCTGGGACTGGGACGAGGTCGATCGTGGACAAAGGAGGAGGCCCATCGTCTCGCCAGGATTCGATTGGATTTCGCCAATGCTGAGGATTCAGATTGGAAGATCGACATTCGCAAGTCTTCGGCGCGACCACCATTTGCGATCCGGGAACAGCTGACTAGGCTCGCTGAGGATACCCGCGACCGAGCAAGGCGAGTCTTCGCTCATCGCGGGCAAATGGTCAAGCGGACGAGCGGTCCACCGGTTGCTCAGGCGTGGCGGGTAGAGCATTTTGCGGGTGGACTCCGATACCGGATCGACCGGGACCATCCGGCAGTGCGAGCGGTTCTTGATGATTTGTCAGATGGAGGCACGCAAATCAAGGCAATGCTGCGAATCCTCGAAGAGACAATTCCGGTCCAAAGGATCTGGCTTGATACAACAGAATCGAAGGAAGCTCCGCGAACTGGCTTCGGAGGGGAATCCGCGGAGGCTGTGCAATCAGTACTGATCGTCCTGTACCGCAATCTGGTTCTGCGGAGAGGCATGACGCCTCAGGAAGCCCGAGATCAGCTTGCCCACACCGAACCATTCAACAGTCACGCTGAACTGGTGGCGGCTCTGCCCGACGAGCCATTAGCCGAAAGATCATAATCCAATGCCGCCTGTCGACACGAATGAGAATCAGAATCGCGTGCTCAAGTTCGTTCAGGAACTCCTGCTTGACGGCAACGAGAAGGCGGCAGTTACCGCAGCCGCAATTTCCGAGCAAATCGATCTTGTGCTGAAGATGAAGCCGTCGTGGGGAGCGGATCTAGATCGCACGGCGGTTACCGATGAACTCATCCGTCGATTCAGCCTTTGGATCGGAAAAGAAACTACGATGGCGAGCACCATCGGACATGTGGCATGGCTGAATGCAGATCGAAAGCAGAATTGGCGGTACTGGCAGCGGTATCGAGACTGGATGGAGGAGAAATTATCGTGGACGGCCGTGGATGCATTGGACCGGTCGACTGACACCATCCTAGGATTCCTGGAGGATCCATTAAGGGCGGATGCGTGGGACCGACGGGGCCTGGTTGTCGGCCATGTTCAGTCGGGCAAAACAGGGAGTTATACGGGACTGATCTGCAAGGCGGCTGATGCCGGCTACAAGATCATCGTCGTGCTGGCTGGGCTTCATAACAATCTGCGGTCGCAGACCCAAATTCGACTTGACGAGGGATTTCTCGGATTTGCAACGACGACGCAGCCTGGCTCTGACGCAGTCGAGTATGTCGGTGCCGGCCGTAATGGGCGCGACGCGGGGATCCGTCCAAACTGCGCAACCAATCGATCAGATGCGGGGGACTTCAACAAACGGATCGCCAAACACTTGGCGATTACGCCTGAACAGCGGCCGTGGCTGTTTGTAGTTAAGAAGAACAAGAGCGTGCTGACGCTTTTGTTGGACTGGATTCGAAACCATGCAGCAAACGTAGTTGAAGCGGACACGGGCCGTCGCATCGTGACGCATCTTCCGTTGCTCGTAATCGACGACGAAGCTGACCATGCGTCAGTTGATACAGGAGGACAGGCCTTTGACGAGGAGGGCAACCCAGACGAAGAGCATGAGCCGAAGGTCATCAATAGTCTCATCCGGAGAATATTGAATGCATTCTCGCGATCCGCCTACGTCGGATACACTGCGACGCCATTTGCTAACATCTTCATTCACGAGCGGGGAGCAACGTTTGAGGAGGGGCCAGACCTGTTTCCGGCTGCGTTCATCGTAAACCTGGCTGCGCCCTCCAATTATGTCGGCCCGGCTCGCGTGTTTGGATTGACGACCGCACAGGGTCGACAAGGCGGACTGCCATTGGTCCGACGAGTGAAGGACCAGGAGAGTGCCGAGGAGCGACCAGTCTGGATGCCGGTAAAGCACAAGGTCAGTCACCGGCCGCGCCACGAAGGACGCGATGAGTTACCACCATCGCTGGTGGAGGCAATTGACGCGTTTCTCATCGCGTGTGCCGTACGCTTGCTGAGAGGCCAACTTGACGAGCACTCTTCGATGCTCATTCACGTGACACGATTCACCTATGTGCAGCAGGAAGTACATCGGCAGGTCAGCGAGCACGTGAGGCAGATCAGGCAGCGAGTTCTACGGGGGATCGACGCCGAAGAAGTCTGGTCACGATTGCACACGCTGTGGCAGCAGGACTTCGTGCCGACCACCGCTGTGCTCCGTGAGTCGCTGGCCGATGATCCTCCAGACGATCTGCCAAGCTGGGAGGCCGTTGTCAGCGTGTTTGGAGCGGTTTGCGATGAGGTGAATGTGCAATTGATCAACGGGACTGCAAAGGCCGCTCTCGACTATGCAAATAGCGGCAATCGCGGATTGACCGTAATCGCGATCGGGGGCGATAAACTGGCGCGGGGCTTGACGCTGGAGGGATTGTGCTGCAGTTATTTTCTGCGGGCATCGCGAATGTATGACACCCTGATGCAGATGGGACGGTGGTTTGGTTATCGACCGGGGTATCTAGATCTCTGCCGCCTATACACAACTCAGGATTTAACTGAATGGTTTGGGCATATTGCTGACGCTGCCGAGGAGTTGCGTGAAGAGTTCAATTTCATGGCGGCCAGCGGGCTGACTCCGCGAGAGTTCGGGCTGAAAGTGCAATCACATCCAGTGTTGATGATAACATCGCAGTTGAAGATGCGGTCGGCGCAGAGTTTGTATTTATCGTTCAGCGGGCAACGTCTCCAAACTGTGGCGTTGTTTCGCCAACAACGGGAGCTGCAAGGGAATGCTCGGGCGTTGTGGCGTCTTCTGGAGTCGATCGGAAAGCCTTCTGAGAGTGATCCAAGCAGACAGCGCGGCGAAGTCAGGCAGAAGTGGGCAGGCAGTTACCTTTGGACCGATGTGGCTGCCTCCAAAGTTATCGCATTTCTTAGTGAGTATACTACTCACCCGGCTGCTCGGCGAGTGAACTGTGCGATGCTTTCCGCGTTCATTGAGCTGATGTCACGGTCTGGCGAACTGACGGAATGGACGATCGCGCTGATGGGGACCACCGACGGTGAGAAACGCGAGGTGGGTCCCGGCGTATCCGTCAGGATGAACAGACGGAGTGGTGATCCGGATATCAAAGGGCACTACTCAATTAAGGTTCTTCTTGATCCGACGGACGAAGCGATCGATTTGTCCGAAGAAGAGTGGAATGCAGCTTTGGCGGTGACTCGGACCATATGGCAGCGCAATGCAGTGAGACCGGTCGATGAATCGGATCCAAAAACTCCGAGCAGCGTCGCGGTACGGCAAGTCCGTGGGGTGGGCGCGCCAGGAATCACACCGCACCCAGAACGCGGCGTTCTCATTCTCTATGTTCTTGATCCCGAAAAGGCGTATGAAGAAGTGGGTTCGTTTCCGGCAGACACGCCTCCCATTGTCGCCTTCGGAATCAGCTTTCCCGCCAGCACGCTTGGTGATGATCATCTCGGACTTAAGGTTGAGTACAAAGTCAACAATGTGCTTTGGGAACAGGAATATGGCTCAGCCGACTGATCAGAATCAACTGTTGGCCGCTTGGCGGGCATTGGATTCCACTTCACCTGTAGAGGGGTGGCGGACAATTGACGTGGCGTGCAGCGGCCCGTGCAGAGCACGGGCTGGTCGGTATTTTCCGGGAAATGAGGAGTCGCTGCTGATTCGCTTTGTCTCAGTCCGAGTACCTCCAACTGATCAACTTCCGCGCGGAAGAGGGTTCGTAGTTTCTCGTGTGGAGACATGGCTGGAGGGGGAGCCGGGGGAGTGGCTCGGACTGCGGCGACAGCGGGCGGGGAGTTTGGAGCTGTTTGCGCTGATGGCGTCGGACCTCGTCAGCCTGCTGGCCGAGTCTCCTGCTGCAGATGAAGCCCGTCTGTTGTCGCGATTTCTCGGGAGAATCCGGGCGTGGCAGGAGTTCATGCGGCGGGCTGCTGACGGCGTGCTGACGGCGGAGGCCGAGGTGGGACTGGCCGGCGAGCTGGAGCTGCTGGGGCAACTGCTGGCGCTAGGCGTGCTGGCGGATGTTTGCGTTGCGGCCTGGGAGGGTCCGGCAGACGGGCTGCAGGATTTCCGGTTCGGGACCGGGGCGATTGAGGCGAAGAGCACTCTGGCCTTTCAGGGGTTCCCGGCTTGGATAGGCTCGCTGGACCAGCTTGATGATGCGGCGGTGCAGCCGTTGTTTCTGGCGGGGGTGCGGCTGAGTGCGGTCCCGACGGGTCGAACGCTGCCGGAGATTGCCGCCGATCTGCGCGATGTGCTGGCTGAAGATGCTGCGGCGAGCATTGAGTTCGGCAATCGGCTGCTGCAGGCGGGATATCGTGAAGAGTTTGCGGAGAGGTATACGCGGCGTTTTTCCCTGATCGGAGTCCGCGTGCTGACGGTCGGCGACGGCTTTCCACGATTGACGCGGGGCTTGGTCCCGCCAGCCATCCGAGCGGCCCGTTATGAGATCGACTTGGATCTTGTAACGGACGGAAATGTGGATCTGGTCCAGGCGCTGCAACAACTGGGAGTACTGTGAACGATGGAACTGATTGAGTTTCTGCACCAGGTCCGGGGCGAAGTACAGGCGGAAATTGCGGAGCGGATGCCGGAGGCGGGGACGCCATATCCGTATCCGGAGTCGGTGTTTTCCGAGAAGGTCATGGAGCACATGGCCGAGAGCGGGATGACGTTTGAGCCGGAAGTCTGCCATTTTGCGAAGCGGATTTCGAACGCGAAGCTGCGGCTGAGCGGCTATGCGGTTTCGGAGGATGCGGAGCAGCTGGATCTGTTTGTCAGTCTGTACGGCGACGTCACGGAGATCACTCCGGTCCCGGATGCAGAAACGAAGGCGGCTGCGGAGCAGTGTCTGCGATTTCTGTCGATGTGCGCGGAGGGGAAACTGGCGTCGAAGATCGATCCTTCTGACGATGCGTATCCGCTGGCGACGACGATTCACGGGAGCTATCCCGCGCTGGATCAGATCCGGATCTATGTGCTGACGGACCGGCAGGCAAAATCAAAAACGTTCAAGTCTCGGGAGGTGCAGGGGAAGACGATCAAGCTGGAGGTGATGGATATCGAGCGGCTGCATCGGCATTTGTCGGAAGGGAAGCCGCGTGACGAGCTGGAGGTAAATTTTGAAGAGGTGTCCGGCGGGGCATTGCCGTGCGTTTATGTGCCGGACGAAAAGGGTGAATACGATTTTGCGTTGACGGCGATTCCGGGCGAAGCGTTGCGGTTCGTCTATGAGAAGTACGGAGCGCGGCTGCTGGAGGCCAATGTGCGGTCGTTCCTGAATGCGACGGGAAAAGTAAATAAGGGCATTCGGGACACGCTGAAATCGTCTCCGGAACGCTTCATGGCCTACAACAACGGAATTGTCATAGTTGCGGATGAAGTCCGTCTGGGCAAGACGGCGGATGGAGGTCCGGGGCTGCTGTGGCTGAAGGGAATGCAGATTGTGAACGGCGGTCAGACGACGGCATCACTGTATTTCACGAAGAAGAAGTCGCCGGAAGTCGCCTTGGATAAGGTCCGCGTACCGGCCAAAGTCATCATCCTGCGGTCTCAAGATCCGGTTGCTGAAGAAGTTCTGATCGCGGACATTTCTCGCTATGCGAACAGTCAGAACTCGGTGAAACAGTCAGACCTCTCGGCAAACAAGCCATTCCACGTGGAGATCGAAAAGCTGTCGATGACGACATACTGTCCGGATGGTGTCGGGCGATGGTTCTACGAGCGGGCGGCCGGAAGTTACAACACGATGCTGGCAAGGGAGGGGAACACGCCAGCCAAGCTGAAGCAGCTCAAGCAGGTTGTGGTCCCCCCGGCGAGGAAGATCACCAAGACGGACTTGGCGAAGGCGCTGAACGCTTGGGGAGGGAAGCCAGATCAGGTGAGCCTTGGCAATCAAAAGAACTTTGAACGATTCATGGAAGACTTCCGGGAGGTCGAGGGGCAAGTGTCGATCGATTTGCCGAACGTGACAGAATACAAAGCGATGATTGCTCAAGTGATTTTGCTAAAGAAGGCGATCACGATGACGCGTCCGATGTTTCCTGCTTACCAGAGCTACGTGGCGAACTACGTCGTTGCAGTGCTCGGGGACCGGCTAGGGAAGTATGTCTCGCTCGAAAGAATCTGGAACCAGCAAGAGCTATCGACAGGCCTCAAACAACAACTGCAAGACTGGGCGAAGGAGGTGAATGAAGTAATGCATCGGTCGGCGGCGGGAAAGATGGTTTCGGAGTGGGCAAAGAAGCCGGAATGCTGGGACATCGTCAGGACGGCGAAGTATTCCGAGCCGCAGAAAGGAATTGCAGAGCTGAAGTAGAGGATGGCCGTGCCTCGGTACGATTCACCTCATGTTTAGAATCGTATTGAGCGAGAGCAGAGGCATGGAGTTATAACGTGCGAGGCAAAGCCCAGATAAGTCGGAAACAGGAGCAGTCAGCCAGCTAAGACTTCGTTTGATAAGCCCATGCCCGGTCACTGGCCCGATTGACTCGCCTGCTCTACGATCGGTGGATGCTTCGAGTATTCCATCGCCCATTCCTCGTATTTATCCAGGCCGATGCAGCCGATAAACTGCATCAACTCCTCGGATGGTGGATGCTCGCAGGTGATTTCAGCGATCGTCCACTTTTTCGTTCGCACGAAATCACAGAACTGGCTGAAACTGGATACCATCGCGCCGGCTTCTTTTGCACGCTGCAGAATGTGAGCCAGAGTCGCCCTCGCAGGTTCGTCGCCCATAGTTGTATCCTATTCCAGAATCTTCCGGTTGCCAGCAATCACTCGTAAACATCCCCGTGGCCAGATCACTGCCCCCCCTACCCTGCCGGGAATGCCTCCAAGCCGGCGAGCGAGATGAACTGTGAGTCAACCTGTCTAAGTTGGCTCATTGAATGCCGCGGTTGCGTTCGCGATGTGTCTCGCACTTGAAGTCGACATACTCCTCCAAGCCGTCGATCAACCGTTGCCCGGTTCGGCAAAACCATCTGCGTTGGCGCTTCAGGATCTCAGTGACCTCCCGGTAACTCAGCTCACCAATGAACGGAGAGGCCGGCAGCCGCGTCAGTCGCTCACCGTGGGGAATTGCCGCTCGGAGTCGGTCAATATTTCGGTAATCCTGCACCAGGGGGTTGCCGGTCGATGGCGTCAACAGGATCAGGACGAAATCCCGAGGCGGGGCGTGGAACAGCAGGTCTTCCTCGAACCAGCCATTTTCTCGGAGGCCGATGCGGGCATTCCGGATGAGCTGATCGGACGGGAATCCCCCGGAACCGTTGTTGTTGGCCGTCTTGGCGGATAACGGTGATCCGTATTTCATCTCGATGAAGACCGTCGTCGCCGGATTCTCCCAAGTGATGACGACGTCGACCTCCGTCTGTCCTTCGTCCCACTTCAAATGCTGCCGGGGATAGGTTCGCTGCTTCTGCCAGAGTTCGATCCGGAGATCCCGGTAGATCTGCCGTCGAAAGCGTTCGGCTCCCAAGGCCGTATTGAGCAGGTCGGGCAGCCACCAGCGGGGATTGAGAACCTTCAGTGTTCCGAAGATCTCCCCCGTGACCACGTCTTCGCTGGTTGGGCGAACGTTCAACGGACATCGTAGTTCCCCTTTTCGTGCGGGCTCGCAGAGACAACCCCCCTTGCCGTTCAGTTCAGTGAGCACGCCATCGCCTCCTGCGGGATATCCAGTTTGACCAGCTCCGGCGTTTCCATCGGCCGAGAGGGTTGCCCCCATTCACGGCAGTGCTGCCGGTAGGGGCAGGTGGCACAGTTCATCGGACTCTCGACTGGATAGAAGATGCCCAGGTCGACCGCCCGCTGAATCGTCTGAACGACATCTCCCAGACGGCCGCAGTCCTCGGAGTAACGGCTGGTTCTGAGCCGCTGAACCTTCGGTGTCTTGGTTTTGACCAGGACAGTATATTCGACGTTGGCGTCTCGCCCGAACGTCTCCCGAACAGCATGGACGTAACAGGTCGGCTGAAGGGACGATTCCACGTCAGCGGCAGAGTAAGCCCGGCCGCTCGTTTTAAATTCTCGGACCGTCAAGTCCTGTTCCGTGGCGGTGATCAGGTCTGCAATCGCGACCAAGGGGATCTCCAGATACTCCCCCTGGCTGTTGTAGAGCGGCACCAGAACTCGTTGCTCGACGGCGACGATCCCGTCGGGCGGTGGCTCGTCGAGGTAGAGTTTCAGGAGCTGGATGCCCTGCTCCCGGTTGTCCTCTCGGGATTCTCCGTTCCGATAAACGACCGTCTCGCCGGCTTCCTTCTCACCCCAGCACTCGTGAAAGACCTTCAGAATGGCCTCCGACTCGATGGATTCGTGCTCTTTCAGCCGTCGGTGGTACTCCGCCAGCCCCGCATGAACTGCGGAACCGAGGACCAGCCCGCTGCCGATGGATCGACTTGGCAGTCCCAGCACTCGCTGGAAGTAGTATTGGAGCGGGCAGCGGAGGTACTGGCTGATGGAGCTGTAGCTCCAGTGGGGTCGATTAGTCATTTCTCCCCTTCTGTTTCCGGCGTCTCTGCGCTTGCCTGGCAAACTGCAGAGCGATCAGGCAACCGAACTCTGCCATGGAACGGTTCCATTGCCTTCTCATGGTGATCTTGGCGGTCTCCGGCGGAAAACCACCGTTTCTCATCCATTCGAGGAGAGCTTCGGCGCGTTCGACGGCTTGTCCCCAGTCTCGCTGGAGAATGGCCTCCAACATCTCATCCCAGGCGGCTTGAGGGTCCATTGATGTCTCCCTCAGCGGCTGATCCGATTGCGACCGTTGCCAGAGGCGGCCGGAGCACCGTTCTGGCTGAGGGCGTCAATGACGTCCCCGGCCTCCCGCTTGGTCAGGTCGTAGACGCCGATCTTCTTGCCCAGGAGCCCCTCGATCCGGCCTTCCAACTGAGGCGGTGTCAATCCCTGTCGCTTTCCGAGATTGAGCAGGTACTGGACCTGCTTGTTTGTCGCGGCATCACCGTTGGCAGCGTGACCATTCCCGTTGGAAGGGCCGTGGCCGTTCCCGTTCTGAGAATTCGAGGCTGCAGGACTCGGTTGTTCCTTCGCGGCTTGTCCATTGGAATGGCCGTTGGAACCGTTTGAACGTCGCTCGTCCCGGCTCCCGATGGCGGATTCCCCTTCGTACCGTTCGATCTGCTGATTCAGAGCCTCTTCGGCCAGGTCGTAGAATTCCTTGACCTTCTCGATCATGGTCTCGGGATCGTCCAGTCCGACGCAGATTTCTCCTTCGAGATTCAGGCTGAATCCCGTGGAATTGAAGTCGCGGGACAGTTTCCGGCTGAGTCCGACGTTGACCTTCAGCATTCGTGTGCTCCGTGAAAAGAAGAACGCCTCCGTGACCAGTTACCCGGATCAGGGAGGCGTCGCTGTCGTGGCTGGGACTCAACTCAAGTTGAGCGTTGACGTCGAACCTGTTCGTCCATGATGTGACGCACCTGTGCAAGCGTCAGTGGGGAATAGCCTTCAGAAGCTGAGTCATCGTCGGTGTAGCACCCGTTTGGATCGTTCCAGCATAGCCATTCAATAATCTGCTCCCGCGTCCCTGATTTCAGCAGTTCTTGCTGGAACACGGGGCTGTGATGCTTCAGTGGCGGCTTTGAATGAACCAGTTCCGCGAGCATTGCAGTTGCTTCCTCGGCGCAGACCTCGTAAGGCAGCTCATCGCCGAGTGTTTTGAATAGCCTGTGAATCGAATCTTCAAGGATGCGACACTCGTCTGCGTTAAAGCATCGCAGCCCGTCAGGAGTTGAGTAGTCGTCTGGTGACGTATCGAGGTGAAATCCAAGCCCGAAATCGTGGACGAAGCGTTTCAACCACGCGATGGCCTGTCGCGATGTCGCTTCCTTCGGCAGATACAATTCCATGACATTCACTTTGACGAAGAGAGTCTACTCGGCGATTGCGGAGCCATCAGCTACCCCGCCATCTGCAATGCCAGACTCCAGGCTCGCTCCTTGAGCCGGGCTCCCGAGCCGAACCAAGCTGACTCCAGCCGGTTGCTGGCACGCTCGGTCGAGGTCTTGCCGCGGGTGGACCGATAGTGGTCGACGTATTCTGTCACCGCATTGAGGGCCGTCCAGGTCGTGTGGCGGATGGCCGGCAGGTCGTGTCCAATCCCCTGCTCGAACAGCCGGAGTAACTCCTGTCGGACATTCTTTGTACGGGTGGATTCTCCGTGGGGCGAGTCAGGATAGACTTGGTGGAAGTATTCCTCCAGCTGCCTCAGGCTCGGATAGTGGCTGGCCAGACGGTTGATCTGGGCCTCGGCGTCGTCGTAGAAGCGGTTCGCCAGCCCCAGAACTTCCTGAGCCTGTCGGACCTTGGCGGCTAAATCGCCCTTGTGAATGATCGAGACTCCCTGACCTCTCCCGTTACTAGCCGCGATGGCCAGAGTATTGGCGCAAACTACGCGGATCGGCGTGAAATGGACCCGCAGGGATGAACTTCCGTCGTGGGAGTTGGACAGGAGCAGATACTTCTCGGTGACGTCGTCCGAGTTCTTCACCCGGATATCATCGGGCAACTTCGCCAGCATCCAGACCCGCTCGCCCTTCCCCAAGGCTCCGGCGGTGTGATACCGCAGGCTGCCGGCCTGCACGACGGCGTCGAGAAATCCAAACGCCTGATGATTCTGGACCGGGACATAGCTGCTCCCGACGACTCCCAGCACGTCCCCGGAATCGGACCGGACGACCGCCTTCCGCTTTGGGATGGGCGTCCCTTCGTCCGTCTGGATCTTCCGAAGTTCGGCCAGGTAGTCGAGACCGGCAGCGTCCATCGCCTCACGGGCCGTGGCCAGTTCTTCGAGCCGAGTCCCGAGTCCGTGCCAGGGAACCTCCCCTGCGTACATCATGGACGTGCGGCCGTTTGTCGTTGCGAGTTCGTGTGCCATCGGGTTCTCCTGCGTGAGTGATGGAATACACTCAGGATTACCCGACCGAGGGGCCGTTGCCTCAGCGTTTTTTCTTACCGTCGATGTCTTTGCCGGTCCGCTTAATCTCAGCAATGAGCTTGGGAAGCTCGTCAGATGAAAACAGCTTCACGTGGCTTTCCTCGAAGACCCGGCGTACGAGAGCCCGCGACTTATCATCCGTGGGGCGGAATTGGCCGACCACTACCAACTGAAGCTCACCAAACTCCTGATCGGGATGCTCGTAGAGTGAGCGACCTTCGACGGCATACTTACAGGCTGTCTGGAGCGATTGTTCGGGATTGGCTCCGCCGAATCGGACCGGGTTGATAAGGTTGAATCTTCCGTTCTGGAATCCGTACGGAATTTCAACCTCCTTATCGATCACGGGCACGGAGACTTTGACGTCCGTGACGATTTTTCGCTCAAGCCCGGCTGCGGAGAACTTCTCTCCCACGAGCTTCCGGAAGTTCCGCCTTGTTTCTCGTTTTGCCGGCTGACCAAGAACCTGCTCGAAGAGATCCGCCAAATCTTTCTCGGGATCGAGCACCTTCATCGGTCGCGGTGGCGTGATTTGAAGCTGGTTGGCCCGTGTCGCGATGAACTGCTGAAGGTCGTCCAAGGTCCGAATGCCGTGGTGTTCTTTCTCCAGCCGGTCCTGAAGGGCCTTCTTGACGGTATTGATCCGCTTCCAGTCATGCCCTTCGGAACCGAAGAACTTGATGATCCGGCCGTTGTTGGCGGACGTAATCGCCTTCAGGAATCCGCTGGCTGGGCAAAAGAGGATCACTCCGATGTTGGCCGCTTCAACGCGGCTCAAATCGGGGCAGTATTGCACAACGCTGTAGTAGCCCTTCTGTGGATTCATCTCTCCGGATTCCCTTCTTCGTCATCAGGGAAGAGGCTCCCCTGCGGCCAGAGGCGAGTTTCGATCGTCTCCGCGACAAAGATTGCCCGCCCGACGACGAGGTCAACCAGAGCATTCCGTGCTTCCCGTTTCACGTCCCATTCATTGGGAACGCAGTCGATCATTTCCCTGACGACTTCTGCCGTGATCGTCCTCAGGTCCGTGGCTGCTTGAGTGACCGCATCCTTCTTCAGGAACTTCCGGAACTCCGGGAACAGCCCGAACACCCGGCTATCCCTTATTGTATCGACTTGGCCAAGCCTTCGCGTCCACTCTCGCCCACAGGTGAAGCAATGGGTGTGGTCCATCGCTTTGAGGAGGAACTGGCCCGCGGGAGCCTCTTCGCTCAGAAAAACGTTGTCACGATTAGGCTTACGTCGTCGCCCGGTTTCCGGGTCGGCCGGGGAATGGCGATCGCAGTTCAGTACCCAGGTGTCGAAGACGACCAGCCGCGAAATGTCCTGGGGATTGACCAGCAGCTTGAGTTCCCGATCTCCACCGCCCCATGTGACCCCTTGCTCGGCTCGCGTGATGAAGGAGGGGCCGGGAGTTGCCTGCCCGGTCTGGTTGCCGTCCTTGTCGAGAAATGGAATCTCGTCGAACTCGTCCACGATGACGATGGCCCAGTCGAAGGTCGACAGGCCGAACCACGCGGCCAGTTGCGTGACCACGACCTCGGATGCCAGAGTGTGCGGTCCCTCGGGACCACCCATCGCCTTGACGTACGCCGATCCGACGTCAGTTTCCACCAGAGCCGTCCGGGCACTCGTGGGAAACCCGTCTACGAATCTTCGAATTGTCTGGGGCTGCCAACTTCCCATAGCCGCGTCGTTACATCCCCCTTCAGCAGTCAAGCAACGTCGTATTCCTCGACTTTGTCCCAGATAATTGTTCGTCGCTCGCCGTTCCGCTCGATCCCCACAAACTGGTCTCCTGTATGGATATACGACGCCATTCGGCGTGCTCCGTTTTCATCCGGTTCCGGGCCGGCGATCTGAGCGTGCCACGATGCGGGAATCGGGAGGTGGACATTCTCAATCTTGCTCAGAGGGATCGCGATGGCATTTGTCCGAACGGCCTTTAGAACTCGCTGATACTTGTCCATGTCTGCATTGGCCGCAGCCTGCAGTGCCTTATTGGCGAGATGCTCCACCACCATGTTGGCGACCATGACCTTCGCCACCCACTCAAAACTGCCGATCGCTCCAATTGGCGAAGCGATACCCGCCGACTTTTGCGATGCAGACTTTGCGAGGGCCTGGAGATTCCTGACGCCGACCGAGTTGAACAGGACGATCTTGTCAAAGTGATGTTCGATTCCTGACACGAGCCGAAGGACTCCCTGCATTGAACAGCCTCTCAGTGACATCGCAGCCTGGTTCGTATCCTCAATACCTGCTGGAATCGTACTTGGAGCAACTTGAATCGAGCGAAATCCCTCCGTGGTCACTCCACGCCAAAGAAAGCTTTGCTTTGCTGGATGATCACGGCTTTAAGGATTTCGAAGGGAACGGTTGCGGCTTTTTCCCGGAGGATGGTCATGGCCCTGTTCCAGACGGTGTCGTTACGGGCGGCGTCGAGGAATTCATGACCTGCCCAAGTGAGAGATTTAGGTGCCCAACAGAATCCCGAACTGGACGAGAGATTAATTCCGTGGAGCAGTCCGGCTTCGTGAAGCAGCTTGACATGGTAGCTCACTTCGACTGGATCACGTTCGGGCATACTGAGCTTGGTCCAGCCACGCGGCTCCTCCCCGCTAGCCTCAATTGCCAGGAGAATTTCACGGACAAGTTCCATGTCTCGCTTCATTCCTCTCCCTCCTGAATCCCCCACCTCTTGAAATCACAATGATGGGTCATCTTCCTTCTCCTCCGGTGGAGCCGAGTGAGTCGATTCACCCAAATTCGCATGAATGATCTGGTCGCAAATGCGGACGACTCCATCGAAGGTGATGACCTCGATGTTCTGGAGGTGAGAGTTGTACATCCGAAGGGCAAGCCGCTTCTCGATGACGCCGTCTTCGTCCTCGCGAATCGTCCCGAGCAGAACCTTTGCCCGGACCTTGTACAGGTCAGTGTTGTATCTGGCAATGAAATGGTCCCGCTGCCTCTCAATCTCAGAAATGTAGCCCGCTGCTTGATTGACGGCGTCATTGACTTCAGACGAGACGATCCACTTGTTTCGATGCTTCTTGAAAAGCGAGGCATTGCTCCGCTTGAGTTCGATGATGTCGTAGCCGCTGTCTGCAGTTTTGAGCATCATGTCGAGGTTTTCCTCGTCGGTCCAATGTCGCTTGGGAATGTGCTCAACGTACTGTGCTCCGAGCATCCACCAATTCTTGTCAAATAGCCTCTGGAAGAATCGCTCTTCTGCATCGGATTCCATGAGTGCCTGGAATTCCTTGAGTGCGGTTGCTCGATGCGATGCCCGCAACGCAGACGCGACCATCCTGCGGTGATCGGACTCTCCCAAGTTGGGCAAGTCCCGTAGATCTTGTGCACGGTCTGCTAGTGCCGAGATTAAGCCGCTGAGATTGTCAGCGTCGAAATCACGGAGCAGGTTGAGCAGCTCAGAGGCTTTCGGATCTGGCCGCCCCTCGATCACTGTGTATTGGCTCGGTGATGTCGTCCCGTCGATTGCGGTCAGGAACGCGATGACTCGATCGATTTCATCGTCTTTGCAGGACCAGTGTTTGAGCCGGTCCTTCACCTCCCACTGGATGCCGGTCCCTCGTCGGAAGGCGTAGTCATTGAAGTGAACCTCTTTGTGAGTGATCTCCCCAGATTCTGGGTTTCGGAACTGCAGGACGCTGGCAACCTTGTAGGTTTTCTGTCCCTTTGTGATGATCGCACTCTGCGAACATTCGCAGTTCTCGATCTTCGAAGCCCGTGTCTTGATTTCAAGCTGAAACTCGTCGTCGCTTGAATGCTCAAACCGCTGCTTAGCCATCGCCCACTCCGGTGAAGATCTCGTTGAGGATGGAGGGTAAGAGGGCGGCCCTCTCGACGCGGGTCTGTTCGATGACTTGCTTTACTTCGTTGGCTTTCTCGAAGAGTCCGTCGAACCAGAGCTGTGCATCGTACGAAGGCACGGGCACCGGGATTGCCTGCATTGCTCGGCTTCCCGTCGTGCGGTTGCGGTCAGCACTGCCTGGGGAGGCTTCACCGACGTAATGAAGCCCCTCTGGGGACAGCAGGTAGAAGCAGACGTATCGGGGAGTAGCCACTCCGTCTTTAGGAGCGAAGGTCAGGTACCGGTGTGATCCGAACCGGCCATCGTCTTCAGGGCTGACTACGGCGATTGCCCCCTCCCAGGTTTTGATATTGCTAACTAGGATGTCTCGGGCTTTGACCTCGTAGGGCTTTTGCCAGGTGATGTCGCTCCCCAACAAGGAGGGATTGTGGAATGTGCCTCGCCCGAATGATCTAGCCGAGATTCCGGGGTACTCGGCTTCCAGACTGATTTCGGCCGGCCGACGTGTCAGCGGGGCGATCTCCTCCAATGGACGCTCCTCGACGCCGCCTGCAATCTCACGGAATGACGACATCAGAAACATTTCAAGCCGGCTGGCTTCGTCGTTATTGATGAACAGCCGCAGAGCGTCGCCACTGATGTCGACGCCTCCGTCCGGGCCCGCGGGCGAGATCCTGGTTCGGTATCCCATCGTGTTCAGGAGATGTCCGACAAACTGGGCAAACGGGTGCCCCTTCAGCTCTTGGGCCAAGGTTTTGAGGATGAAATCCCGAGTTGTCTCTTCGATGTCCTCGGCCACCTCAGCGACGGTTTCATCGGCTTCGACAGCCGGCTGGGACCCCTTGCCTTCAAACGCAGCGAGGAACTCGTCGGCATAATTCTTGATTTGAAACAGGCTCATCGCAGAGCCGATCTCGTAGAGAGCCCCCTGAGTGAAATGCGTTCGCGGAACGGCCCTCACCCACTGAACCCCACGAAGATTAGGATAGCCCGGTTCGAGCGATGTGTCGTACCGGTATCCTCCCGTGATCCGTCCAAGATGGATCTGTCGGTCCTGCTTCGACGGATAGGCGACGAGATCACCTACCTGGATTTCCTGAACGAACCGAAACAGTTGGCCGGCATTGTTCGGGATCGCTCCCGGCTTCTTCTCGGGATAGGCAGCGATGACGGAGGCCTTGAACGCTTCCCGATCTGGAGCAATCGCAGCCAGATCCCCGATCCGCTCCCATCCCAAACCGATGCAGTTCCGCTTCAGGAACAGACTGTCGGCATCGCCAGTCCTGCCGGCGTGAATCCCCCAGATGATCTGCTCGGGCATCACGATCTCCCAGTTTTGTCAGTCCCAGCTGTCACCTGTGTCTAATTGGAACCCACACTTCGTGCATACGTATTGAAGCGTTAAACCGCCGTACTGAGATCGGAGATATGCACCGTTGTTGAATGAGTTCTTTGAGCTACATTGCGGACAGTGGCTTGGCCGTTGCGGCGACGGCACGTCACTCCATGGAGATGACGTGGTTGTGGTTGTGGTTGTGGTTGTGGTTGTGGTGGGGAGAGAGAGTTCCTCGGCCTCCAACTTCTCCAGAGACTCCTCCGAAGGTAGTCCTTCCTTCGAGAGTCCCCTTGTAGCAAGAAAGTGTGGAATCGCCTTTGCCCACGTCTCAAAACAATACACCGCGGTCCGCTCCATTCGATTATGCAGATCCCGCAAGAGAAGCGGATTCAGGTGAAGCTCCTTCTTCACCGTGACAAAGAAGTCGTGGTCGGACGAGATCACCCATACTTCGCTGGCCTTGCTAGACGCATCTAGAAACTGCTCCCACGTAAGCTCATCCCCCAGAGGATCGCTCCGTTTTCCAGGAGGATTGTTCACTTCTTTCCGATAGCGAGCTCGCGTGAGCTGATCGGCATTCGGCTTAGCCGCGTCTCCGAAGAACTTACCCAATTCGATCGAAATGTGATCCGTCGACTTCGCGACCGCCGTCGCAAGCTGAGCAAAGTGGTCCGTCAACCGACGATGCAATGCGTCTGCGGATTGCAAGGCTTTTGTGACGTCTGCTCTTAAGGTGTCGGTATCCGTCCCAGGTGGAAGGAGATGATCTGGAACCGCCCACTTTGGAGTCTTTAACTGATCTGCTATTGCCCGAGTGAAGCAGTTTACCTTGTTCCTATCGACTTCGTCTGCAACTTGTTGCGAAACGAAGACATGTGGGCGCAGGTTACGGAGGATGGGAATCAACTCCGAAATCCGCTCGCTTTGGTAGAACGCAAGGTATTTGTTTGTGTCTATTAGGAGCATTGTAGTGTCTCACGCTGCGTACAAAAGCTGCTGTAGGACCTTGATTGCTGCCAGCAGCTGTTCCGGTCTGCCGAAAGTGTTGGCAAACTCGATCACGTTTCCACGAGACGAGAGCGGCGGAACTTGCAGGACGTCCGGGACCAAGAACTGGCTGGTTCCATGTTCGGCGTACTGATCTAGAAGCTCGTCGAGGATTGTCTTCGCTTCTGGTCCGAACTGGTCAAAGAAGTCCTTCTCTTCAGTCCGGAGCTTCTCGGCCCTCTGTTTCCGGGTCAGTAGAGGGGCATTGAAGGCTAGGTGGCAAAGCAGGTCGAATGGGGCAGCGCCCAAGTGGCCAGCGTGAGATGCGAGTTCGTCGAAGTCGATTCCTCGCTCCTCGAACATCTCAACCACGGCGGAACGTTGTTCAAAGTCGGACCATTCCTGCCTCAGGGCATCCGGAGCTGTGAAAGGCGTTTTGACGGTATCAGCGGCGCAGAGCGTGATCTGAACCGTCCGGAGCTTCGAACCGTCCGCATCTAGGTCCATGGTGACTTCGGTGTCGATCCCGCCAAGGCCACCGTGAACGTAGTATTTCCGAGGCTCCGGCGTCGCGTCGTCGGACTCCGGCTTGATGTCCGTACCGTTCGTGGCAAATGCGAATTTCAGCCCCAGAATGGAAGCGTAGTCCCTCGCCTTCTGCAACCCATCGCCGGCTGGTCGTTTGTTGGATTTGGCTTCGACGACCGCCAGAGTGACGTCGCGGGTGTACCGGAGCAGGAAGTCAGAGAATCTCTTCTTGTGTCGACGGGGTTCTCCAGCCGGGACGATGATCCGACCATCCGTGAAGGCCGTCTGCTCGCTGTAGAAGTGCTTGTTGCCATCCCAGCCGGCTGTTTCCAGCTTGGGACGCACGAGCGTTCGGCAGGTATCGGCTTCGTTCATGGATCGGGCCCAGACATCCACACCCGATCACCGACGACGTTTCCCGTGCAGCCTGCAGGGGAATCCCGAACTGACCTCCGTTTCGCCGTCTATCGAGCCAAGTCAGAATACCACGTTCAGGTGTTCCAAGCCACACAGAGGCGTGAACGCCGTTCACCCTGCCGACTCGGAATCCAAACTCTGAATTCCCCCCGCTCTCTTTCACGTCTTCACGGCCTTCCCTTCTCAGGAACATCGGCCAACGAGTACAGCTACGGCGTCCCCAACCCTGAGAATCCACCACGTGAGGAACATGCATCCTCGAAGCCCGTTGCCTTGGTCGTCAGAAATCAAGCAGACCTGATTCTGGATACCACCGAAGCAAGTCGTTCCAAGGACTTGGCGGTCCGTGGAGCAATCCACTTCCAGTTCCGGTCCAGGTACCGCTTTCCTCGGCCAACCACCTGGCGAATGGCTTTGGCCAGCCGGACGATCCCCCCTGCATCCGCTACGGGAAGAGTCAGGACAAACCGCTCTCCGGTCCGGGTGGTCTGCCAGGTTCCGTCCAGGTCCGAGGCTACTGCCTTCACGTCATCGTTGTACGGGACGTTGTCTAGGATCAACTGGAACTCTTCTGCATCGGGATCGGACATCTTCAGGTGAATGTCGCAGAAGCCGGGGTAGATGTCGTCCCCGTCCCGGTCGTCCACCCGGATGTGGATCGGGCCGCCGGTCAAGTTCTTGGCTTGACTCGGATATGCCTTGGCGAGTGGCCGGCAGAGGCTGCTTGAAACCTTGATCACGGTCATGAATGGGAGTCCCCTGGAGTAGACTCGGCCGAATTGGCATTCGGGCCATGCGACTCTGGGTTGGCAACGATAGGTTTTGCAGTACGGCAGAATACAGCCATGAAGGCCTTGACGCTCATCTGAGACTCGGTAGCACACTTACGAACGTGCCAGTAAGCGGATGCAGGGATCGCGACATTCAGAACCCTGGTGGCCTCCGCCCTCCTCTGAGTGATGCTCCGGGGATTCGTCGTATTCATGATTCATCCGATCTCAGAAAGAAGGCGGAGGCGTTCGGGTTACGCAGCACTGTGCATTTGCACGTACCGCTCGCACGTCTGAACTGCCAGCGGTCTCTGCTGGAAAGTGCCCGCACTCACCAGGAGTGCTTGGAGTGCTTCACAGCCTTCGCCGGCGGAGACCGCATCTCTTCTTCAACGAGTGAGCGAAGCTTCCAGATTCTGTGTCCATCTTCAATACAGTAGTTCACAAGATCTTGCACCGTTTCAGACAAATGGCTGGGACCTTCCGAGTCGCCCAGGTCTTGCACACCCATGGTGTCGCCGCACGGGTATCCTGGCATCACTGCTGTCTCATTTGCTGCTATCTGATACTCAGGATACATCGCCTTCACAAGTATTTGAGCTTGGCGGCATAGCTCGGCTGCGATGATCTCAGCCTTTGCCAAGACAGTCACAAGCTTAGACGTAGTTTGTGCGAGATCCTTTCTGTTAAACTGTCCGACGGGAGCCAGGAGCGTGAGTTTGCCATTGAGGGGCATCTCTGACTCTATTCTTTCATCGCAGATCCACGGCGACATGTGAATTCGGTCTCCCAAATCAGAGAATATCTTGACGAGATCGTCTCGTAGCGGTCTGATCCGAGCTGCAGTTTCGCGAACGGCCTGTACTTCGTCGACCGGCAGCTGGTTGTCCCAATCGTCGAGTTCCTTGACCCGTGAATCCAGATGTGACAGATTCGCTTCAGCAAGAGAAAGCGCCTCAAATGTTCGTCCAAGACCGGTCAGTCGGTCAACACCCCACTCATAGGCCATAGTGTTTATTCTTCTCACAATGTGCATGCACAGCCATCGTCCTCGCCATGTGTCGGATGTTCGGAGCAGCTGTCTGCATGGCCTGCACTGGCTTGCTTCGTTTGTCCGGCATTGCATGGGAGCAACGATTCCTTCAGAGGTAGTGCCGGAGTGGCACTTGAAAGTCCTCCGAAGTCACACTTATCTCTCACCGAAAGAAAAGTGGTTCCGAGGACTGGATTCAGGTGGCTACACCGGGCAATCCATCGAGACTCGTTTGGACTTGGGCTCCTCGCTTTTGGGCCAGTTGTGGGACTGGATGAGTTTGCCGTCGATGAACAGGACTCCCGTGAAACACAGGGCACGATCCAGGTAGCGTGCGTACTTGTTGCTGATCCACTCACCGCCGCTGATCCATCGGGATGGGCTCCGACGGACCTTTCTCGGAATGGTATTGTCAGCCCTCCGGCACCAGCGGGATTGCTCTCTTCGGACCAGTCGGAAGAACTCTGGCCAGGGGCTTGGGCAGGAAACCGTGGCCGCTGGATTGAAGTACCGACAACCTGTTGGATCTTGCTGCAGGGTCGTAGCGATGCGGTCCGCCACAGACTCAGCCAGGGTGTTCCAGTCGAAGGAGTGGTGATCTACCTGGATCTTCGGTTTCAGGGGGATCTGCACCTCGTCCATGACGGTTGTTCGGCTCGTTGGCTTCGCCATTGAGATATCTCCTGCTTTGAGTTTCTACCTGCCTCCTCCGAAATGAGCAGCTGGGCAGGTGTCAGGGCTGGCCGGGGTCGGCCTCGACCGTTCTGGGGTCAGGTGGGACTGCTAGTGCCTGTGGCAGGCGATTGACCGGGTACGGGCGGGAGTCCGACAGGACTTTGGCGACGTATACGGCAAACCGGATTCCTGACAGGTAGGCCTGAGCCTTGGCGTGATTGAAGACCGATTCCGGTACTGCCACGTGTACGATCCGAAATCCTGAGGGAAGCCCTCCGTGGGCGGAGCGTGGCGGTGACAGGGCCTGGTGCTCCTGCACTCGGCTGTCGATGTCTGGCATTGTTCGAAGTCCTTCGTTTGTGTTGAGGGATGTTCCGGTCGATTCGACCTGAAAGTGAGATCTTTGCCTCCGTAATAGCCCCCTTCTTCAGTTCCCCTGATTGTCCTGCGTGTGTTTCCTGCCCTTGAGTATTCCCGTACCTGATCCTGTGACTTTGCTTCGTTGAAGTGATTCAAGTCCTGTTTCTATTCCCGTTTATTCTTGTCCTGTGTTTGCTTCAACATGTTCTTTTGCTTCAGCTTCATATTCTTAGGCTTCAGCCGTAGAGGAGTGGTGATTCACCGCAGTGATCACGCCCGTATTGACGGGCACCTGACCGGTGTTTGAGGGCCTCCTTCCCACCGATTCGGTTGACTTCGTGTCTTTCAGTCCTACCGGGAAATCGAATGATTCACTAGCCGGCAACCGCGGATGTAGCCCCGCCCTCCCGCTGATATGTAACAACACCGGCTCAGAACCAATCCGTGGTCGTGAGCCGGCTTCAAGCAAAATGGCGGAGAGGTTTATGGCCGTCGTAGTCAGATCACACGTCTACGCTGAGACCCGACGACCGGTGTGGCCTGCGACCGTTGTCCAAACAGCTCATCCAGATATTCGTCCTGCAACTGTCCCCCAGTTTCGGACAGAACCCTCATCGGGAACTGTCCGCACGGCCGCATTTCACAATTCAGTCCCTCGGCTACGCGATATAGCTGGGCCTCGGAGTCGTAGGTCACACCTAATGACTCAAATCGCTCTGCCAGGAAGCCGACCACTTCGTCAGGCTGCGGACGAGTCATCTCAAATTCGTACGACTTCAGCCGATTCCTGAAGGCATCCTCGATTTCATCCGGATGCGAAGTCGTCAAAATCAGAGTGCACCGGACACCCTCCAGCATCTTCCGCAATCGTTTGAGCAGCTGCGGATCAAGATCCTGCAGCTCATCAATAAAGATGATGGTGTCCTCATGGAGGAACTCCAAACTAAAGTCCCGCAACCGATCGGGCGTGATCGCGTTCGCATCATATTCAGCATAGTCGCAGACGACGCAGGTCGAGTCGTTCAGCGGCATTCGACAGTTGGCACACGTCCCGCAGGGTTCGTATTGACCGAGCTGGCGATTGATGCAGAGCTTTGCTCGGGCCAGGATGCGGGCCATGGTGGTTTTGCCTGACCCGGTGGGGCCGGTGAGGAAAATTACGTTTGGCAGGCGGTTTCTTGACGCCATTCCCGTGAGCTTCCGGACGACGGCACGGTTGCCGACAATCTGCGAGAAGGTATCGGGGCGACCGTCATCGTAAGCCCCGGCGATACATAATGGTGCAGTCATGGCGGGTTGTCCTAAATCATTAGTAGGGGACCAAAAAAACGGAGTTCTCGCGACATTGCGAGATCTTCCACTGCAGGGGGACTGCAATCCTGCAATCCCCGCCGATCTCATGAGCCGACAGGAGGTTCAGATTGCAGGTCGTCACTGCAATCCGCTGCAATCTCCTTCTCCGTCGGCAGATCGGCGAAGCGATTGCTGACGCCAAACGGCGGCGACCGAGACTTGTCAAAGCGGAAGTAGATCTGAACGCCTTGCCGACGAATGCGAGCCTTGCGGCCATGTCCGCTGACCTTCAGCGACTCGATGGCGCCCTCATCTTCGAGTTGTCTCAGATGCTCCTTGACGGCGTTGTAGCTCAACCCCGTGAGGTTTTGAGCGACACGCCGAGTGAAGCCCTTCTTGCCAAAGTCACTGTGGTCAGGGAGTGTCAGCTGGTACCCGGGATTGCCAACGATCTCCTCATAGAGCAGTTCCGCCGTCGCTGCCGCATGTGGTGACAGTGAAGAGTGCTGCCCAGGAATCGGCAGGGCCAGCAGCAGATCGCGAGCGACGCGGTAGTCATTAACGCTCGCCTGCATCTGTGCATCCGGCACGACTCGGCCGTGGCCATGGGTGACTTCAATCCGTAGAGCCGCGACCGTTAAGAGCAGGCGGTTGATGAGTGTCATTTCGGACGGCCTGAGGGCGGCCCTGATCCGCTGCTGAAATGGGCATCGCACGTTACGACGACACTTCAAAGGCAGCAGCCATCGGCGAAGCTGTTCGCGATGCGAGTTCTGGTCGCTCGGTGGTAGACGGGAAAAGTGATGGCCGAAGCCCGACAGTGACCGTCCGGTTTGTCGGGCCAGGAGGCTGAGCGTGGCGCCAAAAGGAGGGCCAGCGGCACGATCATCGGAGATCAGCCAGACGGCGGGGGGAGAGTAAGCCGCAACGTCCCGGCAGGTGGATTCGCACGCGAAATGGAAGAGGCTGTCATGCCGGCTGCGAATTACAACTAGCTCCGTATCTGCGAAGTCCGTCTCCGCCAAATCCCGAAACTGCTTGATCGTCTCCGTCCGCCGGACGTTTTCCGGAACGATGTGGATGAGCCGATCCGCAATCTGATGTTCTGCACCAGGATCGTCCGAGCAGACCGCCAGATTGAACGGCAGTCCCAGACGGCCGGCCGCACGCGATAGAAACATCATCAGCGTGACGCTGTCGACACCGATTTTCAGGTACCGACTCATCCCCTCCGCGACTTCAGCCAATGGATGTTCACCGAGAATTGCGAGCAGTTCGTCTTCAGGGGACGCTTCAGGAGAGCCTTGGTCGTTGATCGATGCCGCGTCGTAGCCAGTTCGCGTTCTGGCCGTATTCATGACGCTTCTCCCCCTTCTGTCGACCTAAATTGCATCACGGCGGAACAATCGGACGTAATCCGAGTGGATGCCTTGTGGCCAGGAAATTGCCGAATACGTGATGACTCACCGCACATTGCAGACGGACCCCTGCTGTGGACTCTCGCTATTTTTCAGCTTCCCGTAGGCCTTAAACGCCAAGGTCGTCGAGTTGCTTCTCGACGATACGGGCCCGCTTCGACTGCTGAGACCGGGTCGCTGGCGACCTGTGAAAGGTCGGGACTCGATTGAGTCGTTCGAAGAACCGCTCCAAGGCTTCCCGGCTGGTGCAGCGGGTGCCGCCTACCTGAAGGGATTCGAGAACGACGCCCCTGAGCCCGTTAACCGTCCACCGGTAAAGCGTGGTGGTATGAACCTTCTTGCCGCCACGGCGGCGCGGTAGAAGCTTGGCGGCAGCAGGGAGCGAGAGAAGTTCTTCTTGAAGTAGTCGTCGTGAATGTTCTGGCTGGACGACTTCCAGACTGGACTTGGGCATGTTGGGCACTCCTGAGGTTTGGAATGCCAGGACGCCGCCGCTTAAATTCGTTGGGCGAGCTACTTCGTCGCTGGCCCTTGAACTACACTTTTCTTCGATGCCTCAACGTCGTTGATGGAAAATTCTTAAAGCGTTTGTCAGAATTTACTTACGGAGGATGTCGAGAAGAATTAACGCAAACAACACATCGGTGATCGCTTATGAATCTGGGTAAAAGGGAAATCTGGGAGGGATGGGCTGTTGGCTACATCGTCTTCCACGAATTTCACGACATTTGGTATTACCGGGAGATCTCGGAGTACCGGGACCAACGACGGGAAATGCTTCGCGTGGCCCGTGCTTTGGGGACCCGATTGCGGAGAGCACCGGTCGAGCAGTTGTGGAAAGGCGGGAGGATCAGGCTCGTTGATCGGCCTAGCCTCATTGAGGTTCTGAAGGGCCTGAAGTCAGGAGACTGGCGGGTATTGATCATCGACGACATGGGCAAACTAGCCCTGAACCGCGCTGAAGCCGCTCTGCTAATGCTGACTCTTCGAGATTGGGGCGTCCGAGTTATTGAGTGCGCCACGTTGTGGGACCTCACGGACGAATGCGACCGGTGGAGTCAGGAGTTTGATGCAAGCGATCCGCGTGTTCGTAGCCAAGCGTTACGAGAATTCGTTGAACTGAAAAAGCGAGTAACTCGGCTCTCCCACGGAGTTAAGGCTGGCCGAAAACCCTTTGGTGAACTCCCCGGCGAAGCTGATGTCATCCAGAGGATCTTGCGACTTCGCCGAATGCGTTCCGACGGAACCCGTCTCTCGTATCAGAAAATCGCCGATGAGTTGAATGACGACGGAGTGCCGCCGCGAAAGGGAGAAAAATGGTACGCCAAGACGATCCAGGGCATCGTCAAGCGAACGCGACCGAACCTGGACTAGGCTGAGCAGGGTGACGAACGTCGTTTCCTTGTGGCAGCGACTGTCCAGGTTCTTTTGGGCTGTTCAGTACTTGGCTAGGAATCCGGTCGTCGGAACTACCACTTCCTACCACTTTGGTCCCGAAAACGGATTGAGCCAAATCTCGTAAATACCGCCACGAGTGGCAGTTGTGTGAAATGGCTTGCAAAGGCTTGCAAATCGCGAACAACTCGGCAAAACTACTTTGCGTAGAAGACGTTACACCACTTTTCGGCGTGGTTCAGGGGCATCTGAAAATCCTGGTGTCGGCGGTTCGACCCCGCCCCTGTCCACTCTGAAGGCTCGGTAGGCCGAGACTCAACAGGCTGCATAACGCCGCCCCCGCGGATCAGATTCGCGGCTGCGGCGTTTGTTTTTTGGCGCCGGGTCCCATGCCGACAAGTTCCGATCGACCGGCTTGCCGGCCGAACGGTTGCGGCAGACGTCACTGAACTTCCTGCCCCCCCCCTGGAGCCGGAAGCGTCAGCGCCCGGAGCATTCTCCGCCATTCTTCCCCGCCTGCATCACCCGCCATCCAGCGCCGCCAAACAAGACTCCGGTCGCTGACGCTCGCGGCTCGGAGTGGGGCGCCGGCGGGCTCATTTCGGTGGAACGCTCTCGAGATGGGTTGACGGCGTTTCGGCGCCCCTGGAGCGCTGGCGGCAGGCGGCGGCGGCCTTTCGCCAGGATTCTGCGAGCTGCGGTTTGCCCAGTTTGCTGCAGACGGCCGCGATCCGGTCTCGAACGTCCGCATCCTGCGGACGGTTGATCGCCTCGATATTCAGGTTCGCCATCTCGAGTTTGAGTTTCACGATGTTTGCCGACCGGCGGGCTTCCGCGTCGGCCTCGGCGGTTCTCCCCAGCAGGCGGAGCGCCTGCGCCAGGTGATGCCGGCTTTCGTGATCCTGTGGATCAAGTTTCAGGACGCTTCGCAGCGGTTCGAGCGCCGCCTCCGGTCGGCCGGCATCGAGCTCCATCCGACCGAACAGCCGGAGCACGCTCGGCTCTTCGGGGTCGAGCGAGCGAGCCTCTTCGAGGCGCGCATTCGCCGATACTGCGTCGCCGAGACTCAAGTGGCACTCGGCTTCCAGTGCAAGCGAGAGTGCGGAACGCCGGGCCTGCGGCAGGGTTTTCAGGGCTGCCGCATAATCTCTGATGCGCATCCGGGCGCGCACCAGTTCCGTTGCGACGTCTTCCCGCACAGGTTCGGGCGGATGAAGTGCGAGCGCCTGGGAGCCAGCCTCGACGGCGTCCCGGAACTGTTCAAAGTCCGCGTGCCTCTGGGCTTTGAGCACGTACGGACGGTCGTCGGTCGGCGCCAGCCGGCTGACAATGCTCAGCTCATCCAGGGCGCGGTTCATGTCGCCCAGGTCGTAGGCGATGGCGCCCATCCAGCGGTGCGCATCGGGGTGGCCGGGTTGCTCGGAAGCGACGGTGGCGGGGCGCGTGGACATGGCCGGGGCCTTTGCGAAGGGGAAAAGCCGCGGCGAGCTGGGGGGAAGGGAATCGGGCTGGCGGTCGATGGGTTTGGAGCGGCCGAGCGATCCGTCCCTGGTCTTGCTCGCACGCGGCGGGAACGCGATGACCGCGGGACAGCGTCCATGCCGCCCGCGGTCACTGGAGAGTCGACGACGGGGACATTCCGCACAGCCCACGCGCGGGCTGTCAACACGAAAACGGAATGGACGCCATGACGACGACGCAGAAGACGAGCGAGGGAGCGCCGCGGAACAAGAAAATCACCGTGCGGGTGACGGCGGAAGAATTCGCCGAGATCCGCCGGCGGGCCTATGCCGCCGGGCGAGATCTCCGGCCGGAAGTCTACGAATGAATTAGGCCGCGGCTGCGCCAGGACGGGCTGCAAAGAAGTGCCGCACAGCAGCAGCTCGCCGACGTCGCCAGCGTTGGGGCGGCGTCTGCCAGGATCGCGTCGACGGCGTCTACGGGCCGCCGGGCCTCCTGGACAGTCTGAAGTGTTACCCGGCGTTCCTGGCGGTCTCGGGGGCCGTTGCACGATTCGCCGAGGCGACAGCCCTGACGCTCAACTTTGCCCTGATGCCCCGGCGGGGCCGTCCGACCGTCGAGGCCGCTCTGCGGCTCCTGCAGGATGACCGCGACTTCCGGTGCGTCGCGCGCAGATAGCAGATAGCCGATCAGCGCGCGACCGTAATGACCGACGCCGTAACGACCCAAGCTCAGCGACCCGCCACTCGGGACGCAACCATTGCAACTGCGACGCTCACGCCGGGGTCGCTGGAGCGGGATGGTTAGGGTTAGCAGCGTGTTGAACAAAGCACTTTTCCGTCACCCGGCCAGGCGGGCGACGATTGGGGCGGGGGCGACGAGTCCGGCGGGTTGCTCGGCTCGGTCGGTCTGGCTCCGCAGGAGCCAATCGAGCGCGGACCAAACCGCCCCGAACACCGCCCAAACCGCCACATTCCGCCCCTGCAGTCTCCGTGGCTTGCCAACTCCCAGCAGCTTCCACATCACGCGCCCGAGATTGTGCGCCGCCGTCGCGATCAGGTAGCGCTTCGTCACCTCTGTCAGGCCTTCGAGCCAGCTCCGACGCATCCCGCCCGTCTCGCAGACGTGAGCGAAGGTCCGTTCGCAGACTTCGCTCCGCCGTTTCTGCAACTGCTTCCCCTTCGCCCGCCGGACCCGCTGACGGTTCCCCATCACCGCCCGCTGGTCCTCCGGCGTCTTGTCCGTCCACGTCCAGTCGCTCTTGCGCTTCGGCTCCGGGATGTAGGTCCGAAAGCCCAGCGACTGGCACAGTTCCAGCGTGGCGACCGAGTGATACCCCTTGTCCGCCGCCACCTCTTCAATGCTCTGTTCGCAGCCGATCGCCTGCAGGTTTTCTTCCGCTTTCAGCACGCTGTCGACCAGCGTCTGTTGATCCCCGTGATCGGCGGGACGAATCTCCGCGGCCAGGATCAGGTCGCTCTCCAGGTCCACCACGTGCTCGGCCTTGTACGCCAGATGCGTCGTCCCGTCCTTCATGCGGGCGATCTTCGCCTCGGGATCGGTCTCGCTGACCCACTCCTCGTTCGAGACCTTCTTGTTCTTGCGGTTCTTGTCGAACCGGCGGACGTCTTCGTCACTCGGTTCTTCGTCGGGAGCAATCACGCCTTCTTCCCGCATCAGCCGGACGACATACGCCTTCCAGCCTTCGCCGGTGTCGCGGCGGACGATCGACTTCATCGCCGCATCCGCTTCCAGCGTCGTCGAGTCGACACCCACCGTCTTGCCTGAGAGCAGCTTCTTTTCGGACGCGATCTTCAGCACGAACTGAAAGACTTCCTCGAACACTTCCACCGGCAGCCGCCGGCGGGTCAGCGACAGCGTCGAATGCTCGGGACTCGATTCGTCGAGCGGAATGCCCAGAAACTCCCGCAGCGACAGGCTGTCGGAGCATCGCCAGGCGATCCCCCGCTGACTGTCGATCCCTTCGAAGTACCCCACCAGCAGCATGCGGAAATAGACGCCCGGCGGGATCGAGCGCTGCCCGCGAGTCTCGACCTGCTCGTAGAACGCCTGGCACCGCTTCTCGATCCAGCGGTCGAAGCCGGCTTCGGCGAGCAGCGCGTTGAGCGCTTTGTAGAAGGGATGTCCCTGCGAGCGGGGCAGCTGCTCCGCCGTGACAAACAGCGGCTCCTGCCGCGATTCCTTCCGCCGTCCCATCGCCATCGGGAACCCTCCGTGACCGCCGCGCCTGACCGACCGCGAGAAGATAACAAACCGCGTTCGATCGTGGCAGCGTCAGGGGGAATACTTCAACACGCTGTTAGGCGGCGTTCTCATGAGCCTCATGGTAAATCGTAAGTAGCAACTCGCGCAACAGTCGAACCTGCTGAGCGCAGTGCTCAGGCGAAACCATCTCAGCAATCACTCTGATCTGGATGGAATTGATGAACAGCAAACGAATCGCGGCAAAGTCGAGCTGCCGGAGAAGTCTGGAACAAGCTGGTGTCAGCAAGTGCGCTGAGACAGCAGCCTCCGTGATATTCTCGGGCGAGTAAATGGCGACGCCCAACTCGTCTGAGACTCGGGAACGCAGCGTGGTGGCGACCATGTTTCGCCACGGATTCTTGATGGCGGCGCAGAATGGAACAGTGAACGCCTCTCGGCGGCGATGCTCGCCGGTGAACACAAAAGCGGTATCTGATACCAACACCTTGAACCAGAAGTCCTCAGCATGGAACGGAACACGATAGGAACACTGAGGCTCTCCGATTGTGATGCGCCGATACGAGACAGCTTTCGAACCTATGATGCGTGCAATCTCAACGGCCTGCCGCCGCGCTGCAGCGCGCTCTTCCGAGCTCGGTGATTTATCTAAAGTAGCAGTCACGGAAAGCCGCCTAACTTGCGATTCTCTGAACGAGCTGGGGTGAGAATACCCGCGCCGGGACGGTTGTCAATCTCAAGGTAGACAACGAGATACGTCGAATCCACGGTGTGAATGCGCTGAGCCATTCTCGCGCGGCCGTGGGAGCGGTCTGCAGTCGGATTCGTTCGCACGTCAGCTACCCGCCGGCGCGCGTTCAACCGCTGATCGACTGGTTGGCGGCGTGCGCGCTGATGGACGATCAGCGCGCGACCAGGGGGTGGCTGGAGCAGTAACGCCGGGCAATCGTGATCCGCAGGCGGCATTCATTCGTTCGCGTCAATCAGACATGCTGGTCCGCGATTGCCCCTCGAGACGGCACGTCTCGGGGCCTCTATCCAACGAGCCGACCTGATGACAAAGCCACTTCGTGAGCCCCCCTTTCTCCGCGATCAGAAGAGCGTCTTGACGCGGGCAATCATCATGTCGGCCGTCCTCGCCGGCCTCACGATCGCGTACCTCTCCTGCCAGTTCTTCAAAGGGATGTTTGAGCCGGCATTGGGAGGAAAGTCGATCTGGTGTGACGCAATCTTTGATGGACTGGCCTCGACAGCCTTCTTTTACGGGCCACTGAATTACTGGAACCGTCGTCCTCTCTCGTTCACTCTCGCGTGCATCCCTACATCGGGTTTTTGCCCTCTCTTCCTCGACTGGTTGCTGTTGCCATCGGGTGATCGGGGGGGAAGCTTCTCACCCGTCTTCTCGGTCGTCACTGCCGCGATCGAACATGCGGCGTTGGGCCTGCTGCTTGTACGTCCGACGAAGCTGCATGCGATCGCGTTCGGCGTTTACATGTTGTGTGGCCTCATCGGCTCCATTGAGTTGGTCTTTCTCAAATGGTTGAGCGATTCGAGCGAGTCTGGCTCGAATCAGCAATTTGCGGTGATTGCCGGGGCTCTCGCAGTCATGTCCGGTTTCGTCCTCGGCTGGGCAGTACCGTGGGGCATTCCGTTCTGGTGGCCTCCGGAGCGCAAATCGCGGCAGCGAAAGCCGATGCCGGTGAGTCACATTGGCTCTGATCGTGTGTCCGGCGCGAGCCGACGATCGCGATTCCCTGGGCAGCGTGAACTCTGATCATTCATCGCGGTTTGACCGGCTGGAGTGCGCTGATAGTCAATCAGTGTCGTTTCCCTCCGCCCCGGTCGCGAGGAAAGGATCGCGTCCCCATGCGCGCAGATTGACCATCTGCGCGCAGCACCTGCAGCAAACGCCTGCCGAGAATCCTCGGCTGGCGTTCTGCCCTTTCACCAGCGGTTGATTTCGCGCGAAATCAGGTAGCCCAGGGCCTGGTCGACGGCGGACTTCTTCCGGCCCGCGAACGGGCGGTCGAGCGGGTCCTTCGTGCCCTTACCTTCGACGGCGACGACGAACCGCTGACCGGTTGGGGTGAAGTCGCCCAGGACGGCGTCGGCCACCTTGCCATCGACGGCCACGTTCTCCTCGCGGGAAATCGTGTAGCGGTCGCCGCCGCTCGCGGGTCCGGTGTAGCCCAGCAGTTCGCCGAAGACGTCGGTCAGGAAGTCGGGGACGAGCTTCGTCTCGTTGAGCTGATCGGCCTTGCCGGATTCGATCAACTTCCGCCAGTGCTGCAGCTTGGGCCGCGCAGCCTCTGCGTGCGGTGGAAGGACAAAAGCCGTGAGGTGTGGGCGAATAGCGTCGGGACGGAAGAGGGGACGGATTTCCGCCGGCACGGCGGGGGAACCTGCAGTGGTGTTCGCGCGTGCTGCGTGTGCTGCGCTTCTCAACAATTGAGAACCGGCCCGGATTCTCGCCGGCACTGCCAATACTCAAGATTTCAGGTGCGATAGTTGACAACCAGGAGACCCTCACGGAACAATCGAGCGGAAGTGCCCGTTCATACACTCCTGTGGCGAGATCATCCCCGTGAGCAGATACGCACTCTGCGTCGGTATCGACGACTACCCTACTGCCCCGCTCACATCATGCGTAGCCGACGCCGTTGCCGTTGCCAACATCCTGCTTGAGCCGACGACGTATGACTTCGTGGTTGAAATCCTCAGAAACGAGGAAGCGACGACCGACGCGATTAGGAAGGCGGTCGAGCTAACCCTTTCACAGGGTACTGAATGCGCTGTGATCTACTTCGCGGGCCACGGTATCAACCTCCCATACGGACCCTTCTTCTGCTCGCATGGAACGGACGCTTCGCCGCAGTCAGGTTTCGACCTTCATCTGCTACAGAGGATGATTCAGAGCCAATCGATCCCAAACTCAGCCGTCGTGCTACTTCTCGACTTCTGCCAATCCGGCGCGGTCAATATCGGCAACGGAAATGCGAATACGTTTGTCTCTCCCACACATCTCACCTACGTCGCGCAGACTTTCAGCGATCGCCGGGTCCTGCTGGCAGCTTGCCGCGACACCGAATACGCAGCAGAGAACACAACCCTCGGGCACGGGCTATTCACTCAGGCACTCATCGAAGCGTTGGGAGGAGAAGCAGCGGATCAACTTGGAAACGTAACTGTAACTTCTCTCTTTGACTACATCGATCGGTCCTTCCGCGTATCTAAGCATCAGCAGCCCGTATTCAAAGGCGATATAGCCGGACAAGTGGTCCTCGGCAGTGGACTAAGAACTCGCGACCAACACGAACGCGATGAACGCGTCGAAGAAATGGTTACGCAGGCACACGCTCACGCCAATACACTGCACTCATTTGTGACTCAGTGCATCGTTGACACCGTCAACTGGCAACGCACTGGTCACCAAGCTGCGTGTCGGACTGCAGAACCGATTCTAAAATGGTACGAGAAGCGACGACGAGAGAGTCAAGCCGTCGACGAGCATCCGCAGTTTCGCGTGTCGCTTCAAAAGGTCATTGAGGACACACGGTTCCTCTCCAATATCTCTACAGGACTCATAGTAAACGACGCGCAAGTAGGACAGCGACTCGGAAGCGGCTCATTTGGAACAGTCTGGGAATTGATGAGCCCGAATGGACGGCTTGCCATGAAGTCTTTCCATTCCCAAGAACTGCACCTGAACCAAAAGGCAAAGCGGTTCGAAAATGGTTTTTACGCAATGAAGCAATTGAGTCATCCGCACATCGTGCGCGTACATTCATTCTTGACGTGCCCTCTTGGATTCACGATGGATTTCATTGAGGGAGCGAACTTGCGAGACTGGGCCTATGCGGGAAACGATCCCGCTCAGGTACTTCAGATACTGCTGACAATTTGTGACACTCTCCGCCATGCACATGCTTTGGGAGTGATTCACCGAGACGTGAAGCCTGAAAACGTCATTATGAAGCCTGATCCGACGGGACAACGCTGGTTGCCGTACCTGACCGACTTTGACTTGGCGTGGTTTTCAACCGCAAGCTTGCTTACTACTGAGGCGCTTGGAACGGTGTTCTATGCCGCGCCGGAGCAGCTCGGCAAGCCCGGCAGCGCGGCCGCTCACTCGAAAGCGGTTGACATTTATTCGTTCGGTCAACTTATGTTCTACGTTATTACTGGGCAGGACCCAAAGCCACTTGGACTTGCAGAGAATCTTGTCCCGCTGCGCAGCACACTCGGTACGTGGATAAGTCACGATCCGGCACTGCGTCTTCAGCGTCTCTACGAGGCATGCAGTGAGCGCAACCCTCAGGACCGCCCTCGGACCATGTCCGAAGTCGCAGATGAGCTGTCGCGGATTCTACTGGAAGTTGGCCAATTCGAAGCTGGGCGTATTTTGAGCGTCAGTGAGTTTTCTACTGAGTTGCGGTTTTCAATGGTTGGATTGAGCGAAAGAGAAGGTGTTGACGAATTCAGATCGCTTTCGGGGCAATCCGGGATTCATTGCTCATCTCTTGGAACGGACGGCATCACTGTTACGGTGCACTCTCTCCGTCCAACTCTCGGAGTCGGTACCGATTGGAGAAGCGCGAGGGAAGCACTGAATGAAAGGGTCGATACCGCGATACGCTCCTACGGTTCCTTTGTTCGCCGCCGTAACGGTAGATTGCAGCCATACGAAGTACTCCTGGAGTTTCCGCGAGTCACGTGGCAGCTTGAAGGTGTCACAGCGGTGAGAGAAGTGCTCGGGCGAGTGATCGACAAACTAGAATCAGTGTGAGTCGTTGCAAGTTCTTCCGGCTATGTCATGTTGCAGTGGAAATACGATCTGACTCGGATTATTCATCAACGCGTTGTCCAGTCTCGTCAATTAAGGCTCCACTGGCCGGCAATGCGTCACACCAGCGAAACCGCCTTGATCCCCCGCACCGCTTTCGGGCAAGGCTTTCCCCGGCCGGCTTCGGCCAGCCACTCGATGAGGCCGCCCCGCTTCGTGTCGGTTGATCGCAGCTTCCATTCGGCCGCCAGCTCCTGGAGCTGGGCCGTCGTCAGCAGCTCCAGGTACGACCGGTCGAGCGACCACTGCCGGACGATGTCGATTCCCAGATGCTCGGCGAGCCAGTCGACCAGCGGGGCCGGCATGTCAGTCGATCCCGCGTCCGCCGGCCCGGTACAGAAACCGGACGAAAGCGAATGCACCGGATGACCGCATCGAACACCGCGGACACCGGCCAGTCTGAAGATCGCCGGATCGCGACCGGCGGGCGCTAACATCTGGATGCGCTTCACTGGCCCGGCGGCCGACATCCGGCATTTCCAGGGAAACTCGCGCCAACCCATTGCGACCGCCCGGCCTCCGTCGATACCTTGCCCTGCCGCGTGTCGGCTGGCTCGCACGCGCTCGGACTCGGTCTTTCTCGGCGATTCGTGGCCCGGGAAAATCCAGCACTGCCATTCCCTGCCACGGAGGACGGGCCATGAGATCTGCACTTTCCGCGACGCTGCTGATGGCAGCCCTGCTGTGGACGACGGACGCCGTCGCCGCTCCCATCACCTATCGCTTCTCGGGAGTTGTCGACGGCAACCTCAATGGCCTCAGCTTCGCAAACGCCGACTTCCTGTTCGAGCTGACCGCGGACACCGCGAACGTGTATGACGTCGCAGGCGCCACGTACTTCAACGTCGCCTCCTCAGTCACCTTCACCATCACCGGCGTCGGCAGCGGCAAGCTGCTCAACGTCTACCGGCTGTTCCTGGATCAGACGGAGTCGTCGGTCGGCTTCTCCGAGGTCTCATCGGGACTCGATCGCGTCGACGCGCTGAACAATCCCGCGCTCGCCACCTACGACCTGACCACGAACAGAAGCCTGATCTACGGCGATCCGTTTGTGGGCCAGTTCACGAACGATCCCACCACCGCCGGACCCCTCAATCTGTTCAATTCCGGCGAAACGGTCGCCTTCGAAGCCACGCTTGATCCCCGTGACCCCGTCGTCCCCGAACCCGCCTCCCTGGCCCTCGCCAGCATCGCCAGCCTGGGCCTGGCGGTCGGAGCAGGACGTCGCCGCCGACAACCGGCGGCCTGATTCGAAGCCAACCGCCGCGCGCATCACAGCCGCCCGCCATCGGGTCGCCTGCATTCGCAGACGCCGCGGCGGTTCGCGTCAGCCGCCATCGTCCGCCCTCTGACGACCGACCGACCGGCCGCCGGCTCTATCGCGGGGCTGTGGATCGCCGGTCGCGGGGGCGAGAAGTCATGGGGGCGGAATCACCGCTCAAACTCCGCAGAGCCCTGCGGAACCCCGCCCCGGAAAGCCAACACGCCGACCGGTCTCAACGGATGAGACCGACCGGCGTGTGGGATTCGCCTGCTGACACTGCGGAGCGACCCCCCGCACGGCTCCCAGACTTCCCCAACTCACGCCAATCACTCGGCGAATTCGTGGGCGTCGGCGCCTGCGGTCGTCGTAACCCCTTCCGTATCAAGGTGCCCAGGACAGGAATCGAACCTGCACGGTATTACTACCACTAGGTCCTGAACCTAGCGCGTCTGCCAGTTCCGCCACCTGGGCTCGGTGCGAGTCGTGAAGGATACGCGCTTCGCACAGAGAGGGCAAGCGCTCGCCGTCCGGTTTTTTTCGGCCACCCGGACGAAGCGCCGACGCCGGCGTAACAGTCCGCCCCTTCAGCACTTCCGCAAAGTCCCCCGATCACCGGACACGCTGCTGCAGGAGCAGGTTCACCCCCTTCTTATTGGCCAGAATCAGATCGAGAGTGCCATCCCGGTTGAGATCCTGCACCGTGAACTGGGTCCCGATCCCCGTCCCGAGGCCGGCTTCGATCTCGTGGCGGACGAACGTGGGGGGCTGGCCTCTGTGGCGGAGGATGTCGTAGTAGACGATGAGGACGGGGTCGTGTTCGCCGGGGTCCCCTTTGCCGTTGTGGGCGAAGAAGCGTTTGCCGGTGACGAGGGCGGGGACTCCGTCGCCGTGGAAGTCGACCAGTTCGAGGGCGTGGGTCTGGGAGAGGGATTCGTCGATGAGGTGGAACTTGAACGGGTCGGTGAAGTCGCCGCCCGGGTTCTCGAACCACCAGACGCCGTACTGGTGGGCGGAGCTCATGATGACGTCGTTGTCCCCGTCGAGGTCGAGGTCGATGGCCTGCAGGTTGGCGGCGGGGAGGGGGTTGCCCTGGTTGTTCTTCGACAGCGACCACGGATGAAACCGCCAGAGCCCGGCCCGGCGGTCCATCGGGGCTTCCCACCAGCCGTGGGGGATCAGGACGTCGCGCCGACCGTCGCCGTTGATATCTCCTGTCCCGAGGCCGTGATAGAAGTGGTGTGAGCCGTTCTGTCCGGGCTCGCCGGCTTCGCTGATGGCGTGGAAAGTCCACTTGTCGCGGCACTTGTCGGGGGGCGGGACTTCGAGGAAACCCATCTGCCGCTCGGGCTGGGAGCCCATGATAAGCTCGGGCTTGCCGTCGCCGGTGACGTCGGTGAAGAGGACGGTTTCGTTGCAGGCGCTGTGCCAGATTTCGTGCTGTTTCCAGTGGCCGGGCTGCCCCTGGGGGTTTTCGAGCCAGTGGCAGGGTTGGCCGGGGAAGCGGACGTGGATGATGTCGTCCCAGCCGTCCTGGTTCACGTCGAAGGCCCAGGCGGCGAAGCTGTTGCTGTAGCCCTGGTCGTAGACGTACTTGCCGGGGGGAAGGACTTCGGTCGGTTTCCAGTCGGGGGCGAGGTAGAGGAACTCGCCGGCGCTGACGTCGAGCCGGCCGTCGCGGTTGAAGTCGCCGACGGCGGAGCCTTCGGCGCGGAAGGTGTCGTCGAGCTGGATGCGCTGCCAGGCGGGTTCGGCGGCGAGGGCGCCGGTGGCGGCGAGGAGGGGAGCCAGCAGGGCGAGGCGCGGCAGTCGCATCGGCGGGTCTTTCGTCGCAGGTGTCGGATGGGGTGCTGCGATCAGCTTACGGAGGGGGAGCAGTGGATGCCAGAGGGGCGGGGCGGGGCCGAGAATTCCGGATTCCTGCGAAACCGCTGTTTTCCGGACGTGTTCAATTCGTCAGAGTGGACTGTCCGCGACCGGAGTCACCTGATGGAGGATGCGAGCCATGATTCGGATGAGATTCTGCAGTGCCGTACTGGCTGCGTTGAGCGTGTGTGCCGGGCTGCGGGCGGAGGAACCGCCGGCGGCAGGAAAGGTGGTCCAGCTTGAGATCGTGCTGGCGACGGCATCGGTTCCATCGGAGGGAGCCGCGGCTGCCGGGCGACCGGCGGGTCCGGCGATGCTGGAGCAGATTGATGCGTGGTCGAAAGCGGGCAAGCTGACGCACCTGACCCGGATCAAGGTTCACACACTGGAGCAGAGCGCCGCGGAGTTTCAGTTCAGCGAAGTCGTCCCGCTGATCACCGGCAGAACGGTTTTTCCCGGCGGTCGCGGCGGGAACCCGATGATGCAGCAGCAGCCGACGTTCTCGCGAGAAGAGGCGGGGACGCTGATTTCCGCCACGTCGCGTGTGGAAGAGGCCGGTACAATTCTGGTGGAATTGAAGGTGGAGCAAAGTCGCTTCGAACCGCAGCCTGGCCAGCCGCAGGCCGAGGGTGAGAAGGATTTTCCGCTGCCGCCGTCGAAGAAAGTGCAAACGGGACGGACGACGGTCCGGCTGAAGGACGGCGTGCCGGAAGTGGTCGGAGGGTTTACGTCGGCCACCGGCGATGGTACGACACAAAGCGTGGTTGTGTTGAGTGCTCACGTGCCGACGCCGTAATCGTGACAACTCCCCTGATTGGAAAGTGCAGGATGCCCTCTCGTCGAATACTGATTCTGGCCTGCGGGATGCTGGCGGGCTGTGGAACGGCGCCGTCGGCTGTTCACACTCCGGCGACGCCCGCCGCGACGCCCGCCGCGACGGCCGATCCGATGGTGCAGACCGCCCCCGCTCTGGAGCCCGAGACCATGTCCGAGAAAGTTGTTCGCTCCGATGATGAATGGAAGTCGCTGCTGTCTCCCGAGCAGTACCACGTGCTGCGGCAGAAGGGGACGGAGCGGCCGTTTGTGAACAAGTATGACGAGCACTTTGAGCCGGGGACGTATTCCTGCGCGGCGTGCGGGCAGGTGCTGTTTGCGTCGAAGGCGAAGTTCAACTCCGGGTGCGGGTGGCCGGCGTTTTACGCGGCCGAGGCGGGGGATCGCGTGAAGCTGACGGCGGACGTTTCGCACGGGATGGTGCGGACGGAGGTGACGTGTTCGAAGTGCGATTCGCATCTGGGACACATCTTTGACGATGCGCCGCAGACGCCGACGGGTCAGCGGTACTGCATCAACTCGGTGTCGCTGAAGTTCACGCCCGGTGCGGCTGAAAAGACGTCCGAGGAAGAATCCAAGGAGTGACGGTCGCCCGCCGGGGGAATCGGGGGGGAGACTACTGGCGGGACGCGCGCCAGACGAGGGCCTGGTCCTGGGCGTCGAGCTCGCGGATGCGCTGTTCGACGTCGCTTTTCCAGTCTTCGACGTATTGCACGTCGTGGGCGTAGTCCTGCATGCGATGGAAGACCTTCATGTAGGCTTCCTCGTCGTCGCGCCGGCCCTCCTGGAAGATCATGCCGTGGACGTAGCAGAAGTCGATGAAGTCTTCGATCGAGCCGCCTGAGAAGGTCCGGATCTTGTAGTCGCCGGGGACGTTCTTGAACCGCTCGGCGGTGGCCCGAACGGTCTCCAGGTAGCGGACGGCTTCCTGAAGTTCGCGATGGATCTGAGTCCGTTTGGCGATGGTCAGGTTGGGGTCTTTGGCGATCAGCTTCTTTTTGAGGAGCACCTTGGCCTGCAGCAGTTCGATCGATTTGTCGAGCAGTTCGCCGCTTTCCAGGTGAACGTGATTCCCGGAACTGGCGAACGCGAGCTGGCTGGTGAAAGCGTCGCGGACCTTGAGGATGCTGTCGCAGTCGGACCGCCAGTACTGGCTCATGATCGGGGACCACTGGATTTCGAGCGGGAGCTGGTTGAGCCGGACGGCGACGCGCGACCCCGCCGAGGTAGCCGGGGAGAGCCGGAGATGGGCCATGTCGGTCGTCGTCAGCGCGGCTCCGGGGGAGAGGCTGGGGAAGTTGGCCTGATTCTGGCTGGAGCTGCCCCGCTGCCGACGGCAGTGAGCGATGGGGCCGAGAATCCGGATCAGGGCATTCAGCCCGGTTCCCTTCATGATAGCGACGTTGCGGAGGGGATCGTTGGTTGCGGCCCAGAGGTTGAAGTTGGTCTGGGCCCGATCCTGGGCCTTGGCGGCCGCGGGGGGCAGGACGCGGGGCTTGATGGGATCGGGGACGCTTTTGCGCAGTTCGGTCAGTTCGTCTTCGTACTTGGTGAGCTCTTCGCGGATCCGGGTCCGTTCCTCGCTGATCCATTTGAGGCGGATCGCCTTGGCCGCGGCTTCTTCGCGTTCGACGAATCGCAGGTCGTAGAGCAGGTCTCGAATGAGCGCGGATTGAGCGGAGGCTGGCGAGGGGGAAGCCAGCAGACCGATCAGGCAGGCCAGCCGGCAGGCGGGATGAAGTTTCATGGAGACGAATCCTGTGCTGCGATGATCAGGGAGTTCCGAGCGCGGCTTCGAGGGCGTCGGTCCAGACGATGGACGAATCGAGCAACGTCATGCCGACGATTTTCTGGTCGGGGTCGAGGAGCAGGCCGCCCCGTTCGAGGCGCGTGGCCGGGTCGTCGGATTTCAGGAGATGTCGGCGCTGTTCGTAGAGCAGCCGGGCTTCTTCCGTGGTAAGGCGGACGGACTCGGGATCGTAGGGATGGAGCGAGAAGCCGTGGGTACCGCGAAGTTTGGGGGAGCGGGGGAGCGGGGCGTAGGAGAGATACGAGAGCGACTTGCTGCGCGATCGGAGGCGTTCGATATCGGCCGCGGTGACGCGGCGCCAGCGCTGACTCATGGGGAAGGCGAGTTCGGCCGGTTGTTTGAGATGGACGAGTGAGATGTCGGAGTTTCCGGAGGGATGAGTGATCTCGCCGACTTCGAGCGGGACGCCTTGAATGACGCAGGCCTGTCGCGGTTCTCCTTCGCGGCCGGTGGCGACGACCAGTTCGGAGAGGGTGTCGCCGAGCGTGCGGGGCACGACGGCGGTGCGATCGTTCCAGAGCCAGCCGATGCCGAGGATGTGGGGTCGATTGTCGCTGCGCAGGTCGCCGATGCCGATGAGCACGAGGCATTCCTGCGGATCGGCGGACGGGGCCGGCTTCGCTGGTGCGACGGTTTCCGGCTTCGGGGTTGGCGGGACAACCGGCGCGGGGGCGGCGTGGTCATTGCGGGGCCAGATGCCCCAGACGACGGCGACCAGGGCGAGCGAGAGGGCACCGCCGGCGAGAAGTTTTGGCGTGGGGCGCCAGGTTCCGGCAGACACCGCGGATTCAACAGCGGCGACCGGCGGCGCCGCGGGGAGGGTTGCTGCTGGCGTTCGGGGAGTGGCCTTGGTTTCCGGAGCTTTGAACGGGGGCGTTGCAGTCACAGGCGGACTGGCGGGCGCCGTCGCGGCGACCTGGGGTGAGGATGATGGCGGGGCCTCGAACTGGAGTTCGGGCCCGGTTTCGGTGAGATGGATCACGTCGCCGGAGTTGAGCCAGGCGAAGCGGACGGGTCGGCCGTCGCCGATGCGGACGGGGCAGCCGTCGAGGACTTCGAGAATCCAGCGGCCGTTGACGGATTTGAGGACGGCGTGGCGGGGGGCGAGCCGGTTGTCGCCGGGAAGTGCGATGAGATTGTCGGCCGCCGAGCCGATGCCGACGGAGTCGGTTTCGAACTGGAGCGTCTGACGTTCAATCGTGAGCTTGACGGGCATGAGGTCTCTCGCACGGCCTTCCGGACACGAGTAGATGCGGAATTACTGTCGCCTGCCGACGGGGAATCTGCAACTTTCTTGAGGAATTCCAGGAAATGTCGTGGGGAGGTCGGCGAGAGGCCGCGATCCAATGAAAACTCTTCCCGGATGGCCCGGAACTCAGTTCGCTGCGGAAGTCGACGTTCCTGAACTGGAGCTGCCGGAGTCATTCCCGGTGGCGCTTTGATCCAGCCGGATTTCGAAGCCGTGGGCTCCGATGTGACATCGTCGGTCCCGATCGACGATTTCCAGCGTGACGGTTTTTCCCTGCAGCGGCCTCAAGTCCCAGGAGACCGGGACCGGCGTATTCGAGTCCGGACCTGCGGTCCGGTAGATCGTTTTTCCGTCGCAAATCAGCGCGACATGCACCGCTCGCACCTTCGCGCCATGCACGTACCAGTTGAGGGACCGCGCCTTGTCGGGGATTTGAAACGTCTGGTGCATGCGTCCCGTGCTGGCTCCCCTGGACCGACCGTGGCTGGTCATGGCCCTTCCGCCACGCGTTGGAAAGGTGTTGAACTCGGTCCCCCGGTCCAGAGTCCAGCCGCTCAGACCTTTGGAGAAGTCGCCATTGACGATTCCATCGCGAGCGTTCGCGGGCTCAGCCGGTTTGCTGGATGTTGCAGAGGTTTGAGTCGATTCCGCGGCGGGTGTGGCGGCTGCCGGCGGAGGGTTGTCGGTCGAGGCCGCTGCGATGACTTCGCCATCGATCGTCACCTGCCCCTCGACCAGGGAGACGGAGATCAGGCGTTTCTCACCCTTCGTGACGCTGATCTCGCGCGATCCTCCGTCGACCGTTACGCCGTTTTGCAGAATCTCCAGGGTATGGGTCGCCGTCGGTGCAACGCGGATCGGTTGTCCGTCGTTGTCGATGGTGATCGCCTGACCGTCGAACTTTACCGACAGCGTGGGGTCGTCGATTTCGATCTGCAGCACGCCATCGGGGGTCTGGAAGAACAGCATCACTCCCAAGGCCACGCTGAGCGCTCCCGCTCCGCCGAGGGCCGTCCAGCGCGCGACGGGGGGGAAGCGGGACCACCAGGCCTGCAGGGGCGCCAGTACGGTCGGGAGATTGAGGGGTGGTCTCCCGGTCTTGCGACGGCCTGGTATCGGTTTCGGCTCGTGGGCGGCAGAAGCGGGCGAAATCCCGTCGAGTGGTGCGTTTGAATCGGTCGCCGGGGCGTTCAGGTCGATGGATTCCAGGGTGGCGACGACTTCGTCGCAAGTGCTGACGCGGTCTTCCTTTCTTCGGGCGAGCATCTTGTGGCACAGAGCCGCCAGTTGCGGCGGGAGCGTCTCATCCACGCTCAGCGGCGAAGGAGCATCCTGCACCGATTTCTGTCCCATCACTTCCATCGCGCCGCCCGAGAAGGGCCAGGCTCCGGTCAGGAGTTCGTAGAGCATCACTCCCAGCGCGTAGATGTCGCTGCGATGGTCGATGCCTTCGGCCCGGCCGTTGGCCTGTTCGGGGGACATGTAGAGAGCCGTGCCGACGATCATGCCCTGAGTCAGGCCGGCGTCGGTGGCGCCCGAGGCCCGGCGAGCGAGGCCGAAGTCCATGATGACCGGATCGCCGTCCGGCTTGAGCATGATGTTTTCGGGCTTGAGATCCCGGTGGATGATTTCCTGGCGGTGGGCTTCGCCGACGGCGGCGGCCAGCTTTGACATCAATCGAATGGCTGCGGCCGGGGCGAGGGGACGTCCGCGGCGTTTGAGCCAGCTTTTCAGATCCTGGCCCTCGACGTACTGCAGCGCGATGAAATGGACGTCGTCGAGGACGCCGTAGTCGTAGACGCTGCAGATGTTGGGGTGATGCAGCTTCGCGGCGGCCTTGGCTTCGACTTCGAGCCGCTTGAGGAGCTTGGCGGATCCCGAAGCGGAGACGCGGGGGATTTTGAGGGCGACGAGGCGGTCGAGCTGGGTGTCGCGGGCCAGATAGACGGCGCCCATCATGCCGCGGCCGAGCAGCTTTTCGACCTGGTAGCGGCCGAACCGGGCCGGCAGCGCGGCGAACGGGCCTGTCGCCATGGGGACCGAGTCCGTGGGCTTTTTGGTCTCCCGACTGGCGGCGGACGCCGGGATCTCCCGGCTCGCCGCTGCGGCGGCGGCCTGGCGATCCGGGGTCGGCTGCGGGCGGGCCATGATTCACCTTCGGTTGTCACATGAAGCGGGCATTTGCACGAGCTGGGGACGACGCGATCCAGATTCCAGGACGACATTTATTCGGTCCGTCTCACCATCACGACAGATCGTCGGCACAGCGCACTAACGCGAACGTCGGTCACACCGCTTCTCAAGTTGTTGTCGCTGAACAAACTTGCTCCGTCAAGTGGCTCCATTTCAGCCCATCCGACCTTGGCGTCTGACCACTGGATCCGTCGTCAGCGAACCCGATTGAGCCGAGTGCCTGTCACCCGATGTTTGTTAAAAGTGGCTGTAAACTTCGTGAGATCCTCGTTGAAGCGGAAGACGACCGCTTTCTTGGGATCATAGCGGCTCTCCCAGAACTGCACGTGCATCGTGCGGGGGGCGACGACCCAGTAATTCCACCTCCAACGATCGTCAAATTTTCCGTTGGGATAGAAGCGAAGCGGGCCGCCTGGCGGGTAGAGGCTGTCGACATAATTCCAACGGTAGTCGAGCAGGCACTGCTTGAGGCGGGCGATTTCCTCCGCGTCGCTGTCGGCGGCGGATTTTGTCGAAGCGGCCGGTTGGGTCGTCGCGGCCGCGGACTCTTTCTTTGTCGTCTCCCGGATCTCAATCTTCCGGAACCAGACCTCGCCGAGATCGGCATTGAACGCAATCCGGCCGGCGGTGCGGCTCACGGTGGGAATCGCGTTCTGCCCGGCCAGTTGCTGCAGATCGGTGTCGATACATGTCTTGCCGTTGACGGAGACCTGCAGCCGCGAGCCGTCGGCGACGATTTCCATCCGGTTCCAGGCTCCGAAATCGTTGCGCAGATCGTCGCGGCTGCGCTTGATCCACCCGGATTCGCTGTAGTAGACGCCGCCGGTTGACAGCGAATAGGGCGTGGAATCGTCGCTGACCTGGATTTTGAGAGCCGGCAGGATTCCTTCCGCGCGGGATGGCATGCGGATGTTGACGCCGCTCCGGGCGCCGTGCGAATCGATGCGGAACTCGAATCGCAGATGGAAGTTTTCGTAGTCGCGATCGGTCTGCAGCCGGCTGACCGGGGAGGAGGGCTTCATCACCAGGGTCTGCCGGTCGGCGTCGATGGCAAAGGCGTCGGAACGCCCGTTGAGACCCCAGCCCGAAAAGTCCTTCCCGTTGAACAGGGAGACGAAGCCTTCGCCGCTGTCTGCGGTTGATGGCGCTGCGCTCAGATCGGTGAACTCGATGTTTCGAAGGACGATCTCGTGGTCGGCGGCGCCACCGTCGATCGGCCAGGCGATCCGGCCTTCGTCCGGGAGGGGAAACTCTCCGTCGACAGAAATGACGTCGTTGACCCAGACCGTTGCGTGCTTGCCGATGCAACGGATGCGAATGCGGTTGAACTCGTTGCGCCGGCAGGTTGCGACCGCGTCCGGTTTCGCTTTCTCCGCGAGCGGCTTTGCGGTTGGCTCAGTCACCAGGCTGCCGATCGGGAACACTCCGTTGGGGGTTGCGATGTCGCATTGCGGCCCATAGACCTTGAACTGGCCGCGGTCGGCGATCCAGGAGCGGAACTGGACGCCGATGGAGCTGTCCCCGCCGCGGCGACGGGCTTCGAACGTCAGGTCGAAGTCCTTGTAGTCTTTGTCGCTCACGAGGAAGGTGTAGGCCGACTGGCCGGCGGCGCAGCGTCCGACGATTTCGCCGTTTTCGACGCTCCAGTGACCGGGGAGTCCCTGCCAGCCGGTGAGATCGTGTCCGTTGAAGAAGTCCGGGCTGGTCGACGGGCGCGACGCGGCGGGTTGGCCGTTAATCGCGATCTCTCCGTCGATCAGGGAGATCTTCAGCACGAGTTTTTCATTCCGCTTGAGCGTCACCTGCCGGGTGGCCGTTCCGACCGTCGCGCCATCGCGCAGGACTTCCAGCGTGTGCTCGGCGGTCGGGGTCACGCGGATCGGTTTTCCGTCGTTGTCGACGGTGATGGATTTCCCGTCGAACTTGACCGCGAGTGCGGGGTCCTCAATCTCGATCTGCAGCACGCCGTAGGGAGTCTGGAAGAACAACAGAACGCCCAGCGCAACCGACAGGAAACCTGCTCCGCCGAGAGACGCCCAGCGAATTCCCGGGGGCAGTTTTGACCACCTGGCCTTCAGGGAGGCCATAACCGCCGGGATGTTGACGACGGGTTTCTTCGACTTGCGACGGAACGGCATGGGTCCCGGCTCCTGCGGAAGCGCGTCGAACAGCACGTCTTCAGCAGGTGGCGTTGTCGACGAGTCCGGAGCGTTCAGATCGATCGCCTCCAGGGCCGCAACGACTTCGGCGCAGGTGGCGTAGCGGTTCTCTTTCTTTCGCGCGATCATCTTGTGGCAGACCGCGGCCAGTCGGGGCGGCAGATTGGCGTCGACGTCCAGCGGCGTCGGCGGCTCCTGGACGGTCTTCTGACCCATGACTTCGAAGGCCGTTCCCGAGAAGGGCCAGGCGCCGGTCAGCAGTTCATACAGCATCACCCCCAGGGCGTAGATGTCGCTGCGGTGGTCGATCCCCTCGGCCCGGCCGTTGGCCTGTTCGGGGGACATGTAGAGAGCCGTCCCGACGATCATCCCCTGCGTCAGTCCGGCGTCCGTGGCTCCCGAGGCCCGCCGGGCCAGGCCGAAGTCCATGATCACCGGTTCGCCGTCCGGCTTAAGCATGATGTTTTCGGGCTTCAGATCCCGATGGATGATCTCCTGGCGGTGGGCTTCGCCGACGGCGCCAGCCAGCTTCGTCATCAATCGGATCGCCGCGGCCGGGGCGAGCGGACGACCGCGGCGCTTCAGCCAGCTTTTCAGGTCCTGGCCTTCGACATACTGCAGCGCGATGAAATGAACGTCGTCGAGAACGCCGTAATCGTAGACGCTGCAAATGTTGGGATGATGGAGTTTGGCGGCGGCTTTGGCCTCGACTTCGAGCCGTTTGAGGAGCTTGGCGGACCCGGAGGCGGAGACGCGCGGGATCTTGAGGGCGACGAGGCGGTCGAGCTGGGTGTCGCGGGCCAGATAGACGGCCCCCATCATGCCGCGGCCGAGGAGTTTCTCGACCTGGTAGCGTCCGAACCGGGCAGGCAAGGCGGCAAATGTTCCCGTTGCGATGGGGACTGAATCGGTCGGCTTCTTCGTGTCGCGGCTGGCCGCCGAAGCTGGAATCTCTCGGCTCGCCGCCGCGGCGGCCTTGCGATCTGGAGTCGGCGGCGGCGGACTGGCCATGATTCGAGATTCCTTCAGTCGCGGGACAGGAAATGCCGTCGGTTGCGAGGTCCGGCAGAAGCTTATGCGGAAAACGGACCTTCGCCCGTCACGGCGTGGTTCCGGAAACTTGATTTCGTGAAAGTTGAGCCGGACTGTGACAGTCTTTGTTGTGACGCGGGCTTGCAGTCGACAAGTCGGGATCTTTCTGGCTATGTCAAGAAGGAAAGGGCGTCTTGAGCTTTTACGGCGTCGGTGATCTCTCGATGAGCCGGGCGGTCAGAGAAATGCTGTCGAAGTAGCCGTCGTTGTGCTTCTGGCCGTTGGAGCCGTACCGATGGCTGATGAGCCGCACGCGAACCCAGCGGGCCCCGGCCGGCGGGAGCAGGACCTTGGAAAACTTTCGCCAGCCTCGTTTGCTCCGTATCTGCTGGGAATCGTACGAGGACAACGTCTTGTTGTTGTCCGCGTCGCGGAAGTCCACGATGAGCTGGGCCGTGTCGGACGGTTCCTGATCGTAGGTTCGGACCGAGAATTCCAGCCGCAGTTCAAGTCTCTGATCCGCAATTGCATCGGCCAGGGAGACCAGCGAGACGTTCTGAACCAGTTGGGCATGCGGCACTGGTGGCGCCCAGAAGTAGGCGCGGCCGGTGTCGGGGGGCGGATCGACCCGGCGGCGGGACCAGCCAGCGGGCATCGACTCCCAGCCGGGAATCGCCCCCGCGTACAGCAGTTCTTCGCACCCCGGATTCTTGAGCAGTTCGCCGCGGAAGTCCGGCGGGAGCTCCGTCAGCGGTCCGACAGAACTCGCCGCTGGTTGGACGGGTTTCGGAGCCTCGGACGTCGCTGACGCGGAGCCTTCGTTCGGCGGCGCGACGCCTTCCGTGGTCGGCCTTGAGAGCAGGACGGCAATGGCGACGACCATCACAACCGCGACGCCAATCGCCGACCGAAGCACCGCCGGCCTGAGCCAGGCAGGTCGTTGTCGTCGCTCCGGTTCTGCTTCTGGCTTGAGGTTCTCTGCGGAAGGATGCTGGTCGACGGCCTCGAGGGCGGCGATGACCTCGTTGCAACTGGCGTAACGCTCGTCCTTGTTCCGGGCAAGCATCCGGCGGCAGATCTCCGCGAGCTGCGGCGGGAGTTCGGGATCAAGGCTTAACGGGGAGGGGGCGTCGCAGACGCACTTACGCCCCATGACTTCGATGGCGGGGCCGCTGAAAGGCCATTCGCCGGTCAGCAACTCGAACAGGATCACGCCCAGGGCGTAGAGGTCGCTCCGCTCGTCGACTTCCCCCGCTTTGCCGTTGGCCTGTTCGGGGGCCATGTAGGCCGCGGTCCCGACGATCAGCCCCTGCGTCAGCCCGGCGTCGCTCGACGCGGTGATCCGTCGGGCCAGGCCGAAGTCGGTGATCACCGGCATGCCGGACTGGTTCAGCATCACGTTCTGGGGCTTGAGATCGCGATGGAGCACGCCCTGTGCGTGGGCGGCCGCGAGGCCGCGGGTCAGGTCGAGGAGCAGCTTGACGGCGGCGTCGGGCGCGAGCTTGCGGCCGGTCCGGTCGAGCCGGGACTTCAGTTCTTCGCCATCGACGTACTGCAGCGCCATATACGTGACGCCGTCGAGTTCGCCGTAGTCGTAGATCTTGCAGATCTGGGGGTGATCGACCTGGGCCAGCGCGCGGGCTTCGATCTCGAACCGCTTCAGGAGTTTCGCCGAGCCCGAGGTTGAGACGCGGGGGATCTTGAGGGCCACGAGGCGGTCGAGCTGGGTGTCTCGGGCGCGGTAGACGGCCCCCATGGCGCCGCGGCCGAGGAGTTTTTCGACCTGGTAGCGTCCGAACCGGGCGGGCAGGGTGGCGAAAGGGCCGATCGCCAGCGGGACGGAATCGGACGGCTTCTTCGTCTCCCGGCTCGCCGCCGATGCCGGAGTCTCCCGGCTCGCCGAGGCGGCCTTGCGATCCGGAGGTGGAGACGGAGGACTCGGCATGCGACAGATTCCACTCAAATGCGGAACGGGTTGGCCGTCCTCTGTGACGACGGCGGGCAGTGGTAAATGCGGAGAACAGGCTTCGGCCCGACACTGCTAAGCCGTGGAATCCCACGTTCGTGGCGACAGCGGACAGGATTCCGGCGACCAGGCGCACTGTCAGGTCGCCGGATGTGCGCCTGATATTTTTACCACGCTCGTCGAGGCAGCGGCCACCTCAAAAGGTTGCTGCCGCCGAGGCGGCATGACTTCGGGGGGCCGGGAAAGTGCGGTTCTCTTTGGGGCGGCGGGCGAGTTACTATCTGGACACGTGGCCGCGAGGCGATGTCCGTGCCGACGCTCCGCAGCTCATTTCCGTTCCTTCCGACAGGCCGATGCGATGGATGATGCCCCTGAGTGCGACCTGTCGCCGTCGGGTTCGATTACGGGCCTGTATCAGCAGTGGCGGGGCGGGCGGCCGGCAGCGCTGGGGGATCTGATCGCCCGCTTTCGGCCGCGTCTGCTGGCGCTGGCGCACTCGACGCTCGCCGGCCGACTCCCGCGCGTGGCCGACGCCGAAGACGCACTCCAGAGCGCGATGATCAGCTTCTGGGGCCGGGTGGAGGAGGGGGATCTGGAGGTCGGCCTGGATCGGGACGACCTCTGGAACATTCTGGGGCAGATGACCGTCCGCAAGGCGATCAAGCTGCTGGAGAAAGAGCGGGCGCAGAAGCGCGGCGGGGGGCGGGTGATCAGCGGGGTTCCGCTGGAGAACGCGCCGGGATCGGAGCCCGAGGTGGGGCTCGACCTGGTCTGCGCGGAACTGCTGGAAATGCTCGACCCCGATCTGCGGTCCTTTGCCTTGCTGCGGCTGATGGGGCACAAGAATTCGGAGATCGCCGTCGAGTTTGACTGCAGCGAGCGCAAAGTCGAGCGGAAGCTGCAGTTAGTGCGTGCCGTGTGGGAGGAGGAGGTCGGGAACTGGCGGGGCTGAAACTTTTTTTGTCGGGAAGCGGTTCCTGTTTCGCATCTACATACACGGGAGCACGTCTTCCGCTCCGGGTCAGTCGTTGACGTTGACGGAGCCGTCGATCACCGAGAAACGGACATCCTTTGCGAGCGGGTGCGTGCATGGAACAGGTCATGGATCACGAGCTATCGGTCAAGGCGCTCCGTCGGATCGACGTCGCCTGCGACAGTTTCGAGGACGCCTGGCGCAGCGGCGCTCAGCCGCGGATTGAAGATTATCTGTTACGCTGCGAAGTGTCCGAACGACCGCGGCTGCTGGAGTCGCTGCAGAAGCTGCAGCAGGAGCTGATTCTGACGCAACTGACCGGTCGTTCCCCCGCAGCAGCCAGACAGCCGACGCCGCCAGTGTCTTACGGACGTTCCTTCATGTCTCAACCGGTCGCTCAACCCGAAGAAACCGTCGCGTGGGAAGGGCCGCGCGTGTCGCTGCGCGTGATCGAGGGGCCTCATCGGGGCGAAGAGTTTATGTACGACGAGCACAACACGCTGCTCGTTGGCCGGTCGCTGCAGGCGCAGTTGCGGCTCAAAGACGATCCACATTTTTCGCGGCATCACTTTCGGCTCGAACTCAACCCGCCGACCTGCTACCTGATGGATCTGCGGAGCCGGAACGGGACGATGGTCAACGGCGAGCGGGTGACGGAGCGTTTTCTGCAGGATGGCGACGTCGTATCGGGCGGGCGGACGAAGATTGCGATCTCGATTCAGCAGCCGGGGATGAACGCGATCCCTCCGCGACAGCCGCCCACGGTCGTGAGGCCGACCAGGCCGGCGGCCGCGGCGCCGACCTCGCCGTCGCGTCCGGCGGCTCCGCCGCGGGAAGTGGTCTTTGCCAGCGCGGCGCCCGCGGGCAATGCGCCGGACGTCAGCGACGAAGCGCTGATCGCCGGCTACCGGATTCACGAGCAGATCGGGGACGGCGACCTCGGCACGGTCTATCGGGCCACGCGGCTGGTTTCAGGGGAAGAATGCGCGCTGAAGGTGATTGCGGCGGCGGCGAAAACGGACGAGAAAGCGATCCAGACGTTTCTGCGCGAAGCCTCGATCCTGAACCAACTGGACCACCCCTACATCGTGCGGCTGATCGAGATGGGGGCGACGGGGGCCGACTTGTATCTGAGCACGGAGTTCGTCGACGCGATTCCGTGGCGCAAGCTGGTGGCGAAGTGCTCGGGAGCGCAGCGGGTCCGCATAGCGTGCGGACTGATGTCCCAGATTCTCTCGGCGCTGGACTACGCCCATGCGCGTTCGATGGTCCATCGAGACGTGAAGCCGGGGAACATTCTCGTGTCGCGAACGAACGGGAAGCTGTCGGCGAAGCTGGCCGACTTCGGCCTGGCGAAGCAGTATTCGAACGCGGGGATGAGCCAAGTGACGCGGGCGGGGGACGTGATCGGCTCGCTGCCGTACATGTCGCCCGAGCAGTTCATCAACTCCCGCGAAGCCCGCCCGGCGTGCGATCTGTATTCGGCGGGAGCCACGCTGTACTGGATGCTGACCGGGCACGACCCGATCGAGCTGGAGAACCACCCCTGCAAGTTCCTGGCAATCCTGGAAGACGCCCCGGTCCCGATTCAGCAGCACTGCCCGGAGATCCCCGCCGGGTTGGCGAATCTGGTGCACCGCGCGCTGGAGAAGACCCCCGAGAAGCGGTTCCAGTCGGCGGCGGAAATGCGCCAGCAGTTGCGGGGGTTTGCGGGAGGAAAGTGAACAGCGATGGCGGGTCTGGGGCGAGTGGGTCGCCACGTCTGCATGAGGCGATCCGACAAGTTTCGGCTCATCCGACGGACCGTCGCGAGTTGTTTTCATCCCCCCCGACCCCGGCGCCAGAACACCAGATACCACGCGATCCCGAGGCCGACCGCGGCCGCCAGCACGGCCAGCGTCATCGGCGACGGACCAATCACGAAGAAGAACGTATCCGCAAAGTAGATCTCAGTCGGCATGCTGGCCTCATCCTCCCCGGAAATCTTCACCTGACAAGCTCTCGCCGGCTACTCGTCGACCAGCCGGTATCCGACGCCCGCCTCCGTCTTCAGGTACCGCGGGCGGGCTGGATCGGACTCAATCTTCCGCCGGAGCTGGCCCATGTAGACCCGCAGGTACTGGTTCTCAAACACGCTGTCCGGCCCCCAGACCTCCTTCAGTAACTGGCGATGCGTGACCACTTTCCCCGCGTGCCGGATCAGCGTCGTCAGCAGGCGGTACTCCGTGGGGGTCAGATGCTGTTCCACGCCGTCGACGTGCACGGTCCGGCGGCCCAGGTCGACCCGGAGTCCGCCGACTTCGAAGACCGCTTCGCCGTTGGGAGAGGTTGTGGCGGCCGAGTGGCGGAGCGCCACGCGGACGCGGGCCAGCAGCTCCCCGACCCCGAACGGCTTGGTCAGGTAGTCGTCGGCCCCGGCGTCGAGCGCGGAGATCTTGTCCGACTCGCGCCCGCGGGCCGACAGGACGATAATCGGGACCTGCGACCACTCGCGCAGCGCCCGGATGACGTCGAGCCCGTCCCGGTCGGGGAGGCCGAGATCGAGGATGACCACGTCCGGCGGAGCGTCCGCAGCCTGCCCGATGCCGCGTTCGCCGGTGTCCGTTTCGCGAACGGCCAATCCGTGCGATTCGAGGGACATCCGCACGAACCTGCGGATCGGGGGCTCATCCTCGATGATCAGGATCTGCGGTGCGTCGTGGTCCATGCGGCGGTTCCCGACCGGTGCGGAGCATCAATCGACCGGATGCGAATCGAGCCCGGTGGCGGTCAGGGGGAGGGTGAATCGAAAGACCGCCCCGCCGGTCGATCGGTTCGCCGCGGCAATCGTACCACCGTGGAGCTCGACAATCCCGCGGCAAATGGCCAGGCCGATGCCGGTCCCGCCGCGGGACTGGCCTTCGACCCGGTGGAACTTCTCGAAGATCCGCTCCAGTTCGTTTGGCGGGATGCCGGGGCCGTGGTCGGCGACCTCGACGACCAGGCTGGAACCTTCCCGGTGCGAGCGGATCTCGATGGGGGATCCTGGCGGGGAGAATTTGAGGGCGTTATCGAGCAGGTTGGCCAGCACTTCCTGGATCAGCAGGCCGTCGATGGCGACGGGGGGCAGATCGTCTGGCAAGTCGGCGACGACCGGATGTTCGCGGAGGTAACGGTCGAAGCGGGCGAGGACGACGCCGACGACTTCGTCGATGGGCTGCAGCTCGCGCTGCAGCGGGATGGCGCCGGCTTCGAGCCGGGTCATGTCGAGCAGGTTGGCGACGAGCCGGTTCAGCCGGTCGGCTTCGTCGAGGATGGACTCCGCCAGTTCTTTCTGGTGACTGGCGGCGAGACGTTCTTTGCCTTCCACGAGGAGGCTGGCGGCGCCGGTGATGGTGGCCAGGGGGGTGCGGAGGTCGTGGGAGACGGCGGACAGGAGCGCGTTCCGGAGCCGTTCGGTTTCGACCTGCAGGCGGACGGACTCGGCTTCGCGGGCGAGGGCGCAGCGTTCGAGCGCGCCGGCGAGCTGGCCGGCAATGGCCTGCAGGAGATCGAACTGGCGGGAGGTGAGCTGGGCGTCGGGCTGTTTCGGGCGAATTCCCAGCGCGCCGACAATTCCTTCTGTGACCAGCAGCGGCAGCCAGGTGGTCGGCGTCCCCGGCAACGTGTCGGTTCCGGCGCCCGCACTGCGGCGATGCTGGAAGACCCATCGAATCACGCCGTCGTCGCGCTGAGTCGGGGGGTCGCCGGCCCCGAGGACGACGTAGTGTCCCTCGACGGGTGGGGCGAGGATCCAGACGTCGGCGTCCAAGGCTTCGGCGATGGTCTGGCGGGCGGTCGTGGCGACTGCGTCGCGCGTGGCGAGGCTGGTCAGCTCCTTGCTGAGGGACAGCAACGCCGCCGTGCGGGCTTCGCGTTCGCGTGCCGCCACGGAATGCGACTGCACGCGGGCGGTCAGCTCGCTGATCACCAGTCCGGTGACGAGCATGACGCCAAAGGTCAGCACGTACTGCGAGTCAGAAACGGCAAAGGTGCCGAAGGGGGCAACGAAGAACAGGTCGAACGCGGCGACGCCGAGGACGGTCGCGAGGATGGAGGGGCCGCGGCCGAATCTCAGTGCGACCCCCACGACCGTCGCCAGGTAGACCATCACCAGGTTGGTGGGATGGAACAGGGGCGCGATCCCGGCGCAGAGCAGAGTGCTGAGACCGACCAGTCCCGCAGCGCACAGATAAGAAGCCCACGGAATCGGGGCCGGGGCGCGGCGGGCCGTGGTCGCGGACGAAGCCGCTTCCGCGTCTCCGCTGATGACATAGACGTCAATGTCTCCGCAGCGGCGGATGAGGTCGTAGACGAAGGCTCCACGCCACCAGTCGCGCCAGCGGCCGTGCAGCGGCTTCCCCACGATGATTTTCGTCGTGTTATGAGTCCGGGCGAAATCGAGCACGGCGCCCGCGAACTCCGTCCCGGTCGTCTGGGCGACGGTGGCGCCGAGATCCTCGGCCAGCCGCAGGTTCTGCTCCAGTCGCTGCTGGTCCGCGGGGTTGAGGACGCGTGCCTGATCGAGTTCCACATAGAGCGCCGTCAGCGGCGCCCGCAACGTGGTCGACATCCGCCGGGCGGCCCGGACCAGCCGGGCGGACATCGGGCTCGGTCCGACGCAGACCAGCAGCCGTTCGGAGGTGGGCCAGATGCGGGAGACATCGTGCTCCTGGCGGTAATCGAGCGCCTGGGCATTGACGCGATCGGCAGTCTTGCGGAGCGAGAGCTCCCGCAGGGCGATGAGATTTCCCTTGCGGAAGAAGTTCTCGATCGCCCGCAGCGCCTGGGCGGGAACGTAGACCTTCCCTTCCTTCAGTCGCTCGATGAGATCGTCGGGGGGGAGGTCGACGAGCTCCACTTCGTCGGCCTGTTCGAACACCTTGTCCGGGACCGTTTCGCGGACCGGAATCATGGTGACCTGCGCGACGACATCGTTCAGGCTCTCGATGTGCTGGACGTTGAGCGTCGTGTAGACGTCGATCCCCGCCGCCAGAAGATCGTCGATATCCTGCCAGCGTTTGGCGTGCGTCGACCCCTCGGCGTTGGAATGGGCGAGCTCGTCGACGAGGAGAATCTGCGGATGCCGGGCGAGGGCCGCTTCGAGGTCGAACTCTTGAATCGTTTTCCCGCGATAAGTCACGGAGCGCGGAGGCAACTGATCGAGCCCCAGCACCAGCGCGTACGTTTCCGGCCGGGCGTGGGGCTCGACGTAACCGATGACGACGTCGACGCCTTCTTTAGCGAGCTTGCGGGCCGCCTCCAGCATGGCGTACGTCTTGCCGACGCCCGGCGCCATGCCGAAGAAGATCTTCAGCTTGCCGCGGGACTGGCGGACCTCGTCCGCCTGGACGCGGGCGAGAAGGGCATCGGGATCGGGACGATCGTCGGTCATGGCGCCTATCGTACTTCGTGAGCCGGCTGCAGTTCACGCAACGCGAGATTCAGCCGGAGGACGTGGACCCTGGGCATGCCCAGGAATCCGAGAGTCGGCGCCTCAGTGTGCGCTGCCACGAGTCGACGCACTTCGTCGACCTCCAGTCCGCGGGCGCGTGCCACGCGTTGGACCTGGTATTCCGCGGCCGCCGGGCTGATGTGCGGATCGAGGCCGCTGGCAGAGGCCATGACCAGGTCTGCCGGGATGACCGCCGCGTTGTCTGGGTCGGCGGACTTCAGGCGGTCGATCCGTTCCTTAACCGCGGTCTCCAGGGCCGGATTCGTCGGGGCCTGGTTGGAGCCGCTCCCTCCCAGGCCATTGTACGCGACCGGACCGGTCGCCGACGGACGTCCCCAGAAGTCGCCCGGCGCGTTGAAGGGCTGGCCCAGCAGGTCGGAGCCGACGGCGCGACCGTCCTGAAGAATCAAACTGCCGCCGGCCTGTCGGCCGAAGGCAGCCTGTGCGACCGCCGTGACGGCGAGAGGGTAGATCACGCCGGTCACAATGGTCAGCAACAGAAACAGGAGCGTTGCAGTTCTCAGCGATTGCCACATGATTGCAGTTCCAGAGAGAGTTTACGGGCTGACGCCTGGCGCGGCGGTTCAAATATGGTGCCGCAGAATTGTGTGAGAGTTTTGCGGGTCGACCGGGTGGCTGGGGTCGAGTCTTCGAGCCCCCGGATTCTTGCCACCTGGCTGGGGGCGGCCCAAAGCGGCCGACCCCAGCCACCCCGAGAGAAGATCTCCTCTGCACGAACCACGACAACTACGCCAGCCCCAGGCCCACCAGCGCCAGGTCGATCAGTTTGATTCCCGCAAAAGGGACCAGCAGACCGCCCAGGCCATAGATCAACAGATTCTCGCGCAGGAGCTGCGCTGCGGCCGCCGACCGGTACTTGACTCCCCGCAAGGCCAGCGGAATCAGGAACACGATGATCAACGCATTGAAGATCACTGCCGAGAGGATCGCGCTGGCCGGCGACGCCAGCCCCATGACATTCAGTTGCGTCAGCTCCGGATACGTGGTCGCGAACGCCGCGGGGATGATCGCGAAATACTTGGAGACGTCGTTGGCGATGCTGAAGGTCGTCAGCGACCCGCGGGTCATCAGGAGCTGTTTGCCGATCTCCACGATCTCGATCAGCTTGGTCGGATTCGAATCGAGGTCGACCATGTTGCCGGCCTCCTTGGCGGCCTGCGTCCCGCTGTTCATCGCGACGGCGACGTCGGCCTGGGCCAGCGCCGGGGAATCGTTGGTGCCGTCCCCCGTCATGGCGACCAGGCGTCCCCCCGCCTGGTAGTCCCGAATCATCTGCAGCTTGGCTTCGGGCGTCGCCTCGGCCAGGAAGTCGTCGACGCCCGCCTCGGCGGCAATCGCCGCCGCCGTCAACGGGTTGTCTCCCGTGATCATGACCGTCTTGATGCCCATTTGCCGGAGCTGCGCGAAGCGTTCTTTCATGCCCCCTTTGACGATGTCCTTGAGGTAGATGACGCCCAACGCCTGACGCCCTTCGGCAACGATCAAGGGAGTGCCTCCTTTGTGCGAGATCTGGTCGACCTGGTCGCGCAAAGCTGATGGGAACTTGCCGCCCTTCTCCCGCACGTAGCTCTGAATGGCGTCGACGGCCCCTTTGCGGATCTGACGACCGTCAAAGTCGATTCCGCTCATCCGCGTCCGGGCGGAAAACGGGACGAACTTCGCCCCCATCGGCTCGATCTCGCGTCCCCGCAGGCCGAACTTCGTTTTCGCCAGCACCACAATGCTGCGCCCTTCAGGCGTTTCATCAGCCAGCGAGGAGAGTTGTGCGGCGTCCGCAAGCTGCTCGGCGGTCACGCCGGCCGCCGGGATGAACTCCACCGCCTCGCGGTTCCCCAGCGTGATGGTGCCGGTCTTATCGAGCAGCAGCACGTCGATGTCGCCGGCAGCTTCCACTGCCCGCCCGGAGGTGGCGATCACGTTCGCCTGAATCATCCGGTCCATCCCGGCGATGCCGATGGCGGACAGGAGACCGCCGATCGTCGTCGGAATCAGACAGACCAGCAGCGCCACGGTCACCGCCAGCGTGATGGGGACTCCCTTCCCGGCCGCCAGCACGCTGAACTGCGACAACGGCACGAGCGTGGTGCAGGCCAGCAGAAACACAATCGTCATCGCGGCCAGGAGAATGTCCAGCGCGATTTCGTTCGGGGTCTTCTGGCGCTTCGCTCCCTCCACCATGCTGATCATCCGATCGAGAAAACTCTCGCCCGGGCTGCTGGTGATCTTGATGACGAGGTGGTCCGACAGCACCCGTGTCCCGCCGGTGACGGCGCTGCGGTCGCCGCCCGCTTCGCGAATCACCGGCGCACTCTCGCCCGTAATCGCGCTCTCGTCGACCGACGCCACACCTTCGATCGCTTCACCGTCGAGCGGGATCTGCTCGCCCGCCTTGACGATGACGATGTCATCCTTCCTGAGCTGCGACGACGCAACTTCTTCATAGAGCTTGTGCGTGCTCAGACGGCGGGCGGTTACCTCCTGGCGGGATTTCCGCAGGGCATCGGCCTGCGCCTTCCCCCGGCCCTCGGCCATCGCCTCCGCGAAGTTCGCGAACAGGACCGTGAACCACAGCCAGGCCGCGATTCCCGCGACGAACGCCGGGGACTCGTCTCCCGGCCGAGCCGCAGCCTGGATTGCCAGTACGGTGGTGAACATGCTGCCGACAAACACGGTGAACATCACCGGATTGCGGAGCTGGTGCCGCGGATTCAGTTTGCGGACCGATTCCCACAACGCCCGCTTCACAATTGGCGGGTCGAAGAGGGGACGGGCTTTACGATGCGACATGATCGTCTTTCCTCGAATCTCAGGCTCAGCGACCTGCATGGAGCTGAAGGTGTTCGACAATCGGACCCAGGGCCAGCGCGGGGACAAAGGTCAGCGCCCCGACCAGCACCACAATCCCGGCCAGCATGACGACGAACAGCGGAGTGTGAGTGGGGAGCGTACCGGCCGAGACCGGGATCCCCTTCTTGCGGGCCAGCGCACCGGCGATCGCCAGCACCGGCACAATCAACCAGAACCGCGACAGGAGCATCGCAAAGCCCAGCATGAGATTGTAGAAGAGCGTATTCACACCCAGTCCCGCAAAAGCGCTGCCATTGTTGTTGCCTGCCGACGAGAAGGCGTACAACACCTGGCTGAGTCCATGCGGACCCGGATTGGTGATCGAAGCCCGACCGGCTTCGAGCGACAGTGCGACGGCGGTTCCGCCGAGGACCACCATCGGCGGAATCAGGATCACCAGCGAAGCCAGCTTCATTTCGCGCGCTTCGATCTTCTTCCCCAGGTATTCCGGAGTCCGCCCCACCATCAGGCCGGCGATGAACACGGCCACGATGGCGAACACCAGCATGCCGTACAGCCCGCTGCCGACGCCGCCAAAAACGACTTCGCCGAGCTGCATCAGCCACATGGGAACCAGGCCCCCCAGCGGCGTATAAGAGTCGTGCATCGAGTTGACGCTGCCATTGGACGCAGCGGTCGTGGCACCGGCCCAGAGCGCCGACGCGCCAACGCCGAGCCGGACTTCTTTCCCTTCCATATTGCCGGCGCCGGGATCCACTCCCAGAGCCGTCAGCCGCGGATTCCCGGCCTGCTCGGCCAGCACGCACCCCAGCGTGAGTGGCACGAAAATCAGCAGCATGGCGGCCAGAATGGCCCACCCCTGCCGCTTGTCGCCCACCAGATCGCCGAACGTGTAACACAGGGCTGCCGGGATCAGCAGGATCGCCAGTACCTGCAGGAAGTTGCTCAATGGCGTGGGGTTCTCCAGCGGGTGAGCGGAGTTAACGCCGAAGAACCCGCCGCCGTTGGTGCCGAGCTGCTTGATCGCGATCTGCGACGCCGCGGGGCCCAGCGGAATCGACTGCATGGTCACGGGCTGCCCATCGGGACCGGTCTGCGGAACGGCCAGCGGAACTTCCACGGTCGCTGCAAACGATTGCACAACGCCCTGCGAGACCAGCGCGACGGCCAGCACGAACGACAACGGCAGCAAGATAAACAGAGTGCTCCGGGTCACGTCGACCCAGAAGTTGCCGATCGTCTCGACCTGCTTGCGGGTGATGCCGCGGATCAGCGCCACAAGGACCGCCATCCCGGTCGCGGCGGACAGAAAGTTCTGCACCGCCAGCCCCAGCATCTGCGACAGGTCACTCAGCGTCGACTCGCCGCTGTAAGCTTGCCAGTTGGTGTTGGTGGCGAAGCTGACCGCCGTATTGAACGCCAGATCGGGCGCCACTCCCGGCAGGTGCTGCGGGTTGAGCGGCAGCCACCCCTGAGCGCGCTGCAGACCGTAAACGGCCAGCGCCCCCAGGGCGTTGAACAGCAGCACGGCGATGGCGTATTGCCGCCACGTCATCTCGGCCTCCGGCTTGACCCCCGCAATGCGGTAAAGTCCGCGCTCCAGCGGTTTGAGCGGCGCATCGAGCCCGCACGGCTCCCCGGCGTAGACCCGGGCCATGAACCAGCCCAGCGGTTTGACCAGCGCCAGCAGCACCGCGAAATACGCGGCAATTTCAATCCAGGCAGTCGCAGTCATGAAAATCGCTCCGGACAGAGCATCGCAAACAGCAGATACACAAACAGGCCGACGGCCAGCACGGCCGCGGCGACTTGCAGAAAGTCCATCACGTCACTCCTAAAGTCGTGCGCATCCCGCCGCGAGCAGGATGCTGGCGACGAAGAATCCGACGATCAGGGCCACGAACAGCAGATCCACGGAAAGTCTCCTCAACAGGCGTCGGCGAATGCCGGCCGACAGGAGCATGGTACGTGGGGTCGTGTAAAATGAGGGCAAAGACGGAACGAGCCCGCATAAGAAATGCGCATAGATCCGCGAGACGATTCCCACGGTCCCCGTCGCGGAACGATGACGGCGGGCGGGAGACGCGAATCCTTCCCCGGTAAAATTTGCTCCCGGAAATCGCACTCCCTCGCGGTTCGCAATTCGTCTCGGCTGGCCTCGAATTCGCCGTCCGTCGAAGTTCCACAGAGATCTCGACAGTTCCTGCGTCCCCTGCAAGAATCCGGACCGGATTCGCGGAACGCCGGGAAACGGCGAACTCGCTTCAGCCGACAACTCCAGACCTGTCCATAAGAGATCTTCTTGCAAACGCCGCGTTTCGCCACGCGCCGCCGCAACGTCGCCGTCACGTCGTCTCAGAATTCGGGTCGGTCACACCTTCAGCACGGAAGCCAAACATCGTGACGGAGTCACTGCGTCACCAGGCGTTCCTGATCGCCATTTGCGCCGCCGTCTTCCTCCCCAATCTCGGCGCAACGCACCTCTGGGAGGAAGATGAAGCCTACTTCGGCCGGACCGCCCGCGAGATGCTCGAACGCCACGATCTGGTCGTCCCCTGGTTCAACGGGGAAATCTCGCTCCACAAACCCATTCTGATGTACTGGGTCATCATCGCCGGATACCAGGCATTCGGCGTCAGCGAGTTTGCCGCCCGTTTCGGCTCGACCCTCTTCGGCATCGGCAGCGTCCTGCTCACGTATCACCTCGGCCGGCGGCTCTTTTCGCCGGGAGCCGGATTCTGGAGCGGCCTGATTCTCGCAACGAGCCTCCATTTCGTCGTCGTCTCCCGCGCCGCGGTGGCGGATCCGGAACTGATTTTCTTCTGCACCATCCCCCTCCTCCTCTTCGCCAGCGGCACCCGGCTGAACCGCGCCGGGACAACGCCGTCCCCGATCCCGCCGAATCGTCCGATTTCGGGCAGCGAACTTTCCTGGTGGGGCTGGGCCGGCGCTTACGCCGCGATGGGAGCGGCCGTATTGACCAAAGGGCCGGTCGGCTGCGTCCTGCCGACCGCCGGCATCGGTCTCTTTCTGCTCCTGTGTCAGGCCGACATTCCGGCTCCAGACCGGTCGGGTCGCCTCCTCGCCTGCGCCCACTGGCTGTGGCGCGTCGTGCATCCCTTCGCCATCGCCCGCACGATCTGGTCGATGCGGCCGTTGACGGGCGTGATGATTCTGGCCGTCGTGGCCCTTCCCTGGTACGCCGCTGTCGGTTACCAGACAGATGGAGAGTGGCTGCGCGGCTTCTTTCTGGTCCATAACGTCGGTCGCTTTGTGAACTCGTTCGAAAGCCACCGCGGGGGACCGCTCTACTACCTGGTTGCAATCTGTATCGGGACTTTCCCCTGGTGCATCTGGAACTACCAGAGTCTCCGCCAGGCCTGGGCCGGCCTCCAGACCGGCAATCCCGACCGTCCCGCCTATCAGTTGCTGCTGGCCTGGATCGGCGTCTGGATTGCCGCGTTCACCCTCGCCGGTACGAAACTCCCGCACTACGTCCTGCCGACCTATCCGGCCCTGGCGATTCTCTTCGGCGCGTTTGTCGACGCCTGGCTCGGCCGGCATTTCGAGACCAGCCGGAACTGGCTCCGCGCCTCCTGGCTGACGCTGATTCTCGTCGGGACGGGAATCCTCGTGGTGATGCCGCTGGTTGCACAGCGCTATGCGCCGGGCGAGGAGATCCTCGCCCTCATCGGACTGATCCCTCTGTGCGGCGGAGTGTGGGGCCTGTGGGCCTCCGAAGCCGAGCACCGCCGCCAGGCGGCGATCGTCCTCGCCGGCGTGGCCGCCCTGTTTTCAGTGACGATACTCGGCTGGGGAGCGGTCCGGATTGACCAGCACCAGAAAAGCCATGTCGTCGCCGGCTGGCTCCACGAACTCGCCCCGGGAGCACAACCCCGGCTCGCCGCGCTCGGCTGCTTCGAAGCCAGTCTTGCGTATTACTGCAACGACAACATCCGGCACGTCAGCAACATTGATGTCGTCGGCCTCTTTGCTCCCGGCGCTGAGGAGACCTATCTCATCACCACGGATCGGCTGCTGGCCGGCGTGCCCGATCCGCTGCCTGACGGGGTCGCGATCCTCCGTGAAACTCCCCGCTTTCTGCGGCCGGAGAAGCTGCTGCTGATCGGGCGGAGCGACTCGCCCGTTCGCGTCGTGCAGTCCGTCTCCGCGCTCAAACCTTAGCTGCTTCAACGGCTTACGAATTTCTTCCACGGGCGGGCCCGACCATGTGCGGTATCTGCGGGTTTGTCGGCAACCCGGATCCTCCCGTCCTGAAACGGATGCGCGATGCCCTCTGGCGGCGCGGTCCCGATGCTGCTGCTAGCTATCATTCCGAGCGAGTCGGGTTGGCACATCGCCGGCTGTCGATCCTTGATCTCGACGGGGGGCGGCAGCCGATGTCCGGCCCCAAGGGTGACGTGGTCCTGGTCTTCAATGGCGAAATTTATAACCACCCCGTCTTGAGACGCGAGCTCGAAGCGCGCGGGGGGCGGTATCGCACCCGTTCCGACACGGAAACGATTCTGCATGCGTATGAGGCGTTCGGGACCGATTGCGTGTCCCGGTTCGACGGAATGTTCGCGTTCGTCCTGTATGACCGACGGAAGAAACTGCTGTTCGGGGCGCGGGACCGGTTCGGGGAGAAACCGCTCTATTACACCGCCCGGCCGTTTGGCAGCGTCGAATTTGCGTTTGCCTCGGAATTGAAGTCCCTGCGCCAGCATCCCGAAATCGACTCCCGGCTGGAGCTGGCCGAAGACGGCCTGGTTTCGTACCTGCTGCACGATGCGGTCCAGGGGGCGCGGAGCATCTATGACGGCGTCCGCCGGCTGGAGCCGGGGAGTGCGTTTCTCTACGGTCTGGCGGGGTCGGAATCTCCCGGGTTTCGACAGTGGAAATACTGGGAGCCGCAGATCGGGGGGACGGTCCCCTCCGCCGGGGGCGGTCCGTCTGTCGAAGCGGAGCTGCTCGATCGGCTGGAGGCGGCGGTCGAAGAGCGGCTGATGGCGGATGTCCCGGTCGGTGTCCTGCTGTCGGGAGGGCTCGATTCCTCGGCGATCGTCGCCCTGCTCCGGCGGGGGGGGCATACCGGCTTCAAGACGTTTTCGATCGGCTTTCGCGACGCCAGCTTCGATGAGTCGCGGTACGCCGAGGCGGTGGCCGCGACGTTCGAGACCGAGCACATTGCGCGGACCTTCGAGGCGAGCGACCTGGTCGAGCAGATTCCGTTCGTCGCCGCCCGGCTCGACGAGCCCTTTGCCGATCCCTCCATTCTCCCGACCTCCATGCTCTGCCAGCTCGCCGCCGAACACGTCAAGGTCGTCCTGGGGGGGGACGGGGCCGACGAGCTGTTTGCCGGGTACGATCCCTTTCACGCCCTCGCCCCGGCCCGGTGGTATCGTCGGCTGGTGCCGCAGTTTCTGCACGACGGTTGCGTGGCGCCGCTCGCCGGGTGTCTGCGGGATTGCGGCGGGAACATGTCGCTGGCGTTCAAGGTCCGGCGGTTTCTCCGCGGGGCCCGGGCGCCGGCCGACCGGCAGATGGGGTTGTGGATGGGGCCGTTCAGCCCGGCGGGTCTGCGACGCCTGCTGCCGGAGCTGGGGGCGGCGGTGACGCCCGAGGCGCTCGACGCCCATTGCGCCCCGCCGGGGAGGGGCGGGGCGGCGAGCGACATCGACCGGGGTCTCGATTTTTTCCAGCGTTCGTATCTGCCGGACGACATCCTGGTGAAGCTGGACCGGGCGAGCATGATGCATTCGCTCGAAGTCCGTGCGCCGTATCTGGACCGCGAAGTCGTCGAGTTCGTCAACCGGCTGCCTGGCGAGCTGAAGTATCGCGGCGGCGTGACCAAGTCGCTCCTCAAGCGGGCGGTGCTGCAGGGGTGTCTGCTGCCGGAGTCGATCGTGCATCGGAAGAAAAAGGGCTTCGGCATCCCGGTCGCCCGCTGGCTGCGGGGGGAGCTGCACGACTACTTCCGGCGGGCGCTGCTGGACGAGTGGCCGGAGGAGCTGGCGATGTTCGACCGGCGCGAGATCCGCCGGCTGTGGGACGCGCATCTCGGCTGCCGAGCGAACCACTATAAGGAGCTGTGGGCGCTGTTCATGCTGGCGCAATGGGCGACCCGGCGGCTGGATGATCCCGTTCCGGCGGAGGCGGTGAATGTGGTGGGGGGGGAGGAGTGGTGAGTGGTCAGTGGTCAGTGAGGAGTGAGGAGTGAGGAGTGAGGAGGAAATGCAGAACGGGTGGCACGCCCAGAGTCTTCGATGGGCGTGGTCTTCTTCCGGTCCGGTGTATTCCAGCATCCCGGAGGGATGCCAGAGGGTCGCCAGGGGTTGAGCCGGCTTTGCGGCGACACCCCTGGTATCGGCGCGCCGACAGGCCGACCCCGGCGGGGTCGCAGAGTGTTGGAGTGAGAGCGGAGCGGACACGGGATCTGCGACCCCGCTGGGGTCGAGGTTGGGGTGGATGCTCGCGATTTCCAGGGGTGTCGGAGCGAAGCGCTCCTCAACCCCTGGCGACCCTCTTTGACCCCTGTCGGGGTCGGCGGAGAGACGTCTGCCGGTGGGCGGTTTCTGCCGACTGTGAGCTGGGTCGGTCGTGGATGCCACATTCGGCAGCGATGGGTGAACGATCTCCGGGCGCGGGGGAGGGACGGGGGTGGCGTTGCGTGTCGGGGGTGGTCCGGATACCGTCCGTCTGGCAGCGTGCGACGAGACTCCGCCGGACTGACGGGATGGCATGGACGACGGATTGAGAATCCCGGTGATCGACCTGTTCGCCGGCCCCGGCGGGCTGGGCGAAGGTTTTTCCGCATTCACTCCGCCCCCCCGAGCCGGAAGCGTCAGCGCCCGGAGTCTTCCCGGATTTCAAATCGCCCTGTCCATCGAGAAAGACCCGTCGGCGTGGCAGACGCTCCGTCTGCGGAGCTTCTTCCGGCAGTTCGAGGCGGACGAAGTCCCCGAGCCGTATTACCAGCTATTGCGCGGCGAGTTTCCGCTGGCGGAGTTCCCCGACCGCCTGAGCGCCGCCTCGAAAGACTGGTTCGACGCGTGGGAGCGGGCGGGCGAGGAGGCCCGGCAGTTTGAGCTGGGGGCGCCTGACAGCGATCACCGGGATCTCTCCGAGCGGATCGACCGGGCCGTGCGGGGCTCCGCCGGTCGGTGGGTGCTGATCGGCGGCCCGCCGTGCCAGGCGTATTCGGTGGTGGGTCGTTCGCGGAACAAGGGGAAGGTGGGCTATCAGATCGAGACCGACCACCGTTCGTCGCTGTATAAGCAGTATCTGCGGATTATTGGCGGCGTGACGTTGAAACTGGCTTCAGGGGAGCTTGTCTACTTCCCAATAGCTGACAATTCCCGAATTCGAGTAGACCGCGAGTTGCGGAAGCGTCGGATGCCACGCGAAATCGGCATCGCTGCGCACCGCCGGCAACATCCGCCAGCGCTCCGGCAATTGCTCGCGATCGAGCACGTGAAGACTCATTTCGTCGTGGCCGGAGGCACTGTGCGTTAGCATCGCCCAGTAGCGGCCGTTTGCGCTGATCTCCAGTCGGAGAATTCCAAAACGCGACGCCTTCATCGACCAGGTTTCTTCCTTCCGAGTCAGGTCCCAGTTCCAGATCTTGGCGGCGTTCGCCGCCCCCAATTGCTGACTGTCGTGGTGGAAGCATAAGACGTAGGGATCGCCCGCTGGGGCCGGTAACTTCATAGCTTCTTCGCCGGTTTCTGTCTTGAAGAGAGTCACGACGTTCCCGCCAGTCGATACGGCGGCAAGAACGTTGTCGCCGGACACTGCGACTGCCGGAAACTGCCGACGCTTCTCGTCGACTCCATTGTTGATTGAGGCCACGATTTGTCCGGACTCTGTATTCAGAAACAGGATCGTGCCGGCATCATCGACGATCACCAGACGTTTTCCATCCGGCGAGAACTGAGCCGCCCGGATGACAATCGGGCGAGTGAACGGCACGCGCTTCATGCCAGACATCGTGCTGAAATGGACGATGCCGGATTCCTCCGCAATCAGAGCGCGATCCTCGGACGGCATCGCGATGGCTTGCGTCGCTAAAAATGGAGCCCACCCGTCCGACCGGAGTGCGCCAGCGGCGACGTTAATGATTTGCGCGGATCCGGCGTGACTGCCTATGAACAGAAGGGCGCCGCTGGGGGACATGCCCACGAGGCCCGCTGCCTTCCGCTCGACCGTCCACTGAACCGCCGGGGGCGGATCGTTCTCGATGTACTCGTTCCACTCGGCGGTCTCGGGGAATCCCCCGAACGCAGATACGTCGATACGGGTGCCCAACGACCGCCACAGCGTCTTGCGATCCGCGGACGACTGGCGCGACAAAGCGATCCGTACGCCGACCGACTTCCAGTAATCATCATCCGGAGAGAGCTTCTGCAGGACTGCCACATCTTTGGCGTACTGCCCAACGCGAAATCCGAATTCCGCGTCCCAGCGATCCCCTTCTTCTTGGTGCATCACACTCGCCAACACGGCTGCCAACGCAACTCCGTTATCGCCCGCAACGGTGGCGCGGAGTTGTTCGGCGAGTTCGTGTGCGGCCCCCGGCGTTCCGGTCCAACGCGGTCGAAGGTAGTTTGCGGCTGGATACAATGCGTCCGCACACTGCGGGTTCTTTTTCACGCTGCTCAATACAAGGCGTTGAATGTTTTGAGTCGAGAGCCCTTTCCCTGGCAGAGAATTAAGGAATGTTTCGTCCCAGTAGGGGTCATCACCGGCTGATGACTCGATGCGTCTTAAGACGGTCTGCGCCTGCTGCAAATACTGCGTGAATTTCTGCTCCTGCTCGGGCTCGAGATTCGCCGCGATCTCCGCACCTCGCCAATTCCAACCGGTGTAGATGCTATGTTTGGCGAAAGCAATGTGGGCGGTGAGCGAATCTTTTTGTTGAGCCAGATACTCGCGAATGCGGTTCTCTGCATTGGCTGAAGAAAGCTGCTTTGACGGTGCGAAGCCATGATAAATGGCTCCCAATGTCGGCCGTCCCCAGCCGAGCTGTTCCTTGGAACGGCGAGCCGCGTCGGCGAGTTTCTCAATCTTCCCGTACTCGCGATCGAGCAGCCAGCGGCGGACACGTAGTGTCACCAATTGCGACCTTGCAGAGGATGGAACGGCCGCGTCGGACGCCGCTGATAAGTACGCGTCTCCAGGGACAAACAAGAAGTCGTCTCGTAGAGGATCGAAAATTTGTCCATAGAGATTCGATGACCCCTTCGACTGCGGCCTGCAATACAGAGTCGCCTCCGGCTTCCACGGGCATACTCCAAAGTCGATCCAGCCGTCGGAATTCAACATAAACGATCGCTGCAATACGAGCTTCTCCCATTGTGTGCGATCCAGCTTGCCGTCAGGGCGGATCGCAACAAAGAAGGCGCCAGGTTCGTGGACATTGAGGGAACTCGCAGACGGCGCACCAGCCTCCGGTGTCAGCTTCCAGGCATCCTTCAAATACCCGGGCGCAGCGGAATTCGACCATCGGGCGACTTTCCACTTGGCATGAGTGACCGGCGTGTCGGGCGCGGCCGGGGGATCCCATGGCTCTGCCTTGACCTTTCCGCCAAGGAGGGAATTCGGCATTCCAGAAACGATCACTTCCTTCGGCAACTCCCAGACATGGATCGCGCCGCTGTCGTCGCTGATCGCGAGAAGCTTGTCTCCGGGTGCCAGGACCGCCGAATTGATCGTTTTGGGAACGTCACGCAGATCAGCAAGCTTTCGTTGGTTCGCGAGATCCCAAATGCTGCCTCGTCCAACGTTTGATCGAGGGTCGACGCCGAGGTAAATCACATTCCAGCCGCCGTTCTGCAACAGGACGCGACTCAACTTGAACTCCGTGAACTTGGCCTCACCCTGGGGGCGGAACCGCTCGCCAAGCAAAGGAACAAGAGTACCGTCGTCATAAACAGCAAGAATGGCGTTGCCGAAGCGGGAGAAAGCGACATCGAGCAATCGTTTATTCTCTCGCTTCAGATCGATGGTTTCAAACTTGAATGGCCGCGCGGCAGAGGCGGTATCGCTCGGAACCGCCGTCAGGGATTGTTTTGCAATCGACGCCAGCGCCAGTGCATGATTGTTCGGCTGCAAGAAGCCGATCGAACTCACGGACGGATCGACCAATGCTTGCGAGGCCAGTTTTCCGTGGGCATGGCTGATCTGGATGTGAGTGGACTTCAAGGCAAGCGTGAAACCAATGGCGTTTACGGCGATGATGTCCGGATGAGCCGGCGTCTGAATTGTTGCCGTCCGCTTTCTGGTCTTTCGGTTAAAGATCTGCATTTCCGCTTCCTGCCGAATCACACCCAGATAGGTTTCGCTATTAAGCAACGCAAGTGCAGACACTGCCGTGCCATTCTCTGACCAGGCAGGGGCGAATTCTTTTCCTTTGGGGTTCCACCAATAGATTTTGCCGTCGGAATGCCCGCTGACGACGACGTCTTCCCTTCCGGCCGCTGTCAAAGCCGTAGCCGGGCCGCTTGGCGAGATCACCTTCGCTGATCGCGCTATTGAAACCACGGCCTTTTGGGCAAAGAGCGAGGAGGGAATTGCAGAGATGAAAACAACCAGGACAAAGACTCGCTGCGCTGTGGACTTCGGCTGCTGAAGGCCGTGGCGGTTCATTTTGCTCCCCTTACTGGCTCACAATCGAAAGTGCGGACTTAAATGTACTAGTCTCCTATGTCTTAAGATAGCGTTGGACTCAGATCATTGCAATTGCTGCTCCGTGATGAAGAACAGCCTACCATGAAGACGACCTCGATCCGGTCTGCGGTAGCGTCATCGCTCCGAGTGCGACTACGAGATCTGACTTCGGCCAGAGGTGCACTGCCAGCCATCGGCGAGCCACGAACTATGCGTTTGGGTGCGCGGAAGCTGCGTATCCCCTGCGAAAGTCCAACCGATGCCCTGTCGCAGGTAGACTCGCAGGGCTTTGTGGTCGCTGCGATGCGTGGTGAGGGCTCCGGGCGGCGGCTGATGAACTGGGTTGGGCGGGAGAGGGGGAAAGTGGGAGAGGGGGAATTGCTCCGGGCACTGACGCTTCCGGTTCGGGAGGGCTGAATCGGGACGACTGGGGCGGGCATTCGGGTTAAGCTGGGCGGGCCATCTCCCCTGCGATAAGGTTTTCCGATGCCCCGCCGAGACTGGACCCGCGACGAGCTGCTGCTGGCGATGAATCTGTATTGCCAGCTTCCGTTCGGGCGGCTCCACAAGTCCAATCCCGATGTCATCCGGCTGGCCGGGGTCATCGGGCGGACGCCGTCGAGTGCTGCGATGAAATTGGTCAACCTGGCCTCGCTCGATCCCGTGCATCAGGAACGGGGCGTCAAAGGTCTCTCCGGGGCTTCAAAGGGAGATCGTCAGATCTGGGGGGAGTTTCACGACGATTGGGAACGACTCTCCGCCGAGAGCGAAGCCCTGCGCGAACAGCGGTTTGCAGCCGTTGCCGGCGATTCATCCGCGCCGCCCGACGATGTCGACCTTCCGTTCGCGGGGGAAACCGATGCGACTGCCGTCGTCCGCGTTCGCCGGGCTCAGCGGTTTTTCCGGCGGGCGGTCCTGACGGCCTATGAGGCGCGCTGCTGTGTGACGGATATCGGGCTCCCCGATCTGCTGGTGGCCAGTCACATTGTTCCGTGGAGTTCGTCGGTCGAGCATCGGGCCAATCCCCGGAACGGCCTCTGTCTGTCTCAGCTGCACGATGCGGCGTTCGATCGCGGGCTGGTGACGTTCGATCCGGAATGGCGGCTGGTGCTTTCGCGCGAACTCCGCGACGCGACAACGAATGAAACGCTCAATGCGTCGTTTGTTCCGTTTGAAGGCCGGCCCTTGCGGCTTCCCGAACGGTTTCGTCCGGAAAGCGAATTCGTCAGCAGGCATCGGCAGGAGATGTTTCGGGGGTGAGGGGGCGGGAAGGGCACGCGGAATGTGCGACCCCTGCGGGGTCGAGGTGGAGTGGGTGCCCGATTTCCAGGGGTGTCGCTGCGCTCAACCCCTGGCTACCGTCTGGCATCCCTTCGGGATGCTGGAGGGGAGACGGCTTGGGGTGCGGGGGATGTTCATGGAGGCCGCAAATCGGCAAGCGGGAGCCTGCCCTACGTCCCGGCGTCTTCGCGGGGAGAGGGCGGGGGGTGAGGGGCTTTGTGGGTGACGTTGTGGGGCGCTCGAAGACCCTCACCCTGGCCCTCTCCCACATCGGAATGCGGGAGAGGGGACTGGGTGATCCTGGCCGGCGTCAGCGTTCCTGACGTGTTGCCAGCCAGGCGTCGATGGCGGCCTGGCGTTCGGCGCGGGCTTTGACCTGTGCATCGACCGCCGGGGCCGACTGCAGAATTGCCAGGGTCTCGGTCACGCGCTGCTTGAGGGCTGCGTCGGTCGTTTCGCCGGCGGCTTCGAGCGCTCCCTTGTGGGGGCGGGCGAGCTGGCCGAAGGGCTGGAGGGCGCCGGCGGCGTTCAGACGGACCCAGTTGTCTTTGTCGGCCAGCCGGGCAGCGATCATCCGGGCGCTGTCGACGTCGTACGGATCGATCGCGGCCAGTATGCCGCAGCCCCAGCCGCGGACGGAGGTGTCCGTGCTGTCAAGAATGGCCGCCTGGCAACGGCGTTTCAGTTCCGCGGCGGTAACGACCTTGGCGCCGGCGGGGATCTGCAGATCTTCGCAGCGGACGCGATCGCCAATAGAAATCGTCAGCCGGGGACTGGCCGGCCAGACGCGGTCGCCCTGGTCGACCGTGGTCAGGTGCTTCGAGATTCCGCCGCAGATCTCGATCTCCCAGTCGCACGGCAGCACCTGCTGCTGAAAGGTGTGTGTTTTGCCCGGACCTGGCAACAGCACGATTTCGGGTTGCTCAAGTCCGGCGGCCAGGTAGAGCGCCACGAGCTCGTTGATCTGCGGCGTCGACGCCAGACCGACGAAGCGTTCGTGTCCGTTGACCCAGGACTGGTAGTAGCGCGTGGTGTGGTTCAGGGCGGGGACAATGTCGGGCCAGTCCGCGTAGTTCGCCTTATTGACCGGGGCGTTGCCGAATTCCTCGGTTCCCAGGGCGAAGGCGGCCCCGCTGGCGGTCCAGGAGGCGAGGATCAGAAAACAGAGGTTCAACGTCAGTTGCCGCATGGTGGCGTCTCCGCACCTTGATTGTGGGTCAGGCTCGTCAGCCTGACGCGTTCATGGAAAGACGTCGAGACCGGTTCCTGAGTTCCCGAGAAATCGTCGGCCCGTTCCGGATCATTCCGGTTGGAGTGCCGAGTGAGTGCGGTTCGCCGTCCCCTCAAAACGCCGACAGCGTCGCGAGGGTGACCTCTCGACGCTGTCGCGATTCGATGCTCGATCCGAGACGGGAATGGAAACTCAGTCGTTGCCGGCGGGGGGACGGCCCGGTCGTCCGCCGCCCTGTCCGCCGGGGCCACCGCGACCGCCGAAGGCCGGGAATTCGAACTTGGCGCCCTGCAGGCCATCGAAGGCGGTTTTCTGGTCGGCCGTCAGCACGGCGAGAGCGTCGGCATTCGCCTTCTCGCGTTTGGCGCGGGCTTCTTCAAACCGCTTCTGCATCGCTTCGCGATCGAAGCCGCCGCCGCCACCGCCGCGGAGGTCCACTTGGGCAGAGGCGAGAGCTTCCTTGATCTTTTCTTTCTGATCGTCGGTCAGCTTGAGCTTGGCGGCGACTTCGGTCCGGGCCAGAGCGCCGGCGCCTTCGCGCTGGATGCGGAGCTCTTCCAGCCGGGCGAGCTGCTTGGCGTCGAGGTTGGCCTTGAGGATTTCTTCGGCCTTCTTGGCCCGTTCTTCGCCCTGCTTGCGCATTTCTTCGAAGAACTTGGTGCGTTCTTCTTCGGACATTTCCTGGAAGTTCGGGCGATCACCGCCGCCGGGACCGCGACCGCCGCCCAGTTCGCGGATGGCCGTCTGGATCTTCTCGACCTGCTCCGTGGAGACGCCGATTTCCTTCTGGACGGCTTCCATGGCGATCAGGCCGGCAGCGCCTCCTCCGCCGAAGCCGCCAAATCCACCCCGTCCGCCGCCGAAACCGCGCTGGCCCTGGGCTTGCGCCTGGCTGGCGAGGCTGACCAGCAGCGCCGAGGCCAACACCACTGTTGCTCCGAATCTCATGACTGAATCTCCTGGAAGACACGCAGACGAAAGGTTAACCAGCTCGAACAGCCGAAACGCCAACTGCAGTTCCCTGCTGGGGAAAATGGTCGGACGCAGAAATCACCGATGAAAACGTGGATCGGGAGACTGCTGCGTCCGCGTCGTCCCTGGCTCCGGTCGGTCGGACTGCTGACGATCCTGGACTGCTGATTAAACACCGGCTGCCGACTACGGTTTCGTCGGCCGAGGGAGATTTTCTGCGGCGGGGAGTTCGGTGCGATATTTGTCGAGCGACAACCCGATCCGCTCCAGCGGAATGGCTGCGAACCCCGGGAGTTGCTGAAGGACGGGTGAATCGGAAGTGAGCCGGAAGTCCCGGCGATTGAGATCGGCGAACCCCGGGTCGGTATCGTAAGCCAGGTTTTTTCCAAATGCCAGAGGTTGCTTAGAAGAACTTTTCGCGAGAAAGCGTTCCGGCCCGGCCGCGCACGCGACGGCGCAACGGACGGCGAGATTGTCCGCCAGACCCGACAGCGATTCGCCTGGGAGCTGGAAACCGACCCCGCAGTCGACGGCCAGATTGTTGGTGCAATCGACTGAAGGAGATTCCGCCGGCGACCCGGCCGGGCGATAGCGGAAGGCTGCGCCCAGTTCCATCTGGCACACCACGTTCCCGGCGACGAGCGCCTCACACCGGGCTTCCAGATCAATTCCGTGCGCGTGGCGGCTGTGATGCACGAAATTGTGGCGGATGGTGAGTCCTCCCGAGCCGTGGCGGGAGTGCCGGCACAGGAATCCGGCGCCGGGATCGGGGCCGGGACTTCCGACGTTGAAGATTTCGTTGTACTCGAAGACGTTGTCCCAGCCGCCGAGCAGAATCCCGGCCTGCGGAAGGTCGTGAATCCGATTGTGGGCCACATGCACGCCGACGACGGGCTGCCCGGGGCCAACTCCCCGCCAGGGATGACCGCAATTGACTCCGGCGACGGTCGCTCCCGCGCGTGGAATCAGTGGGCCGATCTCGTTGTTGATGACCCGGTGGCCGGCCGAGCGGCGTGGCATTGCGGCGGCATCGCCTCCCGACAACCAGACTCCGCCCCCGGACCGTTCGATGTCGCAGCTCTGGACAGCGTGCTGAGATCCGCCGTTGAGGATCACGCCGTAGCCGATGAGATTGCGAAGCCTGCAGCCGGCGATGACGTTTTCGGCCCCCCCCTCGACGAGCACGCCAGGCCCCGGGCCTCCTTCGATCGTCAGGCCGCGCAGCATCAGGTACGAAGCGCCCTGCAGATGGACCAGCGGGAGGGCCTGGGGATCGGGGGTGGCCGGCTCGTCGGGACTGGAGTCCTTGCGGCTGCCGACCAGTCGCACGACCGCCCGCGGCACGGCCCGATACAGCACACGCGCCTCGGGGGCGCCGGAGTCCTCGGCCGTCAGGAGGAGCGGTTCAGCGAGCGGCCAATCCCCCGGATTGATCCAGACCGTGACTGCCTCGGCCGGCTTGTCCCGCCGGGAGGCCCGCGCTTCCGCCTGGGCTCGCTGCAGTGTCCGGTAGGGCTGCGCCCGGGTCCCCGGGCCCGCGTCGTCTCCAGTCAGCGCGACGTTGATATCGCGGGCGCCGAGCGAACCGGACAACATTCCGACCATCAGCGCCACGCAAGTCAGCCGGCGTGCGATATTCCGCGACATGAATGGGCTCCGGGAGCGAACGGCCTTCGACTTCGGTGTCGTGTTCCGCGACTTTCGTCGTCGCAGTTATACACGAATCGGCGGGGGGCGGGAGAGTGCCGACCTGCAGCCAGCGGTCGGAGATTCCGACCGAGGGGAGGTGGCGTCAGGCGCGCGATGGTCGCTATTCGACCGGCGGCAGACCGCGGCTGCTCACCAGGACCTGGCCGACGACCCGTCGCTCGGGGAAGTTTGCCAGGACGTAGGCATTGCGGCCGTCGGGGACGTCGACCATCACCGTCGCCGTCGAACCGACCGGTCCGCGCGCCGCCGCAGGCTGCAACGTCAACGCCTGTCGCCCCGCCGGCAGTTCGACGCGAAGGACCTGGATCCGGTCCGGCAGCAGCCCCCAGCAGCGGGTGTCGGCCTTCTCCGTGGCTTCCCACGCGACGCCGGCCACGTCCATCAGCAGGTTCAATTCCTGGTTGACCTGCGCCCCCTGCTTGACGGCGTAGACTGCCCCTTTCTTGATCACCCGGCGGGCCACTGCCCGGCCGATGATCTCCGGATACCGGGCTTCCTGCTGCTCGCGGGCCATCTCGCCGATGTCGACGATGGTGGCCGTCTGGCCGACCGGCTGTCCGTCGTGCGAAACGGCGATGTGGTCCACCGGGCTGTAGAAGGTGACGACCTGAGGAATCTTCACCGGCGCGATTGTCGGCGGGAGGCCTCGCTTTGTGAAGGCGCTGACGATCCGATCCGCGACCAGCAGGGCCGCCTGGGTGGGGATCTCGGCGACCTCTTCCTTGATGGGACCGCGGCCGACCAGAGCGAAGACGTAGACGACTCCGCGGCCGGGTGCGACCGGTTTTTCGAACTTGGCCCGTTGGAGGTCGCTTTCGGCATCGCGGAAGCCGGGTTCCCAGGAGGCGACGAGGGTGCGCGCCCGCACGGCGTCGTCGAGCGTGAGAGGCGATTCTTCCGCCAGGGCCGCCCGAATGTAGGGGCCTAAGGCCACCTGTTTGTAGGCCAGCACGGCGTCGGGAAATTCCTCCGACTTCGCCGTCACCGCCGCGATCACCTGATCCTGCTTTTCGGTGAGCTGGAGCGCATACGCCCCGGCGTCGCCGCCGTCGGTCATCAGGTTGGAGATTGCCAGGAAGGCACGGATCAGGACGCGTTCGTAGTCTTCGCCGGCATACGCCCGGGCCGTATCGTCCGTGGTGTAGAGGGCCAGTTCCTCCTTGAGGTCCTTCTGCTCCAGTGTGTCAAAACGATCGCGCACGCGGCGGAGGATCTGTTCCGCTTCGCGCGGCCGGCCTGCCGACAGCTCGATCATCGCCTGGTCGAGCGCCAGGACATCCGCCTCGTTCTTGCGTTTCTCGGAAACCTCGGCAATGGAGGCCCGGGCTGCGTCGAGCTGGCCCGCAAAGAACTGCTCGCGGATCGGCTGCAGACGGTTGGTGTGCGATGCGCAGCCGCTCAGCACCAGCAGCGCTGCGCCGCACAGGAGTCTGCCCAATGAAATCCGGCATCCATGCATAGAACTTGCCGACCGAGTCTCCGGGGCTCTCCGCCGGGACGAGTCTCCGGCAGACGAGCGACCTAACGGCCCGAAACTACGCCTTGCGAAGACCGACCCTGTTTTTGGAATAGAGCTTGCGCAGTTCGGCGGACTCTTTTTCACTGCGACCGGAGTCCATGTCGATCAGTTCCAGCGTGAGCGTGTAATTCCGCTGCGTGGTCTTGTTGTCGGGAGTGGTTCCCGAAGTGACCGTGGCGTACATCAGATAGTCGAACGGCTGATTGAGCTGTTCCATGGCGGCGGAGAACATCCGGCGGTTGCCGGGAATGAACAGATCGTCGGGCCGGAGCTGGCACTGCCGCAAGCCGGCTTCCACGTACCGCTTATGGATGACGTCGAACATTTCGGACTGCGAGATGCATGTGTCGATTTTCTGGTAGATCTGCTCTTTGAAGTCGCCGATTTCTTCGGCGCTTTTATTCTCCACGCCCACGAAGCAGATCTTTTTACGCGGCAGATTTCCATCGAGGTGCCCGGCGGGCTGCACCTGGGCGATCTCGTTCATCTGGCGCCCGAGCAACTGGCTGACCGAGCCCTGAATCAGCGGCTCCCAGGTCTCGGCGCCGGCGGCGTGGCTGCCGACCAGATCGGGGGCGTCGGCGCTCATGACTTTGGCGTGTTGCGTTCCGCGACAGCCCGTCGCTCCCGCCAGCCCGACCGCCGCCGCGCACTGCCAGACTGAAACCAAAAACTGCCGCCGCTCCATGGCCTGCTCCTGCGGGGCGTCCGGCCCCTGCTCCTGTGATCCGCCGGCCCCGTGCGATCCGTTCAATCGCTACAGACTGCCGTCTATCTCTTTTCGGCCGCCACGCTCCAGAGCTTGATCGACGGTTTCTGCTTCGCGGATTCGCAAGAGGCAGGATCATAGTCGGAAACCAGATTTGTGCTCCAGACGGACTTCATTCAGGCGGCCAGAGAGTTCGTAACCGTTTTATTGAGCGTTGGTTATGGCGATACGCGCCGGGCACGGAGTAAGCCTGGAATGCCCGCTCCGATGGTCAGTTCCCCCAGACATCAATGGCGGAAAACTCGCGATTGACCCGTCGCGACGTTCAGATACAATTGATTGAAACACCCGTTTGAATCGCCGCTGCGAGATTTCACACTCATGAACGATGACACCAAGCAACGCCTGATTGACTCGGCCGGGGAGATCTTTGCGACCCAGGGTTTCGCGGCCGCGAGCATCCGGGAGATCTGCCGGCAGGCGGGGGCCAATGTGGCTGCGGTGCATTATCATTTTGGCGACAAAGGCCAGCTTTACATGGCCTGTCTCGAACAGGCGCAGAGCTGCCAGGCGGCAGACGCCGCCGATCCGGCCGTTCTGCAGGAGCTCCCCGCCCGCGAACGTCTGAGAGTCTTCATCCGTGGCATGTTGATCAGCAAGCTGGCGTCGGGGCGTCCGCGCTGGCATCTCGAGCTGATGCTCCGCGAGATGATCCGCCCCACCGACGCCTGCACCGCCATTGTCGATCGGTACATCCGTCCGATGGCGGAGGTGCTCTGGAACATCATCGCCGAGCTGCGTCCGGACCAGGCTCGGGATCGTCACTTCTGGCTGACCGGCTTCAGCGTCGTGTCGCAGGTGATTTTCTACTACATCCACCAACCGATCGTGAGCCGGCTGATGGGAGAAGAAGCGTTCCAGCAGCTCACCGTCGACGAGCTGTCGGAGCATATAACGGCGTTCTCGCTGGCCGCGCTCGATCATCCCGGTCCGTATATCACGCCCAGGGCGCTGACGGCGGAGCCGGCGGCTGTGGAAAGCACACCATGAACTGGGTCGCCTGGAAGATGCTCAACGGCGACCCGGCGAAGTACCTGGGGACCGTGTTTGGCGTCGCCTTTGGCGTGCTGCTGATTTCGCAGCAGTGTTCGATCTTTGTCGGGATCATTCTGCGGACCGCGAACCCGACCGCCGAAATTCGCGAGCCCGACGTGTGGGTCATGGATCCGTTCGTCCCCAATGCCGATGAGATCAAGCCTCTCAGCGACAGCGACGTCTATCGCGTCCGCGGGATTCCCGGCATCGACTGGGCCGTCCGCCTCTACAAAGGGCTGGCCCGGGCCAAGGTGGAATCGGGCCGGTTCCGTCAGGTGATCCTGGTCGGCGTCGACGACCAGTCCCTCGTCGGCGCGCCGCGGAAGATGGTGCACGGCAATCTGGAGGACCTGCGGCGGCCGGATGCGATTGTGATGGACAAAGAGGGCTACCGGATGCTCTGGCCGGGGGAGGACTTCCGCCCCGGTCGGACGCTGGAAATGAACGACAGGCGGGCGGTGGTCGTCGGCCTGTGCGACGCGGCTGCCCCGTTCCAGTCATTCCCGGTGGTTTACACCCGTTATTCGCAGGCGATCCGCTTCGTGGCAAGCGAGCGGCAGCAGTTGTCGTTTGTGGTGGCCGGCGTTCAGCCGGGGCTCTCCGTTCCCGATGTCGTTCGAACGATCAACGATACGACCGATTTGCGGGCGCTCGGCCGGAGCGAGTTTCTCTGGCTCAACATCAAATACTACCTGGAGAACACCGGCATTCCGGTCAATTTCGGCATCACGATCACGCTGGGGTTTATTGTCGGCACCGCAATTGCGGGTCAGACGTTTTACCTCTTCACGATCGAGAATCTGAAGCAGTTTGGGGCGCTCAAGGCGATGGGCGTCAACAATGGGCGGCTGATCGGCATGATTCTGCTGCAGGCCCTGATTGTGGGAGTTCTGGGGTATTCGATCGGCATCGGTCTGACGGCGCTGTTCTTCGAGGTGACGAGCAAGGCCTTGCCCGATCTGCGCGGACTGCATCTCCCGCTCGACATCGCCCTGGGGACCGGCGTCGCGGTCGGGCTGATTATTGTCCTGGCCAGCATCCTGAGCCTGCGTAAAGTTCTCTCGCTCGAACCGGCAGTGGTCTTCCGCTAGTCGCAAGGATCGCCAGTCATGACAGCTTTGCTTGCACCCGCCGCCGACGTCGACGCGCCGGAACAATCCGTCGGCGTCGCCTGCCGGGGGCTGGTGAAAGAATTCGGCGACGGCGATTCGCGGATCCGGGTGCTGCACGAGATCGACGTCGATGTGCTGACCGGCGAGCTGACGCTGCTGGTCGGCCCCAGCGGTTGCGGCAAGACGACGCTGATTTCGATCGTCGCCGGATTGCTGTACCCCACGGAGGGGGAAGTCGAGCTGTTCGGGACGCCGCAGACGGCGCTCAAGGGCCGGCGGCTCGTCGACTTCCGCGCGCGGAACGTGGGATTCGTGTTTCAGCAGTACAATCTGCTGCCGGCTCTGACGGCGACGGAGAATGTCGCCGTGCCGCTGCTGATCCAGGGCTGCACGCGCCGGGAGGCGTTTCCCCGCGCCAGCCGGGTGCTCGAATCGGTCGGGCTGGGAGACCGGACCCATTCCTATCCCTCGCAGCTTTCCGGGGGCCAGCAGCAGCGCGTCGCCATCGCGCGGGCGCTGGTCCACGAGCCACGCCTGCTGGTCTGCGACGAACCGACCGCCGCTCTGGATGCGCATTCCGGACAGACGGTCATGGAACTGTTGCGGAAGGTCGCCGTGCAGCCGGACCGGGCGGTCATCGTGGTCACGCACGATGCGCGGGTCTACGCGTACGGCGATCGGATCATCGAGATGGCCGACGGTCGCATCACGTCGGTCCGCTCCCGCGCCGATTTCGAATCGGGTCCGCACCATGAATGAAGGAAGTTGAGAGTCCAGAGACGAGAGTCGAGAGCCAGAATTGAAGTGCGAGCACACGTTTCTAAGTCTGGCGATCAACTATCCGCGATAAGCGATCAGCCCTCTTCCTCCGGCTACTCGCTACTCCCGATTCGCTGCTCCCTTCCCCAATGAGGTCGATCATGAAGTTTCGCCGAAGTCTGATCTTGCCGCTGATCGCCGGGGGGGCGCTGCTCTTTGCGACCTTTCACATTGCGCGGACGCACGAGACCCCTCCCGAGACGGCGCCGCTGATCTCGCCGAGCAAGTCGCCCTACAGCGACGTGATCGCCGGCGCCGGTCTGGTCGAGGCCCGCTCTGAGAACATCAAGGTGGCGACCGAGCTGCCGGGGGTCGTCACCGAGGTGTTCGTCGAGGTCGGCCAGCCGGTGCGGAAAGGGGAGCCGCTGTTCAAACTGAGCGACCGCGATCGAATGGCGGTCCTGGCGGTCCGTCAGGCGAGTCTTTTTGCGACCGAAGCGGACTTGCACAGGACGCGCGCGCTCCCCCGGCCCGAAGACATTCCGATCAGCGAGGCGGCGGTCGAACGGGCCCGTGCCGATTTGGGTCTCCAGAAGGATCAGCTTCAGCGGATCGAGGAACTGTTCGCGCGCAAAGTGACCACGCAGGAAGAATTCACCCAGCGTCAGCTCGGCTTTGCCGCCGCGCGTGCCGAGCTCTCCCGGATCGAAGCCGAAGACGAGCGTTTGAAGGCCGGCGCGTGGAAGGAAGATCTGCTGCTCCGCGAGGCGGACGTCGCCAAAGCGCGTCAGGACGTCGAACAGGCGCAGATCGAAGTCGAGCGACTCACGGTCAAAGCGCCGATCGACGGCACGATCCTGAAAGTCGACGTCCGTCCGGGCGAATATGTCGGGACACCTCCCAACCAGACGCTGATGCTGATGGGGGATGTGTCGACGCTGCATGTCCGGGTCGATATCGACGAAAACGACCTGCCGCGGTTCCGGCCGGGTCTGCCGGGGACCGGCTATCTGCGGGGCGACGCCAGCGATCCCCTCAAGCTGGAATTCGTCCGGGTGGAGCGTTTTGCCGAACCCAAAAAATCGCTGACCGGAGCCGGAAACGAGCGTGTCGATACGCGAGTTCTGCAGGTCATCTACCGGATTCTGCCGTCCGACCGGACCGTCTATGTCGGCCAGCAGATCGACGTCTATCTGGACGCCGCCGCGAAACCGTCGACGGACGCCAGCAGCCGCCAATGACCGGGTTGCGGTTTCCATTCCGCCCGCGGGGGGAGGGCTTTCAGCGAATTGACGTACTGCACGCAGTGCGGGCAATGCGACAGATGGGCTGCGACGTTCCGCTCGTCCTGCGGCTCAATCGACTTCTTTACATAGGACTCGGCCAGATCGTGGCACTCCGTGCATGTGATTCTCCGAGCCACGAGCGGCGAATTCGACGGCAGCAGCCACCAGAATGCTCCGCCGAATGCGAGCACCAGCCCGAGGGCCGAGGCCGCGGAGACCAGCCGCCGCCGTCGTTCGCGACCCCGCCACGTTCGGGCGCAGCGCTCCAGCGATCCCGCGGGGACCGGCTCCCATCCGTCGGCAGGTGGCAGGGGTGTCGTCATGGCCTGAAGCTTTTCATCGTCGCGGCCGGGCGGTCTGCCGCGGCACAACTCTATTTTCCGTCAAACTTTGGGTCAATGTCTGTAAGCGGCCTCACACAAAGTCGCCGTAATCGGAGTCATCCTGGCGATTCGGCGGCCGGTCGCGTCGACGCAAGTCCCGGACGGGGCACCGGGGTTCCCGGAAGATCCGGAACCGGCAGTCCGAGCGACCTGGCCATCCGTTCGGGGGCCCGGATCACAACTCGCTGGCGGCCGATCTGAACCAGTCCTTCCGTATGCAACTCGCCCAGCAGCAGCGTCACCGATTCGCGCGTCGCGCCGATAATGCTCGCCAGATCCTGATGCGACAATTTCAGATCGATCAGCACTCCCTCGGGAACCGGGCGTCCGTATTGCTCGACCAGTTCCAGCAGCAGGCTCCCGAGCCGTTCCCGCGTGGACCGGAACAGCAGACTCTTCAGGCGCCGTTCGACGCGCCGGCGGCGCAGGCCGATCAGCCGGGTGATTCCGAGCGAGAACTGCGGGGACTCCAGCAGCAGATCCTGCAGGACGTCTCCCGGCAGCAGGATCACCGTCGAAGTCACCACGGCCTCGGCGTACTCTTCGCGCGTGCCGCCGTCCACCAGTGCGAGTTCGCCGAAGACTTCCCCCGGCTCGATAAACGCCAGGATGGCCTGTTTCCCGTCGGGGGTCAGGCTGCTCAGCCGGATTCGTCCTTCCGCCACGAGCATAACCCCCTGGGAAACGTCGGAGGGGAGATAGACCGACGACCCCTTGGGAAACGTCTTCTGGCGCGATACGCCGTTCAAGCGCGCGAGCTGCTCGGGCGGCAGCCGCTCGAACAACCGACAGCGTTTGAGGTACCAGTGCCGCTCCATCGCCCGACGTCCCTGCAGAGTGGAACCTCGACCACCTGCCGGGGAACCGTTCCGAATTGTACCGCGATCCCGTCCGCGGAACAGCCGCGGCGATTCGCGGCGCGGCTCGCCGATCTGCGAATCGTGCAGGATGGACGCGACAGTCCTTCCGAACTCACGCTAGAATCGAGGCGGATCGCTGGTCATCGTCCGTCAGGAAGGCTCCACCATGTCGCCGCGCCGTTCGTGGATTCCGGGTTCCCTCGTCCTCGTCGCCGTCTGCGTGAGTGCGGCGGCAGGTCTCGCTCAGGACGCGGCCCGCAAACCTGTCATCGAACGCGAAGAGTCCTGGCAGGTCATCGAGATGCTCGGGCAACGCGTCGGCTATGGTCGTTCGGAAGTCGCGCCGATCGACGAGGACGGCCGGAGCATTGTGAAGTCCGATTCCGAAGTGCATATGCTCTTCAAACGCTTTGGTCAGAAGATCGCCATTACCGTCCTGATTGGAACGCGCGAAACCCCCGAAGGGGATGTCCTGTCGTTCGAGTATGTCACGCAGAATCCTCCCGCAGCGCCGAGCCGGATCGCGGGGGTCGTGGACGGCGGAGAATTGACGCTCACAACGACTGTGGACGGGAAGGCGAAGACCGCCACTCGCGCCTGGAAGCCCGAATGGAAGTCCCCCGCCTACCAGGACCGGGTGCTTCGCGAACAGCCGCTGAAAGCGGGGGACCAGCGCAGCTTCGAGGCGTATCTGCCCGAGTTTGCGAAAGCCGCCCGGATCGATCTGAAGGCGGGCGCCGTCGAGACGATCAAACTTCTGGAGGGACCCGACCAGTCGCTGCAGAAGGTCACGGTGCGGAATTCGCTGCTGCCCGGCATTCCGATGGACATGTGGCTCGACGACAAGGGCCGGGCGCTCAAGACCTCGACGAGCCTTCTGGGCACCGACATGATCACTTACACGGTCTCCAAGACGGAGGCATTGAAGTCGCTCGACGGCGAGGAGCTCGACTTTGCGGTCGGAACGCTGGTCAAGGTGCAGGCGATCCCGGACGCATACACCCTTGGCGAAGTGGTCTACAAGATTTCGCTGCCGTCGCCGGAAGCGGTGGAGGCGCTCCCCGACTCCCTCAACCAGCACAAAAAGCCCCTCGCCGGGAATGTCGTCGAGCTGCGGGTCACGCGCGAACGACTGCCGGCGACGGCCGCGATCAAATCCGCGGCCGCCGAATTCACCGGTCCGACCAAGTTCCTGCAGTCGGATGACGACGAAGTCCGGAAGCACGCTCGCGCCGCCGTCGGCGACGCGACCGATCCGGTCGAGAAGTGCCGGCGGATGGAGAAGTATGTCGCCGAGACGCTCAAGAATAAGAACTTCTCGACGGCGATGGCCTCGGCGGGCGAAGTCGCACGCACTCTGGAGGGGGATTGCACCGAGCATGCCGTGCTGCTGGCGGCGATGCTGCGTGCGGAAGGGATTCCTTCGCGCGTCGCGGTTGGCCTGGTCTACGTCGCCAGCGATCCCAACTTCGGCGGCCACATGTGGACCGAAGCCTGCCTCGACGGCGAATGGCACGCCCTCGACGGGACGCTGGGTCGCGGCGGCACGACCGCCGTCCATCTGAAGCTGGGGGACTCGAGCCTGGCCGAAGAGGGTCTCTCGCAGTCGGAGCTGTTCGTCCCGCTGGTGACGATTCTCGGGAAGCTGCAGATCGAGGTTGTGTCGGTCAAAGAGTGAGCGGCTGCAGGCCGGTTCACGTTTCCGTCATCCAGAGGACGTTGGTCAGATCGACTTCCTTGCCATCGACGGTGAGCAGCGCCTTGCCGTCGGCGACGCGGACGCTGTCGACGACGCCGCTGACAAAGTCTTCATTCTGCGTCGCCGCAATAGTCTTGCCGAGGAAGGATGCGGCGCTGGAGAGCTGCTGGTTCAGCGAGACGGTTTTCAGCGTGCTCTGGAGCTCGATGTTCGCCTGCAGGCTCTGCATGCTGGAGACCTGCTGCAGGAGCTCATTGCTGTCGGTCGGGTTGGTCGGATCCTGATTCTGCAACTGCGTGATCAGGAGTTTCAGAAACGTCTGCGACGTCAGGCCATTGAGGCCGGCCTTGCTGGCGTCGACCGTCTTGACGGCGGACGCGGGGTTGGTCGCCGCGTTGACAGCATTCTCAATTGCAGATGCCATGACCGGAACTCCTTCTCCAGATCCCGCCCCGCTTCGAGGGGGAAGTTGACTCTGTTTTCAGACGCGAATATTCAGTTCGCCGAGGGCCAATGAACCGCGCGACTCCGCAGGGACCGGCTCCGCGGCCTCCTCTTCGTCGTACAGCAGAGGCCCCGCGTCGTCCTGCCGGTTCTGCTGCGAAGACTGCCAGCCGGAATCGGCGGTCCCGTCCCCCGGCGCAGCGCGCTCCGATTGGTAGACGTCGATCCGGTCGACGTTGGCCCCCTGCTGCTGCAGCGACTCGCGCAACTGCGGCAGATGCTCCGCCAGCAGTTGTCTGGCCGCCGGAGAATCCGCTTCCAGTCGCGCCGTCAGGACGCCGCCGTGGGAGTGGACTTCAATCCGTACCGTTCCCAGATCGGGGGGCGTAATCTGCAGCGAGAGCTGCTGGCCGGTGTCGTGCGATTTCAGCACGAGCTGCGAGACCGTATCAACCAGCGCCCGGGAATCGTGCGGGGCGACTTGAACCGGGGGGGGCGCCGCTGGAGCAACCGGCGACGCCTCGTTCCGGCCGGTAGTCAACGGTCCCAGGCTCGAAGCATCCGCGGGCTGCGCCGGCGCGGCGTCCTGCGACACCTCCGCCGGGAAGTTCGTCTCTGGAACAGCGTCGCTCTTTTCAGCGGTCGCCGGACGTCGCTCGCTCTCGGCAGGCGTCGCGATCGGCTCAAACGCAACGGCGTCCTTTCCGAGGCTCTCCTCCGCGACAGGAGCGGTTGTGACTTCAAGCGGCGCCGGCGTCGATTCCGAGGTCCGGACCGACGAGGCGCTGCTCTTCGCCGGGGCTGCGATCTCCGGCGTCGCCGCGGGGGTCTGCGGAACGACCGCCGCCGCCTGTGTCATGGTTGGAGTTGCGTCGTCCGTCTTCACGAACGTCGGCTGAACGGCCTGCGGAACGGCGACCGCCGGTACCGGTATCGCCAGCGGCGATGCCGCGGACGCTGTCGGCGTCCCCGCTTCTGGCGCGGCGGTTGAGACCTTCTCGTCATCCGGCTTTTCAATCGCCAAGGCTGGCGTCGTGCTGGCGACTTCCGTCACCGGCGCGGCGACGGGTTGAGGAATCGCGGAAGGGGTCTGCACCGGCAATCCCTGCGCGACCGTGGCGATCTCGGGGACAGCCTGGTTCGACGACGGTCCCGCTTCAGTCAGCGGGACGACGGTTGTTGTCGCAGCGGCCACGACCAGCGGCGTCGACGGAATGGCGCTGACCGGAGCGACCGGCGCGTTCGTCACGGTCTTGGCCGGCGTTCCTGACGGCGCGGCCGCCTGGGCCGCCATCACCGCGGAGAGGGCCATCTGCAGTCCCGGCGGCATGGGGGCGGTCGCGTCGCCTGGCGCGGTGTCAGTCGCGATCACGGCGTCCGGAAGAATCGGCGCGGCGGCGCCGGTGGCGGCCGGCTTCGCAGTCGTTACCGGCTTCGCCGAAAGCCATTCCTGGAGTGCCGATGGCATTGCCGATACGGATTGGCGGGGCGTGGGCGTCTCTGGCAGGGGAATCGGCAACGGAGCGTCATCCGTCGCCGGGAGCGACTGCACGGCGGTCGCAAGGTCCGGATCGGCCGCAACTTCCAGCGGAACCGCAGCGACGACGACCGCCGCCGCTTCCAGGGCCGCGCTGGCTTCCGCCGCGAGTCCGTCGATCGACGGACTCGCGGCAACGACCTGTTCCGCGCCCGGCGGTGGAGTTTCGGCCTCGACGGGGGCCGCTTCGCGAGCCTCGGGAGCTGCCGGATCCCGGGGAGTCTCGGGGGCCGCGGCCTGATTGTCATTGTCCGGCCGCGGGGTTCGCGAAGAGCCGGCGTCGCGCTGGACCTTGCGGAACGACGACAGGAAGCCGCGCGTCGGCTGCTGAGTTTCTTTCGTCCCGTCGGATTGCGGAGCGGCTGGAGTCGACCGAACCGGCGTCAGCCCCGCAGACTTGAAGAGCGAACCGATCGGGTCATGGGTCGGCATAGTGTCTTAACCGTTACTCGGGAGGTTCGGCGGGGGGGCCAAGGTTCTTGAGCGCGTCGTCGACCAGAGGACCCTGCGGGCTGCCGTGAAACAACGCTTCGAAAATTTCCTGGCCGCGCTTCAGCGTCTCGGGCGTCAGATTGAATGCCTGCAGGATCTTGGCAGTCGTCTTCTCCGGAATGCCCTTGAGGAGCTCCACGCTCTCTTCGAGCGAAAGTCCCATCAATCGTTGAACGGCGTCCTCCGGTTTGGACGCCAGCAAAATCGCCCGCGTCTGCTCGCGGGACTCCGACTGAATCCGTTCGTCCAGCTCTTCAAGCGTTTTCCGGAACTCTTCCTTCATTACATCGAACTTCCGACGCTCCTGAATCGAACCAATTGCCGCTTCCGTCGCCAGAGACTTGAGAGATTTCAGCTCTTCTTCCCGGGTATCGAGCTGCAACGCGCGCACGGTCCGGAGTTTGAGGACTTCTTCGTTCGACACTCCGGCAGTTTCCGCCGGTTCGGGGAGCGGCTCGGTCTCCGTCCGGCCCTCCAGCATCATCCGCATCGCCCAGAGGTTTTCTTTCGACAACCGCCCCTGCGAGTACAGCATTCCGACCCCTACGGCTTCGCAGAGGAGCAGCACGAACGACAGCAGCCCCACCAGCATCATCAGCGTCCGAATCATGTCCAGCTCTCCCGCAGACGCGCGGCCTGCCAGTTATCTTCCCGCTCACGCGCCGCGTGACGTTCGACTTCGGCCTCGAACTCCGCCTGCTGCTTCTCCGACAGTTTCTCGAGCACCTTGACCCCCTGGTCGGCCTGAACCAGCAATTGCCGGCACTGCGTCACGACCAGGGCCGCCTGCTGCCGCTGCAGTTCAAGCTGTCGCAGGCGATAGGCGAGCTGGCCCGCGTGGTACCGGCGGGCGGCAGCTCGATCGATGGAAAGTTTGTCTTCGTCGTTGAACGCCCGCAGTTCGGCCAGGGTCGCCTCCCGTTCGCGTTCCACGTCCGCGTGCTGCTCCGCCAGAGCCGCCTCCGCGGCCAGCGCCTGGGCGAGCGCCTGCCGGCAGAGGTCCCGCTGGTTCTCGCGGAACTTCTGCAACGACTCCAGGCGAAAGCGAAACTTTGACACGGCAGATCCGTTCCCTGCTAAATCACCATCGTCGATTCTGGAACAGTGCGTCTTTTCGTCCTGTCCCCTCTCCCGCTGTCTTCCGTGGGAGAGGGCCAGGGTGAGGGTCTTCGAAGATGTCGGAGTGTCGTCTACGGAGAAAAGACAGCCCTCAGCCTATCCCTCTCCCAACGCAGACGTCGGGAGAGAGGACTGGAGGCGCGGCTCGCATTCGTGGCCGGTGATTCGGATTTCAGTCCATTCACGCCCCGACCGGTTTGTCGATCGTGCGTCGATTCATCGCGTCGCGCAGCCGGGAAAGCTTCTGCAGCAGATCGGCCGATTCCGCCAGCGTGTTCCGCTCGTGGACCTCCTGCTGGAGATACTGCAGCAGGGCGGGGCGGAGCTGGATGGCGGCGTCGACGGTCGGATTGGTCCCCGACTGGTAGGCGCCGATCGAGATCAGATCTTCGGACTGATGATAGGCCGCCAGCAACTGCTTCAGCGCATTCGACGAGTGGCGGTGCTCGGGCGTCACCAGATCCGACATCAGCCGGGAAATGCTCTGCAGCACGTCGATCGCCGGATAGTGCGCCTGATGCGCCAGCTTTCGCGACAGCACGATGTGACCGTCCAGAATTCCGCGGACCGTATCGGCGATCGGTTCGTTCGTGTCGTCGCCTTCGACCAGCACCGTGTAGAACCCGGTAATGCTGCCGCTGTTCGTCCGACCGCTCCGTTCGAGCAGACGCGGCAGGAGTGCGAAGACGCTGGGGGGATATCCGCGCGTCGCGGGGGGTTCGCCGGCGGCCAGGCCAATCTCCCGCTGCGCCAGGGCGAAGCGCGTTACGCTGTCCATCATCAGCAGGACATTCTTGCCGCGATCGCGAAAGAACTCGGCGATCGCCGTCCCCAGGTACGCCGAGCGCAATCGGAGCAGGGCCGGCTCGTCGCCGGTCGCCACGATAATCACGCTCCGCGCCAGCCCCTCCGGCCCCAGGTCTTTCTCCAGGAACTCGCGGACTTCGCGACCCCGTTCGCCGATCAGGACGACGACGTTCACGTCCGCCGTGCTGCCCCGTGCAAGCTGGCCCAGGAGGGTGCTCTTGCCGACGCCGCTCCCCGCGAAGATTCCCAGCCGCTGCCCCAGGCCGCAGGTCAGGAGGCCGTCGATCGCCCGGACTCCGGTCCCCAGCGGCGTATCGATCCGCGGCCGGTCGAGCGGCGGGATGGGCTTGCGCTGCAATCCGACCCGGTGCGGCAGGATGACGGGTCCGCGATTGTCGATCAGCGATCCCCGCGAGTTGATCACGCGTCCCAGCAGCGCCTCGCCGACGTGGGCGATCGGAACGGACTGCACAAGTCGCACGCGCGTCCCGCGCCGGATCCCCTGGAGATCGCCGTAGGGGAGCAGCAACGTCTCTTCCCCGGAGAATCCGACGACTTCGGCGTCGATCGGACTGCCATGTTCCCGCTCCAGCTCCACCGTCGCCCCCTGGGGCGCCGGGAAGCCGCTGACGGCGGCGGTCAGTCCCACCAGTCGGGTGACCCGACCGGTCAGCTTGACCGGCAGCATCTGGCGCACATGTTCGACGAGGGCGTTCATATCGGTCGGTCACCTGTCCTGAAACAACGACTACGCCGCGGGCGGCTGTCCGAGCAGCTCGGCGGTGATCCGCTCCAGCATCGTCTCGATCCGTGCATCGATTTCGCCGTGCTGGGTGACGATGCGGCAGTCGCCGGGACTCAACTGCGGGTCCGCGATCAACCGGGCTTCGGCGCAGCCGCTCGTCGAACGAACGACCTCGGCGGCGTCGGCGCCCAGTTGCTCGACGTCGGAGGGGGCCAGGTGAATCGCCACCTGGCTCTGTCCGGCGGCGAGTTGCAGGACTTCGCGGAACATGGACCGCACTCGGTCGGGCTCGACGTTCAGCAGGCCCCGGACCAGTTTCTCGGCGACGGCGACCGACAGCTCGACGGCAGTCGATTCCCAGCGGACCAGCCAGTCATCCCGTTCGGCACGCAGGGCGGCGGCGGCCTGCTGCAGGGCCGGCAGCGCCGTTTTGAGCCTCTGAGTCGCGAGTTGCTCGGCTCTCTGGGCGATCTGCTGCTCGATGGTCAGATGCGCGGCCTGCAGTCCTTCGGCGCGACCTGCATCGCGACCTTCCTTACGGGCCTGATCGCGCAGGGCCTCAATTTCTTTGCGGGCGCCCGCCAGCAGCGCCGCGGCTTCGGCGCTCATCTGCGCCATGTACTCTTCGCCCTGTTTCCGAAAGTCGTCGAAATTGAACGCCACGCGCCCGCCCAGCTCGCGGACGGCGTTGGCCTTCATCACTCTCGGGATTCCGTCCGCCATACCAACCTCATTTTCTGCCGCCGCCGGTCAGGTGCACCGCGGGCCTGCGGATCACGTGACGAGCTGTTCGCTGCCGCCGCCGGCGACGACGATCTGTCCGGTCTCTTCCAGTCGGCGGACGGTGTCGACGATCTGCGACTGCATCGCTTCGACGTCGCTGAGCCGGACCGGTCCCAGATACTCCATTTCTTCCTTGAGCATCTCCGCCGCCCGCTGCGACAGATTCGACATGATGCGAACTTTGATCTCTTCGGACGCCCCTTTGAGTGCCACCGACCACTGGCTGTTGTCGACTTCCTTGAGCAGGCTCTGAATCGCCTTGTCGTCCAGCTTCAGCAGGTCGTCGAAGACGAACATGAGCCGGCGGATCTCGTCGGCGAGATCGTGATCCTCCTGGTCCAGCGACTCGAGGATCCCCTTGTTGGTCATCCGGTCGGTGACGTTCAGAATCTGCGCCACCGCGGCAACTCCGCCCGCCTTCTCGGTGTTCTGATTGAACAGCGACATCATCCGCGTCCGCAGCGTCTTTTCGATGTCGCTGACGACCTCGGGGCTGGTCTGCTCCATCGTCGCCACCCGGCGGACGACTTCGAGCTGTTTGTTCGACGGCAGACCCGCCAGCACTTCGGCGGACATCGCCGCGGGCATGTGCGACAAGATCAGCGCGATGGTCTGCGGGTGCTCTTCGGAGATGAAGGTCAGCAGGTTTTCCGCGCCGGCTTTCTGCAGAAACGAAAAGGGGACCGAATTGATCGACTGCCGGACGTTCTCGAGGATCGCCCCGGCTCCTTCCTTTCCCAGCGACTGCTCCAGCAGTTCGTTGGCGAGGTCGAGCCCGCCGCGCTCCATCGGAACCTGTTCGAGCATCGTATCCCGGAACTCGTCCAGGACCCCTTCGAGCTGATCGCGGGACACGTCGTCCATTTTCGCGATCTCCAGCATGACGCGCTCGACCTGGTCGCGCGGGAGCTGACTGAGCACCTCCGCGGCGACTGGTTTTTCCAGGCTCAACAGAAACACGGCGGCTTTGCGGACTCCATCCATCGTCGGTCTTTCCGTCGCCTACTTGGCGGCCTGCAGCCATTTCCCGATCACGTTCGCCGTCATCTCGGGGTTGTCCCGCGCCAGATTCTGAATCAGCTCGCGCTTGGGCATGTCCTTCAGGACGATTTCCTCCATGGTCGCCGGGGCCGTCACCGCGCCGGGCATTCCCGGAATCGTCTGGCCCGCCGACAGACCGGCGGCGCTGGCCATCGACGACGCTTCCGCAGGGAGCGACTTCATTTGCCGCCGCAGGATCACCAGGGCGGCCAGCGCCAGCAGCACCATTCCTGCCGGGCCGCCCCACTGCCGGACCAGTTCGGTGATCCGGATGCTCCAGACGATCGGCGTATCCGCCGCATTGGCCTCAACGCGCTCGAACGAAGTCACCGTAATCGCGTCGACCGGCGATCCCGTGGGGATCAGCCGCGCCACCGATTTCTGGACGTTCGCCAGCACATCCTGTTCGATCTGCATCGCGTCGGTCCGGGCGGGATCTTTTTCCCCCGCCGCGGTCCGCTGATCGGCGATCTCCCGGTAGTAGTCCCGCGGAATCTTCACGCTGACCTGAACCGCCTTCGGCATGGCCGCAATCAGCGCCTTCTCGGTGACCTCGAACGAGACGCCGCGAATGGCGTTCGTTCCCGATTCGTTCAACTGCCGGGTTCGCTCCGGCGCGGCCGCTGCCGCCAGCGCCCCCGGCTGATTCGCCCGGAGACCGGCTTCGCCCTTCGGCGGGCGCTGCTGGACGTTGTCGGTGGTGCTGAACTCGCTCGAATAGACGTCCGCGGACTTCTTCGGATCCACGACCTGACTGCGGGTGACCGACGATTTCAGATTGTCGACATCGACATGAACCGTCACTCCGACGCCCGGGATGTACGACAGATCTTTCTGAATCTGCTGCTCGTACTGGCGGGTCAGTTCGCGGATCCGATTGACCGGGCCGCTGTTGAATGGATCGTCGGTGGATTCGCCCGTATAGCTGACGGCGTTGACGACGTCGAAAATCGTCACGTCCGACGGCTTCAGGTCGGGGACCATGCTCGACACCGCCGCCCGCAGCGACGTCACCAGCCGCTGTGACAGCTCCCGACCGGCGCGCGGTCGGACCGTTACGTTCGCCGTGACGTGGTTCTTCCGGCTCCAACTGTTCGGGCGGCCCGAATTGGCGATTCCGACCCGCGCGTGTTCGATATCGGGGACGGCCATGATCATCCGCTGCAGTTCCTGCAGCAGCAGCGCTTCCTTCATATCCTGACGCTGACGGTCGGTGCTGAACGGTCCGAGGTTCTCGAACTTTCTCAGCAGTTCCGCCCCCATGTCCGCCGGCATGGCGTCGAACTCGAGCAGCGCCGCGTTGTAGCGGTCGGCTTCGCCGGCCGGAACCATGATCCGCTGACCTTCCCGCCGGAAGCCCGTCAGATTGGCTTCGATCAGGGCCTGCTCCGTCTTCATCAGCTCGTCGGTCGAGAAGACCTTGCCCCACGACAGCGCCGTGTACGAAGCCCCCGGCTGAGACCACAGCAGCATGGCGAACGCCGCGACCACCAGCAGGGGCACGACGATGAGCGTCCCGCGCTGACTCGGCGTCATGCGGGAAAACAGCTCCTGAAACTGGCGGGCGATGCGGTTCAGCACGTCCATGGGCGATATCGATTCTCAAAGGCCGGGGTCGCAGTCAGCGGGACTTCTAGCACGGCGAATTACATGCGCAGATTCTGGATTTCCTGGTAGGCGTCGAGCAGCTTGTTTCGGATCTGGATCATCAGCCGCAGCGCGAGATCCGATTCCCGCACCGCCGTGAACGTTTCCACCAGAGCCGGATCGTCGCTGCTCAGAGCCGCCTGGATCGCCTGCTGAGCGTCGCCCTGCACGCCCTGCATCTGCTGCCAGGACTGCAGCAGCGTCTCCTGGAAACTTGCGGACGGCGGCGTCCCCGCCGACGGCAGCCCCTGGGGCATCTGCAGCCCCGGGACTCCGGACGTCAGCGACAGCGGCGAAATCATGATCCGTCCTCAACTCTCATCGAAGTTCCCGGAACGACGACGACCACTCTCTCACAGCCCCGTCGCGGGTGCTGTGGGAGAGCGAATAGGGAATAGCGAATAGGGAGTAGCCAGAAGAAGTCGCGTCGATATTGCTCTTTTCAGGCTACTCGCTATTCCCTGCTCCCTATTCGCTTACCCTGAGCACCCCGAAACCGGCCGCTGACCATTCATCAACCCAGAATCTTGAACGTCCCTTGAAACATCTGCTTCGTGATATCCATCGCCGCGATGTTGGCCTCGTAGGCCCGGCTCGCCTCGATGGCGTTGACGAACTCCGTGACCACGTCGACGTTCGGATAATGCACGTTTCCCTCGGCGTCCGCGTGCGGGTGACCCGGCTGGTGCTGAATCCGCGCGGGAGACGTTTCGTCGATTTCCACCTTCGCCTGCACGCCGACTCCGCCGGTCGCGTACCGGGCCGAGCCTTCCGTCTCCATGATCGCCATCCGTCGCTGAAACGGCTTCGATTCTCCGTTCTCGTTCTGCGTCGTATTCACGTTCGCGATGTTCCCCGCGATCGTGTCGATCCGCAGGCGCTGCGCCACCATGCCGCTGGCGCTGATGTTGAGCGTTCGAAACATCGTGTCCTCCCGAATGACTAGGCGCGTTCTGTAATCGCAGCCTCGAGCTGCGCATACTGCGCCGACATCAGTTGCAGGGCCATCGTCTGCAGCAGCGAGTTCCGCGTCATCTGCAACGTCTGATTTTCAATGCTGCGGTTGTTGGCGTCCTGAAACGTAATCCCCGGCTGTGATCCCGGCTCTTTCGCCCGAAACAGGTCCGGCGTGAACGCCGCTTCGGGGCTCTCGAAGAACTCCGGAACCGGCTCCGCCCACTGCAGCGAAAGCGACGTCTCCCCCGGCGAGACCGCCGGGCGATTCAGCCGGCGAATCGCTTCCTGCATCGCGTTCTGGAACTCCGCCACCGGCAGGTCCCGCATCTTGTAACCCGGCGTATCGATGTTGGCGATATTCCCGGCCAGAACATCCTGCCGCCGTTCGGCAAACAGCGCCAGACGCTTCAGGAGCGGCTGCGTTCCCGACTGCAGGAACTGATCGAGCATCGTCTAATTCCTCATCCGCGGCCGACGTCCCCGTTCCTCCGACGGGACGGGGACGTCCGGCAGGTGCGTCTACGCCGCTTTCGTCTCGACGGCCGGCAGCTCGATGACCGCCGGCAAATCGGCGTCCGCTTCCGGACGCCAGGGCTTCAGGTTCGAACCGGGGCCGCCGCGCGGCGGGTAACCGTAGTCGCGCAGCTTGCCCGACAGCGTCCGAATTCCGATCTGCAGCGCCTTGGCCGTCTTCTCGCGGTTGCCCGCGAACCGGACGAAGGTCGCTTCGATCAGCTTCCGTTCCATTTCGGCGAGCGTGAGCCCCGCCACCCCTTCGGAGTCGTCCTCGTCCGTCGGGCGGGCGAGCCACGGCTCGATCATCGACGCCGTCAGCTTGGTGCCCCAGTCGAGCGCACAGGTCCGTTCGATCAGATTCTCCAGCTCGCGAACATTGCCGGACCACGAGTAGTCCTGCAGCAGTCGCAGCGCTTCGAGCGTAATTGAGCGGGGAGGCCGGCCTTCCCGCGCCGCCACGCGACGCAGGAAGTGCTCGGTCAGCAGGCCGATGTCTTCCTTGCGGGACCGCAGCGTCGGCAGCTCGATGCGACCGGCCCCGACTTCGGCATAAAGCTCCCGGCGGAACAGCCCGCGCTCCATCAGGTCGTCCAGGTCGACGTGCGCGCTGAGCACGATGCGAACGTCGAACCGGACCCGTTCGTTGTTCTGCGGATGATCGAAGCGGCCTTCGTGGATCATCTGGGTCAGCCGTCGCTGCAGCGGCAGTGCGATGCAGTTCGCGTGGTCCAGCAGAAGCGTGCCGCCGTCGGCCAGTTCCAGCCGTCCGGGCTGCCGGATCGGCGCTCCGTGCGGCGTCTGCTCGACCAGTCCGCACAGCTCTTCTTCGAGCACTTCGGCGGACAGCACGCTGCAGTCGATCTTGATGAACGGCCGATGCGCCCGCCGGCTCGAATCGTGAATCGCCTGGGCCACCACGTCGACCCCGGTTCCTGGTTCGCCGAGCAGCAGCACGCCCCCCGCGGCCTCGGCCGCCTGCTGGACCTGCTGTCGCAGAACCTGCATGGCAGGGCTGTGCCCGACCATATCCCGCAGGTTCCGGTTGATGAGCTGCCGCCGCAGCCGCCGATTCTCGCCGTGCAGCTTGGCCCGCTGCATCGCGGCGGAAATGGCGTGGGTCAGCATCAGCGGGGTATAGGGGGAGGCCAGGAGCTCGACGCCCGCGGCCGCCGGCAGATAGGTCGGGAGGTCCGACGCCGGCGCCGGCAGCAGGCAGACCAGTTGCGTCGACCAGCCGCGCTGGGAGATCTGCGAGGCCAGGCCCGCCGCGGACTCGCCGGTCGACAGTTGGCCGACGAGGCAGACGTCGGAGGACTGCTGGGCGAGGGCCTGCAGCGCGGCGTCGATCGTATGCACGATCCGACAGGGAGCGCCGGTGGCCTGCACGTCGAACGCCAGTTGCTGGGCCTGGTGCGGATCGACCGCCAGGACCATCACAGAAACGGGCGATTCCGCTGGCGCGCTGGCCCGGCCCGGAAACGGAATGACATGGGGATGTGTAAACGTCATGCAGTGTACCGTGTCAGGTTTCTGGAGATTCGAAACTGGGAGATGGGAGAGTCGACTGCTACGTATCGATACTGAAATGCCGCGTTCCGCCGTTGAGGGGCGAACCCTCGTAGGCTTCGCGCACCCGCATGCCCCGATTGACCGACGCCAGCTCCCGCTGCGTGGCGTCGTGTCGCTGGTTCAGGAGATGCGTGCCGGCCTGCTCCTCCCGCAGGAGCCGGGCCAGCAGGTCCTCGATCTGCGCGAGCTGCTGCTCGCACTCCGTCCGTTCCGCCGCCCGCAGCCGATCCCGCCGATCGGACCACGAGCTCCAGGCCAGTTCCTGCTCGCGGGCGGCCCGCGCCACGTCGTCGAGCAGAGTCTGTTTCTGGTGCAGCAGAGCGAGCAGTTCCGTGTAGTCGTCCCGACGGATGCAGTCCGACTGCGCCAGCGACAGTTCGAGCAGCGCCGCGCACAGGGCGCGACGCTCTCGAAAAGCGGCGAGGTAGTCGGGCAGATCGGTTCCGGACGACACGATGTGCGTTCCTTGAGCGGTCGCACCGTCGCGGCTTCGTCGCCGCGACGCTGTCGATCGCTGTTTTCGGACTCTGGATTGTCAACGCGAAACGGGAGAGTTCAGAGCAGCGTCTGCAGCGCCCGGTCCAGAAACTCGCCCCATTCTTCGGGGGTGAGGTTCGTGTCCGGCGCCTGGAAGGACGCATCGGGAATCTGTTTCTGGTTCAGAATGACTCGCGCCTGCTCCAGCAGGCTCCGCGCCTCGACCTTCTTGCCGAGTCGCGAATAGCAGCGGGCCATCTGCACGTAAGCCGTCAGCAACTGGGCGCTCTGCGGGGCGCTGTTGGCCGCTTCGTTGTAGGCGGCGATCGCCTCGTCGTAGCGCTCCAGCGCGAACAGCACCTGCGGAACTTCCAGCATCGTATTGTCGAGCAGCCGCAGTCCGCGCAGGTCGAGGTGGTCGAGCTGTCGTTCGACCTGCAGATGTCGCTGCAGTTGCTGCTGCATCAGCAGCGACCGCTCCCGCGTCGACCGGATGTTCGCCGCCAGCCGCTGCCGCGCGGTTTCCGTCTCGGCCAGTTCGAGCTGATACTGCAGCCAGTCCGCGTGCTGCTGCAGGGCCCGGGCCAGGTAGAACCGGGCTTCAGGGGCGGTCGCGTCCTGAGCATAGCGAACCAGATATTCTTCGTAGAGCTGGATCGATTCCGCCCACCGCACGGAGGCGCTCGTCCAGCGGGCCCGCACGGCCGCCGGATCGACGGCAATGGCGCCGCTTTCGGCTTCGCGCCGCTCCAGGGCGCCGCGCTCGAACTGCAGCCGGGCCAGCGCCAGCAGCGACTTCTGCCACTCTTTGGCGTCGGGGGTCAACTGGTCGGAGCCGAGGACTTTGCGCCACGCCGCGTCCGCCAGCTCCAGCTCTTTGCGCTCCATCCGGGCCGTGCCGATCAGATACTCGGCGCCGAACACCGCGGGGTCGGTCGGAAACTTGGCGACGACTTCCTGCAGCTCCTTGAGGGATTCGTCGAGGCGGTCGAGGTCCAGCAGGACCTCTCCCCGCCGCACGCGGGCCGTCGCCAGCAGATTCGTCGGGGAAGTCTCCAGAAACAGGTCGAGCTGCTTGACGGAGTTCTCGAAGTCCTGGCCTCGTCGATACTGCTCGGCGCTCTGCCACAGCGCGTCGGGATAGGTTGCGGCGCTCCGCCGCAACTGGGCCAGCCGGGCATAGGCCGTTCCCGTCAGGCGCCGCAGCATCCGCAACTCGACCAGTTTGACTTTCTTGACGGTCTCCGTCTGCCCGGCGAGCCCGGCTTCGCTCTCATCCGCCCAGCGTTCGTGAGCCCGGGCGGCGAGTTCATAAGCCTGATCCTGCGGGAACAACGGGGTCATGACTTCGGTCAGGGCGATTGCATCGTTGTAGCGTCCCTGGGCCAGCCACGATTCCCACGCCGCCAGGACCCGCGATCGAACGTCGTTCAGGCTGATCCAGGGATTCGTAAATTCCGACACCGCGGGGGCGGACCGCAAAGCCGCTCCATAACAGGCCAGAGACTTCTCGTGGCTGCCGTCCTGCCGCAGCAGATCGCCCAGATACACGTTCGCCGCCAGGGCCTCGTCCGTCCGGTCGAACCGGTCCAGCGTTCGCTGCAACCAGGTAATCGCCCGCTGCCTCAAGTCGCGAATCCGCACCAGGTCATCGGTCCCGGTTTTCCCCTGAGCCCGCAGCAGGGCGAGGGCTTCCTGATCGGCGATCAGCCCCATCAGATAAGTCGCCTGCCGCACCGTCGCTCGATACAGCCGCTCGTCGGAGACCACAGGCTCCAGCAGCCGCGTCGCCTCGGCGTAGCGCCGATCGGCCATCAGAATCCGCGCCTGCAGGACGTCTTCGTGCGGCTCATCTTCCGGATTCCGGACGATGGCCGCCAGCGCTGCTGCGGCTTCCGTCAGATGATTCTGGGCCAGCAGGATCTCGGCGTGCTGCCTCAGCAGCCGCGACCGATCCGCAGTTTCGACGGCGGCGTCCCGCGCCAGCGTGTTGAACGCCAGCGCCTTCTCCAGCAGCTCAGGGGTCCTGACGCTCGGGTCGAGATAGATGCTCGCCAGCATCTCGCCCGCCGCGGTGCTCTGACTGGCCCGCTGGCGAACGGCCGTTTCCAGCAGCGGCCGCGCCGCAGTCGGTGAGTTGGTCTGAAACAGGCTCCGTCCGTAGGCATAGGCCCACGACGGCTGGTACTCTTCGCTCAGCGCCCGCAGCCCGGCTTCCTTCAGGTAGCTTGCGGCGACGACGTAGTCCTGGCGGTCCGGTCCGTTCTGGTCGGCTTCCGCCACCTGAAACGCCGCCATCCCCAGCACGTACTCGACCCCGGCGGCAAAGGCCGGATCGCGATACTGAGACTGCTCCAGGTCCTTGGCGATTTCGCGGGCCTCGCGGCTGCGACCTTCGTCCAGATGCTTGAGCGCCGCTCGCAGGCGCTCGGAGGGAGTCGGTTCCTTGGGGCGGGTCTGATACCAGAACACCCCCCCGCTGACCAGCACGACCGCGGTCGCCCCGAGTCCCAGCCGCAACGAAGTCGCCGACAGTCCGAGCACGCGCCGCGGTGCGGCCTGCTCTGCGACGGTCGGTGCTTTGGCGCTGGCTGCCATGTCGATCGGCCCCGGGACGCGACGTTGCGGAAGTTCTTCCGCAACGAATGCGTCGCAACCTGGTCAAACTTGAGGAAAAACAAGGTCGCCCGCGACCGACCGGTCGGAGGGCGCTATCAACGTCGAACGTGTCCGCCACGTCCGTAGTGCGGTACAGGATCAGCGATTCGTGATGGGAGTTGGATGGCGGAGTCTTAGCTCCGATGGCACAAAAGTGTCAACGCGTTTTGCTCGCGAATCGGCAGGAATCGCAGGGTTTTTGTCCCAATTCGAGCATCGACTGCCGGTCGGCGTCGTGTGGAACGCGCATCGCGAGTTTCACACCCTCGCGGCCCGGCAGCAACTGCTGTTCGACCCCGGAATTCTGCCGGGAGGTCGATTGCCGGCGACCCGGCGCTGCCCGCGTCCGGGGAGACTCCGGTTGAGCCGGGCGACTGCAGCGACTTTAACGATTGGGCTCAAGTTGCGGCCCAGGGCGGTCGATCCTCAAGAAACGCAATCCTTCTGCTGGCGAGGTGGATCATGATGTACGGGCTCTATCTCTCTGCGCAGGGCGCCGAGGCGCAGAGCTTTCGTCAGGCGGTGGTCGCCAACAATATGGCGAACGTCGGCACCTCCAGCTTCAAGAGAGACTTCGCCGTCCTGCGGTCGCATCTCCCGTTCGACGCCGTCCATGGCCCCGAGAACCAGGTCCCCGAAACGCTGCTGGAACAGACCGGCGGCCTGTCCGTCGAAGGGACTGTGACCGATTTCTCTCAGGGACCCCTCCGGCAGACCGGCTCCAGCTTCGATATCGCCCTGGTCGGGGATGGCTTCTTTCAGGTGACCGACGGGAACGCCACGTTCCTCACCCGCGACGGCCACCTGGCTCTCGATTCGCAGAACGCGCTCGTGATGGCGGATACCGGATACGCCGTTTTGAACGCCACCGGCGAGGCCTTCGCCATTCCGCCGAATTACTCCGGGCTGTCAATCGGACCGGAAGGAATCGTTTCGGCGGTCACCGCGGAGGGCGTCCGGGCGCCGCTCGGCCAGCTCGGTCTCGTCCAGCCCGCCGTCTCGACCGACCTCATCAAGGAAGGACGGAACCTGTATCGCTCGCTGGGCGACGTCGAACCGGCCCTCGATGCGCAGGTTCGCCAGCAGTTTCTCGAGGAGTCGGGCGTCAATCCGCTGGAAGAGACAGTGACGCTGATCGAGACCAATCGAGCGTTTGAAATGAACATGAACATGATCCAGATGCAGGACGACATGCTCATGCGCCTGTTGCAGAGCGCCACTCCCGCTTAACCCCTGTTGCGAGCTGGTCACCGATGCTCTATCGAGCACTGCATTCCGCCGCATCCGGCATGAATGCGTACATCTTCAACCTGGACGTGATCGCCAACAACATGGCGAACACGGGAACGAACGCGTTCAAGCGATCGCGGACGAACTTCGAAGATGTGTACTACCAGAACTTCAAGCTGCCGGGTGCGCAGGACAGCCTCGGTCAGCGGACCCCCCTGGGAACCGCCCTCGGCCTGGGGGTGACGGTCGCCGCCACGCAGCAGGATTTCACTCAGGGGAGTCTGCTGCAGACCGGTCGGCAGCTCGACGTCGCGATCGAAGGGGCGGGCTTCATGGAAGTCCAGGACGTCAACGGGCCGCTCTACACGCGGAACGGTCAGTTCGCCCTCAACGACAACGGCGACCTCGTCATCGGGTCCGCCAACCGCGGCCGACGGCTCAATCCCCCGATCAGCATTCCCAACGACGCCACGCAGATCTCGATCTCTCCGGAAGGGATCGTCGCAGTTCTCCAGCCGGGCTCCCCCAACCTGTCCCAGGTCGGGCAGATCCAGCTCACCCGCTTCATCAATCCGGAAGGGATGATGCAGATGGGCGAATCCCTGTATCAGCAGTCGGACGCCTCCGGTCCGCCGCTTCCGGGCCAGCCCGGCCAGCTCGGTCTCGGCACCATCATGCAGAACTACCTCGAAATCTCGAACACGGAACCGGTCGTCGAGCTGGTCGAACTCATCAAGACTCAACGCAACGTCGAACTCAACAGTCAGATCCTCCAGGCCTCCGATCAACTGCTGCAGCTCGTCGCCAACATCCGCCGCTGACGAGGGCGGAAACCGCCTACGGAAACTCGAAACGTGACTCCGACCGTCCCCCGCACGATCCTGCTCCTGCTGCTTGCCCTCGGCGGCTCTCTGCCCGCCCTGCCGGCCCAGGGAGCGGTCGTGCGCCTGAAAGAACGGGTCGAAGCGCAGGGACCGGTGATCCGCCTGGCCGACGTCGCCGAGATCTCGGACGTCGACCCTCAGGTCGTCGCCCGGCTGGGTGCGGTGACGTTGCAGCCCGCCACGGGGAAAGCCGTCCGGGTCGATTTCGACCTGGTCCGCACCCGGCTGATCGCTCACGGCGTGAATCTGGCGGAGATTGAATTCGTCGGCCAGTCGTCGGTGGCGACGCCAGTTGAAGCGCGTCCTGCTCCGCGCCCGGCGACGCCGATTCCGCAGCGCGTGACGCCGCCAGTCGCTGTCAAGGGGCCATCGCCGCAGGAACGGGCTCAGGCGATCATTCGGGACGCGTTCGTCCGTCGTTTTCAAAGCTCCGCGCAAACGGAAGATGCGGCGTACGAGCTGGAAGTTCAGGTCCGCGACGAGGATCTGGGGGCAATTCTGGAGACGCAGCCGGGCGCGATTCGGTTCCAGGAACGGGCGCTCGTGGCGGGCGGTCCGCAGCCGCTGACACTGGACATCGCCGCCACGTCGTCGGCCGCGCCCCGGCAGGTCCGGGTGGCCGCCTGGCTCGTCATGCAGCCCCGCATTCTGACGGTCCGCCACGCCTTGCCCAAAGACCATGTCCTCCAGCCGCTGGATCTGCAGTGGAAGAAGGCCGACAAGGACGCCACCGGGATTTCCAGCCTTGCAGAGGCCGTCGGCCGGGCCACGCGAAAGGCGATCCGTCCAGGGGAAGTCCTGCAGGCCGCCGATCTGACGGTGGTCGCCCTCGTTCGCGGAGGCGACATTGTCTCGGTTCGCGTCTCGACGCCGGGAGTCGTCGTCCGACGTCAGTTCAAGGCGATGTCGGGCGGCGGGCTCGACGAAGTCGTGAATCTGGTGGCGCTGGATGACGCGCGGGACCGGATTCAGGCCCGCGTGACGGGGTTTCATGAGGCGGAGCTGATTTCGACCGGATTGGCCGATGCCCAACCGGGGTCGGCGGCAGGCCCCGTCCGCTTCGTCTCTGAGGCGGTGCCGACCGGTCGGGGAGGCGTCCAATGATCCGCCTGCTGTCATTGACCGTGCTGGCGGTCGTGCTGTCCGGTCCGTGTCCGGTCCTGGCGCAGCCGGGACCGTTCATCGATCCGCAGGGATCTCCGCGCATGCAGGATTATTCGTGGGTCTACCTGGAGCCGGCCCCCCCTCCGCCGCAGATCAAAGTCCACGACATCATCACGATCGAGGTCGACGAGAAGGCCGAAGTGATCGTCAACTCGCGCTTCAACCGTCAGCGCAACGGCACCTACACGGCGCAGCTCAAAGAGTTCATCCGGCTGGTCAACACCGACGGGTATCAGAAGGTTGTCCCGGCGGCGGCCAGCCAGCCGACGATCGACGCCACGCTGACGAACCGGCTGCAGACGATCGGCCAGTCGACCGACCTGGAAGGGATCACGTACAAGATCGGGGCCACGGTCGTCGACATCCTCCCCAACGGCACGATCGTTCTCGAAGCGCGCAAGTCGATCCGGACGAATCAGGACTTTTTCGAGTACCGGCTGACGGGGCGGGTCGACAAGGCCAAGATCAGCCCGACCCGATCCGCGCGGACGGAAGACATCGCCGAGCTGCGGATCGAGCGCAAGCAGCGCGGCAAAGTGTTCGACAGCACCAAGGTCAACTGGGGCGGGCGGATTCTCGACACGCTTCTGCCGTTCTGACACATGCGACTTTCAGGTCTGGAGAAACTCATGATCCGCCGGAGCATCCTTGGTGCGGTGGTCCTGCTGCTGGCTTGCCTGCCGCAGGAGGCATTCGCGCGCGTCCGGCTCGAACATATCTGCTCCGTCCAGGGGCAGCAGGAGGTTCGTCTGACCGGGTTCGGGCTGGTGATCGGCCTGCCGGGGACCGGCGACGGCGCGAAGAACGCTCCAACCGTTCGCGCTTTGCGCGCCGCGCTGACGCGGATGAAATATCCCATCGCCGACGGGGAGATCAAGAACGCCGACAACGTGGCCGTGGTGATGGTGGAAGCCACGATTCCCCGGACGGGGCTGCGTCGCGGCCAGAAGATCGATTGCCATGTCAGCGCGATCGGGGGCGCGAAGAGCCTTCGCGGCGGCCGGCTGCTGTCCACGCCGCTGACGACCGCCGCGGTCCGCAGCGAGACCGCGGTCGGTCTCGCCGGGGGAGGCATCACTCTGGAAGACCCGGTCCGGGCGACGGTCGGCAAGATCGCGCTCGGCGTCGACCTGATGACCGATGTCACGGCGCTGTTCGTCAGCCAGCAGGCGGAGAACCCGGTCGTCACGCTGCTGATCGACCCCAATCACGCCAGCTTCTGGACGTCGAGCGAAATCGCCCGCGTGGTGAACAGCGAGTTCTCGTTCGAATCGTCCGGCGCCGAGCTCGCCCGGCCGGTCGGTCCCGCCGCCGTCGAAGTGCGCATTCCCGAGCAGTACCGGAAGTCGACCGTCGACTTCGTTGCGCAGATTCTGGAGACGGCGATCGATCTCCCCCACACGCAGGCCCGCGTGATCCTCAACAGCAAGACCGGGACGGTGATTGTGACGGGGGAGGTCGAGCTCAGCCCGGTCGTCATCTCGCACAAGAGTTTCAGCATTGAAGTCGAAGGCGACGCGCCTCTTCCCGGTGCGAGCGGTCCGTTCGTGGCCATGATGGAAGGGAGCGGGCGGCAATCCCCGCAGCAGTTCAAGCAGCTCGTCGACGCGCTCAATCAACTGCGCGTGCCGACGGACGACATCATCGCCATCATCCGGGAACTGCACGCCACCGGAAAACTGCACGCCGAGCTTGTGGAACGCTGACGTTTCACGGACCGACAAGTTTCGAACGCCTTCCTCCGTCACAGAAGCAGAATCCGATGAGTTCGCTGTCGTCCCTGACAACTCTGACCTCGCAGGCCCAGTCGGGCGCCGGCGCGATCGACAACGACAAGCTGCGCGAAGCGTTCTCCAAATCGGTCGGCGAAGTCTTCTATACGCAGATGCTCAAGTCGCTGCGGCAGACGGCAGGGAAGCCCGCCTATCTGCACGGCGGCGAAGCCGAAGACATGTTCGAGAGCCAGCTCGACCAGGTGCTGGCGGAGAAGATGGCGGCCCGCAACGGGGACCAGTTGACCGGCGAGCTGTTCGAACGCTTCTCCGCCGGGCTGCGGGCCTATAAACCCGAACTCACTTCCAGCTCCGCAGACTCGACCCCGTCCGCAAAGTCGCCCCTCCCGAGCCAGACCACCCCCGCCGAACAGCTTTCGCAACTGTCACGCCAGTCACAAGCTGCGGCCGACGGCGCCGGAATCACAACCGTCACGCCAGCGTCATTCCCGTCCTTCCGAAGATAAGGACTGCCGGGAGTCTTCGGTAAAGTCGGATCGTCGGCCGGAGAGACGCGTTGCGCCCAGCGGCGGATCGCGTCGCTCGTTCCGGCAGTCCGTCGGCGAAGGGCATCGACTCCCGCGGGACCCGTCATTCGGGCAAGGGGGGAATCCGATGCGACTTTGCGAGGAAATCGCGCGCTTCGTCGACGTCTTCGCGGCGACGCAGCAGGAGCTGCTGACGCTGCTGCAGGAGAAGCGGCGGGTGCTGGTCGCCGCCGACGCCGTCCGCCTGGCGGAGCTGAATGCCTCCGAGCTGAAGCTGACGACGCGCCTGGAGGCGCTGGTCGTCTGGCGGAGCCGTCTGCTCGAGGCCAGCGGAGCGCTGGGGTGCCGGGGCGAGTCGCTGTCGGAAGTGCTGACGGAGCTCAGCGACCCGCAGGCGGTCGACCTGCGCGTCCGGTTGCCGCAGTTGCAGCAGCTTTCGGTCGCGTTGCGGCAGGAAGCCTGGATCCAGTGGGTCATCAGCCAGCGCTGCGAACGGCACTATGCGGAGATGGTCGACGTGATTGCGCGGGGCGGCCAGACTGCTCCGACTTACGAGGAACGACCCGCCAGCAATTCGAATGGCGGCGCCGTCCTCGACGCAGCCGTCTGACCGACTGCCTCCGGCAGGGAGCCCCACGTGTCACTCAACAGCGCACTCGCGATCGCCTCCAGCTCGCTGGATCTGTTCTCGCTCGGCATTCAGGTCGCCGGGAACAATATCAACAATTCCACGACGCCGGGGTATGTCCGCGAAAAGCTCATCATCCAGGCCACGCCGCCGTCCAAATCGGCGGGCGTGCTCGTCGGCACCGGCGCGCTGGCCTACGGGGTCAAGCTGCAGCTCGATAAGTTCCTGGAAGCCCGCATCCACGTCGCCAACACGTCGGTCGGTCTCTCGTCGACGCGGAGCGGCGTTTATCAGCAGTTGCAGAGCGCCCTGCAGACGCTGGGCGAAGGGGACCTTTCGAACCAGTTCAATACGCTGATGGGGCAGTTGCAGTCGGTCGTCAACCAGCCGGAGAACGCGTCGCTCCGAACGGCGTTCGTCGAATCCGGCGAGCAGTTCGCCACGGCGGTGACGCAGCTCCGGCTCAAACTGACCGATCTGCAGAATTCGCAGAACGATCAGCTCAAGTCGCGTGTCGATGAAGCCAACACCCTCATTCAGAAGATCAAGACGCTCAATCCCCAGATCGGGCAGCTCGAAGCCAACGGTCTCGGCAGGAACGACGCCGGGGCGCTCCGGGTCGAGCGGATGAACGCCATCAATCGCCTGTCGGAGCTGATGCCGATCCGGGCCATCGAACGTCCGTCCGGGTCGGTGGATCTCTATTCCGGATCGGACTATCTGTTGCTCGACGGTCAGGTCCAGAAGCTGAATCTCTTCGTGGACACCCGCGAGAACGGACTGCAGGGGCTGCAGGTCCAGCTTTCACAGACGCGCAGCATCCTCACGACCGGCGGCGGCGAGATCCGCGGCACCATCGAAGGGCGCGACAAGATCCTGGGCGGGTTTGTAACGCAGCTCGACGAGTGGGCCGGCGCTTTCATCAACGAGTTCAACAAGATCCATGCCTCCGGCGAGGGCGTTGCGAAGTTCACGGACGTCACGGGTGTGACGCATCTCTACGACTCGACGTCGCCCCTCAGTACGGCGGGGCTCCCGTTTCCGCCGAAACACGGCAGCTTCGAGATTAAGACGGTCAATCAGGCGACTGGAATCACCGAGACCGCCCAGATCGGCATCGATCTGGACGGCATCGGGACCGATACGTCGCTGACCGATCTTAAGAACGCGATCGACGCCGTTCCGAACCTGACGGCGACGATCACGACCGACGGGCGGCTGCGGATCGCGAGCGCGGCGGGGTATGAGTTCAGTTTTTCGAACGACACCAGCGGCGTGCTGGCGTCGCTGGGGATCAACACGTTCTTCACCGGGAGCAGTTCGGGGGACATCGGGGTCAATCAGGTCGTCGTCGATGACCCTCGCTACCTTGCAACGGGTCGGGGAGGGGGGCCGTCCGACAACTCCAACGCGGTGGCGCTGGCTCAGTTGCCCGATGTGAAGCACAGCTCGCTGGGGGGGAGCACGCTGCCCCAGTTCTTCGAGCAGATCACCGGCGGAATCGTGCAGGGCGCCGCCGCGGAGGACGCTCTGGCGCAGGGATCGGAGAACTTCCGCAGCTCGCTGACGACGCAGCGGGAGCAGACTTCGGGGGTCAGTCTCGACGAAGAGACGATCATCATGATGCAGCTCCAGCGCAACTATCAGGCGGCGGCGCGGATTGTGACGACCGTGGACCAGCTCCTGAGCACGCTGCTGCAGATCTGACGGGGTAGAAATGTCGAATGCGGAAGGCGGAATGTCGAAACGAAGACGCCGCCGCGGCCTCCCGCAACTGACAACTGACCAAAAGCCAATGACCAAGAACCAATAACCAATCTACCAATATGACCATCAGCACCATTCTTCCGGGTCGACTGCCGATTTCCCTCCTCGGGAGGCGGCTGCAGGAGGCGGTCGAGAACAATCGGGCGTCCCTGTCGAATCTGCAGGAGCAGCTCAGCTCGGGCCGGAAATTTCTGCTGCCCTCCGATCTGCCGGTGCAGGCGCTGCAGGCGCTGACGATTCAGACGCTGTCTCAGCGGCAGGACTCCGTGTCGGGCAACGCAGTGATCAACGACGGCTATCTCGGGTCCGCCGAGCAGAGCCTGTCGACGGTTTCCGACGCCCTCAACCGGGCCAGATCGATCGTGCAGGAAGGGATCGGCGACTCGGCCACCGACTCCCAGCGGGAGGCGCTCGCCGCCGAAGTGGCGACGATCACCCAGTCGGTGCTGAACGCCGCGAACCTGCGTTACAATGGCCGGTATCTGTTTGCCGGAACGGAGTCTCTCACGACCCCCTTCACGATGTCGACGAACGGAGTCGTCCGCTACGGGGGGGACCAGGGGCAGATTCAGACGTTCGCCGACATCTCGCTGCTGCTGTCGAGCAACGTGGACGGCGCCTCCGCATTCGGGGCTTTGAGTCAGCCGATTTCGAAGGACATCAATCCCGCGCTGACGCTGAGTACGTCGCTGGGGGATTTGTACGACGGGGCGGGAGTCGTTCCCGGGCGAATCACGATCACCGTCGACAACGGAACGCCGATCACGAAGACGGTCGACCTGACCGGCTCCCGGTCGATTGCGGACGTCAAGACCCGCATTGAGGATGCGTTCGCGCTGGAGGCGGAGACGGTGTCGGTCGGCATCAATGCCGCGGGGGATGGAATTCAGTTGACCCCTTCGAACGGCACGATCACCGTCGCCGATCCGCCGGGTTCCCGTTCGGCTCAATTGCTCGGAATCGCTTCGACCCCCGTCGCCCAGATCAACGGCGGCAATCTGGAGCCCGCACTTACGGAGTCGACGCCGGTCGCGGCGCTGAACGGCGGCGCCGGAATCGCTGCGACGCTGGGAACCGGCCTGCGGATCGTCAACGGAACCCGGACGTCGATCGTCGACCTCAACGGAGCCACGACGGTCGGCGACGTCCTCAATCGCATCCGGCTCGCCGACCCCGATCTCGCCGTGGGGATCAGCGCCGACGGACGGGGAATTGCGATCTCGACCCGTCTGAGCGGGGTCAATTTCTCCATCGGGGAGAACGGCGGGACCGATGCGACGGATCTCGGCGTCCGCACATTGACCGGAACGACGCGCGTCGCGGACCTGAATTACGGCGTCGGCCTGACGACGGAGCCGACTTCGCTGTCGATCACCCGTCGGGACGGCTCGTCGGTCAGCGTCGATCTCGCCGGCGCGGTGACGGTGCAGGATGTCCTCGACCGGGTCAACGCGGTCGATCCCGGGCACCTCGTCGCGTCGCTGGTGGCGACGGGCAATGGAATCTCGCTGACGGACGACTCCGGGGCCGGGGCGCTCACCGTCGCCAGCTCCAATCTCTCAAAGCAACTGGGGATGGATGGAACAGACGACGGCGGCGCGGCCGGCGTGCTCAATGGACGCGACGTCAATCCGCGACAGGCCGACGGCATATTTACAGTGCTCAGTCAACTCGAAACGGCGCTGCGGACGAACGACAACGCGACACTGAGCAGGCTGGTGGGACGGATTGACCTCGAAGCGTCGCGGGTCGCGGAGATCCGGGGAGAGATCGGAACGCGACAGAACCTGCTGAGCACGACGAACACCAGCCTCAAAGATGCGGCCATCAATACCAAAGCGACGCTGTCGCTGCTGATCGACGCCGACCTGGCGGATGTGGTGACTCAGCTCACGCAGAAGCAGCAGATCCTGCAGGCGACCTATCAGGTCGCTTCGCAGACGCTGAAAATGACGATCCTGAACTACATCTGATCGCCGTTCTCCGGACTGCGAACCGAGCGGGCCGAGCACGCATTCTCGCGCAGGTGCTCCAGGTCGAGCCCGCCGACCACCGCGCAGTCCACGGCGGGGTTCCGCAGCACGAAAGCAATCGCCTCGCGCGCCGGCAGCCGACCGGAGGCGAGGGCCTTCTTGACGACGACGCTCAGCCCCCGGCCGGCCGCAGTTTCAATGACGGCCTCGTGGGAGCGGTCGTGCAGGTGATACTCGACCATCAGCGCATCGGCCCACTCCAGCGCGAGCTCCGCGCCGGCCACGGTCTTGCCGGACAGACCGATGGCGCGAATCAGCCCGCGTCGACGGAAGTCCTGCAGAACATCGACCACATCGGTCTGCTGCTGGATCGTCAGGTCGTCGCCGTTCGAGTGAATGAAGACCAGATCGAGCACGTCGGTCCGGAGCCGCTGCAGGCTGCGCTCCAGGCTCGCCCGGACGGCCGCGGCGGAATAGTCGTAGCGCGAGACGCCGTCGTCGAATGTTTCTCCCACTTTGGTCGAGAGGACGAACTCGTCGCGACGCCGGGCGATGCTGCGACCGATCCGTTCTTCGCTGAGGCCGTAGGCGGGGGCGGTATCGATCAACGTCAGACCCAGGTCGAGCACGCCATTGAGCAGGCGGTCGACGGCGGCATCGTCCGGGAGTTCGAATCCGACCGGATACTTCGTGCCTTGATTGCGGCCGATCTTGAATGCCCCGAAGCCGAGCGCGGGAAGGGGCAGGCCGGTGTTTCCCAGCCGTCGCGGCCAGCGCGAATCCGGGAGCGGCTTCGAGGGCATGTGAGGAACTTTCCTGGCGTGACCGGCTGGCGGGGCGAATGTGTGGCCGCTGAACTGCAGGAGATGATTATGGGACGATCGGGTGGCCGGGGTCGAGTCTTCGAGGCGAACTCCTGGGGAAGTGGCTGGTGGTTAGTGGCTGGTGGCTAGTGAGGAGAAGGCGGGGGGCGCGAGAGAGTCGGATGGCCGTGGATGCCGCAATGCGGCAGGCGGGGGCCTGCCCTACGCGCCGTGCGTACCGCGATCGGCTCCGGCGGGTCGGCGGTTTTACGGCCGTCCCGCCGGAGTCCGTCTGGCGGTTTCGAATGGCCGGTTGAAGTCCCGGCGGTTCAGTCACGTTGATCAGGTTCGCCGGTCTTGCGGCCGGGTGAACGGGAAAAGCTCGACGTCGAGGCTGTGCGCACACGGGGTGCGCCCCCTCGGGGTTTCCTGGCGGAAACCCCGTCGCTGGGCCCTGATCAGGCCCGGTTTGACGGGAATCGTCCGGAACGCCGACGGTTGCCCGCCGACGCGCATGCTCCTATGTCCCCGTCATAAATAGCGAGTTTGTTGCGCGGAATTCACATAAGAAGTGGTTGGTGGGTCGTGGATGGTGGATGGGGAGGAGAGGGCGAAGAGGTGGTGCGTGTGGAGAAGCCGGAAGACGAAGAGGACGCGGAGCGTCTGAAGAGGCGTTCCCAGGCGGAGCCTGGGAACGAGGGAACTGAGACAACTCTGCGCCGGAATCGAGGTCTGACTGGAGTCTAGGCGGCTCGGGCGGCGGAGGGATCGCGATCGAGGTTCACCCAGTTCCGGCCGGGCTCGTCCCAGAGCGGGGTGGCGACGGCCGGTCGGGGCCAGTCCGCCAGCTCCGCCCAGTTCTGAGTCGCATTTCCGGTCGGAGCGCTGATTCTTGCGGCGATCTCGCGGGCGAGAACGGGGGCCAGGGCGAGCTTCGCTGGCCAGCCGGTGGTGACGTTCCCGGCGCAGAGGACCTGCACGTTGTCGGGGCGGCCTCCCTCGGCGGTGATGCCTTCGGCGCGATCGACGCGGCAGGTGGACCATTCGGACTGCGTGAAGTCGATCTCCGGCAGAACGGCCTGAAGCTCGTGTCGTGCGCGACGGATGAGGTCGGGCGCGGCGAGCGCGGTTCCGTCCTCCGCGAGCTGACCGCCGACCTGCCAGATCGTCCGTCCGGCGGCATCGACATCCGAGGTGATCGTGACCCGCGTCCGCGCGCCGTCGATGCAGTGGCCGTTGAGTGTCGGCAGGCCGCCCCGTACGAGGACCATATGCAGGGGGCGGCGCTGCATCGACTCGCCGTCGAGCCCCACGAGCCGTCGGAGCGTCGAGTTCCCGGCCCCGGCGGTGAAGACCACGTGGCGCGGCTGCAGGCGCAGCGGACGACGGTCGGATGGAGAGTGGAGGATGATGGCCCGGACTTCGCCGGGGCTGTTGAGTTCGAAAGTCAGGCCGTGCTGAGCGTCGATCTGCAGCAACCGGGAGCGATACTGGTCCGCCAGATCGGCCAGGAGACTCTGCACGCAGAGGACTTGTTCGGGAAGGCGTACGACGGTTCCGGCGACGCGCGCCAGCGCGGGGGGGCGTTCCTCGGGGGAGACCGGCTCTGGGGTGACATGGAGCGCCAGACGGGCTCCCAGCATGCCGGCCCGCGACGTCAGCGAATCGGTCTGCCAGAGGTAGCATTCTTCCGCGCGGACGCGGGTCCGGGTGAGGACGGGGGTCGTGCGTCCGAGCAGCGCGTCGCGCCAGACGGCGGGCATTTCGCGGATGTTGCGCGCGGATTTGCTGAGGAGCCCCTGCAGGGAATATTTCATGCCGCCGTGGATGATTCCCTGGGCGGCGATCGTCTGCCCGGCGCCGAGGGTTCCGGCTTCCAGCAGCAGGCAATGGTTGCCTTCGCGCGTGAGGCGATCGAGGAGCCACAGTCCGGCGACTCCGCCGCCAAAGATTACCGCATCCAGTTGCATATCCGACTCCATCCGTCGAGTCCCGACATTGCGGATCTCGCAGCGGGGGGAGTTTTAGCGGCGGAGTCGCCGGCTGGAAAGATCAACCATCTTGATTGAGAGAATGCCCTTGACGAACATTCTTGCCGAAGGATAGAAGTCGGACTGCGCGGGCCGGTCGTTCTGCTGGAGCATCCTTTGATGGCCTATTCGGCCTCTTCCTTCATTCCTGCGGTGCCGGTGCAGCTATCTGCGCGGGTTCTCAGCCGGATCCTGATCGGTCATCGACTCGCGTTCGGGTCGCGGGTGCTGCTGGTCGGCTGCGGGACGGGGGAGCTGGCGTCGTTTCTGGAAGACATCTCGTTTGAAGTTTCCGGGATCGACGATTCACTTGGTTCCGTGGACGAAGCCCGCGAGATGTTTCCGCGCATCGAGTTCCACGCGGCGCAGCCGTCGGAGTCGGTTCCGCTGGAGCACCACAGCTACGATCTGGTGCTGGTCCAGGAATGCGGCTCGTACACGGACAACCTGCTGGGGCTTTCGGCCCGGATCGCCACGGCGAATCTGCTGGCATGCCTGAAACCCGGCGGCCACGCCGTCTTCGTGCGACCGTTCGGCGACGACTCGCCGCTGCCGATGAAGCACCATCAGCAGAACTGCTGGACCCGGCATCTGGCCTGTTTTCCGGGCGAGGCGGCGATTTCCAACTATGCCGATCCCTGGCTGAGCCGGTCGACGTGGGGCTGGCTGCGCGGCCGGCACGCCCGGCGGGGCTACTACACGGTGAGCTGGCGTGCGCCGCAGTTGCTGGTGTCGCCGGACCGCTGGCGGGAGTTCGCGAAGCGGGGCTTGATGACGGGGCAGGGGGCTTGCTGCGAAGCGGCGAACGGGTGCTGCGAGGCCGGCAAGAGGCGCGTGGCATAGGGCGGGTACGCCGCTACTCGTCCAGGGCCCGGATCGGGAAGATTTCGGACTTCACGTGCTGTTCGGCCAGCAGGCTGGTCGTAACGAACAGAGCGAGCCAGATCAGATTGGCGATTTCGCGCGGCTTTCGAATTTCGCCCGATTTGCTCGAAATTGCATGTCACCAATGTCGGAGAGTTGCGATTAAATGCGTAACCCATTTCTTCATAGCGATTTAGGGTGAGTCCATGATCTGGAAGCTCCTCAGGAATTAAATGGGACAGGTCGATGCCGATTCCGGCAAATCCGACTGCAAAAGCTGCCGTCAACACATTTTTCGGAAGCGCAACCTATTCTCAGATAATCGCTTGTAGCGGTCCCCGCATCGCGAACTCTCAGGCCCAGAACGGCACGTATTTTGCGTACCGTCGCGAAGATTGATCGGGCGCATCGAGCTTGATTCTTCCGGAATCGACCGCGCCGCTGATGATCTGTGAAATTGTCGCCGACTTCTTCTCGGGGAGCTGAAAACGATCCCGTAGGCTCTGGTTGGTCATTTTCTGATTCATCACGTAGCGCAGGCAGCAATGCTGGTAGCAGGCGCGAATTCGCTCTTCCCGGTCCATGTCTTCGAAGAGCTTGTGGGCATAGAGCACCGAAATCGTGTGACGTTCACCGACGCGGAAATCGGGAGCCGGCAACTGATACACTTCCGCAGCGTTCACCACTTTGTCGACACCGCTTCCCTTTTCCTCGCAAATTCCCAGGCGCCTCATGAGGTCCGCGAGACGCTCGTTTCGAGACTGGTATTCATCAATAAAGCGGTCTGGAGAGATGAATGGCCGACCGGGTGACGTAATCTCCAGGCGGTCGGAGTAGAGTTCGATCACGACTGAGGTTCCGGTCTCCACGAAGTCCTGATGAATCAGAGCATTCGCTACCAGTTCGCGAACGGCCAGAGATGGAAACATCTTGGCCTCAGTTCGCAGTGCTTGACCTATGATCTCATTCGCCGGAATCAGTCCGTTCACGAACTCCAGCAGGCCCTCAAAGCCGACGGCATAGCCCTTTCCACCGGACTGATCGAGCCGAGTTTGCAGCTTGCTCTGCCCGGCGTAGACAATGACGCGTGGAGCTTTGCGGGCCAGATCTTCAAACTCCCCGAGTCGTTTCGCAAACAAATTCGCTCCCAATCGCGTGATGTTCCATTTCCCGCCGATCGCGAGTATGAGCTTCTCCTTTTCGAATCGTTCAAGAACGGCATCGCGGGTAGCCGGATACGGGAGCTTCAGCAGATCGAAATAGCTCTGAGTATCCAGCAACTGAACCAGTTCGTCGCCCGTACAATTGTCACGAGCCGAGCCGGCGAGCCAGTCAGGTTTTCCCTCGTCGAAGATTTTCCGGAGTCGATCCTCCGACATGGGGACAAGCTCTTCGCCAGACCGCATAAGGTATGCGCCGTCGAGCTGATACGCAGTCCCAGTCGGACGAGGCGGAATGCTGAAAACCAAGACCCGGCCGTCTGGGTGTTGGACATCATCCACCACGACCCGAAATCGCAGCTTATTGAAGATCTTGCCGACAATTGCACCGGGATCAGGGAACGCTTGGGAATCGATGACTTTGCGGGGGGCCTTATCCGATACTCCTAGAATCAACTTTCTGCCACCCTCATTCGCCAATGCGACACAATAGCGATAGAGCTTCCCTTCGTCGAAATGGTGCTTCGCCTCCTTGAACTCGATATGTTCGGTTTCCCTCGGACTCGCCATCCATTGCTGCAGGTCCGAGAGTGAGACGACCATCTGAATTGATCCGCGAGCAGTAATTCGAGTCGGCTGCACCGACCTCATGCCAAGGTTAATGGCGTTCTGCAGTGCAGGAACCGTGCATTATCCGAAATGCTTCCAACAGATCCTACTCGTCCAGAGCCCGGATCGGGAAGATTTCGGACTTCACGTGCTGTTCGGCCAGCAGTTTCGAGAGCTTCGCCACGAGTTCCGGATGGTCGCTCGCGACATCGTTTGCTTCGGCGGGATCCCTGGCGAGGTCGTAGAGTTCGATCGGGCCGGGGTTGAGCGGGCGGCGGGCCGGGGGATTGAGATTCTGCCGCACGGCTTTCCAGTCGCCGACGCGAATCGACTGCTGACCGCCGTAGCTGGGGAACTCGCGGTACAGGAACGGTCGATCGGATTGCGTTTTGCCGAGCAGCGTCGGGACGAGGCTGATTCCATCCAGTCCGTTCGGAATCGCCTCTAAGCCGCCGGCGACTTCGACGAGCGTGGGGAACCAGTCTTCGAAGCCGCTCACGCGGCTCGATTCCGTCCCCGCCGCGATTTTCCCCTTCCAGCGGACGATGGTCGGGACGCGGACGCCGCCTTCGTAAAGCGATCCCTTCCGGCCGCGGAAAACTCCTGCGCTCTGGAAGAAATCGGTGTCGGTGCCGCCGAGCTTGTCGTACAGCGGACCGTTGTCGGACGAGAAGACGAAGATCGTGTGGTCGTCGAGTCCCTGGGCGGCGACTTCCTGCATCAGCCGGCCGATCTCGCGATCGAGCCGGGTGACCATCGCGGCATACGCGGCGCGGGGCGTCGGATGGGGGAGGTAGGCTTTGCTGCCGAGGTAGGGCTCCTCGGGAAACGTGCCGGCGTACTCTGCCAGCGAATCGTCGGGAACCTGCAGGGCCAGATGCGGGACCGTCGTCGGGTAGAAGAGAAAGAACGGGCGGTCCTTGTTGTCGCGGATGAACTTGAGCGCCTGGGCGGTGATGAGGTCCGGAGCGAAGTCTTTCCCCGAGTAGCCGGCGTAACTCGCCGGGTCGTTGGGATCGCCGTCGGTGGGGAACTTCTGGTGGGCGGCGAAGGGGGGATTGTTGAGCGGCAGCTTCGCCCCGTTGTCCCAGAGGGAGGTCGGATAGTAGTTATGGGCGACGGCCTGGCAGTTGTAGCCGAAGAAACGGTCGATTCCCTGCTTGAGCGGCTCGCCGGTCGTGTCGGGCGCGCCCAGTCCCCACTTGCCGAACGCGCCGGTGGCATAGCCCAGATCCTTCAGAACTTCCGCGAGGGTGACCGTTTCGGAGGGGACGGGCCACTGGCCTTCGCTCCCTTTGCGGTACTGGCGGTTGTCGCGGATGAAGGCGTGGCCCGGGTGCAGTCCGGTCATCAGGACGCAGCGCGACGGGGCGCAGACAGCGTTGCCCGAGTAGTGGGTCGTGAGCTTCATCCCTTCCGCGGCGAGGCGATCGACATTCGGCGTGCGGATCTTCTGCTGCCCGAACGCGCCGACATCGCCGAAGCCAAGGTCGTCGCAGAGCAGGAAAACGATGTTGGGCTTGTCGGCCGCGGATGCCGGAACGACGCCGGGGGAGAGTACGAGCGCCAGGACCGGGATCACGGCGGCGATCGGCCGCCAGCTTGCGAAGACGGTGCGCATCGGGATTGCCTCGGTGTCAAACCTGTCGAGATTGTGGAACGCTCACTCGAAGAGCGAACTGCACCCAGCATGAGGGATGACACCGGGCGAGGCAACCGGATCGCAGCCGGCGCGTGGCAAGGCGCAAGAGTCAATTGAACGGCACACATACGAACGTATGCGTTCAGATGCTGCGATCCGGGCTGTTCTCTCCTACAACTCCCGGAAAAAAGGACTGCCGGTTCGCCCCGTCAAAACCAGCCCTCCGTCAGGCAGCACTTCTTGAACCGCCGGCCGGAGCCGCACGGGCAGAGATCGTTCCGGCCGAGCTTCTCTTCCAGCAGCTTGTCGCCATGCACGATCCGCTCGCCCCGCTTGACCTGGGTCTCCGACGGGAAGCCCCGGCGGCGCTTGCTCATCGTTTCGAAAAAAACGGCAGTTCGTGGGGGAAGTCCTGGTCCATGATACGCCTCCTCGGAAGACGGGGATGACAGCCGGCAACCATCGTCAGGTCGCTCCGGTCAACGACGACACCGCAAAGCTAATGGAGGTTCGCCCGCGCATTGCGGATCGGAAGCGGGTGACCGACAATTCTCGAACCGCTCATCGCCATTTGCGTATCGATCCTTGGGGACGCTCTCCAAGCTCTCTTCACCGATACAGGATCCTTCCATGGACTATCAATACGCCGACATCGCAAAGATGATCGATCACTCGCTGCTCAACCCGACGCTGACCACGGTCGATCTGGAAGCCGGTATCTGCCTGGCACTGGCCTATGATGTTGCCAGCGTCTGCATTCTGCCCTACGCCCTCGGGCGCTGCGCCGAACTCCTTAAGGGGAGCACCGTCAAAGCCAGTACAACCATCGGCTTTCCGCACGGCGGCCACACAACCGCGATCAAGCGAGCCGAGGCTGAGCGAGCGCTCGCCGATGGCGGCGAAGAGCTGGACATGGTCGTCAACATCAGCCAGGTGCTCGGCGGCAACTGGGACTACGTCCGGGAGGATATCGCTGCGGTGATTGAACCGGCTCATGCCGCCGGGCAGAAGGTCAAAGTCATCTTCGAGAACTGCTTTCTCATAGACGAGCACAAGATCCGGTTGTGCGAGATCTGCAGTGAACTGAACGCCGACTGGGTCAAAACGTCGACTGGCTATGGCACCGGCGGTGCAACGCTGTATGACCTGAAGCTGATGCGGAAGCATTCCGCGCCGCACGTGCAGGTCAAAGCCGCCGGAGGCGTCCGCGATCTCGACGGTCTGCTGGCCGTCCGGGCGCTGGGAGTCACCCGCTGCGGGGCCAGCCGGACTAAGGACATGCTCGATGAATGCCGACGACGCCTGGAACTGGCGCCGATCATCCACACGCCCTCCGGCCCGATCGGCGGTTATTGAAAGCGGAAGGGGTCAGGACTCCTGCCGTGAGAGTCCTGACCCCGTCTTCGTTCGATGTCGCCGGCTCCGCTTACTTTTTCTCCGACACGCAATACAGGTGCTTGTTCGATCGGATGAACAGCTCGCCGTTGCTGATGGCCGGCGTCGCGGCAAACGTTTCGCTCTCTTCGGTGACCTGATTGACGGCGAGGGAATCGTACGAGTCGCCCGCTTTGAGCACATGCATGTCGCCGGAGCTGGAGACGTAGTAGATTTTTCCGTCGGCGGCCACCGGCGAGGAATAGTCGGAAACGCCGCGACCGCCACGGCCTCCGCCCGGTCGACCGCCCGGCGGCGGAGCATCCGTCACGCGGTCGCCCCCCTGCAATCGGGCCTGGAAGACCTTGCCGCCGTTCTTCGCATCGATGCAGTTCACGATGCCGTTGGACACGAAGTACAACCGGTCGTGATACACGACCGGCGTGCCGAAGCGGTTGATATCCCGGCCGCTCCAGACGACGTTCGTCTTGGTGACGTCCCCTTTGCCGCCGGCCCGCAGGGCGATCGATCCGCCGCTCCGGCCTTCGATGGCGTAGATCACGCCGTCTTGAACGACGACGCTGGTATTGAAACTGTCCGTGTCCATCGCTTCGCAAAACCAGCGCAACTTGCCGGTTTTGGGGTTCAGTCCCCAGATTTCAAACGGCGCGCCGATGACTACGTCGGTCCGTTCATCGTCGATCTTCGCAATGGCGGGCGTTCCCCAGACGTTGCCCAGCGAATCGGACGGCGCTTCCCACAGTTCATTACCGGTCTCGGCGTCGAGCCCGACAATCGCCCGGCGTTCGGGGCCGGCGGTCACGATCACAACGCCATCCACCAGAATGGGACTGGACGAAGAACCCCAGCGGCGCGGATCGGATTCGGTGCCGACCCCGTGCTGCCAGAGCTGCTCGCCATTCAGATCGAACGCCACGACGCCGGTCTTGCCGAAGAACGCGAAGACGCGCTGGCCGTCGGAGACCGGCGTGTGCGACGCATAGCCGTGCTGGGGAACCCCCATGCCGGTGAAGGGGTCCTCGGGCAGGACCGCTTCGATCGTCTTGTCCCAGAGAACCTTCCCCGTCTGGCGATCCAGACAGACCAAGTGCCGCTTGAGATCTTTCGGATCCCGGCCTTCGAAGCCGTAGCCGGAGTAGGTCGTCACGAAGACCCGGTCGCCGACTACGATCGGGCAGGAGACTCCCTCGCCCGGCAGCGCGACCTTCCACTTCAGGTTCTCGGTGGGGCTCCAGGTGGTCGGCGTCGGGACATCGTCCGGGCTGACTCCCGATCCATTCGGCCCCCGGAACCGCGGCCAGCCGCCGGCCATGCCTGTATTCGCCAGACAGCCGGCGCCGACGACAACCAGAAGCAGGGATCGGAGCGGCATGAGGCCTCCTGTCGGGAATGCTGAAAGCAACCGGCTAAGCCGACGTGACCGTTGCTCCGCGATCGCGGAGGAGCTGGCGGTCGGCATAAATCGTGACCACATGCTGGAGTCGCCGACGTTCGATCCGGCGACCTCGGAAGTAGACAATCGCCATCGCGACGACACCAGCCGCGACAAACACGCCGATCGTCGTTGGCGAAAGCTGGGGGATCAGACTGGAAGCGATTCCATCTGCGACGTGACCGGCCGACGAAGCGGCCGCGGAGCTCGAGACTTCTTGCATGATAACGCCTGACTGAGGGGAGAAACGGCCGCGGCGACTCGTCCGTGAGTGCTGCCGACTTTCCCGCCTCCTGACTTGGCAAACCCAGGTCCGGAGGGAAGGTTTCGGAGGATTCCGAAAAAACTGTTGGATGCCCGGTGCGTCCAGCGAGTTCCCGATGTCTACGAAGATGTCTACGCAATAGACGGAATTCAGCCCAGTTCGGTGCGCGCCAACCTCCGAATTTTTCAGCATCCGAGCGCAAGACTGTCGCGATCAACAGGTTCCGATGCATCCGGCGGACGACGGCCCCTCAAGGTTGACTTTTCCGGCGTCGCCCGCGCTACTACCTCGTTGATGGTTGCGGCCGTTCAGGTTGCGACGACTGAGGTCTTGAGGAATTCAGCTCCATGGGGCGCGTTACCGCCGCTTTTCGCGTTTTCTTTCGCACGCTCTTTGACGCTCGAACCGCCGAGCAGGTTCAGGAAGTTCTCAGCGGCCGCGCTCTCCCTGCGCACGCCACCCCAGCCCCCGCTGCCAGAACTCCCGAACCCGTGGCTCCGCCCCCCCCGAAGAAACCGGTCGTCAGCGACGCGCTCCTCGTTCTGGCCGCTCTGCAGCGCGAAGCCCGGTTTGTCGATTTTCTCAAGGAAGACCTGTCGGCTTATTCCGATGAGCAGATCGGCGCCGCGGCGCGGGAGATTCATCGCGACAGCGGCAAAGTCGTCGACCGCATGTTTGGCATCCAGCCGGTGCTCGCCGAGGAAGAAGGGGCAGCGGTGACCGTCCCCGCCGGTTTTGACGCCGCCCGGTATCGCCTGACCGGCAAAGTCTCCGGAAACGGTCCCCACCAGGGCCGGCTGCGACATCACGGCTGGGAAGCGACTCGCTGCGACGTTCCGGTCTTTACGGGAACGGAGGCTGCCGCGAAAGCCATCGCCGCGGCCGAAGTGGAAATCGAATAGCATCCGTTTGCGTCCGTGATTGACCGGCATTGATGCTGAGTGAACCGGCGGAACAGCACACCGCGCGGCAGTTTGCCGTTGCGTCAGGACGAAGAAGGAACGCCACGCATGGCTGCGAAATACTGCATCGGAATCGATCTGGGAACCACGAACAGCGTGCTGGCCTATACGCCGCTGGAAGTCGACAAGCCCGAGGTCAAGCTGCTCGCCATCCCGCAGCTCGTCGCCCCGGGAACGGTCGACAACCGGACCATGCTGCCGTCGTTCCTGTTTCTCGGCGGGAAAGCGGAAGCAGCGTCCGGGGCCTATGACCTCCCCTGGCAGCAGGGTCGCGAGTTCGCCGTGGGGGAACTCGCCCGTCGGCAGTCGGCCGATCTCCCCGAGCGGACCGTCGGGGCTGCGAAGTCCTGGCTCTGTCACAGCCGGGTCGACCGGCATCAGGCGATCCTCCCCTGGGGGGCGGGCGACGACGTTCCGAAAGTCTCTCCGGTCACGGCGTCCCGCCGCTATCTGGAACATCTCGTCGCAGCGTGGAAGCAGGCCTTTCCCGACGCTCCGATCGCCGAGCAGCAGGTGGTCCTGACGGTCCCGGCTTCGTTTGACGCCAGCGCCCGCGAACTGACGCGCGAAGCCGCCTCGGCCGCCGGATTGCCGGAATCGTTGGTGCTCCTCGAAGAACCCCAGTCCGCCGTCTATGCCTGGCTGGCCGCAATGGGCGATCGCTGGCGGAAGGTGATGCAGGTCGGCGAGACGCTCCTCGTCTGCGACGTCGGCGGCGGGACGACGGACCTCACTCTGGTCGGTGCCGCAGAGGAAGGTGGCGAACTGGTTCTTCGCCGGATCGCCGTCGGCAATCACCTGCTCGTCGGCGGCGACAACATGGACCTCGCGCTGGCCCATCACGTCGCCGGCCTGTTTGCCAAGAAGGGGGTCCAGCTCGATCCCTGGCAGTCGGTCTCGCTGTGGCATTCCTGCCGGGCCGCCAAGGAAGCCTTGCTGGCCACCGATGGCCCGAAGAAGCATCCAATCTCGGTCCTTGGACGGGGCAGCAAGCTGATCGGCGGAACGGTGACGGTGGAAGTCGAGCGGAGTGCGGTCTCCGACCTGCTCGCCACCGGCTTCTTTCCCTCCTGTGCGACGACCGATCAACCACGCCGGCAGCGGGCCTCGGGTTTCCAGGAACTGGGCCTCCCCTACGAGCACGACACCGCCGTCACCCGCCATCTGGCCGCCTTCCTGCAGACGCACGGCAACGACGAAGACGGCCCGGTCCGACCGACCCACGTCCTGTTTAACGGGGGCGTCTTCAAGGCCGACCTGCTCCGAACGGGATTGCTGGGCGTCCTGAAAGAGTGGTTCCCCGAGAATCCGCCCGTCCTGCTCGAAGGCTCGCACGACCTCGATCACTCGGTCGCCCAGGGAGCCGCGTACTACGGGTTCTCCAAGCTCAAGGGAGGCGTTCGCATCCGCGGCGGCGCCCCGCGCTCTTACTACATCGGCATCGAGACCGCCGGCCTCGCCATTCCCGGCGCTCCCCGGCCGCTGCGGGCGCTCTGCGTGGTGCCGCACGGCATGGAAGAGGGGACCGAGCTCGACGTCCCCTCGGAGCCGATCGGCCTGATCGTCGGCCAGCCGGCTCAGTTCCGCTTCTTCAGTTCACCGACCCGCAAAGACGACGGTCCCGGCAGCCGGCTCACGGCATGGACCGACGAAGATCTCCAGGAAACGGATTCGCTGCAGGCGACCCTCCCGCCGGACGACTCCATTGACGACCACTACGTTCCGGTCAACTTCCACACGCACATTACCGAACTGGGCGTGCTGGAGCTCTGGTGCGTCAGCGCCCGCGGTTCCGGGCGGTGGAAGCTGGAATTCAGCGTGCGGGACGACGCGGAGAATTAGGGGCCAGATGCGTCTTGCAGCTCGGGCCGGTTCGGAGCGACAATGGCCGGACTCCGAAAGGGAACCTCCCATGCTCCGCAGTTTGGCGTCGCTGCTGCTGATTCTCGCCGCGCAGACCGTGCAGGCGCAGAATATTGCCGTGCAGCAGCCGGTCCTGCAGGACTTCAGCGTCGATACGACCGTGACGGTTCCCGATCGCGGAACTGCCCTGCTGGGGAGCGTCCGTTCCGGGGCCGCCGGGCGGGCCTCGTACGGCTTCGGCCCGTTCCGCAATGGCAGTTCCCGCGGTTACAGCTTGTCCGGCAGCTCGGTCACCACCAGCGTCTATATCCACGACTTGCGGGCGATGGACGAAGCCCTGCTGGAAACTGCGGAGCCGTCTGCGCCATCGGCCAGCCGCTGGGAGGCTGCGCTGGCCCGGCGACATGCCGCTGACCGCACTGCGGAACCGGCTCGGGCCGAGCCCGAACGGGATCTCGACAAGCGGCTCAAGTTCGAGCGGCTGGCCCGTGAAGCCGAAGCCAGCCGGAAGATGTCGCTGGCGCTGGCTTACTGGAAGGCGGCTGCGAAGTACGGCTCGCCGACGGCCGCCGAGAAGATCGCCGCCCGGTAGCCGGCGTGCGTTTCCCGACCGCCGAATCTAACGACACGTTGCCAATCCGCGGCAACGTGTTGCCGTCCGGCGACAACGGTTCTGCCGATTCTGCGGGCGGGGCCGCCGTGCGAAGTTCTGGTCGCCGAATCCCCCTGCGCATCGCTCGACTGCACATGGTCGAGGCCTTCAATCCCTCCCTACGCTGACGGGAGATGGGACGACGAACAGGCGGCGGTGCAGAGGATTGCCCACGCGCCATTCGTTCTGCATCTGTGGAAGGCGTCAGGATGCGACCGTACGCAATCAAGTCAGGTTTGAGTTTTCGCCGCCGGCTGGCGCCCGCCCTGCTGGCCGCAAGCCTCGTCGGAGGGGGCTCGGCTGCGCCGATCGCCAGCGCCGCAGCGCGACACTTCACTCCTTCGACCGGATCGACGGAACTGTATCCCTTCACGGCCGGCGAGAGCCTCGCCGGACAATGGACGCTCATCCGTCAGTACGGGCCGGACGACACTCCGAACGGCATTGAGGAACTGACTCCCGGCCCCGACGGCAAACTCTACGGCGGCAACGCGCAGGGGCAGGTCTTCCTCGTCGATCCCGTCGATGGCGGCCTCACTCTGGTCACGGAGCTGTCGGGAGACGCCCTCCTTGCGATGGCCGAAGGCCCGGACGGCAGGCTTTATTCGGCCACCGCCCCCGGCCCGTTGATCGTGTTCAATCCGCAGTCGGGAGCCACCACGGTCCTGGCGAGTTTCACCAGCGAAAACGGCCCCAGCTCCGTCGATGCCCTCGCCTGGGGTCCCGACGGACAACTCTACGGCGGCAACACGCAGGGGCAGATGTTTACCATCGACCCGACGACGGGCGACTACGCGCTGCTGCATCAGACCGGCAGTGAAGAAAGCATCCGCTCTGTGATGGCTCTCGCCTGGAGTCCCGACGGAATCCTGTACGGCGGCAACGCCGTCGGTCAGTTGTTCAAGATCGATCCCGCGACGGGTGTTTCCGACCTGATCCGGCAGTATGACGTTGAACAGGAGATCGGTTCCATTATGGGACTCGCCTGGGGGGCCGACGGCAAGCTCTACGGCGGCAACGCCCAGGGCCAGTTCTTTACGATCGATCCGCGCGAAACGACGTTCCTGACCGCCGGTCAGTGCAATCTTTCGTTGCCCGCTCCCGTCGAAGACAACTTTGTCCCCGCGGAGACTCCCCCGGCCGATCCGCAGCCGGCATCGGTTGTCGGCGGCGGATATGGCGGAATGAGTGGCACCGGCCTGACCGGAGGCTCGGGATTCGGTTCGGGCATCGGGACCGGGGGGAGCACCCCCAGGTTTGCCTCGTTTGGCGGCGGCGGCGGCGGAGGAGGAGGCGTCCCCGACACCGATCGGCTTCCTCCGACCGGAGGCAATCCGCCCTTCAATCCACCGGGAGGAGACCCCGACCCGGAGGGGAGCAATCCCCCTGGACGGCCGACGCTGTTGAACCCGGAACCCTCCTCGCTGCTGCTGGCGGGTCTGGCGGGACTGGCAGCAATGATCGGTCGGGTGCGTCGCCGATCGAACCGGGCTGCAAGTGGAACGTCGACTTACAACTGAGGTCCCAGCAGCGCCGCCAGTTCCTGGAGGCTCTGCCAGGCCGGATGCGTCTCATCGATCACTTCGACATGCGCCAGCGCCACGATTCCGGTGACCGTTCCTGATTCAGAAAAACAGGGGTAAGACAGCGAACAGGCCGCATCGAACCGGTCGAGCCAGGTGGCCGACGTTCCCAATGACATCGGTCCCTGATGCCGCCGGGCCATCACAGGTTCCCGCTTCAAGACGGCCTGCACGATTCCCAGTCCGTCGTGACTGAGCGGGACCGTCCGGGTTAACGCGGCAAACTCGGCACGGGTTGCCGCATGCATTTCCGGCACGGTGGTGAAGCCGAGCTGGTGCAGGGACTCTCCGTCGAGCTTCCACAGCCCCGTTGCGCGGGCGCCCGTCAGTTCGAGCAAATGCTGAGCGGCAACCGGGCCGTTGCCGTCCTGGACGGCTTGAACGATGTCGGCCAGAGTGATGACGGTCATGATGGAATTCTCCGGCAGAGTGTCAGCGGACTGCCGACGAGCGTGGACGGGGGGATCCGGCGGAAGACGTGCTTTCGGCCCGCCAGTCGACCAATTGTAGCTCCGCCTTCGCCTGACCGCGAAACCGATTGATCACCGGCTGGAAACAAATCGCAAAGTCTCCCGAATGAGCCGCCATCTCGTCGGCCCATTCGCCCCGTCCAAACGCCACCGCCCGCAGCGTTTCCCCATACTGCCGCACCAGCAGCGACAGGTGCCGCTCTCCTTCACCCATCTTCTTCGGCGGCGCCGCGAGTTGAACGCCCGATGCCGCAAAGACTGGACGCGCATTCGCCGCTCCGAACGGTCCCAGGCGCTCAAGCTGCTCGACCGCGCGCGGCGTGATGTCCTGCAGCCGGACTTCCGCATCGACCGCCAGTTCCACATCCTCCGCAGTCGGCCGATGGTGCGCCGCAACGTATTGCGTGAACTGCTCGCGAAAGGCGTCGATCCGGTCCGGCGAGATCTTGAGCCCGACCGCGGCATGGTGCCCGCCAAATGTCGTCAGCAGCTCCTGACACGCCGTCAGCCCGGCATGCAGATTGAACCCCGCATGCGAGCGTCCCGAGCCCTGCGCCAGTCCCTGCGGCCCGTTGTACGACAGCAGAATCGCCGGCTTCTGGAAAGCATCCGCCACCCGGTTCGCCACGATGCCGATCACCCCCGCATGCCAGTCGGCATGCGCCAGCACGAGAGCCGGTTCGTCCTGCCACTGCGGATGCTCTTCGACCATCTCCTTGGCCTGCTTCAGCATCCGCCGCTCGACCGTCTGGCGGTTCTTGTTCAGCTCGTCCAGATACGCCGCCAGGGCCGTCGCCCGCTCGGCACTGTCGGTCGTCAGCAGTTCGACGGCCAGTCGGGCCTGTCCCAGCCGGCCGGCGGCGTTGATCCGCGGCCCGATGGCAAACCCCAGATCCTCCGCCTGCAGCGACTCCCGCTCTGCCAGCCCGGTGATCGTCAGGAGCGCCCGCAGACCGGGATTGGCCCGTTCGAGCAGGCCTCCCAGCCCGGTCGACACGAGCACGCGGTTCTCGCCAATGAGCGGCACCACGTCGGCGACGGTGCCGATCGCCGTCAGCCCGATTGCGCTGAGCAGAAACTCGCGCATCCGGGGCGACGCCTTCTTGCCATCCCCCAGCCGGGCGCAGATCGCCCAGGCCAGCTTGAACGCCACCCCCACGCCGCAGAGATCGCCGAAGGGATAGTTTCCGCCCGGCAGTCGAGGATGGACCAGCAGCGTGTCGGGGAGGCTCTCGGCGAACTGGTGATGGTCGGTGATGATCAGTTCGAGCCCGATCTCCTTCGCCAGCACCGCCTCGGCGACGCTGGTGATCCCGCAGTCGACGCTGATCACGATCCGGCTCGGATCCTCGGTATGGAGTTGCCGGAGGGCGTCGCAGTTGAGGCCGTAGCCCTCTTCCATGCGGCAGGGGATGTAGTAGTCGACCCGTCCTCCCGCCAGTTGCAGGCAGTGCCACAGCAGGCTGGTTGCGGTGACGCCGTCGACGTCGTAGTCGCCGTAGACGGTGATCCGCCGGCCCGCTTTGACCGCTTCCACGAGCCGGTCGGCCGCCTGGGAGACGCCCGGCAGCAGTTCGGGGTCATGCAGGTCGGTGAGCTTCCGTGCGAGAAACGCCTGGGCATCGGCGGCGGAGCGACACCCGCGGGCCGCGAGGACCTGGGCGACGAGGGCGGGAATCTTGAGATCGGCGGCGAGCTGGCCGACATAACCGGCGTCGTGAGTCGCAATTCGCCAGTGTCTGGCCATCAGCAGGGCGTCCGTGCAGGAGAATCGAGATCTCCCGCAGCAGGCGAGAGCCCCCGATTACATCGCCCCGCACTCCCAGAGTCAAACCGCCCGCCACAGGCGGCCCCTGCCGACGCAGAGTTGGGTTTCTGCGTGGATGCTCCATTCGGCGGCGGTGGAGTAGGGCCAGGCGCGCCCGGCCGTCTTCACTTTTCCAGATTCCACTCCGAACTCCTTCTCACTGACCGCTCGCCACGAATCACGGACCGCTTCCGTGATTCTTCTTGACGCCCCACGCATCGCCCGCCTATGCTTCGTAGCATAGACCGTCGAGGCATCGGAGCAAACGTCATGGATCCGCAGAATCTCTGGGGCGCGATGGAAATGCTGATCCTGGAGGTCGTCTCGCACGGCCCCAGCTACGGCTACGAGATCGCGCAGACGGTCGGCACGCGTTCGAACGGCTTCTTCGAGCTGAAAGAGGGGAGCCTTTACCCCGCCCTCCACCGCCTCGAAGAGCAAAAACTCCTCTCCTCCTACTGGGAGCCGGTCGAAGGCCGCCGGCGGAAGTACTACCGCATCACGTCCTCCGGCCGGAAACAGCTCGACACCCGCAAATCTGCCTGGCGCGCATTCTCGCAAGGCATCGAAGGCGTCCTCGGCATGGACCCAAAGCTCCAAATCTCAAACACCAACTGACCACGGACTACTGACCACTGACAAAAATCCAAGAACGACTTCCCACTCGCATCGGACCCCGCAGTGTCTGTCACCCCTTCCGACCTCCTCGCCGATCTGCCCGACCCGCGCGACGACGAACCGTCGTCGCTGCGGTCGGACATCGCCGAGGAACTGACGGACCATCTGGTCTGCTCGGTCCGGCGGGAGATGGTCAAAGGGGCGGACGAATCGACCGCGTGGGAACGGGCCTTGAAGCGCTTCGGCGATCCCCGGCAGATCGCCCGCAAACTCTGGTGGCTGGCCATGAGGAGACACATCATGAATCAACGGCTGATGCTCGGTCTGCAGGGGGCGATGTTGATTGCCGTCATCGCTGTCGCAACGGTGATGATCCAGATGTCGAATGCCCAGCAGCGGCAGATGGCGCAGCAGCAGGAGGTGCTGACGGCGACGCTGGCGAAGCTGAGCGAGCGGCTGGACGCAGCAATGCGGGCTCCCGTATCCGTCCCCGACGCGACGCTGACGGTCGAGGTTCAATACGCCCGGCCGGACGAGCCTCGGCGCAGCGGCGAGTCCGCTGAGTACACAGTCAGCTTACGCGGCGTTGACATCTCAAATGAGAAAATCAAGGCCGAACGTCCCTGTGATCCGAAGATGGGAGTTGCGAGCTTCGGTACGCTTCCGCCGGGCGGCTATGAGGTGTGGGTGAGCGCACAGTTCGGCATGCTGCGAGCAGTTCGGCGCATTGAAGTCGGTCGCGGCGAGCGTTGTCGAGAAGTGTTCGACGAGCCGCCGCTACGAGTTCGAGATGAAACTGTGACGCTCGATGTCAACGTTCCGACTGACTTTCGCGCCACACTGGATAACCAGCATCTGGCGGTTTTACTCGAATTGACGCCCGCGCCAGTTTCTTTTCACGATCAAGATTGGGAACTCGAGCGACCCTTGAGGCTGATTTGGACTCCGGAGCGAACGTTGACGACGTGGCCGACTCCAGGCTTCTCTCCAGAGGACCTGCATCGGGAAGTCGTGAGAAAGAATGCTCTTGAGGCGATTGGAAAAAATGGCGCGAGCTGGCCAGAGGAAGACGGATTTAAGCCGCACCAGTTCAGCCGCCGCAAAGGGGCACGATTTCGATTGAAGACGGTCGGAATCATCGCTAACCCATTCTGGGAAGCGAAGCCTGCGAGCGAGGGCCAACTGTACATGTCGAGGTCAATCCAGTTTTCGGTCGCTGCCATGCTGGATTCCACCAGCCCCGATTGGCCCGCCGAACTCGACACCGTCTTCGTGGCGGAGGCGGACAAGCCCTGGCGAGTCACTCTGCCTCCAGCTCTGGCCGCCGCCGCCATGGCGCAGCTCGCCGAGCTGGCTGCCCATCCTCCACAGCCTGGACAAATTGTTGCCGGCAGTCCTGCACCCGCAACCCCCGATCCCAAACACAACCACGTGCAGGTCCGCGTTGTCGAAGGAACTGCGGACGGCGCCGTCATCAAGTCCGCCAAGGTCACGCTGAAGCAGCCGGCGTGGGAACAGCCGCTGGAACCTGCCGTCGATGACGATGGCGTCCTCGACTTCGGATATCTCGACGCCGGGGTCTATACGCTGACCACGCGGCTGACGTGGTGGGGGCTGGAAGAGAGCCGCCGCTTCGTGGTTCATCCCGGCAAGGATCACACGGAGACGGTCGTGGCTCCACCGCCGCCGCAGCGCGGTTTTGATGTGAAGGTCGTGATTCCGCTGAACGCCAGGCTGCGGGAGGCGAAGTCGACGGCGAACTTCCTGCCCCAACTTGAGCGTTGTGCGAAGCCCTTTGAGAAGTGGGTTCCGCATGGAGTGACGTTGGACGTTGACAATGGTATCCCGCCGGATGTGAACTGGTTCGGCGGTACCGTCAGCGAGTGGGAAGGCGACTCCCTCACAATGACGCTCAAACTCTGTCCGGGGACTTACAGTCCTGCAATACACTCCTTCAGACTGTTCGAGCCGCTACCCGAACCCAACCGGGTGCGCCTGCTTGCTCCGCGGCCAGAGCCTGGTTCTCCCGTCGCCAGATTCGAGGAAGCACCACCTCCGTTCACGGTGAAAGGGCCGAATCAGGAATGGCGGATCGATCTGCCGACAAATCTGGTCGGTGGAGCTCTCGACTCGCTGACCACCGCCCAACCCGCCGGCAAGTAGGGCCGGGCGCGCCCGGCCACCCCGCGCGATCTCACCCGCTGATCCGCAGGTGCTCAAAGCGCTGGCGACACCCGCTGGCGGCGAGACGACACCAGCCGAATGATCGTTTGGTCTGCGTTGAATCGGCTGCGCCCGATCATCAGTGTGAGCGATCGAAATGTACCCGCACCCATCCCTCTCCCACCGCGGACGGCGGGTGAGGGGGCAGACGTGGCCTGCTCGACAGTTTCTTTTCCGTGACTTCCGTGCCCTCCGTAGTTCTCAGTCCTTTCCGTTCCTCATTCGTGCCGATTCGTGTCATTCGTGGTTGTCTCTCTCTTCTCTCCGCGTCCTCCGAGCCGCCGCGGCGAAACTCTTCCGCATTTCCCATCCATTTTTTCCGATCTCTTGCGAGACACCCGCCCCCCGACATGCTGTAATACAGCGTTCCGCGCCCGCGCGGTCCTCGGTCGATTGCCTCGGGGGTTCCATGATTCGCGTGCACACTCTTTGCGCCTGCGCTCTTCTCGCCGCCGGCTGGCTTCCCGCGGACACCGCCTCCGCCGCCGACGCCGCGCCCGATTTCCAGCGCGACATCCGCCCGATCCTTTCCAACCTCTGCTACCAGTGCCACGGCTTCGACGAAGCCGCCCGCGAAGGCGAGCTCCGCCTCGACCAGCGCGCTGCCGCCACCGAGCTGCAGGACGGCCAAGCGGCCATCGTCCCCGGCAAGCCGGACGAGAGCGAGCTGATCCGCCGGATCCTCTCGAACGATCCCGACGTCCAGATGCCGCCCCCGGCGAGCAATAAGGTCATCACCGACGCCCAGCGCGATCTCCTCCGGCGCTGGATCGCCGCCGGCGCCGAGTACCGCGATCACTGGGCGTTCCAGCCGCTGCAGCAGCCCGCGCCCCCGGTCGTCCCTTCGCACGACGCCGCGCCGCGGAACGAAATCGACGCCTTTGTCCTGGCGAACCTGCAGCGGCGCAAGCTGGCTCCCTCCCCCGCAGCCGACCGCTATACGCTGATCCGCCGACTGTATCAGGATCTGCTGGGGCTGACGCCTCCACCCGACGACGTCGACGCCTTCCTCGCCGATGCGGCCCCCGACGCCTACGAACGGCTCGTCGATCGCGTCCTGGCCAGCCCGCACTACGGCGAGCGCTGGGGCCGGCACTGGCTCGACCAGGCCCGCTACGCCGACTCGCATGGTTACACGATTGACGGCGCGCGGGTCATGTGGCCCTACCGCGACTGGGTCGTGCAGGCCCTCAACGCCGATCTGCCGTTCGACGAGTTCACCGTCCAGCAGCTCGCCGGAGACCTGCTGCCACAACCCGACAAGACGCAGCTCATCGCCACCGCCTTCCACCGCAACACGATGATCAACCAGGAAGGGGGCGTGAAGCCCGACCAGTACCGGCACGAGGCGCTCATCGACCGCGTCAACACCACCGGGGCCGTCTGGCTCGGACTGACGATCGGCTGCGCCCAATGCCACTCGCACAAGTTCGACCCCGTCAGCCTCGACGACTACTACCGGCTCTACGCGTTCTTTAACCTCTGCGAAGACACGAACAACGTCGGCCCGACGGTCCCCGTCATCGAAACCGAAGTCTTCGGCCTGTCGCCGGTGCATCAGGCGGCACTCAAGGAGCTGGAAACGCTCCGCAAGCAGGCTGCGAAATACGAAGGCCTGATCAAGCAGGCCGCCGCCCGCGAAAAGGAGGCCCCCAAGTTCGAATGGCGGGCCGTCGAGTTCTCCGACCGCAAAACCAGCTCCGGAGTCAGCTTCCAGCAGCAGGGCGACGGGTCGCTCCTGGTCGACTCCGCGGTCGGTCCGAACGACGCCTACGAGCTGACGCTCGCCGTCACCGAACCGCAGGTGACCGCCGTCCGCCTCCGCGCGCTGACCGACGAATCACTGCCCAAACAGGGACCGGGCCGGGCGGGCAACGGGAACTTCGTCCTGACGGACGCCGCCCTGCGCCAGGGGGACAAGGAAATCCGCTTCAAGCGGGCCTGGGCCGATCACGAACAGGCCGGCTACCCGATCGTCCACGCCATCGACGACCAGTCGAAAACCGGCTGGGCGATTAACGTCAGCGAAGCCCAGCGGAAGGACAAGCCGGACCTCAAGATGAACGCCCCCCACGAGGCGGTCTTCATCCTCGCCGAGCCGGTCGCTCCTGTCGGCGGCAAGCTGACGCTGGTCCTCAAGCACGATCTCAACGAGCAGTACCTCATCGGCCGACTGCACGTCGACGTCTCCGCGTCGCCCCCTCCTCCCTCGACGGATGTGCCGACGCGCGAGCTGGACACGCTCAAGCCTCGCATCGCCGCCCTCGAAGCCTCACTCCCCGGCCGCGCCCAGACCGTCTCCCAGATGATCATGCGCGACCAGCCGAAGCCGCCCGAAACATTCCGCCTTCTGCGCGGCGATTTTCTGAATCCGGACAAGGACGCCGGTCCCCTGCCGCCAGGCGTCCCCGGTTCGGTGGCGGGCGGAGTCGACATGGATTTCCGCAACCGTCTCGACCTCGCCCGCTGGCTGGTCAGTCCGCAGAATCCCCTCACCGCCCGCGTGACCGTCAACCGGGTCTGGTTGCGGTTCTTCGGCGCCGGACTCGTCGAAACCGAGAACGACTTCGGTTATCAGGGCACGCCTCCCAGCCATCCCGAACTGCTCGACTGGCTGGCGTCCGAGTTGATCCGCCGCGAGTGGTCCCTCAAGGCCCTGCATCGGGTGATTGTAACCTCCGCCACGTATCGCCAGAGCAGCGCCTATCGCGAAGACCTGGCGGAAGTCGACCCCGCCAACCGCTGGCTCGGCCGGCAGTCCCGCGTCCGGGTTGAAGCGGAGATCGTTCGCGACATGGTCCTCGCCGCCAGCGGTTCGCTGGCGCCGCAGCTCGGCGGCCCCAGCGTCCACCCGCCGCAACCCGAAGGGGTCTACAGCTTCACGCAGACTCCCAAGGCCTGGCCCGAGAACAAAGACGCCGGCCGCTACCGCCGGACCATGTATACCGAGTTCTTCCGCAGTGCCCCTTACCCCCTCTTCTCGACGTTCGACGCCCCCGACTTCAGCACGGTCTGCACCCGCCGGGTCCGCTCCAACACGCCGCTGCAGGCGCTGGCGCTGGCCAACGACAAGGTCTTCTTCGAACTCTCCCAGCACCTGGCGACGCGAGTTCTGACAGAGCTGCCGCCGACGGCTTCGCCGAGCGAACGACTGACATACCTGTTCCGCCTGGTCCTCACGAGGCCGCCCGGCTCCGCCGAACGCGAACGGCTCCTGGCCTACTGGCAGCAGACGACAAAAGGCTTTTCGCAGGACGAAGCCCGCGCCAAGTCGGTGGCGCCGTCGGAAATCCCGGCCGGCGTCACCCCGGCTGAAGCCGCCGCCTGGACCAGCCTCGCCCGCGTGGTGTTCAACACGGATGAATTCGTCAACCGCGAGTAGACCAGCGATGCAGCACAACACCAGCACCTGCAGCGCGTCCAAACGCGTGCCACTGGCGGCTCGCCTGCCAGTTCATGCACACTTTGCACTTGGCACTACTCAATTCTCACTTTTCACTTTCCGGTAATCGACTCAATCCGCGCCATCAAGGCAACATCAGACATGCCACACAACCCCTCCCTCCACAGGCGCGACTTCCTCCACGCCGGGCCGATCGGCCTCGGAGCCATCGCCCTCTCGCAGCTCCTGCAGCGCGACCTCCCGGCGGCGGAATCGAACCCGCTCCTGCCGCACCCGCCGCAGTCCGCTCCGAAGATCAAGAACGTCATCTTCCTGTTCATGGCCGGCGGCCCCAGCCAGCTCGATCTGTTCGAAGACAAACCCGTCCTGCGGACCTACGACGGCCAGCCGCCGCCCGACAGCCTGATCGCCGGGCGACGCTTCGCCTTCCTCAAGCCCGACGCCAAGCTCCTCGGCTCTCGCCAGAAGTTCATGAAATACGGCGAATGCGGCATGGAGCTGAGCGAGTTGCTCCCGTACCACCGGCAGATCGTCGACGACGTCTGCTGGCTCCGCGGCGTCAAGACCGATGTCTTCAACCACGGCCCCGCCAAGCTCTTCTTGAACTGCGGCTTCCAGGCCCCCGGCCGACCCAGTCTCGGTTCCTGGGTCACCTATGGCCTGGGAAGCCCGTCGTCGGATCTGCCCGGCTTCGTGGTTCTGCAGTCCGGTCCCCGCGGTCCGCGGGCCGGCAATACGCTCTGGTCGAGCGGCTTCCTCCCGACGAGCTACCAGGGGGTTCCCCTCCGCGGGCAGGGGGCGCCGATTCTCGATCTCGACAACCCCGTCGGCGTGACCCCCGAGGATCAGCGCGAGTTCGTCAATGCCGTCGCCGATCTCAATCGCCTGCGGATGCAGACCGTCGCCGATCCGGAGATCGCCACCCGGATCAACGCCTACGAAACCGCCTTTCGCATGCAGACCAGCGCCCCGGAACTGATGCGGCTGCAGGACGAAACCGCCGAAACGCTCGACCTGTACGGCGCCAAGCCCGGCGGATCGTCGTTCGCCAACAACTGCCTGCTCGCCCGGCGGCTCGTCGAGCGGGGCGTCCGCTTCGTGCAGCTTTACCACACCGACTGGGACCACCACGGCGGGAACGGAGCCGACCTCGAAGAGGCCCTCGCCAAGGTCTGCAAGGACGTCGACCAGGCCGCCGCCGCCCTGGTCCTCGATCTGAAGCGACGGGGACTCCTCGACGAAACGCTCGTCGTCTGGAGCGGCGAGTTCGGCCGGACGCCGATGGGCGAACAGCGCGGCACCCTGGGCCGCGATCATCACATCGACTCGTTCACCCTCTGGATGGCGGGCGGCGGGCTCAAAGCCGGGCACCTGCACGGCGAGACCGACGAGCTCGGCTTCGGCGTCACCGCGGGCCAGGTCCACGTCCACGACCTGCACGCCACGATCCTGCACCTGCTCGGCTTCAATCACGAGCAGCTCACCTACCGCTTCCAGGGCCGCGACTTCCGTCTGACCGACGTCCACGGCAAAGTCGTGCACGACATCCTGGCGTAGAGAGACAATATCGAATGACGAAGGCGGAATTTCGAAAGAAGTCGAGAGTCCAGAGTCGAGTGCCGAGAGCCAGAGAATACCGTGCGAATTGACGCGCCGTGCGAATCGATGTCACTCCCGACCACAATCTCCTCCGTCGATCAGCTCGAAACGCTCCTCAGCGAGCCGACGCCCGCCGCCATCGAAGCCCTGGCGCGATTTCCCGGCGACCTGATCATTCTCGGCGTCGCGGGCAAGATGGGGCCGACGCTGGCGCGGATGGCCGTGCTGGCTTCCGAGGCTGCAGGCACGAAGCGGCGCGTATTCGGCGTCGCTCGGTTCAGTGATCCTGCCGTCCGCGCCAACCTCGAACAGCACGGCGTCGAAACGATTCAGGCCGATCTGCTCGATCCCGCGGCCCTCGCCGCACTGCCTGACGCTCCGCTGGCCCTCTACATGGCCGGTCGCAAGTTCGGTTCCTCGGGCCAGGAATCGCTCACCTGGGCCATGAACGCCTGGCTGCCGGGACTCGTCTGCCAGCGCTATGCCGGCTCGCGAATTTTGGCCTTCTCGACAGGGAACGTGTATGGCAACTCGCCCGTCGTCAACGGCGGCAGCCGCGAAACCGATCCGGTCGCGCCCGTCGGCGAATACGCCATGAGCTGCCTGGGTCGCGAACGGATCTTCGAACACTTCAGCCAGATCGCCGGCACGCCGGTCGCACTGCTCCGCCTCAACTACGCCTGCGAACTGCGTTACGGCGTCCTCGTCGACCTGGCATTGAAAGTCTACCGCGGCGAACCGGTTGACCTGACGATGGGACACTTCAACGTCATCTGGCAGGCCGACGCCAACGCCGCGGCGCTGGCCGCTTTCTCGCTCGCCACCAGCCCGGCCAGCGTCCTCAATCTCACGGGCCCCGAGACGCTCAGCGTGCGTCAGATCTGCGAACAGTTCGGCCAGCTCTTCGGTCGGCCGCCGGTCTTCACAGGCGCAGAAGCCCCCGACGCACTCCTCAACAACGCGCATCCGCTGCTGGACCGCGTCGGCCATCCGCGCGTGATGCCCGAGCAAGTGATCCGCTGGATCGCCGAGTGGATCACCTCTGGCGGCCCGCGTCTCGACAAGCCGACTCACTTCGAAAGCCGCGACGGGCGCTTCTGAATGACCCAGTCCCTGCCACCGATCATCCGCGAGACTCTGCAGCTCGGCGCGGCCATCCCCGCCCATCCGCTGGCGCTCACCAGCGACCGCCGGCTCGACGAACGACGCCAGCGGGCTCTCTCCCGCTACTACCTCGCCGCAGGCGCCGGAGGCCTGGCCGTCGGCGTCCACACGACGCAGTTTGCCATCCGCGAACCGCAACACGGTCTCTTCCATCCGGTCCTGGAACTCGCCCGCGAAGAGCTCGACCGGGCCGACGCACAGCGAACGTCACCGCTGATCCGCATCGGCGGAATCTGCGGTCCCACGCCGCAGGCGGTCCGCGAAGCCGCGCTGCTCCGCGACCTCGGCTACCACTGCGGCCTGCTGAGCCTCGCTGCGCTCAAGACCGCTTCGGACGATGAGCTTCTGGCTCACTGCAGGACGGTCGGAGACGTGCTGCCGCTGATGGGCTTCTATCTGCAACCCGCCGTCGGCGGACGCATCCTGCCCTATTCCTTCTGGCGGCGGTTCGCCGAGCTGGAATCCCTCGTCGCCATCAAACTGGCGCCCTTCAATCGCTACCAGACGCTCGACGTCATCCGGGCCGTCGTCGACGCCGGCCGGGACGACATCGCCCTCTACACCGGCAACGACGACAACATCCTGCTCGATCTGGTCACGCCCTTTCGCTTCGTTCGTAACGGCCAGCCGTTCGACCGCCGGATCGTCGGCGGCCTCCTCGGTCACTGGGCCGTCTGGACGCAACAGGCCGTCGCGCAACTCAATGCGGCACACGACATCGTCCGCACCGGCGGATCAATGTCGGCCGACTGGCTTGCCCTGGCGCAGCAGGTAACCGACGCGAACGCGGTCGTCTTCGACGCGGCCAACGGCTTCGCCGGCTGCATCGCCGGCATCCACGAAGTCCTCCGGCGCCAGGGCCTCCTGGAGAACCTCGTCTTCCTCGACCCGGCGGAAAGACTCTCACCGGGTCAGGCGGCAGCGCTGGATCGAATCAGCCGAGACTATCCGCACCTGCTCGACGACGAGTTCGTCGCGACACATCGCGATGAGTGGCTGCGGCGATGATCGCGGACTGACGGAATGACCGCCAATTTACCGTCTTTCTGATTCGAAAAGTTCTCCAGCAGATCAGTCTGGCCGGAATGCAGTCTGACTGTCTATATTTGATTCCCGTCGATCGCTCTTCTCCGCCAGACAGGTCGAGTCATGCTCCCACGACCCCCCGCACTGATTGCCGCTGCGATCCTCCTGAGCGTGATGCCTGGTGTTGCTGTCGAGGCGGAAGAAGATCCGCCGACGCAACCCGCCGACATGAAAGCCTGGCAGCAGCTCTACCTCGACCGCGCCCGGGCGCTCGTCGCAACGGAAACCGGCGACGCGGAGACGCCGCTGGCGCTCCAAACCCGCGCTCTCCTGTCTTACTCCAATCCCGTCCGGCCCGACGTCCAGCACGGCGGCGTCTTCCTCTGGACCAGAGACGACCGCCCCGCAGTCATCGCCGCCATCTGGTCGGCGTATCATCCGGAAGATCGGATGCGGCGCAGCCTCTGCTACGAATTCCATTCGCTGTCCGACCGGACAGTCAAAGTCCCCGTGTCAAAGGACGTCACCTGGCGGACCACGGAACCGGGCATCACCTGGATTCGACTCCCGAAGGCCCCAAAACCGGCAGCCTCGCGCCCCCTCCGGCTCACCCAGATGCGCAATCTCGTGGCAGATCTCTCCGCCGCCGGCAAACCCGACGAGGCCGAGCTGCGACTCCTGCGACAACCCCTCTATCGCTATCCCGACCGGGAATCCGCCGAGATTCTCGACGGCGCCATCTTCACCTTCGTCCTCGGAACCGACCCGGAACTGTTTCTGCTGATTGAAGCCCGGAAAGAGGCGACGGCCGAGGACCTGACCTGGCACATCGCCCCGGCCCGCTTCAGCGGCACGGAACTGTCGCTGCGCACCGGCAACACGGTCCTCTGGAGCAATCCCCCCTGGGACGTCTACTCGCGAGAAAGCATCTACGACTTTCTCTACGGCATCGAAACACTCTCCGCCGAACCGCCAGTCGCGCCAAAGTGATCAAGCCACATCCCGACGACACCCCCGGAACGAATCCAAAGCCCCGTCTCTCTTTCCTCTGCGATCCCCGAATCCCGATACCCGCCCATCACACCGCCGACAGCAACTCGCCGATCGGCGCCCCGTACGGCAGAATCGGCATCGGCCGACCGCGGTGATCCAGGAACGACTGCTCGAAATCGATCCCCAGGTGCCGGTAGACCGACGCCCACAGATCGTTCGGCGACAGCGGCCGGTCCTGCGGATGCTCGCCCCGCGAGTTCGTCGAGCCGATCACCTGCCCCGTCTGCATCCCGCCGCCAAACGTGATCAGCGACATTGCTTGCGGCCAGTGATCGCGTCCCGGCTGCTTCACCCCTGTCTGCGAACCGACCGTGCTCTCGATCCGCGGCGTGCGACCGAACTCCCCGGTCACGACCACCAGCGTCTTGCGGTCGAGGCCGCGGTTGTAGAGATCTTCAATCAACGCCGTGACCGCCTGATCGTAGATCGGCAGCCGCAGTTTCAGGTCGTCCCAGATGTGGCAGTTCACCGCATGAGAATCCCAGTTATAGGTTCCCTGCTTGAGCCACTCGATTCCCGACTGATACGGGTTCTCCAGAATCACCGTGCAGAAGCTGCAACCCGCTTCCACCAGCCGGCGGGCCATCAGCAGCCGCTGACCCCACGCGTGCTTGCCGTAACGATCGCGCGTCGACTGGTCTTCCTGCGACAGATCGAAGGCCACTTTCGCCTTGTCACTGGTCAGCAGCCCGAACGCCCGCTCGTGGAACGTGTCGAACGACCCCATCAGCCCCGACTGATCGGCGTCCCGCCGGAACCGGTCGAACGACCGCAACAGGCTCGTCCGGTCATCCAGCCGCCCGGCGACTTCCGCCACGGGGGCGATGTTCGGCACCTTGAACTCCGTCTTGCTCGGATCGCCCGGCACCATGAACGGCGTGTAGGATGGCCCCAGGTACGCCGCCCCCTGGCTGAAAGTATCGACCTGGTCCCGCCCCGGCTCCACCACGCAGACGTAGTTCGGCACCCCCGCCGTGACCTGCTCGCGCACGCGGGCGACGATCGACCCGACCGCCGGGGCATCGTTGACGAACTCGGTCGGCGTCCGCGGATCGCGTCCGGTCATGAACCGCTTGTGGCCGCCGCCGTGATCGGCAAACGTGTGCGCGATCGAGCGGACCACGTTGTACTTATGGGCGAGCTTCGCATGCAGCGGCAGCAGCTCGCAGACGTCGAGCCCCGGCACCGTCGTCGGAATCGGCCGGAACGCCCCGCGATACTCCGCCGGGGCGTTCGGCTTCAGATCATACATGTCCATATGCGGCGGCCCGCCCGGCAGCCACACGAAGATCACCGAGGTCTCCGGCGCCGCCCGCCCGGCAGCCGCCGCCTGAGCCTGCGACCGCAGCAGGTCGGCCATCGTGAACGAACCCAGCCCCAAGGCTCCGACGCGGAGAAACTCACGGCGGGTGGTCGGACCGGGACAGCAGCGGCGGGCAGAGGTCATGGCGGGTGACTCGGCAAGGTGCATCAGGCAGGCAGGTCCGTCGAGGACATCGCCCCAACCCATAGAGTATCGGTCCCGAACACGGGACAAGTCAACAGGTTTTGATGCGTGGTGGCCGGTCAAACTGGTCTTCTGACCCCGGCAGGGGGCAAAGTGTTTAGCCGGGGGTTGAGGAGCTTCGCTCCGACACCCCTGGAACGCGGCCGGCCACAACGCACCGACCCTGAAGGGGTCGCACCCACTTCACTCCGGCGGCTCCTCGGACTCCGCCCGTTTTCGTCGGCTCTCCAGGAACGCCCTTGCCAAACCCATGATCAGCAGTCCCCACACGCCGAGCGTGCATACCGCCATCGCCAGAAACGCCACCCAACCCAGCCAATCCTCGCGCCGGCCGAAGGGCATCGCAATCGCCATCACGCCCATCGCGAAGAGAACGAAGAGCACCGGGCGGGAGGGGGGCGGGGCGAACGGGGCGGTCATTGCTATTGCTCCTTGCGGGCGATCCCCTCCAGGTGCACCCGGCGTCATTCTGTTCGTCGTTCACGATCCCGGCGACGGCAGATGCGGCAACGACGCGCGGTCGTAAACACGTCCCCCTTGGCGACCTCGTACCACCACTTCTGCTGAGTCGCCGTCCAGACTTCGTCTTTGCCACAGTCTACGCACGTGAAGGGCTGATCGAGGTAGTACCCCCGTTCGACGACGTGTGTTTCGTCGCCGATGGTGTGCTGGACTTTCCCTTCGAGCAGAATCCCCCGCTGCTCGTGGGGATGGTGATGCAGCGGCACCTCGGCTCCGTCCTCCATTTCCAGGTAGGAGAGCATCAGGTTCTGTCCGAACGGCGTCCGCAGCGTGGAGCCGGGAATGGGAGTGATTGTTGGGATCTTGGAGAGGTCGACGAAACCCATTGAGGAGAGTCCTGTCAGGAGTGGTTTCAGTGGCGACCGCTTATCTAGGCGAGTGAACAAGTGAGGCTGACGACTCTTGGCGTCGTGAGATTCCGGCCTTGAACTGACCGAGTATTTGTGCCGGGACTTCAGAACTGCCCACTGCTATCGAAACTCAAATTCCTTATATCGGTTCAATTCGGGAAGACCAAGCAAATCGCGAACCTCGGCGTTCCGCTTCAGACTTCCCAGCCCAATACAGGCACCTTGCAGGCACCAATGTCCGACGAAGCTGCGAAAGTTTTCCACGGGAATCTGCCGCAGGTCGATGGCGATCAATTCCTCAAGGTTAGGGGCTTCGGCAACCGGCGCCAGATCCGTCAATCCCTTCATGGTTTCCAGGTGGACGCGGCGCAGCGCCTTCAGGCCACGAAATGACGGCAGCACGGTGACATTCTTGAGAGCCTGCAAGTACAGCGACTGGAGCGACGGGAGCCTGGCCAGCATACTGAGGTCTGCCAAGCCGCGGACCATTACGAGATGGAGATAGCTGAGTGAACCGAGGGCTGGAAGAGCCGCGAGGTCGCTGGTACCGCCCAAGCTCAAACGAAGCGACTGAAGCCGTTTCAACGGAGTGAGGAGTTCGAGGCCGGGGAGCGTGATTGAAGTAAGACACAACGTTTCCACACTTGTGAGCTGTGAGGTCGCCTCAATGTGCTTCGTCTGGGCTTCGACGTAAAGGCATTTGAGCTTGTCAAAACGACTGAGTTTGCGCCAACTGAAATCCCTTCCTTTCGTCCGGCCGATCCCCAGCACTTCGACGTCATCCGGCAGGTGCTGCAGCCCGTTGAAGTTGCGCAGGTGATACAGTTCATTGACCGAAAAGCGCTTCAGTCGTGGATACCACCTGAGAAAGTCGAGATCCGGAGTCCAGCCGTAACCTCCGTAGAGGCGAAAGTGGACGTGGGGCTGCGACTCCAGAAACACCGCAACTCGTTGATGATCCTTCTCCGTGAGCGGTGTGCTGAACTGCACTCGCTGCAGTGTGGAAGTCGGTCGGAGCTGCTCATCAGTCACGGGCGACGTCAGCGTCCGCGACTGGTCATTGCGAAATTGCGCGACGTTGTCTTCAGATTGTTTGGACATGAGTCACTCTCCCGACAGCAGTGCCGCGAATCACTGGGCGACAGAGGTTGGGAATCCTAGTCTCCTCCAGTGCTAAAGGGACAGTCCGCTTCATACAAGGCGCAGCCTCGAACGACAGGTGACCGGACGATTAGTCGGGATCAGTTTCCGGCTTCCGTCGCCCCGATGCCAGCGACTTCAGGAAACCCCGCGCCCGGGCCTGTTTGACCGGCGGCAGCCGCGGGTTCTCGCAGGCCAGCGCCAGGCCGAAACACCAGCTCGCCTTCTCCGGCTGCTGCTGCCCCAGGTAGAGCAACCCCGCGTTGTAATGCAGCCAGGCGTCGTCGGGCTGAATCACGAGCGCACGGTCCCAGTCCCGCCAGGCCTCGTCCCAGCGCTCCACTCCCCCCAGCGCAATCGAACGGGCGCTCAACGCATAGCCCAGCTCAACGTCGATCCCCTTCCGCTCGAAGATCGGCACTGCCTGATCGAGGTCGACCAACGCCTGATCGTATTCGGCGAGCTCCGTATAAGCCTGACCCCGGCAGCGCAGCACGCTGGCGTTGTCCGACTCTGGCTCGAACGCTGCGTTGTAGTCCTCAAGCGCTTCGACCAGATTTCCCGCATACCGCCGGGCCGCTCCGCGGATCACGTGGGCCACCGGCGTCAGCGGCGTGTCGTAGCTCAGCGCTTCGGTCATCAGCCGTTCGGACTCGGCGTAGTCTTCACGCTCGTGATACCACTGGGCCTCCATGATCAGCACGTGGACGGTCAGGGAGTCGGCGAATTCCGTATGGACGGCGATGGCAGCCTGAAGCTGCTCATCGGCGGCATCCGGTCCTTCGGCCTGGATGGTCAACTGGGCGGAAGCCATCAGGAGTCCCGGATTGTCGGGATGCTGCTTCAGGAACCGGTCCAGGATCTCGCGGGCTGCGTCCGGCTGCTCCAGGCGGAGCAGGGCCGAGCTCCACAGACCACCCAGTTCGGGCGGGCGAACTCCCAGATCGTACGCCCGTTGAAAATCGACAATCGCGGCCTCGGGGCGCCCCTGGGCGAGCAGAATCTGTCCGCGCAGCCAGCAGGCGTCTTCGTTCTCGTCGTCTGCAGCCAGGAGCTCGTCGAGCTCGCGGACCGCCGTGCACCATTCCCCCTCGGAATGCAGGACCTTGATCCGGGTCAGGCGGACTTCCGCCGACGCCTGGGGATTCTCGCTGGCCTCCGACAGGTCGCGCTGCGCGGCGGCGGAATCGCCCAGTTCGGCGGCGACGGCGCCGCGCAGCCAGAGCGCCTGCCAGTCGTCGGGACTCCACTCGACATCCGACAGGATCGAACGAGCTTCTTCGAATTCCCCGGACAGCGCCAGCAGCTTCGCCTTCCAGTACTGGATCATGTGGTCGTCGGGATCGAGCTCGGCGGCCTGTTCCAGTTCGCGCAGCGCGCCGGCCTGGTCTTCGTTCACCCAGGCGGCGACGGCCCGGACCCACCGCATCAGCGTGGGCATCACGTCGGCCGCCAGCGCCTGGTCGGCGTCGGGGACCGCGTCGTCATAGCGTTCCAGTTGCGTCAGGGCGACGGCCCGCCACGCGCGAGCCTCGAGGCCGACTTCGTCGTGGTCGACGATGACGCCGAAGTCTTCGACGGCCGACTCCAGCTTGCCGAGCATCGCCTGGCACCGGCCATGCAGCAGCCGACTGCCGGGATCGGCCGGGTCTTCGGCCAGCAGACGGGTGAATTCCTCCTCCGCCCGCCCCCAGCGGCTCAACTCGAACAGGACGCGCGCCCGCAGCCGACGAGCGTCCCGCCCATCCTGTTCCAGCTCGACGCACTGATCCAGATCGGCGACCGCCTCGTCGGCCCGTTGCTGCCGCATCCGGATCAGCCCCCGCTGCAGCAGCGGTTCGGGCCAGTCGGGCGCCAGAGCGGCGGCTTCGGAGAAGTCCTGTTCGGCCCCTCCCTCGTCGTGCAGCTCCAGGTGGATCATGCCCCGAGTCAGCCAGAGCGGCGCCGATTTTGCAACCGCGAGGCCTTCGTCGAGTTCGGCGATCGCCTCCGAGTACTTGCCCTGCTTCTGCAGCACTTCGGCCCGCAACTGCCGGGCCGGCCAGTACTCGCCGTCACGTTGGGTGGCCTGCCGCAGATCTTCCATCCCGCTCTCGGTCCGTTCGAGCTGGATCCGCGCGTAGCCGCGCGCGTAGTAGTCCTGCGCCTGGGACGCTTCCCGGACCAGGACTTCGTTCAGGTCGTCGATGGCGCGATCGAATTCGGAGCTCCGAATCAGCAGGTCGGCCCGCGTCCGCAATGCGACCAGGTCGCCGGGCAGCAGTTCCAGGTAACGGTCGCAATGTTCGACGGTCAGGCTCTCGGTCCATTCGGGGATCGCGGCGCCCAGCTCCCGTTCGAGCAGCTCCCGCAGGGGGTGCGTGCCATGTTTGTCGATCAGATCCTGAAACGGGCGCAAGAAACCCGGATCTTCGAGCCCGCCCCCCCGGATGGCCGCCACGAAGCTGATCGCCAGGGGCTGCTGCACCGGCAACACCGGCGGATTCGCCAGCCAGCCTTCCAGAAGCTTGCGGATCCGCGGTTTCAGGCTCAGCGGCGAGACATCCAGCCGCCAGATCGTTCGCCCGGCGGGCACGATCCCGAAGGAAACCTGGATCCAGAACTGGGCCCCGCCGGTCGCCTTCGGCAGACGTTGCGAGAGGAGATAACCCAGCCATTCGGCAACGAGCCCCAGGACGTGGGAATCCTGCTGCGAGGCCCCTTCATCCGTCCCCAGGGTCAGGACGCTGGCTTTCGCCGTCGCCTGACCCAGCTCCTGCCGACGTTTGGACTGCTCGCGGAGGCGCAGGCCGTTCAACCGGAGAGATTCGAACGGTCCGCTGCCCCAGATGATCGCACACACCAGCAGCAGGACCAGCAGCAACAGCGTCAGCATCTCAGCCTCAGGGATCGCGGACGCCGACCGGGCGGCGACGATCCCGGCGGGCCGCTGAATCGGACAGCCACAAGCCTCCACTCTGAACGATTGCTGCGGCGGCTGCCAGTCAGACGGCGGATTGGCGCACCGCCCGTCGCGATCATTCTTTCGCGGGTGATGAGCGGGTCGATTCCAGCTCGGCCAGGCGCTCGTCAAAAAACGTGCGTGCAGTCACCGTTCGACCATCCGGAAGCCGAATCTGATATTCTTCGCCCGTTATCGAAGACTTCGACGCGACTTCGTCCACAAACGCTCGGGCCGTCGTGACTCGCGCGGCCGTCGCTCGCCGTTTCTGTTGCAGGTGGGCCGCAGCCTCCTGCGGCGAGTGCCCCGTCCCGTTCCGCAGGAACTCGGCCCCCTGCAGAGACTCGACCGCGGCAATCAGTCGTTCAATCTTCTCTGCTTCACTCAATTCCGTCGTTCCGCCGATCGAGATCTCGAACGACGCCGCATCGGTTCCGACCAGCGACTGGCGGAGCTCCTTCAGGTGCAACAGGTACTGCACGTCATCGAGAACAAACTCGGCCGATTCTCCAGGCTGCAGCGAGCGCGGCGCCAGGACCGCCTGACCGTTCGCGCGACTCAGGCTCGCCATCACCTGTCCGCGAGTGATGTCGTCGACCGTCAACAGCACTTCGTCGTGCGATCCCGGAATCGGAGTTGTCGTCCGCTGATCGACGGTCAGGGAGATCGGCAGACCCGCCAGCCGTCGGGGCGACGGCGGCGGGGCCGGGGCGGTCGAGCTTCCCGAGCAGCCGATCGTCAAAAGAACCAGGAGTACGAACGCGCGAAGTGGAGCGGGCATTCTCCGACCTCCTCAGGCGGCCCCGGTTTGACAGACTGGTCAGCACTACCAGGTCAGTTTGCGCACCTTGTTGTTTTCGCTGTCGCCGACATACAGGTCTCCGGCCTTGTCAAAGAAGACGCCGTGCGGGCGATTAAGCTGGCACTTGCGGGGATCGCCGTCGGGGCCGTCCCCTTTCTTTCCGTCCCCGATGACCGTTTCGATGATCCCTGAGGCCTTGCGGATCACGCGGATCGTGTTGCTTTCGGTATCCGCCAGATAAATGTCTCCGTGCGGCCCGATCGCGACCCCCTTAGGGCCGGAGAGCCGGGCGACTCTGGCGTCGCCGCCATCGCCGCTGTATCCCGACTTGCCGTCGCCCGCGAGGTGCTGCAACGTGTTGGACTGGCGGTTCCAGCGATAAACGGCATTCCCTTCCCGCAGCACGATGATCACGTTGCCATCCGCTTCGACGGCGAGGGTTCGCGGACCGTTGAGAGGCGTGCCGGCCACCGGGGCGCCGTCGGGCGTCGGCTTCTTCTCGCCATTGCCGGCCACCGTCTGAATGATTCCCGAGGTCAAGTCGGCCCGGCGGACGCGATGGTTCTTGATATCGCAGATCAGCAGCGCCGCGTCACCGTCGAGCGCGACGGAAATGGGGTAGTCGAGCAGCGCGGCAGTCGCCGGGCCGCCGTCGCCGGCAAAGCCCGGCTTGCCCGAACCGGCGACCGTAGAGACTTGTTTGGTCTTCCAGTCGATTCTACGGATGGTCTGGGTCCGCATGTCGGAGATATAGAGATTGCCGTGCGAGTCGAAGCGGATTTCGTGCGGCTGGTCGAACAGCGCCTGAGCGGCCGCTCCGTCGCGGTAACCCGCCTTCCCGCCGACCCCGGCGTACGTGGAGACGATCTGCGTCTGTAGATCCATGCGGCGGATCACCTGACCGCCGAACTCGGCCCAGTACAGGGCGCCGTCGGGGCCGATATCGAGACCGAAGGGTTCCAGAGTGCCGGCCTTTAACGCCGGACCCCCATCGCCGGACACGGCTTTGTCGCCCGTCCCGGCAATCGTGCGAATTTCCGCCGCGGAGGCGACCGTGGCGGAGGCCGCCAGCAGCAGGGTGGCGAAGCAGGAGATCAGAGACCTGGGCATAATGAGCGACTCCCGTTTCTGGTGTGAACGGCTGGAGTGAACGGAATGGGACGATCGCATGGTAATCCAGGCGGTCTGGGATTGCTGCCGGAGACGCTGTAAATCGAGAAAACCTGTCTCAGATTGCAGGCGGCGCGGCGGCTTGCCGCGACTGGCCTGCGCGGAATGTGAAAAATAAAAATCAGCCGTTTTCGATGCGTGTTTTTCCGGGAAGAACTTGGTATCAACTCTTGATCTCCAAGTTTCTCGAATTCCTCATCGTTATTTCGACGAACGTTCTTAGTCGTCGATTCGTTGTCCCGGCTGACATTTTCGCAAACCGTATCTGGACGTCCAGTCCCGGACGCCCTACAGTTGATATGGCAGGCGATCAAGAGGGCACATCATGTGGTGGATCGGTGTCGGCGCAACGATCGCAATTGTGATCTGGCTTGTGCTGCAGGCGCGGGAGAGCCTCCGCCGGCAACGTCTCCAGGATGCCCGGTTCGCCGTTCGCATCTTCCGCTACCGGCGGGAAATGCTGGAAGCCAAATTCCTGGACCTCGCCCGCGCCCACGGCAAGCCGCGCGGGCTGATCTGGAGCGACTGCGACTGGCTCCAGGAAGTCAGTTTCGCCCGCGATCGCGAAACCGGCCTGCTCACCGCGTTCATGGCGATTCGCGTCCACTTCCGTCCCGAGCCCGACGGCGACATGGAAGATGTCGAAGCGGTTTCCTATCACCGCGAAGCAACCGCCCTGTTCCACTATGATCGAGGCACGTGGGGGACGGGCGGTCGGGTCCTGTTCAACCTCCAGCCGCACGACGCCCTCGAACGCTTCCACCGCCAGTTCGATCCCGTCCTGCCGGGCTGAGCCCGCCAGTCGTCAGCGGATCACCTTGCGACTGAACGCGACGATGAACAGACCCCACAGCAGCGTTCCCAGCAGCGCTTCGATCGCCAGTGGGACCAGCATCCAGCCGTGAGCGGCATGAAGCTGGTCTCCCCCGAATCCCGACGTGAAAACCGACACCGTCGTCAGCAGGCCGAACAGCACCCGGTTTGCGAAATGGTCGGTCGGCAGGTCGGCGATGGGAGGCTTTTCGATATCGAAATGATGGATGCCGGCCGCATAGATGGCTGCAAAGCAAACCATCATCAGCAGCGCCGTCCCGACCGCGCGACTCGGCTTCGTCCCGTATCCACAGCCGAGGTCGAGCAGAACCCAGTCGCTGAGCTGCGCCAGCCGGGTCCACGGTCGCCACCAGTTCCGGGGTTTCGCCCGTCGCTGATTGACCTTGAAACGGTACAGCGCCCAGTCCTCTTCGTCGAAACGATGCAGCGTCTGAAAGTTGGCCTTCAGCAGTCCGTATTCCTGCATCGCCTGGTCAAAGTGACCGGTCTCCTCGCTCTGCAACCGCCCCTGAACCTGCCGCGGATGAACGAGAATCCGCTCGGCGACCGTGTTCAAAAACGCAAACTGCTGCTGCGCCCCGGGAACGATCCCTTCCAGGTAGCAGTAGTCGTGGAGCTTCGCCTTGGAGAGATCCAGGAGTCCGTTGACCTGCGATTCGCCGAGATCGAGCTTCTTGGCGAACACGGCCCCGCGGAAGAGAACGTCTCCGAGAAACTGGCAGCCTTTGAAGATCATCCCTTCGTCGGACTGCAGGCTGCGGAAATCGGCCTGCGCCCCCGCTGCGAATGTGCAGTCGTCGAACTGCGCCCACGCTGCGAAATGCGTCTCCCAGCAATGAATCCCCCCCAGCTCGCAGCGATTGAAGCGGGTGGTGTTTGCGAACTCGGAACGATCCAGGTGAAGCGTTCCGAGGACCTTGATGCAGTCGAAACGCGTTCGACGGAAGGCGCACGACTTGAACGTCAGCGACTTTTCGAAGATCACAGGCCCGCGCGAAAACGCCAACCCCTGCAACTGACACTTCGCAAACGTGACCGGCTCGCGAAACATGGCCTTGCGGATGTCCGGCTTATCGAGCTCGACTTCGCTGAACTCCAGCGGGCGGTCGAATTCGCCTTCCAGCTTCAGGCGCGCGACCCGCACGCGGGACAGCTTCCCCGTCTGCTGCAGTTGGGTCAGCGCCTCCGCCGGAGAGATTTCCGGCCATTCGCCGAACCGGAATCTGGCATGCGGTCCGGATTGGACCGCGAGGTCGTGTGACGAATCGCTGGTGCTCATGCCGTTCTTTCGAAGTTCAGTCTGCCCGTTCACGAGAGTTCCTTCGGGTCTGCTTCAGTTGCAGCATCAGAACGGAACCAGAGCCGCGAGGGATCATTCAAATTGAGCCGTCGTCTTGGGAAAGATCTCTTGCGCCTCGGCCACCAGCTTGTCGTACCGTCCGCGGTAGCGCTGGCTGAAGTGGATCAGCACCAGCTCGTCCACGCGGGCGTCGCGCGCCAGCGCCGCCGCCTGGCTGGCCGTCATGTGGCGATATTTCTTTGCTTGAGCTTCATGAGCCCCGGAATAGAACGAGTCGCAATACAGACGGGTCGCCCGGCGGGCCAGGCGCAGCAGCGGCTCCCGCACCGCCTCGCTCCACAGCGTGTCCGTGATGAATGCGATTCGTCCGCCGGGCGACCGGCGGAAATACTGCTCCGCCAGACGACTTAAAGGAAACTCCAGCCCCTGCAATGTCAGAGTCTCCTCCGGACCGGCCCCTTCCTGGAGCCGCCGCTGGACCTGTTTGATCCAGCCGCCCGGCTTGAGCGGCCCCGCCGCCAGGGCTTCGGCGTCGAAGTGCAGCCCCGGGCCTTCGACCAGCGCGTAAGCCAGGCAGGGAACCGTATGATCCACGGCCACGGCCTCGACCGACTTGGCTCCCGAGCGAAAGACAACGGCCCCGTCGCGCGGGTTCGTTTCCGGCTCGGGCGGCGGAAACCGTTTGCTGCATTCGAGCCGGGCGCGCGTCAGCGTCTCCGGACCAACGTCGACCACGTCCAGCACAATCTGCTGAAACGGAAAGTACTGGTACTCATAGCTGCGAATCCGGTCATAGACCTTCTGAATCGTCCCCGGCGGGCCGAAGATCGACAGCACCTTTTCGCTGTCGATATTCGCCCGGACAATCCGGTCGAGACCGATGAAGTGATCGACGTGATGATGGCTGATGAAGACGGCCCGCAGGTCGGCCAGGCGTTCCATCGGCAGCGCGGAATTGTCGCCCGCATCGAACAGCAGGGCGTTGTCCTCGTCGGGCCAGTCGACGTACAGCACGGGATCGCCGGTCGAACCGTTGACCAGGACCTGTTCCGCCGACACGCCAGTCGCCGCCATGAGTGGTTCTCGGAGGGGATTTCCGTCGGAGCCGCCAGCCGCGACATCCTACCGCACCGAAAACAGGGCCGACAGTTCGGGCGGAAATGCAACGGCCCCCCGATCGCCGCCGGGGGCGATCGGGGGGCCGACTCTCTGCCGAAAATTCCCGCCGCCGCTCAGCCGATGATCTCGGGGTCGTTCTCCGGGACCAGGTCGCTGGCGGGATCGAACCACTCGTCCTTGAAGACGATCCGCTTCTTGTACTTCATCGCGAGGTTGCTGGTGAGGGCCATGATGGCGTCCTTCATCCCCTGCTCGCCCGGACAACGCAGCCCCCCCTCGGAGATGGGGGCGTTGATGTTGTTGCGGATGCAGTAGGCGAAGTGCTCCATCTCTTCGGTGTAGCCGCGGCTGACCTTGCCGATGTCGGCGACGGCGGCGGCCTTCGACGGGCCGGTGCTCTCGCTGGCCTTCAGCACGGGCTGGCCGTCGCTGCCGTTGAGGACGTAAAGCCGCTGATCGACGCCGCCGGCGCCGGTCGCGGCGCTCCCTTCCTTGTACAGCATCGCCTCCAGCTCCTCCTTCATGATCAGCGTGCCGCGGCTGCCGAAAACGGTCTCGCCGTACGGCTCCATGCGGTTGGTGCTGATCGAGGAGTAGGTGACGATGCAGACGTCGTTCTTGTCCTCGGCGTAATGCGGCCCGGGGAACTCGAAGGTGACGTAGACGTGGTCGTCGATGTCGCGGTCGTCCTTCTGCTGCTCCTCGGTGCCGATCCCCTTGACGCCGTAGAAGTTCTTGCCGCCGTAACCCAGGACGGCGATCGGTTTGACCTTGCCGAGAAAGATGCTGGCGGCATCGAGCTGGTGGCTGCCGAGCTCGGCCATCAAGCCGCCGCCGGTCTCGTTGTAGAGCCGCCAGTTGATGAGCTTGTTCATGTTGGCGTAGCCGAACTCCTTGAGCCGATCGGCTCCCAGTTCGGCCACGTCTTCCTTCGCGAAGCCCTTCTGCCAGCTATCGCGGCCGGGGAAGCTGTTGTTGCGGTGCCACTGGGCGCGGATGAACTTGATGTCCCCGAGCAGCCCCTTCTGGATGAGGTCGTTGGCGTTGTCGTAGAGGACGTTGTAGTGCCGCTGGTGGCCGACGGCGAGGAGTTTTCCCTTGTCCTTCGCGACGCGGATCATCTCCTTGCATTGCGTGATGTTGTGGGCCATCAGCTTTTCGGTGAGGACGTGCTTGCCGGCGTTGAGGCAGTCGATGGCGATCGGGGCGTGCTGGCTGAGGGGGACGGCGATGACGACGGCTTCGATCTCGGGGTGCTTGGCGAGCAACTCCTTGTGATCGGCGTAGGTCTTGATCTTCATCGCGGTTTCGCGACCGAGCTTGCGGATCAGCCCGACGCGGGGGCTGTCGCCTCCATCGCCATGCAGACTGCGGGCGCGGTTCGTCGGCCGGAGATCGGCGATGGCGACGATTTCCATGAATTCGGGCGGATGCTCGGCCAGCAGGACGCTGCCTTCGTCGCCCGTGCCGATGAAGCCGACCTTCACCGGCTGCCCCTCGGGGCGGCCGTATTTAAAGTAGGCGGCGCCGAGACTCGGGACCGCGACGGCGGCGGCGCCGACGAACAGCGACCGCCGGGTGAACGCGGCCTCGTTGAAGTTGTCCTTGCCGATCTGCTGCTGGGCCGGGGTCAGTTGCATGGGATGGTCCTTACTCAAAATGCGAAATTCGCAGGATTTCAGAGATCGGTCGCACAGTCACCGGCGTTCGGCCGGCCCGACTGGAGACTCGGCCGTCAATTCACCACCGTCAGAGTGAAATCGTTCCAGGTCCGCCAGATGACGCTGGCAGGCCTCCAGAAGCGAGTCATCGTCCACATTTGCAGTTGCGTCCGGATCGTCCGGGCGCGCCATGCTTGAAACCCATGTGACCATCTGTCCGAAACGCATCTCGGGAGCGAGTTCCAGCAGGCGCGTCATGCAATCCAGGATGTCTTCGCGAGTCGATTCGCTCATCGTGATGCCTCGGTCACCATCCCTGCTCCTGGTCGTGAACGAATTGGACGCAGAACTCCAGTCAGTTCGCCTTCCGCCGCCGAAACATTGCCGCAAAGACAGCGTCCACGCCAAACCACCGCCCGGTCGGCATGGCGGCGATCGCCAGCAGCGCCGCCATCTCGACAAAGACCTTGTTGACGATGAAATTGTGTTCGGGACCGGGAATCTCCGGCACCCCCGGCCAGGGGGGGACGGCCAGGTAGAACAGGGTCAGCAGAGCGGCTCCGCCCAGTGCGGCCAGGCGGGTGAACAGGCCCACCATCAGCAGGACGCCGATGATCGCCAGGCCCCACATTGTCCGCCAGTTGATCTGGCTGACCTGCGTTTCCGGCTCGGGGACCGGACCGGCCTGAAGCTGATCGAGCGACAACAGTTTTTCCGCGGTGTCGCGCAGTTCGGCGTCGAGGGCTTTGACCGGGCCGACGACCTGCTGCCGCTTCTGCTGCAACTCGGTCCACTGTCGATCGAGGTGGTCCCATTGGTACTTCTGATTGGCTTTCGCCATGCCGTCTTCGTACCGCTGGACCAGTTCCTTGTAGAATGCAATCTCGCCGACGCGGACCTGGACCTCTGCGCCGTCTTTCTCTTTGTAGAGGATGCCGACGCGATCCGGGTCGACTTCCAGCAGCACCTTGAGCCGTTCCTGAAACGACAGTCTGGAGGCCCGCTTGTAGACGTCATCGACCGCCTTGCGATACGCCTCGCGGGAGGCGCGGACTTCGTCCGTCATCTCCCCATCGACCGGGGCCAGGGCCAGCAGGAGTTCGCGCTCGTTGGGCAGCAGGTGGAACTTGCCGTCGACGATCAGCAGCTTTCGGGCGGGGTCGAACTTGATCGCCTTCGCCAGTTCCTTCGGGTTCACCTTCCACTCTTTGAGGAGTCCCTCCGAAATCTCGCCGAGATTGACTCCTGCGGGGAGCGCTGCGAGCGTCGCCGTGAAGTTTTCGGGGCCTTCGATGTGTCGCGTCAGTATCGCCTCGATCGAAGGATCGCCTTCGCGGGCGCCGGGGTAGTGATTGAGGAACCGCTCTTTCCAGCCGGCCCAGCGCTGTTCCATGCCGGGCTCATCGAGCCAGCGGAAGTCGTCGGGGTCGCCGGCGAGGGAGCGGAAGGTCGGCCGCATCGGGCCGATGGCGGTCCGCAGGTAGCCTTCCGCCGACCAGGGCTGGGCCGTCGACTGCGTCTGGATCTTCCAGAAGCCTTCGTAGAAGAGGTGCCAGCCGATGAACAGGCGGAGGGATACCAGCAGCACGCAGGCCAGCACCGATATTTTGCGATCGTCTCCGGGCACTCGACAGCCTTTCCCAACAGGTCCGCTCAGTGGTCGTTCTCGGCAGCGTGGACGGCGTGCAGACTGAGATCACCGGGGAGGGCGGCGCATGCTCAACCCTCAACGAAGATGACGCAGTCATCCGGAACGTTGTGGAAGACTGGTTCGAGCCGCCGTCCCTGACGGGGCGGCGGAAAGAGAATCAGTCCCACGTTCTCAAAATTATCACAGCAGCGCAGGGCGTTTTCGACCCCAAGAATAAAAAAAGCCGTGGATAACGCATCTGCAAGGGCCGCATCGGGTGCGATGACGCTGACGGAAAGCAGTTTGTCCGCCGGCCAGCCGGTCCGCGGATCGAGAATGTGTCCGTAGCGCTTCCCGGCATGTCGAAACCCCTGCACGGCCGTGCCGCTCGTGGAAAACGCCGCATCTTTCAGTAGGAGCGTCAGGTATGGCTGATCGGGGAGGAGGGGATTGTTCAGTCCGACCGGCCACCCGGCGTGCCCTGCGTGTCCGCCCCGCGCGAGGACGCTGCTCCGTCCTCCGTGCACCAGAAAGCTGGAAACGCCCTGTTCGCCGAGAATCCGAGCGGCCTCATCGACGGCGTAGCCCTTGCCGATGGCCCCCAGGTCGAACGCCAGCCCGTCCCGGCGGAATCGGACCGAACTGTCCTCGTCGTCCCAGTCGATCATCGCCAGGTCACAACAGCCGACGGAGGCTGCGCACTCCTCGACCGTCGGGAGGCGGTCCTCGACCCGGCTCTGCTTCCAGAGACGAATGAGTGCGCCGGCCGCCGGATTGAACGCTCCGTCGGTTCGACCGGAGATCGCCACGGCTCTGCGGAGCAAGCGGTAGAGCCCGGGTTCGACCGAGACCCGGCGGTCAGCCGCGACTTGATTGAGCCGGGACAGTTCGCTGTGCGGCCGATAGACGCTGCACTGGTCCTCGAGTGCCTGGACCTGATCGAGCGCCTCGGAAGCCGCCCGGACCTGGTGCTCGGGGCCGTCGGGGTTGAGGATCACGTCAAAGTCGCACGCCATCGCCGTCGTGCGGAGCACGAGGTTCGGCCCGCGCGAGGGAGGCGGGGGGAGGATGGCGTCCGCCAGCGACTCCCCTGCGGCCCCGACGGCGTTCTGCAGCGCCTGCCCCGTGAGAAACTCTCGACGATTCGAGCCGGCGCTCATGGGATCTCCTGAGAACGGAGAATTGCATCGCAGCGATTTCAAAGCCAAGCGGGGTAGCCGGGGCCGGGTCGAAGGGAAGCCCCGGCGCTGCGTTCTCCGGGGCATCGCGAAGACGCTCCTGCCCCGGCCACCCATCGCAGGACCGAAGGTTGGAGTCTCTCTCTTCACTCGCCACCAGCCACTCGTCACTCACCACTTCTTCTTCAAGCCTTGAACCCGGTCACATACGGAATCTTCGCGGCCGTCGCATCGACCGCCGATTTTCCTTCGAGCAGTTGCCCCATGAAGTCCCAGTTGCCGGTCGTGAGCGAAGTCCGGACGCCGTCGGGAATGTCGACGGAGAACTTGAGCGAACCGGCCCGCACTTCGCGGGCGACGAGGTCGACGGTGACTTCGAGCGTCGGGTCTTTAATGATCGCCTGCGCGAGGGCATCAAGGTTGGAGCGAGAGGCACAGGCGCACGGGATGCCGAGGGTTCCGCAGTTGCCGAAAAAGATTTCGGCGAAGGACTCGGCGACGACGGCCTTGATGCCCCAGCGCATGAGGGCCTGGGGGGCGTGTTCGCGGGAGGAGCCGCAGCCGAAGTTGCGCCCGGAGACGAGGACGGTCCCCTGGCGGTATTGCGGCTGGTTGAGGGGATGCGCGGGATCCTGCTGCCGGTCGTCTTCGAAGGCATGTTCGCCGAGGCCGTCGAACGTGACGCAGCGGAGAAACCGGGCCGGGATGATCCGGTCGGTGTCGATGTCGTCGAGGAGTAGCGGGACGCCGGGGCCCGTGATGGAGAGGATTTGCTGGGGCATGGTCTGTCGACTTTCTTGAGAATCAAACAAGAGCGAACGGTTGAATTCACTGTAACTCATCCAGACTGCGAATTTCCTTGAGGATGCGTTGCGTGAGCACTCGGAAATCTCTGTAGCAGTCTTGAACGGCGGACTGATGGCCGCCCAGCGCTCCGTCGCCGGCTTTCAGAAGAAACATGGGCTTCAAGGCATCCTGCGCGAGCGGCATGAGGCTTCGGTAGTTACGGAGACTGGCCAGGCACGATGGATCGACTTCCACCGACTCGGGCGCCGGTTCATCAGTCTGGCGGACTTCGGTCGCATAGACTTCGGGGATTCGCGCCATCCATCGACCGTAGGCTTTGACCGGACGATCGGCTCGGACGGCATGTTGTAACACCACGTATCCGATCGGCTGCATGCGTCCCGAGGGGAGATCGATTTCCATATCGGCGGGTTTTCGATCGAGCCGGTCGTTCCATTCTCTGCGCCAGTCGCGCAAATTGGGCGCCAGGTTTCGCAACCCCTGCAAAGAAAACAAGTCCGCGGCGAGCGGGAACACTACGGCGTCGGAGGCTAACAGGGCCGAGCGGTTGATTGCGCCGAGATTTGGTCCGACGTCCAGCAAAGCGATCTCGGCGCCAGCCGCATTAGCCGCCATGACCGTCGCCCGGTAAAAGCTGGTCACGACGCGAAATGCCGCTTCGTTCCGATCCAGACACTGCCCCCAGGCGGTTGACAATCGCGATTCGAATCTCGCCAGGGCCAGATCGCCGGGCACGAGGGCGAGATTGTCGCGAATCTCTTCCAGGTGGGGGGATCTGACATCCCCAATCCCTTTGTCGATCGGCCGGAGGCTTCCCATGATCGTGTCGCGGTGGTCTCCATCGGGCCAGAGCTCTTCCAGCCGATCCTCCGGGAGGAACATTGAGGTCAGATTGGCCTGGGGATCCAGGTCGATCGCGACGGTACGTACGCCAAGCTCGGAGAGCATCCAGGACGTATGGTAGACCAGCGAAGTCTTGCCGACTCCGCTTTTATTGTTGAAGAACGCCACGATCTTCATGGGCGTCTCCGAACAACAAGGAGCGTCGATGCTGTGTTTCCCTGATATTCCCACGGACCGTTTCCGTTTCGCTCCAGCTCCTTGCGGGCGAGCGCCAGGCCAAGTCCGAAACGCTGCACATAGCCGAGCACTTTCATCGCCTCGGCAACCAGCGGATTGCGGTAATCGGTCAGTCCCGGCTGACCGAAATTCTCAACGGAAACGCGGCCGAATGGGCCGCCGGGGTTATGAACTTCAATTCGATCCGAATACCAGTAGACCTGCACGGGAGCGTTTGAAGATTCGTAATTGCGATGCATCAGCGCATTTCGGACCAGTTGCTGCAAGGCCGTCAGCGGATAGTCGGGACTCCGGACTTCAAGGGATGATCCAGTCACGTCGGTGCGGATGGATACATGGGCTTCGAGCGTTCGATCAACGTCTGCCAGCAGATCCGGCAACGGTCCGGACAATTCCGCCTGATGTCGGATCGGATCGGTAATCTCGGTCCCTTCGAGTCTGACGAATTGAAGATAGGCTCCCGGCAGCCAGTCGCGCGGCGACTTGCCGAGAACCAGCAGACCGGCCACCGTTGGCGTCTTGTAGTCGTCGATCATTCGCAAGGCCGCCAGTTGCTCCTCAACCGTTCTCCCGTTGGCTTCCAGCACATCTGGTGCGACTGCGCTGGGAAGATAAACTCGCTCGAACAGCGTCAGATCGAGATCCGACAGGGTTGCCCCGACGGCGGGTTGATGATCGAACGGCAACGTGTTGGATCGCCGCCGTTCCGACAGGCGGCGCTGCTCGTCCTGGGTGGCGATCGCCCGCCTTGGTCCCACGCGAATCCAGACTCGTCCGCGGTACTGAACCGGCGGCGCAATCGCCGGCTGCACCTGAATCACGGCAACGTCGCCAATGCTGAGAGATCGCTTCTGAACGACCATTTCCGGAATCGGCAGAATCTGGCCGTCAGCACGGATCGCCGCGAGGTCGAGGAGAAGTCGGTCAGACATTTGCAGGCCGGCGGAGGCGCCGGAATCTGTCGCGCCGACAAAAATCACTCCGGGCTGCTTGTTTCCGGCCAGGTCGTTCGCAAATGCGCAGATGGCTTCACAGATTTTCTCTTTGTCGGAGATCGACGACTTTCGCTCGACCCGGTCGCTTTCCAAATCCGTAAGGAGTGACTCCAACTGCTCGTCATTCAGCATGGCGAAGCTCCCCGGGCGGGGCTTCGGCTTCAGGCCGTTCCCAATCCTCCGGCAACAGGCTGCTGACGGGAACTGCCCAGCCGGGGACCGCGGGCTCGGCGTCGGCGATGTCGCCGGGACGATAGACGACCGGCTGGTCCGGCGCGGAGGCCCGGTAGACCTTCACGACGTCGTTGGAGCACAGTTTGACGTCCCAGACAACCTGCGTGCCGCAGGCGAAGTAGTCGGCGCGTTTTTCGGCCAGGAGTCGTTCGGCGCGCGGACCGTAGTCGCTCAAACTGCGGATCTCGACGGCGAAGACTGGAGCCCCCTCGAACGGCTCCATACCTGCAACCGGGCCGACGTAGTCTCCGGTGTCAGGCGTGAACGTTGCCCGATGCGGGAGATTCACGCAGAAGACGGCCCCCCCGCCCACGACATGCCCGGCGAGCCGTCCGCGCACGAAGTCGTGGAGAGAGACCATGATTTCGCCGGCAACTTGAGCCTGCCAGGCCCTGCGCGGCGGGGCGATGGTGATCCGGCCATCGACGATTTCTGCGCGTTCTTCGAGTTGCATCAGACGGTCGAACAGGAATTCGACGTCTGGAGCCAACTGTCGGTCACACGCTATCGAGATCATAAAACTACCAACTGTGCTTCATCAGATCGTTGTGTCACGCGGGAACGTCTCGGAAGAACTCGGTCACGTTTGCGACGAACTCAGGCAGGAGTGGGGACGTCAGCGAGTCCTCCGGGCTCAACGTTCTCGGCCGCTCGTCGACTCGATAGACCGACAACAACCGTACTTCCGGCTCCAGCACCCAGATTTCCTGCACGCCGGCGGTGAAGTACTCGTTGATCTTGGCCTGCAAATCCTTCCAGCTTTCTGACGGACTCTTCACCTCGACGGCCAGTTCCGGCCCGATCTCCAGAAATCCTTCCAGGCCGCCCGCCGACTCCATGCGTTCTCTTGTGATGAAAAACACGTCCGGTCCGCGGACCGAATCGGGGTTGCGTTCGGTGATGATTCCGGTGCGGAGCGACGTCAGGCCGCTTGCACGAACACGCCGGACCCACGACTCGATCTCGAACGCGACATGACAGCAGACGATGCCATGAATCGTCGAGGGCCATCCCTGTTCGACAACGTGACCTCGGACCAGCTCCACCGGAACATCAATGTCCAGTCGAGCGAACTCTTCAGCGGTCATTGGCTGCGATGTGAACGTCACCATAAGAGCAGAATCGGCCGGAGGGCTTTCGATAACTGACTGGCAACCCGGACCGGGGCTTCGCGAAGACGCTCCAGCCCCGGCCACCCGAATTCATGAGATCATCTGCATCCTTCGATCTTCGCTTACAACAGTTCCCGGACGTCCGCGACGGCTCCCTTGAGCGCCGCCGCCGCGACCATCGCCGGGCTCATCAGCAGCGTCCGGCCGGTGGGGCTGCCCTGACGGCCTTTGAAATTGCGGTTGCTCGACGAGGCGCAGACTTCCCGGCCTTTCAGCTTGTCCGGGTTCATGGCCAGGCACATCGAACAGCCCGCGCCGCGCCACTGGAATCCAGCCGCCTCGAAGATCTTGTCGAGCCCTTCTTCCATCGCCTGCTTGCGGACGAGTTGCGAGCCGGGGACGACCAGGGCCTTGACCCCCGGAGCGACGTGATGGCCTTTGACGATCGCAGCGGCTTCGCGCAGATCGCTGATCCGGCCGTTGGTGCAGGAGCCGATGAAGGCGACGTCGATCTTCACTCCCTTCAGCGGCGTCCCTTCCTCAAGACCCATGTACTGGAAGGCTTCCTGAATCCCCTTCCGATCATCCGGGGAGAAGTCGGCGGAGATCGGCAGGTTCTCGCTGACGCCAACCGACTGGGCCGGGTTGATGCCCCAGGTCACCGTCGGCTCGATATCCGCGGCGTCGTACGCGACCCGGTCGTCGAAGTCGGCGTCGGGTCCGGAGGCGAGGCTCAGCCACCATTGGGCGGCGCGTTCGAACTCTTCGCCCTGGGGAGCGAACGGGCGGCCGCGGATGTATTCGACCGTCGTCTGATCGGGGTTGATATACCCGCAGCGGGCGCCCCCTTCGATGCTCATGTTGCAGACGGTCATCCGCTCTTCCATCGACATGCGGTCGAAGACTTCGCCGGCGTATTCGTAGGCGTAGCCGACGCCTCCCTGCACGCCGAGCTTGCGGATGATGTGGAGGATCACGTCTTTGGCGAAGACACCCGGGCGGAGCTTGCCGGTGACTTCGATCCGGCGGACCTTCGGTTTGCCGATCGCCATGGTCTGGGTGGCGAGGACGTCGGCGACCTGACTGGTGCCGATGCCGAAGGCGATGGCCCCGAACGCGCCGTGCGTGCTGGTATGGCTGTCGCCGCAGGCGATGGTCATGCCGGGCTGGGTCAGTCCCTGCTCGGGGCCGACGATGTGGACGACGCCCTGCCGGCTGTCTTTGAGATCGAACAGGCGGATGCCGAACTCGCGGCAGTTCTGCTCGATCGCCGACATCATCTGCTCGGCGAGGTTGTCGGCGAACGGTCGGGCCTGATCTTCGGTCGGCACGATGTGGTCGACGGTGGCGACGGTGAGTTCGGGGTGAGCCGCCTTCAGTCCGCGCTCACGGAGCATGGCGAAGGCCTGGGGGCTGGTGACTTCGTGGATCAGGTGCAGGCCGATGAAGAGCTGGGTCTGACCGGAGGGGAGGGTGCGGACGGAGTGGAGGTCCCACACTTTGTGGAACAGGTTGCGGCGGTCGGTCATGGCGGATCTCGAAGCCTGTCAGCGGGTTACGGCATGGCGCCTCTCGCGGGGCGCTGGGAAACTCACCTATTCTATCCGCTGGGGGGGGGAACGTGAACCTGCGAAAGGTTCTGCGGCGGGAAACTGGTGGGCGCAAGTCCACAAAGCCGGTTGGCACGCCCTGAGTCTTCGAAGGGCGTGTCTTCGGACGGGGATCAAAACCATGCCCATCGCAAAGCCTCTGGGCGTGCCACCCGGAGTTTGCATTCCTCTGGCTATTCGCTTCTCGCTGTTCCCTATTCGCTCTCCTGAGCCTACTTCTTCCCCAGCGCCCGCTGCTGGGCGAAGAACTCCTGCAGGATGCCGCGGCACTCCTCCTGCAGGACGCCGGCCAGGACCGTCGCCCGGTGGTTCAGCCGGGGGTCGCTGGTGATCTGGTAGAGGGAGTGGCAGGCGCCCGCTTTGAGATCGGTCGTGCCGTAGACGACAGTGGGAATGCGGGCCTGGACGATGGCCCCGGCGCACATCGGGCAGGGTTCGAGGGTGCAGTAAAGCGTGCAGTCGAGGAGCCGCCAGGAGCCGAGAGCCTCGGCCGCCTGGGTGATGGCGACCATCTCGGCGTGGGCGGTGGGATCTTTGAGCTGTTCCCGCTGGTTATAGGCGGCGCCGATGATCCGCTCTTCGTGGACGATCACCGCGCCGACGGGAACTTCCCCTTCGAGAAAGGCCTGCTGGGCGAGGTCGAGTGCGGCGTACATCCAGCGAGCGTGCGGCTGCAGCAACTGATCCGGTCGATCGAGGTCCATGCTCATCCCTGCACCAGCAACGCCAGACCGAGACCCGCGGCGGTCGCGCTCACCGTGACGGCCAGGAGCGCCAGGCCGAAGCAGCCGCCAGCTTTGGCGGTCACACCGTTCTTCGCGGCGATCTGGTCGACGAGGTCTTTGGAGTCCTTGAGTCCCATGCGGGTCTGCTCGCGGACCCACTTGATCGTCGAGATCATCCCGTCGGCCGTCAACCGGCGGACGATTTCCTGTTCGAACTGTTCGGGGGGGTGGGAGAGGGCGGGCGGCGCCTGGACTTCGCTCAAACCGGCTTCGACGGCGGCTTTCGCTTCAGCGAGTCCGACGCCGGTGGCTTCGCGGAAGACTTTGATGGCTTCGATTTTCTGGCCGGTGGCCATGAGGCGTTGGACTTCGGCCTGCCAGTCGTCGGCGGCACCGGGTCCGCCTTTGGGAGCGGGGGCGCCGCAGTCGGGGCAGTTTGTGGCGCCCGAAGGAAGTTCGGATTGGCAGTGTTCGCAGAGCATCTGAGGGGCTGCCCGGGAAATGTGAATGCGAGTTTGTCGGGGGGAATTTGCCATGATAACGGAGAAGTCGGGGCTGTGGATCTCTGACAAGGGGAATTGGCCAAGTTGAAATTGTGGAACGACGGACAGGAGAGTGTACAATATGAGTTGAGGGGATCCGTAACGCGCGATGACTTTGGGTTCGCCTACGTCGAGGTGAACGAATGATTGCGGCGCATTCTCTCGTTGTCCTCAACCAAGTTCGCCCGGCCGACGGACTGCGCGAGGGGGATGTGGGAACGGTGGTCCACGTCTATGGCCGGGGAGAGGCGTACGAGGTGGAGTTCGTCGAGGGGGACGGAGCGACGGTCGCGGTACTGACGCTCGAGGCAGACAATGTCCGTCCAATCGATGCGCGGGAGGTGCTGCATGCACGACGGCGAAACTGAGAACGGGATCGGAAGCGATCTCCTGCCGGCCGATCTGCTCCGGGACAATGAAGGCGGCGTCGTCCGAATCGGCAGGAGCCGGATCAGCCTGGATCTGGTTGTCGAGTGTTACGAGAACGGTCAGACGCCCGAAGACATCGTCCGCAATTATGACACGCTGCCGCTCGCGGACGCATATTCCGCGATCGGTTACTACCTGCGGAATCGCGAGAAAACGCAGGCCTATTTGACGCGGCGAGCGACGGAGGCTGAAGTCCTGCGCGGTCACATCGAGACGGCGCATCCTCCGGTTTCGCGAACCGCATTGGAAGGACGCCGCGGTGCTCCGGAGGAGGACCATGCTGCGTCTGGCCAGTGACGCGGACGTGAATGGCGATCTGATTCGTGGGCTGCGTCGTCGCCAATCCGGCATCGATCTGATTCGCGTGTTGGACTCGCTTGACGAGGGCGCGTCCGACCGCGAAGTGCGGGCATGGGCGTCGGCTGAGAATCGCGTTCTGATCACCAACGACCGAAATGCGATGGTGGGTCTTGCTTTCGAACTGCTGATGGCGGGGCAACCGTGTCCCGGCCTGATTGTGGCAACGAACGAGCAGTCCGTGGGAGGGGCCATCGACGATCTCTTGCTGATCTCAGAGCAGATGTCGATCGACGAGATTCGGGATCGGGTGGTGGTGTACCTTCCGTTGCGAGTCTGAATGGGCTGCTGCCTGCTTGAACCTGGACGCGACTCCCGCATCTTGCGAAGGGGCGCTGACACCCCCCCCGCATGGCAACCGCTCGCCCCGCCCCGTATACTTTCGCCTGAGGACCACGGTACCCGGCGAACGCGGGGCTGACTGCTGGTGTCTCGTTTCGAGGGCGGTCGTGGTCGCCGCACCCTCCCTCCCCCAACGCCTGCGCGACGAGTTTCTTGATGCAACCCCTTCAGGATCTGAATGTTCGGGAAACGGTTCCGCTCGTTTCGCCCCGTTACCTCAAGCATGAGGAGAACGTCACGGACGAGGCGATCCGGACAGTGGTCGAGTCTCGCGAGACGGTCAAGAACATCCTCGCCGGCCGCGACCGGCGTCTGATGGTGATCGTCGGTCCCTGTTCCATTCACGATCAGGTCGCCGGGCTGGAATACGCCCGCAAGCTCCGCGAGCTGGCCGAGCGGGTCAAGAGCCACATGCTGGTTGTCATGCGGGTTTATTTCGAGAAACCCCGCACCACCGTCGGCTGGAAGGGGCTGATCAACGATCCGCACTTGAACGATACGTTTGATATCGGCACCGGTCTGCGGATTGCCCGGCGGATCCTGCTGGAAGTCGCCAACATGGGTCTTCCGGCGGCCACCGAGCTGCTCGAACCGATCACGCCGCAGTACATCGCCGACCTGATCTCCGTGGCGGCGATCGGCGCCCGGACGACGGAATCCCCGACTCACCGCCAGATGGCCAGCGGGTTGTCGATGCCGGTGGGCTACAAAAACGGCACCGACGGCAGCCTGCAGGTGGCGATCGACGCGATGCTGGCGGCCCAGCATCAGCACAGTTTCCTGGGGATGGATGGGGACGGGAAGACCTGCATCATCAATACCAAGGGGAATCCGTGGGGATTTCTGATCCTGCGGGGAGGTCGTTCGGGACCCAACTACGATCCCGCGCTGTTGACTGAGGCGACCGAGAAGCTGAATGCCGCGAAGCTGACGCCCCGGCTGATGGTCGACTGCAGTCATGCGAATTCCAATAAGGATTACACCCGTCAGCGCGTCGTCTGGAACGACTGCATCGAGCAGCGGATGGCCGGCAACGACCATCTGATCGGTCTGATGCTCGAAAGCAATCTGTTTCCCGGGAACCAGCCTTTGCCGGCCGATCTGTCCCAGCTCAAGTACGGCGTTTCGGTCACTGACGGGTGTATCGGCTGGGACGAAACCGAGCAACTCGTTCTGTCCGCCTACGAACGGCTTGGCGGCGAGCTGGCCGGGCCGCAGCCGGCGGGGGCGTCCCGGTCGGGCGCTGTCTGACGTCGGACGGTCGGTCCGAAATTCTCCATTTCCGCAGACAAGTCCTTGCGGAGAAGGGAGAACTGCCGGACAATCGCCAGATCAGCCTCAGCCGCCGCTTCCTGGCCGCCGACTCCGGAATCCCGGATTTGCCCGTCTGCGACGGTGAGGCCCGGACGCTCTGACTCCTTGTCAAGACTGAGAGTGCCATGCTGCGGTTTACACATTGGCGAACATCGATCAACTGCCTGCTTCCGTTGGCCGGGATTGCGCTTTCGGGATGCGGGGGGGGAGGGACGCAGCAGGCGCAGCCGGTTGCCCAGCCGCAACCAGCCGCGGGAGCACAGGCCGCCATGCCGGGGATGCCCGGAATGCCGGCGGGGAGCGCGATGGCGGGAATGCACGGCGGCGGTCCGCATGGAGCGGGCATGCCGGGAGCTCCGGCGACGCCGTCGGCTGTCGCGATGCCCGGGGCAGGGCATGGGGCCTCAATGGCGGCCGCGGGGTATCCCACCGGGACTCACGGCGCCGCGCCGGCCACTCCGGCCGGGGCGGGTGCACCAGCGAACGATCCCGCGGCGGCGATGGCGGCTTATGCCGGAGCCGGACATGCCGGCGGCCCCGTCGCCGGCGCTCCAGGGGCGCCGGCGTTTCCTGGGGCGGGCCATGCCGGTCCCGGAGGAGCGATGCCGCCCGGCGGGGCGTTGCCGGGTGCAGCGGTGGCGCTTGCCGGAGCACAGGCGAACGATCCAGCGGCGGCGATGGCGGGCGCGGGCTTCCCGAATCCCGGCGATCCCAACGGGGCTGGCGGTCCGGAAGGAAGCGGCGCGGCCGGTCAGGCGCCCCAATTTCCCAAGGGTTCTGCGGAGTATGCCGTCCAGAAGATTGTTCTCGCAGTCGTTTCCGGCAATCTCGACGGGCTGGACGAAGTGATCAGCGAAAAGTCGCGAGGACTCCTTGCTGAGCTGCGCGACGGGACGGCCGATCCGGGCAAAGTCGACGAGCTCAAGGAGCAGTTTGCTCAGGTCCAACTGGCCGGCCAGCCGAAGAATAACGGCTCCAGCAAGACGATCAACCTGAGAAACGTGACCGGAGATTTCTTCTCGTTCACCGCCGCCCGCGACAGGAACGAAGAGATCTACAAGGTGAGTACTCTGACGATTCGTGCCGGCAAGAATTCGCGCCGGTAGATTTGTCGCGACCTTGCGAGCCCGAAGCCGATGGACTGGATTTCGCTCACGGCCGACTGGTGTCAGCACCGGTCGGCCGTGCATGTTTTTCGGAGTCCTGCGCCGGAGGGACTTGACGAAGACCGGCTGCTGGGACGGTTGCCGGACTACGAACGCCAGCGGGCCGCCCGGCTGAAGTTCGCGGGGCCGCGACGGCAGTACCTCGTTGCCCGGTATGTCCTGCGGCAGCTTCTCGGCGCCTGGTGTCACGCCGATCCGTGGAGTCTGAGCTTCACCATCGGCCCCCACGGAAAGCCGCGGCTCGAGCGGCCGGGCGCCCCGGAGTTTAATCTGTCGCACAGCGGCGACTGGGTTGCGATCGCACTGTCGGCCGATCGCCCTGTGGGCATCGATGTCGAAACCATCGACCAGAAGGTTTCGCGCGACCGGCTCGCGGAGCGATATTTCTCGCTGGCGGAGCAGTCGGAGCTGGCCTCCCTTCCGGATTCCGAGCGTTGGGCCGCATTTTACCGGGGCTGGACCTGCAAAGAAGCCTGGATCAAGGCCACCGGTCGCGGGATGGGGTTTGCGGTTGAGCGACTGACGGTTCGGCTCGATCCGGCGTTACCCGCGAGACTTTGCGCCGTTGAAGACGACGCCGAGGCCGCTGCTCAATGGCGCCTGATGGCCACCGCCGCAGCCCCCGGGGCGCCCGTGGCTGTCTGTGCGTCGGGGCTGGTCGAAGAATGGCGCTGCTGGGACGCCGCGTGCCTGCTGCCCGCCGACGCTCTCAGGGACTCTGCAGCGACTGCTTGAGTGCGACGAGCGCCTTCTCGACCGCGGCCGACAGGGGGCCGGGAAAGGTCGCACCGGCCGCCTGCTTATGCCCGCCGCCGCCAAACTGCTCGGCGACTTTTGCGACATTGACCGACGTCCGGCTCCGGAAGCTGACTTTCACCTGGCGGTTGAGCTGCTCGATCGCAATGAACGCCACTTGCGTTCCGGAAATCTTCAGGCACTCGTTGACCAGGTCTTCGGTATCCGACGACTGGGCGCCCAGTTCGGTGAAGTCCGAGGAGGGAACCTGGGTCCAGGCCAGGACGCCGTCGCACTCCAGCTTGACCCGGCTCAACACCCGCCCTGCGAGATGGACACGCGAAATCGTCGCCTGCTCGTACAGTTCGCGATAGATCTCCGACGGGGAGGCGCCGGCGTCGATCAGCAGACCGATCGTCCGCATGGTCTCGCCGGTCACCGCCGAGAACCGGAACCAGCCGGTATCGGTCGCGATGGCGGCGTACAGGGCCGTTGCGGCGAGGGGCGAAATCGGTTCTCCCAGCGCCTCGGCGAGTTCCGCGATCAGGGAGCCGGTCGCTTCCCGAGTCGTATCCTTCAGGATAATCGCCCCGAGATCGTCGCTGCTTTGATGGTGGTCGATGACGACCTTGGCGCAGGTGGCGTCCCGCATCACCCGGCCGACGTCGGACAACTGCACCCAGGCGCTGGTGTCGACGACGATGAACACTTCCGGCTCAAAACCGTCGGGCAGCGCGTTGCCGGGGCCGAGCTGGCAGATCGTCCCCTCGGGATCCAGGAAACGGAGGTTGGGGGGCGTTCCGGAGGGATTCACGATCCGGACCTGCTTGCCGCGCTGCAGCAGCAGGCTGGCAAGCCCCATTTCCGACCCGATCGCGTCGGCGTCGGGCCGCACGTGGCTCGTGATGACGAATCGCTCGTGGGCGTCGAGCAACTGTTTCAGAGGTGTCCAGTCGAGTTTCATGGGCTGCATGGTAGGGGGAGGCAGCGCACGTTTGCAAGGACGAGTCCGTGGAGCGCTCGCGCGAACCCCAAGCAGCCGTCGCAGAACTGCAAAATTCCCTCCACGCCCTCAATCGTCCCCGCCCGCCTGCGACGCACTCTCACGGCTTTGCGAGCGAAACGCAGATCAGCTCCTTGTCGTTCCGGGCAAAGACGCACTTGCGGGCGAAGGCCGGATGCGACCAGACCACGTCTCGCCTTTGAGCCGGGCCGGTCGGCTCCAGCAGATGCGCCCGGCTGATTTCCGTGTACCCCTCGGGACTCAACTGCGCCAGGATCAGGTCGCCGTTCTCGCTGCAGAGGACATAGCCGTTCTCGTACTTGACGATGAAGGCGTTGCCCCAGCGGAGCGACGATCCGCTGGTCGGCGCGAACGTCTCCCACTTCCGATCCCCGGTCGCGAGATCGAGACAGCGGAACTCGCCGTAGCTGTCGACCCCATAAATCTGCTCCCCGTCAATCACGGGCGTGCTGATCATGCAGTGCAGGGCGTCGGTCAGACGCTCGTTGCGACCTTTGCGCCGCCAGACGACCGACGCGGCGGGGCGGTCCTGGGCCAGCTTCAGCAGGAGCGATCCGTCGTAGAGGGCGCTCACGAACAGCAGGTCGTCGCGGACTCTCGGCGTAGCCACCGTCAATCCCTCGCGGACTTCAAAGGGCTCATTCCAGTAGACCGCGCCGCTTTCCGGATTGAGCGAGCTGACGGCCGCCGGGTGCCAGACGATGAGCTGGCGCGCTCCGCCGGCCTCGACAATGATCGGCGAACCATAGCCGGCGCCGTGCCGGTCGGCGGAATCGAGCGCCCGCCAGAGCTCCTTCCCGGTCTCCTTGTGGAAGGCGACGACCGTCGTCCCCGGGCCGCCCACGAGGCAGATCAGCTTGTCGCCATCCAGGAGCGGATTCGACGAATAGCCCCAGATCGGAACCGTTGTCCGACCGTAATCCTTCGCGAAGTTCTTCGACCAGACCACCTTGCCGGTATCGGCTTCCAGGCAGAACAGATGCCCTTCGGCGCCGAGCGTATAGACCCGACCGTCGCGCACGACGGGAGTGGTCCGCGGCCCCGCCGGGTAGCTCACCGTGTACGGGCACTCGTACTCATGCTTCCAGATCAGCTCGCCATTGGCCGCATTCAGGCAAAGAACTCGCTCGGTGGCGGGAGTCAGCTTGCGGTCGAACGGGTCGTCCGGATTCCGGGTTCCTTCGGGAAGTTGCTTGTCGGTGATGTAGATCCGGTCGCCGACGACGGCGGGTCCGGCATATCCGCCACCAACGGGGACGCGCCACAAGACCGGCGGCCCTCCCTCGGGCAACTTTTCAACCAGTCCCGTTTCCCGCCAGACGCCGTCGCGCTGCGGCCCCATCCATTGCGGCCAGTCGTCGGCCCGCACAGTCGTCGCCAGCCCCACACAAATCACGCCGAGCAGTACGGATTTGAACATCGCGATTGACCTTCGTCACAAAGCACTCGAGAACCCAGGTTCACGATACCGGCCGACTGTCGGCAGAACCAGCCGTTGATCCGGAGGGCGGTTCGCGCCGTTCCTCCGGACAGCTCGGACTTGTCCCGTCTGGTTTGATGGCGCGCGATCGAACTGCGCCGATTCTGCAGCCGTTCACCGATGATGACGTCAGCACCGCGATGTCCGACGTGAAATCCGACGTCGGCAATTCACCCCGGAGAAACCAGAACCGCCGAGGACAGCAAGCCGGTCGCCTCACCCGGAGCCAATTCTCGGACTGCACAATGGGTGACGTCGCGTCCCCCTTCAACCCCGCTTCTCAAATCGCTCCCGCAGACCCAGGGACTCCGCGACGCCAAGAACCTGCTGCAGTTCGGCAAACGGCAGCATCCGGTCCGACAGTCCGTCGACCCGCCCTTCCTTCAACATGGCCTGCGCCAATGCGCGCACCGCGAAGCCCGCAATCGCCAGACTCTCCACCGGCGACACGCAGATGCGATATCCGAGTTGCTCCAAATCGGCCGCAGAGAGGATCGGCGTCGCACCGCCGACCAGCATGTTCGCAAGCTGCGGTCGGGGAATCTCCCGCGCAATCCGCGCCAGCTCGTCGACAGACCGGGGGGCTTCGACAAAACAGACGTCGGCCCCCGCCTCGGCATACTGCTGCGCCCTGCCGATGGCGTCGTCCACGCCATGCACCGTCAACGCATCGGTCCGGGCAATGATCGTAAAGTCCGGATCGACGCGCGCATCGAGCGCCGCCCGCAACCTGACCAGCATCTCCTCCGCGCTGGTCACCTGCTTCCCCGGAAAATGGCCGCAGCGTTTCGGGAAGACCTGATCCTCCAGGAGCAGGCCCGCCGCCCCGGCCCGCTCCAGCTCGCGCACGGTCCGGACAATATTCTGCACGTCCCCATGCCCGGTGTCTGCGTCGACGATGACCGGCACGCGGACGGCCGACGTCATCCGCCGGGCGGCTTCGACAATTTCAGTCTGCGTAATCAGCCCCGTATCCGGCAGCCCCAGCAGGCTCGCCGAGGCCCCGAAGCCTCCCAGAAACAGCAGCTCGATCCCGGCCTGTTCCATAATTCTGGCCGAGAATACGTCATGCGGCGCCAGGCTCCGGATGATCCCCGGCCGGGCCAGCAGTTCTCGAAGTTGACGGGGTGCGGACATGGCGACTTGGCTCGCTGGAAGGACGACGTGCAGCATATGGAGAGCGGCTCAATGGGTGTTGCCGCAGTTCAAGCCTGTCCCAGCACTCCCTCCACCACCTTCCCGAACACATCCGTCAGCCGAAACGCCCGGCCCTGAAACCGGTACGTCAGCCGCTCGTGGTCAATGCCGAGCTGGTGCAGGATCGTGGCCTGCACGTCGTGCACGTGGACCGGATCGGTCGCCACGTTCATCCCCAGATCGTCCGAGGCCCCGTACGTCAGCCCCGGCTTGACGCCGCCCCCCGCCATCCACAGCGTAAAGGCATAGGGGTGATGATCCCGACCCCAGCGCGGACGGTCGTTGATGTTCCCCTGAATGAACGGCGTCCGCCCGAACTCCCCGCCCCACACCACCAGCGTGTCGTCCAGCAGCCCCCGCTGCTTCAGGTCCTGCACCAGCGCCGCCGACGGCTGATCGGTGTCTTTGCATTGCGTGTAAAGCTCGGTCGTCAGGCTGTTGTGCTGGTCCCACCCGGCGTGCATGAGCTGCACGAACCGCACGCCCCGCTCCACCAGCCGGCGGGACATCAGGCAATTGTGTGCAAACGTCCCCGGCTCCAGCACCTGCGGTCCGTACATGTCGAGCGTCGCCTGCGTTTCATCTGAGAAGTCGGTCAGCTCCGGCACGCTGGCCTGCATCTTATAGGCCATCTCATACTGCGCGATCTGCGTGGCAATCTCGGGATCGCCGAACTCCTGCAGCTTCATCTCGTTGAGCCGCGCGATGTCGTCCAGCACCCCCCGGCGAATCTCCCGGCTGATCCCGTCCGGATTCGACAGGTACAGCACCGGGTCGCCGCTCCCGCGGAACTTCACCCCCTGATACCGCGACGGCAGAAAACCCGAGCCCCAGTAGAAGTCGTAGAAAATCTGCCCGCAGCTCGTCCCCTTGCTGATCGACGTCATCACGACGAACGCCGGCAGCTCCTCCGTGTCACTCCCCAGCCCGTACGTCAGCCACGCTCCCATCGACGGCCGGCCGGGCAGCTCCGACCCCGTCAGAAAAAACGTGATCCCCGGCGCGTGATTGACCGCCTCGGTATGCAGGCTCTTGACGAAGCACAGGTCGTCGACGATCGACGCCGTGTATGGCAGGAAATCGCTGACCCACGCCCCGCACTCGCCCCGCTGGCGGAATGGCTCGACCGGGGCCAGCATCAGCTTTCCCTTGGGATCGCCGGTCATCGTGCTGAACCGCCGCTCCCCCAGATACTCCTCTGGGACCGGCTTGCCGTGCATCTCTTTCAGCAGCGGTTTGTAGTCGAACAGGTCGACGTGCGTCGGCGCCCCGTTCTGAAACAGATAGATCACCCGCTTCGCTTTGGGCGCCGCATGCGGCAGCCCCGGCAGGCGTCCGCCGGCAGGAGCCGCCGCCAGCCCGTCCCGCTGCAGCAACCCGCCGAGCGCCGCAGTCCCTAACCCAAGTGCACTGCGTCCAAAAAACTGCCGGCGAGTCACCTGCTGGCGGTATGCATCAAGGGGATCGGGCATGGCGGGAACTTCGTCAGGAGGATCACGGGCGGATGCTCAATTGAGTATGCGTCCCGCAGGTTCGACCGACAAGACCCCGATCACTCCCAACCTCTTAGCCCCCGGCCATTCAGGCCGGGGGGACACTCGTCACCCCAAGACGCCCCCTACTTCACCACCGACAACCGCTCCGTCACCCGCACCTCGGTGTCCTCCCCCTGGATCCGCCACAGCAGCGGGCGCGGCAGCCGACACGTCAGCGTGACGCGCGAGTCCGTGTATTGCCGGTCCAGAATCTCCGAGTGCTCCGCCAGGTACGCGAACAGCTTGCCGTTCCCCGCCGAGGTTTCCACTTCGACGTCGACGAAACCGTTCCCCAGCCGTTCCGCCACGATCGCCGCAAGCTGGTCGAACCCCTCCCCCGTCACGGCGCTGACCGTCACCGAGCAGGCGTACTTCGCCCGCAGGACGTCGACGATTTCCCGGTCCTTGACCGCGTCCGACTTGTTGAGCACCAGCACGAAATTGCGGATCTCGACGCCGATCTCTTCCAGCACCTTCTCGACCGTCTCGGCCTGCTCCTCCGCCTCCGGATTACTGGCGTCGACGACGTGCAGCAGCAGGTCCGCCTGCCGGGCTTCTTCCAGCGTCGACTTGAAGCTGGCCACGAGCTGGTGCGGCAAATCCCGCACGAAACCGACCGTATCGCTCAGCAGCACATCCCCCCAGCCCGGCACGCGCCACTTCCGCGTCCGCGTGTCGAGCGTCGCAAAGAGCTGGTCGGCGACGTACACGTCCGACCCGGTCAGCGCATTCATCAGCGTGCTCTTGCCGGCATTGGTGTACCCCACCAGCGAGACCAGCGCGTGCGATTCCCGCTGCCGGACCATTCGCTCCCGGCGGACTTCAATTTCGCTGATCCGCCGCTTCAGCTCGGAAATGCGCGTGCCGATCAGCCGGCGGTCGATTTCGATCTGCTTTTCACCCGGACCGCGACCGGCGCCGATGCCGCCGTCGATGCGTTCCAGGTGGGTCCACATCCGCTTCAGGCGGGTTCGCGTATACATGAGCTGGGCCAGCTCCACCTGCAGCTTGGCCTCGAAGGTCCGCGCGTGCGTGGCGAAAATGTCCAGAATCAGTTCGCTCCGGTCGACGATGACCCGGTCGACTTCCCGCTCCAGCTCCCGGCCCTGGGCAGGCGACAGGTTGTTGTCGAAGATCACCAGCTCGGCCCCGGTCGCCTCGACCAGGCTCTTCAGCTCTTCGATCTTGCCTTTCCCCAGGCACGTGCTGGGATGCGGTTTGGCCCGCATCTGCACCAGCTCGCCGACCACCGTCACCCCGGCAGTCTTCACCAGCCCCTTCAGCTCGTCGAGCACCTGGTCTCGGTCGAGCTTCCGGGAAGACTCGACGACGGCCACCAGGACCGCCGTCCGGTGCTGCACCTGCAGCTCATCACGCATAGGTTCGGGCAAGGGTGTGGTGCTCTCAGGGAGGAAGGAAACCCGCACTCCAGCGGGCAAATGTCCAGAGGAATTTATAGGCCGCTCAGGCACGGCCGGCAATCCTGGACCATGCGGGGCGACTTCCGTGAGTTCCCTGCTGGCAGGACGAAACACGAAATCCGAAACCCGGAATCCAAACAAATCTCAAATCGGACA